>NZ_JBWZNF010000018.1:0-88571 GCF_056945715.1 Rhodococcus sp. MurmanLake-1 | reverse complement strand
GGCAGGGAAGTTGCCGCGGTCACTGTGCCCGGCGTCGTGATTGACGACGGTTCCTGCGCGTGGACGGGCGCGGTCGAAACGGCCGCGGAGGCGAGTGCGATCACCATCAATGCTTGGCCGAGCCGTCGTCGGATCATCGCATCGCTCCCGTGGTTCGTCGGTGTCTGCGCCGACTTCCATTCTGCGCGAACCGGAGGTGCCGGTATACCGGTTCGACCATCTTCGGGTGCCGCTCCTGCAGTCGAGGGGCCAGCGGACCGTGCGCGACGAAGAACTTACAGCCGAGGCCAGCCGTGCATACCGAGAACTATTCGGTCTACGGCGCGCACAAGGTGTGGCTGGAAATGCGTGGTGAGGGCAATGATGTGGCACGGTGCACGATTGATGGTTGTCTTCGGGCTCGAATGCGCACGAAGAGGCATGCCCAAGGGCTACCTCGAGCATGATCGGTCCGTCGACGTTGAGCCAGTGAGGTGGGACTTTGATGCGAGGGTGCTCGAGGCTGCGGTTGGCGAGCGCTTCGCGGCGTTCGAGGCAGGGCAGGTGGTCGTCGACGTGCCGTCGATGTCGAGCTACCTACCGATTCGTTCGACGCGCCACGGGGGGATATCCCGCCGCGGCCTGACCTTGATCGCACGAAATTTGTATCCGTCCTGGTCGATGACCGGCTCCCATTCGAAGTCGACCTGCTCTCCGACGACGAGAGCGCTGATCCCTCCGCCGATGCTGAAACTGTCGCCCGGCCGAGCGTTGATGACTTCGTCGGGGTGTAGGGCGCTGTAGAAGGTCCAACAACCGCCCGGAGTGTCCGCGGAGTCGATGACTCCCCAGCCTTCCTCACCATTCCACGTGGTGACGACACCGATCGCTGGGGTGCCGATCGGGGGCGCGATCGTATCGTCGAGGTCGGTGATGTCTAGATCGGTGACCTCGTGAACGGTGCCGTCGGGATCGATATCCCAAGCCCTGAAACCGGGCGGTCCCGGCGGCGTGTGGTCCTCGCCGACTGGCCACGCCTGCACGGTGTGAAAGTCGTAACCGTCTGCCGGCTCGTCGAGTTGATTCCACTCGAACTCGACTTCCTGACCTTCGACCAAACCCGGGAACCCGTGGACCACTACAGATGTCCATGAGGTCCAGCTACCGCCCGGAGTGTCTGCGGAGTCGATCACGCCCTGCATACCCCCCACGTCCCAACTACGTACCACTCCTCGGCTCGTCATGACCTCAGTATGTCCAAGACCACGGTGGCTAATGAGCGGAACCCGAAAGCCTGTCCAGAACGGGCGGAACTGGGGTAACGAATCTGTGGGGAACTCGATCACCTATACAACCCGGGCCCAAAATTGTTTTCCTGCAACACTTCTGAACTTCTTTACGCGGTTCTTTTCGGGAAGTTCGAGGGGGTGATCACGTTGGGTATAAGCATTTTTTCGATGCACGCGATCATCGAAAAATCCGAACGCGTGAACGACCAGGAAGGCGAATAGACATTCACCAACAAAGGCCCGAGGCAGTGGCGAGCATGTTGACCACGACCAGTGTCGACGATACGACCGACAGTGTCGCGAGCACGGCCGCAGTCACGGTGCGGAGACGAAGCGCGCACACGACGAATGCCCCAGACCATACGGACAACGTCGCGATCACCAGCCATCCGCCACCGGCCATGTCGCGTTCCGCAGGTCCGTCACAGCTCGTGTCGATTGAATCCCACAGACCGAACAACACCAAGGCCGCCGCCACGAGCGTCCAGACCAATGCAAGGAACAACACGCCGATCTTCCGCCAGATGGTCACGTCCTGAGCCTGCACGCGAAGCGACACCCGCGAATCCGTACAACTACTCAACGTCGACCGCGGAACTGGTCTCTGCGCACTTTTTCGCAGCGAGCGCCCTATTAACGACCTTGGTGTTCGTTTTGAGCTTGCTGGTAATGGCGATGGTTGCGCTGTCGACGTTCGCAGGGAAGATCCCGACGAGGTTTTCGATGATCCGTGCTTGCAGTGTGAGGTCTCGTTGCACGGCGAAAGAAGGCGCCGGTGGCGATCGCGAGCCCGAGCGAGCAAGGCGCCTAGCTGGATACGGGCCGGCCGGAGAAGAAAGTCAGTCACGATCGGGTCTTTTCCCTCCAAAGGGTCCCGGTCTGGAGCCTCGCCGGTGGGCTCCTGCGTTGTGTGGGTCAGCTCGTTACGCCGCGTTAAGAACCTGAAAACTCGGTGAGCAAACCTTCCTTTCCCAGGTGAAGCGGCGGACTATCGAAATGGTCGCGCATCTGGTTACCGCGCGGCATGTCGAGCGCGCCTGAAGGCACAACGGGCCGGGAGGTCACATGCTGCTACATCAATCGATCGGGTTGGAGCGCTTCAACGAACTACCGCGGCAGAAGGCAGTTCACGCATTGTTCGAGTGCTGCTGCTCTCTGACGTGGGCCGGGTGGGTCAGCGACGGACGTCCGTTCGCCGATCACGCGGAGATCCTCTCGCGCGCCGAGGACGCGATTCTCAACCTCTCGGACGAGGACGTCGAACGCGCCCTGCAATGCCATCCACCCGTAGGCGTGCGCAAGAACAGCGTGCCGTCCCACCTCGAGCAATGCTCGATCTGGGTTCCGGACGACGCCGTCATGGCAACCATCTATCGCGCCGGCGAGGAGTACGAGCGGAACTTCGGCTTCCGGTATCTGTGGTGTTCGCACGGCCACGACGCCGACGACCTGCTCGAGAACATCGGCCAGCGCATGTCCAACGAACGGTCCGTCGAGCGCAAGGTCTGCGTCGACGAGCTCGCCAAGATCACACGGACGAGGATCGAGCGGATGCTGGGACCCGAGGACGGCTATCCCGAGTACTGAAAAGAAAAGCGGGTGCAGCGCTTTCGCGCCGCACCCGCTTTCATGCTCTGAATCGATCAGAGATCGAACTCGGTCGGAGAGATTCCGACTGCAAAACACATGTCGCGTACGACGCCGCGCTCGTGCTCGTCGAAGTTGCCGTCCGCGCCGCCGATGATGATGCCGATCTGGATGACCGCGCGGGCCTGATCCTGCTTCGACTTGAGCTTGGCGATGGTCGCGGTTGCCTCGACCTTGCCGAACTCGTAGTCCGAGGACAGCTTGCTGCAGTACCAGTCGAACTGCTCACGAAGCTCGTCCGGCGGGAAGACCGCGAGCGACTCGTTGCTCATGATCAGCGCGGCGGTCTTCTGACGCTCCGACGGATCGATCGAACCGTCTGCGGCGGCGATCAACGCGCACATTGCCATGCTCGCGTTCTTGAATTCCTTGTTCTGGAACTGGCTGGTCTTTGTCTTGAGCTGGCCGTTCATCTCCTGAGCCTTAGCCTTCAACTGATCCCAGAATGCCATGAGTCTCCTCGAGTATTGCCGCCACACACCGCGCGTGGTCGTACCACCACTCTGCCTGTGCGCTCGGCAATCCGCCATCGGCCACTAGGTGCGGTCGAACACTGCCAGAATTCGCGACTCGGAGATCGGGTCGAGCACGTCCGGGGTGAAGTGCCATTGCGTGCGGGTCCACGGATCGTGAACCTCCGTCTGCCCTGCTGCCGAAAGATGTTGGCACCCCTCGGACAGTGCGGCGACGGATTCTTCCGCGAAGTTCGACTCGTCCTCTCCGACAATCAGTATCGACAAACCGATTGCCGGTCCGCGTTCGGCGAGGAACATGATGGTCTGTGCGTCTTCGGCGGAGTATCCGTGCGGGAAATCGCTGAGGATCAACAGGCGCAGGGAACTGGGGCCATCTGCGACACCACTCATTCGCGCGAGTTCGCCCATGTCGACGGCCTCGGCCAGTGCCCGCAAGCGCGCCGAGATCTCGGTGTGAGCGGTGATGACCGGCCCCGCGAGCATCGGTGCCAGTCGGTCGGTCAGTGGCGTCAGCGAGCCGGTCAGATCGACGACGTCGAGTAGCGGCATCGGGCCGGCGGCCATGACGCGCACGGTGACGGCACTGATCAGACCGAGCGCTGCTTTGCTCGACGTACTGTCCACCCAGATGGGCCGACGCAGTGGGAGCGGGACGCAGTAGGGAACGGTGAGCGTGCCGCGGTCCGGAGCCGAAAGCTCGCCAAGACGCATACCGTCGCTGACGGCCGTGATCTGGGCCGGATCGGTTGTACCCGCCCACGACACCGACTTCCACGACGCCATCGACCGTGGGAGCACGCCGTCGATCACGCCGAGTTCGTGCGCAAGCTGAGCGCTGTCGCGGGCGTGATTGTCCCGCGCGAGTGATACGAGGTCGTCGTGACGCTTCTGTGCGGCATCGCGCGCCGCCACTCCCGCTGCCGAGTTCCGCAACGACGGATCTGCGACGGCAGCGGTCAGATCTTCGTCCAACCGAGCCAGCGCGTACTCGCTGCTGGAGACGAAGGAAGCGGCAGATCGCGAGGCGTCCTCGAAGATCATCCACGCGCGCTCGAGGCCTCGGCCCACCTCCAACGGCTCCACGGCGGAGTCCCACGCGGGCGCGGCTGTCGGAGCTGGTTGTGCCGGCTTGTCGTCGACCTCGACGCCGTGCACCGAGATCAGTTCCGCCAGACCACCCGCATAGCCCTGCCCTACGGCCCGAATCTTCCAGGCACCGGACTTTCGGTACAGCTCCCAGCAGATGACCGCTGTCTCGGTACCTGCGGTGGGGATCGCGAATTCGGCCAGGACCGAACCGGATTGATCGCTCAGGGTGGCGGAGAGCCCGGCCGTGCGAAAGGCTCCCGCAACCGTCGCTGCCGGATCCACGCTGACGATGCACAACACTGCTGCGGCATCGGGGTGAAGTCGATCGAGTTCCACCCGGATGCCGCTCTGGTCGAGTTGCACTCCAGCGGTGGATGGTTGGTTGTAGAACACGAAGTCCGCGGACGTCAATGCCCGCAGGTTCGCGTCCGCTACCAGCGCCGACACGTCGAACGGCGTCTGGCTCTCGGCTCGAAACGTCACCACGGGCGCCTGCAGCGGCGCGTTCTGTCCGGGAACAAAAGTCATACCCACAGCAGCGAACTATGCCATGACCGGGCTCTCTCGGTCAGCCTTGCAGGTCCGCCACCACTAGATCGGCCACTGCGGTCATCCCGGCGTCCGTGAAGTGCAAGCGCTGCGCCGTCGACTCCGAGAACAGGCCTTCGAACCAACGCTGATCTGCACTCGCGCACGCGTCGTGCCCGCCGGCGATGCTCGCCGCCGCAATGTCGACAGTGCGCACACCGTGGGCGTGGGCGACCTCGTCGAACTTCGTGTTGTAGCGAGCGAAGTAGTCCATGAACCAGGATGCGTCGGCGTCTGAGAACGGGATGTTCGGCCAGCATCCGCGAGAGGAGATCATGCCGCCCTCTCCGATCAGGTAGATGCGAGCGTTAGGCGCGCGCTGCGTGACCGCGGTCAGGATGCGATCCAATTCTCCGGCAGCCCGGTCGATTCCGGACTGGGCGACGGAATTCGCGAGCGGGTCGTACCGACATCCACGATCGGTTCCCGGTCCCGGAGCGACGCACAGGGGGCCGAGGAAGATGCTGTTGGAGTCGTTGCCGCCGATCGAAATGGTAATCAGGTCGGTGTCCGGGTGAACAGCATCGAGCTGGACGGGCCAGTAGTTCGGAATCAGCTGTGGGGTGTCGATGATGTTCTCGGCGCGTGCCGCGCTGCAAGAGACATCAGCGAACTCGGTCACGTCGAGCGCCCGCGAGATCTTGCCCGCGAAGTTCTCGTACGAACGCGAGCAGGCGTCGGGGTACATCGGTTCCAGCCTTGGACCGGAGGCGCGGGAGTCACCGAGGGCGACGTACTTGATCCCGGTCTCGGAAAAACCTGCCGGCGGTGCCGACTGGGGCACCGAAGCCTGCGCGATTCCGGTGCTCACGAGCGCCAGCACAACGCCTGCGACGGCCGCCGCCCGACCGAGAAGTTTCCCTCGAGTGATCATCTACTGTGCCAAGTCCTCTCGCGCACGGCCGCTCGACTGACGGCTCGACATGCCGCATGAGGTTAACGCACGGAGGGGACAACGATGTCCGGTTCGGCGGACGGCGATCGAAACCACCTACCGCCGAACCGGATTCATCTCGACTATGCAGTCTCGACTCAAGCAGTGAGGAAACGGCCCAGCTGCGGCGCAGCTTCTCCTGCGTGCTTGGCCTGGATACCTTCACCGATGGCCTGCAGCTTCCATTCGCCGTTCGCGCGGTACACCTTTGCCATCACCATTCCGGTGAAAGCCATGCCGCCCTGGAGCGTGTATCGAGCGAGCTCGGAGTTGGTGGTGCTGTCCACGAGACGGCAGAAAGCGTTGGAGACCTGCTCGAACGTGTGTCCGCGGTACGAGGTCACGGTGAAGATCACGGTGGTCACGTGAGCCGGGACCCGCTGCAGATCGACGAGCATGACCTCGTCGTCGCCGTCTCCGTCGCCGGTGAGGTTGTCACCCATGTGACGGACCGAGCCGTCCTTGGACGTCAGCTGACCGTAGTAGCAGACGTCGACGAGGTTGCCGTCGGCGTACAGGAGCGCCGAAGCGTCGAGGTCGACGTCGGCGGTACGGCTTCCGAACAGGCCGCTCTTCTTGATCGGATCCCAACCCAGACCCATCTGGATCATGGTGAGCGCGACGCCGCCCTCCTTGCGGAGCGTGACCTTCTGGCCCTTGGTCAGGCTGACGGGGCGTCCCTTGACCAGGCTCACCTCGGGCTGCTGCGCCGGCGGCTGGTTCTGCATGGGAGGCGCCGGGGGTGCCTGGTTGTACGTCGGCTGCTGGTTGTACGCAGGCTGCTGCGCCGGCGGGTAGGCCGGCGGGTAGGCCGGCGGCGTCGGTCCCTGGTTGTAGGCAGGCGGCTGGTTGTACGCGGGCGGGGCCGGCGGAACCGGCGGCGCGTTGTACGAAGGCTGCTGCTGCGGCGGCTGGTTGTACGCCGGCGGAGTAGGAGCGACGGACGAGGGCGGGGTGATCGGAGCCGGAGCCGCGACCGGAGTGGGCGGCGGCGGCGCGGGCGCATCGTCGACGGACACACCGTGATCGGTGACCAGCGCGGCAAATCCACCCGCGTACCCCTGGCCGACGGCGCGCACCTTCCACGCACCCTGGCGTCGGTAGACCTCGAGCGCGATGACGATGGACTCGGTGGTGAGACCGTCGATCACGTACTCGTACAACACGTTCCCGGCCGCGTCGGAGACCCGAGCGGTGGGTGCAGCGCTGCGCCCGAAGTTCGACGAAGCGTCGTCGAGCGTGATGACGGCGCGAACCTGCTCGATATCGGCAGGGACGCCGGCGAGCGAGACTCGGAGTGAGGCAATGCCACCCGGGTTGGGCACCAATTGCACGCCGGGTCCGGTCGGCTGGTTGAAGAAGACGAAGTCGGCGTCGGAACGAACTTTTCCGTTGCTCGTCACGAGGAGCGCAGACAGGTCAGCGGCTGCAGCCAGCTGAACCGACACAACTACATCCGAGACGTCCAGCGGGCCGTTCTGCCCTTTGGCAAGCGATACAGACAACTAAATCCCCTTCATAGAGAGCGTGTATTACCCGAGCGCGGAAGAGAACCACCGCAATATCTCCGCGCTCGCTGCGATACCGGACCTTTCTGTCACAGTAACGGTCGGCCGTTGCCAATTCAGTTCTTCCAGCTCACCGTGCCTCGGCCGGATCGCGAAATCGGAGTATTCGAGCATGTCCGCATCCAATGCGCCGTCACCTGCCGAGATCACGACTGCGGATTGATCCAGATCACCCGACTCGACCAGTCTGCGGCGCACCTCTGCCAGTGCGCGTGACTTCGACACGGCGTCGGGCATCGTGTAGATCTTCCGGCCTTGACGCGAAACGTTCCAGCCCCGCGTCACGCACCAGTGATTCCATTCGGTTTCGAATTCACTCGGCATCACGGCCAGATCGACGACCAGGTACGGAAACAGGTCGTCGGCAACACGAATGGAACTGACCCAGCTCGAGTCGATCCGCGATTCCAGTTCCGCCTGAACCTGCGGCAACTCGGCGCCGGACTTGCTGGTCGAACGGTCGATCTCGTTTCGCCACTCGCGATCGGCTTCGCCGTCCACCAGGATGTTTCCGCCGTTGCTCGTAATGGCGTACTTCCACGGTCCGCCGGGAAGATCGATCCGCTGGAACTGTGCGATGGTCCTGGTGGTTGTCGGAATCACCGGAGCCCGCGAGCTCAGCGCGGTCAGCAGTTCGATCGATTCGACGCTCATGTGTGAGAGCGGACCGCCGTTGTAGTACTCGACGCACAACGGGCTCGGCGCCGAATCCAGGTCGGAGCCACTGGGATCGCCGCCGATCGCGGCCTGCGAATAGATCATCGTGCGGTCCAGATCCGTAGCGATCAGGACCTGGGACGCAGCGGTGTCCGCACGGCTCACGTGATGTCCTTGATCAGCCCGACACACGAGTAGGCGAGGTCGGGTACCACCTCGACCGGAACCCCGCGGGCCTGCGCCAACAACCGAATGTGTGCATGCTCCGGGGCGTCGAGTTCACGCACCAGAACCTTCCAGGGGAGCCGGCGCAGCAACACCCTGGTTGTTTCTCCGACACCGGGTTTGACGAAGTTGACCGTCGAGATCCCGTACTCGGCTTGCACCTTCTCCACCGACTCCCAGCCGGCCCAGGTTGGCGTCCGGTCGGAATCGAGCACTGCGGCAAGAGAATCCGCTGCGTCGCCGCGAACCGAATCGAACTCGGCCGAGACCACGTCGAGCAACCTGTTGGAGACGTCGACGTCGGCAAGGTCGGCGTAGAACTTGGCGCCGTGGAAATCGCCGGGCCCGATGAGGGTGTCGTTGAGGACTGTTCGTGAGACCAAGCCGGACACCGTCGAATTGAGGCACGCCGACGCGATCAGGAAGTCGTCGCGGGTTCCGTACGTTCGCACGCAGTGTCCGGGGTCGGCGAGAACAGCCAGATCGGAGTCGAACTTCGCTCCGCCTGCCTCGTGGTACTCCGTCAACGCTGTGTCGAGTTCGCGGGCGATGGCGCCCTTACCTGTCCAGCCGTCGACGAAGACGACGTTCTCCGAGTCGTGATGGTGCGCAAGATAATCGAGTGCGACGGAATCGATACCCTTGCCGCGGACGATAGACACTGCATAGTGCGGCAACGTGAGCCCGCGGGTCTGCTGGGCCCAGCGCCGCATCAGAATCCCGATCGGTGTTCCGGCCCGGGCGAGTGAGACCAGCGTGATGTCACTCCCCCGCTCGGCCAAGACCAAGTCCATCACGGTCCCGACAGCGCGCGCCAACCGTGGAGCGCTCTCGGCGAGCACCGTCTCGAACAGATCCCGGTATGCCTGATCGGGTTGGTACTCGATGGGAAGAGACTCGGCATAGTGCGCCTCACCCGACTGAATACGCTTCTCGCGCACGGATACATCCGCTTCGAGATCCACGTGCGAAAGATCCTTGAGCAGCCACTTCACTTCGCCCGGCGCGTACGAACCGAATTCGGGCCCGACCAATGGTTCGTTCATGACGAGCCTCCTGCTCTGGATTCGCGCAGCGCCGACGGATCGGCCCCGCGAACGGTGGCGACCAGGACGTCGGTGCCGGAGTTCCGTAACACCTCGATCACCCCGTCCATCGCCGTCAACCGATCGGTATCGGCGGGCTCGTCCACGACGAGCAAGGCAAGGGCGTCGACCGCCGCGTCAGGCCACTGCGCGTTGTAGACGTATCGGGGTTCGTTCTCGCCCAGTTCCGGTGCCGGAAAGGTGAACCCGCGACGCAGCGGGTATCCCGGCACGTCGACGACGTAGGCGGGTGAACGCGTCGTGGTCTGGTACCGAACCGCTCGCCCAGAGCTTTCCAAGCCCGCGGCGATGCGCAGTGGCAGGTACATCAACTCCTCGTGACCGATCACGATCACAGCACGCGACGCGTCGATCGACGATCCGAGAATGGACACCGCTGCCTCGACGGCTGACTCGAATGCCTCGGTGTCGCCATCGAGAAAGCCGTGCCGGCCTCCGTCGGGGACATGTGCCGGCCACGGCAGATCCATCCGGGACAGCGTGCCGCGTCGGTCACCGATCGGATTGAGGTCCGGAGCATCCAGAGCCGTGACGCGCTCGGTCAGGCCGTCGGGCAGAACCGTCGAACCCGAAGCAAGAGAGACGTAATCGATCCGCACACCCAGTTCCGTGGCCGCGGCTTCGCTGGCGGCTCGGTGTTCCTCGGTTCTCATGTCCACCAGCGAGGCCACGACATAGCGGCTGCGCGGGCATTGCCCGTGCAGTGCCCGGATGGCATCGATCGCGGTGGCGCCGGTGGAGATCTCGTCGTCGACGAGGACCAGTGGCAGGTCGTTCTCGAACAGTTCGGCGGACGTCGGCTGCATCAGATGGCTCGTGGCGTGCGAGTGCCCCTCCTCGAACCCGGCGAGCGTCGTAGCACCTGGCACGTCGCGACGAGTCGAGTGCAGGTAGCAGTGAGCGCGCAGACGGGCCGCAACGCAATGACCCAAACCTGTTGCGGTTTCGGCAAACCCGAGCACGACGACGTCGACACCCTCACCGAGGGTTGTCCGCACCAGATCGCCGAGGTCGTCGGCAGCACCGATGACCACGGACGGCTCGGTGGGCACGTGCTTTCCCAGCACAGTGGACACCAGCAGGTGAGCGCGACGCGGATTCCGCCGAAGACCCGGGATCACCAGATCGGGCACCGAATGCCCGAGCGACGAATCACCGTGAACGAGGTCCAAGCCGAATTCTGCTGTAGCCCAGGGAACGTCCCGGGACTGGACAACCTCTGTCATCGATCGACCAACGCCGTCAGCAACTCGACAAACGTGATCCCCTTGTTGGTCACACCGAACACGTGAGCGCGGAGCGCAGTCTGATGGGCCCAATTGCGGTGCGGCTTCATCTCGTTCATCTTGTTCCGGTAGCCGGAGGCCTGAACTCCCCCGGCGTCGGCACCGAGAATGTCGAGGGCATCGTGATATTCCTCGTGCGTGACCGCGGAGAGAGCATTGACCGCTGCGACGTGCGACGGGTGGATGACCGTCTTGCCCTGGATTCCGTTGGCTCGGTCCAGCGCGATCTCACGGAGCAGGCCGTCGAGGTCGCGGCTGACGAGATGCTGACGGAACCGGACGGCGTCATGTTCCTCGAACGGGGTGGCGCGCAGCATCGGCCGGAACATGCGTTCGTGATCGGCGAAGTACTCCCACACCGGCCCGGTGATGACAAACCCCGAACCGTCGGCGCGCCCGAGGTAGTTGACGATGTCGGCGATGACGTCGACAACCACGCGCACGTCGTAGATGGTCAGATCGCGGTCGCGGCGGATGCCGAAGGTGCTGCACATGTCGGTGGCGCCGATGCGGACGGCAAGGATTCGATCGCGGTGTTGCGCGAGAATCCCACTGATGGTGCGCAATTCGAGATCGCGAGTATCGCGGTGCACAAGCGCGGGTGATTCGAGTACCGGCATCGCGTAGAGATGCTTGCCCAGCAACTCGGATGCGTCCGCGACGGCGTCGAGGAACACAGGGCCGGACTCGCTGCCGAACTTGGGGATGACGAACCCGGTGAGCGCGGCGCGCCCCTCGGTCAACGACGCGGCGACCTTGTGGATGTCCGCGACTTCACGAACCCGCACGAACAGCAACATGCCGACGGCGTCGGTGGACGCGATCTTGTCGAGAGCGTCAACCGCGTTCGCTCGCGCTGACTCCACCTCGTGATCCGCGACGGCGTCCTCGAGATCGAGCACCATCGAGCTGACGCCCTCGGACGCACGCTTGACCACGATGTCGGCCAACCCGGCTCGGGTGGCAGGAACGTAGAGAGTTGCACCCAGAGCAATCGCGAGCAGATCCCTCTCGTCGGAATCCGCGAACGATCGAGGCGCATGCAGGAACAGTTGCTCCCGCACGTCATCCTCGAGATGTTGAAAGTGCTGCATTTCTCTTCTCTCTGTAACCGCAATCAAGTCCATGAAACGACCCCCTGTGACAACGCGTCGAGCAACTCCGATCCCCCGATCGGCCCGACCATTCAGTTTTTGCCGGCTCGCGCCCGCATCTTCTCGACAACTTCGGTGATGAACGTCGATACCGAGTCCAGCTGTAATACATACGACCAGTAGTCCGGATGAGTTCCCGACAGTGACGCACTCGCTCGCTCGATCCTTGCTAGTTGAGCATCGAGTACGGAGCCCCACTCCGCCACCAACCCTTGGTTAACAGCGAACATCTGGGCGTCTTTCAGCCGGAAACGAACCTCACGTTCCTTTTGGCTCGGATCTGCCCGAACTGCACGCAGAGTAGCGAGACGGTCCGTCACGGCATCGGCGCACGCTTCGGCGTCGGCGAGGTGAACACGTGCTTCGGCCATCAAAGCCAGTGCATGTTCGGGGTTTCCCGCAGCCAGCGACTGCTTCGCTTCCTTGAGATCGATGTCGGCCTGATCGATATGCGCTCGACTGCGACTGCTGTTGTCGACGAGGTCAGCGGAACTCGCGGCGTTGAACTCGCGCAGCAGTGCGGAGTACGCCGGGTCGAGGCGGTCCACTCGAGTGCGCACTGCCGACAACCTGGTCGAGACCGAGGAGATCGTCATCTCGGCACGGTGCTGGGTCGACGGGGCTTCTGCCAATGCTTCCTCGAGCGTCGATACCGCTTCGCGGACACTCTCGGCCCGCGTGCGGACTGCGTCGGCGCGACCGGATGAGCGCGCGTTGTCGAGCGCTGCAACTGCGTCGTCGAGGTGTTCGGAGGCCGTCACCACCGACGGGTACTCGCGATAGCGCTGATCGGTGGCAGCAAGTTTTTCCCGGACGGCGTTTGCCAGGGTTCGGGCCTGTTGGCCGAGGACGGGAATGGCGGACATCGTGACCGTCGCCTGCTCGAGGTGCGCACGATGCCCGTTGTAGAAGGCGTCGACGCCCTTCGCCGCCTCGACGAGTTCGGCTACCGACTTTTCGAACGCCGCCCGAGCACCGTTCGGGTTCTGGTGGAGTACCTGATCGTTGCCATAGCGCTCGGAGGTGTCGAGGTAGTCCGACGCAGCCTGGAAGCACCGATCCCGAACGGGTTCCCACGCAGCGCGCAACCCTCGCTCGGGATACAGCTCGGCGGAAGCGTCGACTGCTGCCGACGCGATGGTCTGCCGCTTGTCCATGTCGAGGAACGCCGAAACCATGGCCGTCTGCGCCTCCCGCGCACGACTGACCGACTCCCCCACTCTTGCCCCCCGATTGAAGCGCTCCGACCATCTTCCCACCACGATTGAATCCTACGGGTCCAGCACTTCGCTTCTCGGTTCGTAATTCTGCTGTTACGGCGAACACACCGGAACTGCGGTTAGGGTGGTGGAGGTAAACACACTCCCAAGACGACTTCGCGTCGTAGTGGGCCTTGTCTCTCCTCTTGAAAGGACCCCTGAATGGGCGTCAGCTTGACCAAAGGCGGCAATGTCTCTCTCACGAAGGAGGCCCCGAACCTGACTGCAGTGGTCGTCGGCCTGGGCTGGGACGCGCGTTCCACCACCGGCGCTGCTTTCGACCTCGACGCCAGCGCAATCGGCGCAGGCTCGAACAAGAAGGTCCTCTCCGACCAGCACTTCATCTTCTTCAACAACCTCCGCTCGCCCGACGGCTCGATCGAGCACAAGGGTGACAACACGGACGGCGAAGGCGAAGGCGACGACGAGCAGATCGACGTGAACCTCGCTGCGGTTCCCGCCGAGATCGAAAGCGTTGTCTTCCCCGTCTCGATCTACGACGCAGAGGCTCGCTCGCAGTCCTTCGGCCAGGTCCGCAACGCGTACATCCGCGTCGTCGACAAGGCCAACGGCAACGAGCTCGCTCGCTACGACCTCTCCGAGGACGCTTCCACCGAAACCGCCATGGTCTTCGGTGAGCTGTACCGCAACGGTGCAGAGTGGAAGTTCCGCGCAATCGGCCAGGGTTACGCATCCGGCCTGTCCGGCATCGCGCGCGATTACGGCGTCAACGTCTGATCTTCGCTCTCGACGAGCTGACTCGGGGAAGGTTCCGCAGTAGTCTGTGGAACCCTCCCCGTTTTCACGTTCGGATGCGGTGAGAGACCGCTTGCAGTAACCACTCTGCATTGACCAACTAGAAAGGGCCACGCTCCGTGGTACTGCGAATATTCGGTTTATCCATCGCGATCTCCATCATCGCGATGATCGTCGCGTTCATCTACGGCGGACCCGAGGCACTGTTCCTCGTCATCATCCTGTCGATTCTGGAAATCTCGCTTTCCTTCGACAACGCCGTCATCAATGCCACCGTTCTGCGAAGAATGAGTGACTTCTGGCAGAAGATCTTCCTCACCATCGGCATTGTCATCGCCGTCTTCGGTATGCGTCTGGTGTTCCCGCTCGTGATCGTCTGGGCTGCTTCCGGGCTCGGACCTGTAGCTGCGCTCGACCTCGCGCTCAACCCGCCTGCAGACGACGCCGCTTACTTCGCCAACGGCGAGCCGAGCTACGAAACCATCCTCACCGACGCTCACCCGCAGATCGCTGCCTTCGGTGGCATGTTCTTGCTGATGCTCTTCCTCGGCTTCATCTTCGAAGAGCGTGAGATTACCTGGCTGTCCTGGCTGGAGAAGCCCCTCGCTCGCATCGGCAAGCTCGATCAGCTCTCCGTCGTCGTAGCCGGCATCGTCCTGGTTCTCAGTGGTTCTTTCCTCGCTGCTGACGACAAGGTCTCCACCGTCATGATCTCGGGCGTTCTGGGCATGATCACCTACATCGCGGTCAACGGATTGGGTGAACTGTTCAACTTGCCGGAAGAAGGCGAAGAAGAGGAGACCACCAAGTCCGGTGGTCCCACCGAATTCGCGAAGGCAACCGGCAAGGCCGGCTTCTTCCTGTTCCTCTACCTCGAAGTCCTCGACGCGTCCTTCTCCTTCGACGGCGTCATCGGCGCATTCGCCATCACTGCAGACCCGATCATCATCGCCCTCGGCCTCGGCTTCGTCGGCGCGATGTTCGTCCGTTCCATCACGGTCTTCCTGGTCCGCAAGGGCACGCTCTCCGATTACGTCTACCTCGAACACGGTGCGCACTGGGCCATCGGCGCTCTGGCCGTCATCTTGATGGTGTCCATCGGCGTTCACATCAACGAGATCATCACCGGCCTGGTCGGTGTCTTCTTGATCGGCGCTGCTTTCATCAGCAGCCTCATTCGCAACAAGCGAATCGCGAACGCAGATCCGAAGTTAGACGAGAACACTCCGGCAACTGTCTGACGTTCTTTCTCGAAACGCCCGCGACCAATTGGTTGCGGGCGTTTTGTTTGTTATGCCTGAATTGAAACTCTCTGCATTCACAGCCGCGCGCCAATTGTTCAGCCGCGCGTCAAATTCAGCCTGCGGGTGAAGAATTGCCCTGCGGGTGCGAAACCGCACAAATCTCGACCCACCCCGGCACAATCAAGAGGCGAAATCCGATTGTGCACAGTGATGAGGGGGAAAGTCGTGGAAGACCAGTTTCTGTCCAAAGGCCAGAACATCGAGCTCCCCGACGAACTCGATCAGATCGACATCGTGATCACCTGGGACAATACGGAATTCGGTGTCGATGCCTCGGCATTGCTTCTGGGTGCCGACGGAAAAGTCAGGTCCGACGCGGACTTCGTCTTCTACAACCAACAGGAATCTGCTGACGGCTCGGTTCGCTATCTCGGCCGCCGCGAAGCCGAATCCGGCCCGCACGAGCGCCTCCTCGTCCACCTCGCTGCTGTACCCGAACAGGTCGATGCGATCGCGTTGGTAGGCAGCGTCGACTCCGGCTCTTTCGGAGACCTCGGCAAACTTGCGCTCCAACTGGTCGATTCCGGCGGCTCTCCTATCGCCGAATACGTCACCGCCGACGCATCCACCGAAACCGCCTTCGTCTTCGGTCAGGCCTATCGGCGCAACGGGAAGTGGAAACTTCGCGCCATCGGCCAAGGTTGGGCTTCAGGACTCGCCGGGCTCGCCGAAGACTTCGGAGTCGACGTGAGCGAGGATGCCCCCGTCGAGGAGCCGTCGTCACCTGAGCTGGAGACACCCCAACCGATATCGGAATCCGATCCACCAGTCACCGAACCCACGACGCCACCAAAGCCCGCACGGCAGCGCGGGGTTCGTACAGCGAAGCCCGTGCCCAAGAAGGCTCCACTACCCGAATTCAAGCACGCCGAGTCCGAGACCTGGCAACCTGCACGACTCTTCTCGGTGATCGGCGTCGGAACCGGCGAGGAACAAGAACGACGCACGACGTCGGCATTGGTTTCCACGATGCAAGCGGTTCCATTGTTTGCGCGGGCGGTTTCGTCCCGTGTGGGCGCACCGGCCGGCTCGTTCGAGGGCTATGTCGAAGTTCCCTACGTCAAAGGTGAATCTCGGGTGATCCCGGATGCGGTGTGGCGCATCGCCCGCGGAAGCCGGCTCTGGACCGGTTTGCTCGAGGCAAAGACTGGAGCAGGCACCCATACCCGAGAGCAGCTCGAAAACTATCTCGACGTCGCCAAGAAGAACAAGTACGACGTCGTGATCAGCCTGTCCAACGACTTGCCTGCCGGCGCCGGCGAATTACCCGTCGAGGTAGACAAGCGCAAGCTCACCAAAGTTGCGCTGCGGCATCTGTCTTGGGCAGAAGTCATCCACGAGGCCCGGATGGTGCTCTCGCACGGCGGAATCGACAATCCTCTGCAAGGTTGGATTCTCAGCGAATTTCTCCGGTACATCGAACATCCCAAGTCAGGGGCCGAGGAGTTCGTCGACATGGGTCGTCACTGGGTATCGATACGCGATTCCGTCAGCGCCGGGACTCTACGTCCTGGAGATCCGAAGGCAGCGGCGGTCGCTCAGTCGTGGATCGCGCTCGCACGAAATCTTGCGCTGCGGTTCACAGCTGATCTCGGTGTCATCGTCAAACATGTGTTGCCCCGCCGGGTAGTCAACGACGCGGAAGCGCGTACCGCGCTGACGGTCAATGAATTGGCGAACGACGGCACCTTCAGCGCCACCCTCCGGATCCCCGACGCAGCCGGAGAGTTACGGGTTACCGCTGATTTGAGAACCAACAAAGTGAGCTGCAGTACAACGGTTTCCGCTCCTGACGAAGGTACCGCGGGAAAACGGGTTACTTGGGCTTTGCGTCAATTGAAAAATGCACCCGAGGACTTGTTGGTCGAAGCGTTGTTCACCGGCCCTGCCGCGTCGACATGCGAGATTCTTACATCGGCCCGAGCAACACCGCGTCTACTGACGGACGGACAAGGCGGTCAACTCACTTCATTCGTGCTGACACAGTCCTTCCCCCTCGGCAGCAAGCGTGCGGGCACTGCTGCAAGTTTCATCAGCAGCGTCACAAGTTCAGCCGAGGTGTTCTATTCCGAAGTCGTTCAACCACTCCGGGAATGGGTCCCCGCCGCACCTAAAGCGTCCGATCTCCCTCGTGAAGAACAAGTCGACAACGAAGACTGAAATTGAACGAGATAGTCATAGAGCGCGCAACGGACGAGGACGCCGCGGAAATCCTTGTTCTACAACGCTGTTGCTGGGTCTCGGAAGCAATCTCGAACAACAGCATGGACATACCCCCGCTCCACGAGGACCTACCTACGGTCCGAGCCTGGGTTCAGGAGTCGACTGTCTGGACCGCACGACGCGGCGGCCGACTCGTCGGGGCCGTCCGCGGCACAGCCGACGGAACCGCATGGCAGATAGGGCGCCTCATGGTGGCACCGGACTTGGCGGGCAACGGCCTCGGCCGACGCCTCTTGCAGCACGTGGAACAGAACGCTCCGGAGCACACCACAAGTTTCGAGCTGTTCACCGGAAGCAAGAGCGTGCGGAACATTCGCGTGTACACCCGAGCGGGCTACTCCCAATTGCCGCCGGACCCCAGCCACATCCCCGGAGTCGTCTACCTGTCCAAGCCGAACGCCATCAACTCCGACTGAACGGCGATACTGACTTCTGTGGTGAACATTCGCGTCGCAGCGCAGACAGACTTGCCGTTCTTACGTGAGCACGACTCACACATCGCAGCCGAGGAACTCGCGTCAGTGATCCAACGCGGCCGGATACTCGTCGCCGAGGACAGCGGGAAACCAATCGGATGGCTGCGCTGGGGCTTGTTCTGGGACGAGATTCCGTTCATGAACATGCTGACCGTCCTGTCTTCGAACCGCGGCCAAGGCATCGGGCGCGCTTTGGTCACAGATTGGGAAAAACGCATGAGCCGCGCGGGACACTCGCAGGTCCTCACCTCCACACTCGCCGACGAATCAGCCCAGAACTTCTATCGCGCAATGGGATACACCGACGCGGGAGTTCTGTTACTCCCAGGCGAGCCCTCCGAAATCTTCCTACGCCGAGACCTCGAGCCTGCGCCCGATCTGACCGATCCCCACATTACCCGCGAGTAATATATGGTGGTCGTCACACCGCGATCTCAGGGTGGGGCGTGGCACACCAATGTGGAGGACGAGTATGTCGTCAAGGGTCTTATCTCGCACAGTTGTCGGAGTACTCGCGGTTGCACTGACAGGCGTCGGTGCACCGGCAGCACTCGCGCAGCCGGCTCTTGCCCAGTCCCCTGATGACAGTTTCTACAGCTACGAGGGCGCGGCGCCTCTCTCGTCGTACGCTCCAGGCGCGGTCCTCGAGACTCGCACCGTGCCGTACACCATTCTCAACATCCCGACCCCGATACAGGCAGTGCAGGTTCTCTACCGATCAACCGACGCCCTCGGTCAGCCGTCGGCCAACGTCACCTCGATCCTGCGCCCGGCCAACGCTCAACCGGACAAAGTTGTTTCGTACCAATCCTTTTACGATTCACTGAACCCCGACGACAGTCCGTCGCGGGCTATCGCGGGCAACACCCCGATCGGAGATTGGACGCCGAGTGGGCGTAATTTCAACGTCGGCGGAACCTTCACGTCCATCGAGGCAGCCTTGTTCGGGCCGCTCTTCGCCCTCGGCTACACGATCGTCGTCCCGGACACCGAAGGCCCGGATGCAAACTTCGCTGCCGGACCCGAATACGGGATGATGACGCTCGACGCTCTGCGTGCGGCCAAAGATGTCCCGGAAACCGGAATCACCGACGACGCAGAGATCGCGCTGATGGGGTACTCCGGCGGAGCGATCGCCACCAACTGGGCTTCGATCCTCGCTCCCGCGTACGCACCGGAGATCAACGACAACTTGATCGGTGCCGCGCAAGGCGGCGTGCTGGTCAATCCGGCCAACAACCTTCGCTACGCGAGCGGAAGCATCGGGTGGGGCGGCGTCGTCGGCATGGCAATCGTCGGCGTTGCGCGTTCGTACGACATCGATTTCGGAAAGTATCTCAGTGACCGTGGACGCGACGTCATGGCTCGACTCGAAGACGCGTCCATCGGCAACGTGCTGGCACAGTACCCCGGTCTGACCTGGCAGGAACTGGTCAAGCCCGAGTACGCCGATCCCAATACGGTTCCCGAGTACGTCGATGTCGTGAACAAGATCAACATGGGCACCGCTGCGACACCGACGATTCCGATGTTCATCGCTCAGGCGGCCAACGGCACCATCGAGGGCACCCAACCCGGTGGCCCCGGCGTCGGAGCGGGCGACGGCGTCATGATCACGGGCGACGTCCGTACCCTCGCACGCAAGTATTGCGACGCCGGCCTGCCGATTCAGTACGACCAGTACGACACCATCAGCCACTTCCTCGGCGCCATGCTCTGGCTCCCCGGTGCGCTCACCTGGATCGACGACCGATTCACCGGCAAGCCTGCTCCGTCCAACTGCGCAAGCATCGCACCCGGGAACTCCCTTGCACCACAGGAACATGCCCGCTAGCTGACAGAGACGTCCGATTCTACTTCGACGGCTCCACCTCCCAGCGAACGTGAGTCACCAACGGTTCCAAGCTCAGCCGGCTGACGGCGGATTCCAGGAGTCCGTCGTCACGCTCCGCTGCGGCCAATTCCGCGACCACTCGTACGCGGTCGCTGTCCGGGATGTCGAAGGACTGCACTGACCGGAGCTGGAACTCCGGCCTCGAAATGGACTGCACGGTAAGCCCTCTGATGTGAGCTTCGGCGTCACCGTGGCAGGTCACCTCGAAGGTGTAGTCAGCCGGCGGTTCCTCGCGCCCGGTGCGGGCAGGCTGGTGATCCATCATCCGGCCCAACGGCCTCAACAACGTATTCGCCAACATGATTGCACCGGCACCGAACACCGCAACCCAGTACATTCCGCCGCCTGCCAGCGCACCGACGGCGGCCGTGGCCCACAAGGTTGCGGCGGTGTTCAGGCCGGTGACCGAGGCTCCCTGCTTCATGATCACCCCAGCACCGAGGAAGCCGATCCCCGAGACGATCTGCGCTGCGACGCGCGTCGGATCAGCGTCCGGCCCCTGAAACCCGTACGCGCCCATGATGACGAAGAGCGTCGCACCCAAGCTCACCAACGCGTTGGTTCGCAGACCCGCCATCCTTGCGCGCCATTGCCTTTCGATCCCAACGGCAGCGCCGAGGACGAGTCCGAGCGCTATCCGCACAAGGATGACGTGGATTTCCACGGTGAACTCCTAGAGCCAGGTCGCGAATCGACGGATGAACATTCCCTTGGCCACCTGCGTGACGACGCAGTAAGCCGCGAGAGTGAGGACCAGCCACGGGAAGTAGTTCCACGGCAGTGAAACCAACCCGAGGGAATGGCCCCAGGACGTGAACGGGAACACCAGCGCGAAGACGCAGGCGGCGCCCGTGCTGAGCAGTACCGGAAGCGAAGCACGCGACTGGATGAATGGGATCTTGCGGGTGCGGATCATGTGAACGATCAGCGTCTGCGAGATCAATGACTCGATGAACCAACCCGATTGGAACAGCGCTGCATGCTCGGGAGAGTTGGCAGCGAACACGAACCACATCAGCGCGAAGGTCGAGATGTCGAAGATCGAACTGATCGGGCCGATGAACACCATGAACCGGCGAAGGCTCTTGGTCTCCCACTTGCGGGGCTTCGCGAGGAAGTCGTCGTCGACGCGGTCCCACGGGATCGTGAGCATCGAGAGATCGTAGATCAGGTTCTGCAACAACAGAACTACGGGAATCATGGGGATGAACGGCAGCAAGGCACTGGCGACGAGCACCGAGAAGACGTTCCCGAAGTTCGACGACGCAGTCATCTTGATGTACTTCTGGATGTTTCCGAAAGTACGACGCCCTTCGATGACTCCTTGTTCGAGTACGCCGAGGTCCTTCTCCAGCAAGATGATGTCCGCGGATTCGCGGGCGATGTCCGCCGCTGTGTCGACGGAGATGCCGACGTCCGCCGCCCGAAGTGCGGGTGCGTCGTTGACACCGTCACCAAGGAAACCAACCGTGTGGCCGACCCGGCGCAGCGATTCGACAATGCGTGCCTTCTGCATCGGATCCGTCTTCGCGAAGACGTTTGTCCGCTGCACCAACTCGTCGAGGGCGTCGTCGTTCAACGCTTCGATCTCGGCGCCGGAGACCACGGTCCCGACATCGATACCGACTTTGCCGCAGACGGTTTCGGCGACCAATTCGTTGTCACCCGTCACTACCTTGACCGCGACTCCGTGGCTCGCGAGGGCTTCGATCGCCCCGGCCGCAGATTCCTTCGGCGGGTCGAGGAAGGCCAGCAGTCCAACCAGGGTCATACCCTCTTCGTCGGCCGTCGAGTACTCGCGGCGCTGCTCTTCGACGACTGTCTTGGTTGCCACCGCAAGCACTCGCTTGCCCTGACCGTTCAGTTCCGCGACCAGACGGTCGACTCGGGCCAGCCATCCCGGCGTCAATTGGTGGGTCACCCCGTCCAGTTCCACCGATTTACAGACCGAAAGGAGCTCTTCCACTGCACCTTTGGTGACGATCAGATCGGCGTCGCCGTGGTCGACCACCACGGAGAGTCTACGGCGCTTGAAGTCGAAGGGAATCTCGTCCACCAACCCGTGCCGACGCGAGATCTCCTCGACCACTTCGGGACCGGCGGCCTCGATCACCGCGTCGTCGAGAAGACTGCGCAATCCGGTCTGATTCACGGAATTGACTGCCGCTAGCCGCAATACGTCCTCGGACTTATGTCCGGCAGTATCGAGATGCTCACCGAGAACGATGCGGTCCTCGGTGAGAGTTCCGGTCTTGTCCGTGCACAGAACGTCCATGGCGCCGAAGTTCTGAATCGCGTTGATCTGCTTGACGATCACCTTCTTGCGCGACATGTGGAGCGCACCCTTGGCCAGGTTCGCAGTCACGATGAGCGGCAACATTTCGGGGGTCAACCCAACCGCGGTGGCGACGCCGAAGAGTAGTGCTTGGCTCCAGTCCTTGGTCAGTCCGTTGATGATGAACACCGCGGGAACCATGATCAGCATGAACTTGATCAGCAGGTAGCTGACACTGCGCACCCCGACGTCGAAGCTGGTTTCGGGTCGCTTGGACGCCAATTGTGCGGTCATGGCTCCGAAGTAAGTCCGCTTGCCGGTGTGCACCGCGACGGCGGTGCCGCTGCCCGACACGACGGAAGTACCCATGAACCCGATGTTCTCGGCCTCGAGCAGCCGATCGACGTCGATCCCCGTCGACGGTTCCGCCGACTTCTCGGCCGGCATCGACTCACCGCTGAGCATTGACTGATTGACCTGTAGATCCTTGGCCCGGATGATGCGGACATCGGCCGGGATCATGTCGCCGGCGGCAAGCTGGACTACATCACCTGGCAGTAGCTGCTCGATCGGAATCTCAGCCGTGACCACGGTGTTGTTGATCTTGCGGGTGGCCGCGACAGTTGTCGTGACCATGGCCTTGAGTGCCTCGGCAGCCCGAGTCGAACGGTATTCCTGCCAGAACCTCAGGGACACACTGACAAAGATCATCAGCCCGAGGGTGATGATGCCCTCGTAGGAGGGACCGTCTTCCGGGTCTGCCCACACCACGTCGGTCCCGACCATGATCAGGGCGAGGAACACCAGGATCAAGATGAACGGATTCTTGAAAGCTTGCGCGAACTGCACGATCGCCGGTGCCGGGCGGTCGTGGCGGACATCGTTGCGCCCGTATCGCCGACGAAGATCGTCGATCTGATCGTCACGAAGGCCGTTGGCCGTCGTAGTCAGATCTGCGAGAACGGTGCGCGTGTCCGAGGCCGAGTAGTCGACCAATTCCTGTGCGCTTTCTTTTGCCAGGACCGTTGAAGGTGTTTGTTGTGCACTGTTTCTCGTGGGCCGTGGCCGCAATGCGAGAGCGGAAAATGACATGACGAATCTCCTCGACTGCCAGCGCGCACGGGACCATGCCAGTGCATGAGGGCAGCAGAATGCGCTGAACGACAACGGAAGTCGTCAGCGGACGCGACAAAGCCGCGCAGATGAAACCGAGGGTGCGAAGGTCAGAGACTGACGAGCAAAATGCCGGGGTGAGCACCGTCGGTAAGAACAGAAGGATGGGTCGAATATCGACTCGGCGGGTCGTCCACGATGGTCACCTCCTGAAAGTTCGGGGCGTCCGTTGACGCCACACAAAGTACATGCGCACAGCACACGCCAGGAGAACCGAATATCGACGTACTCTCGCCTTCGCCGGAAGAAACCGGCATCAAGCTGCGAAAACACCTCCACGTCCGAGTTTTGGCACTGCACGACGTGTCCCGATCAAGACCGGGAAGCCACTTTGGATCACCCCTTAAGCCGGGGAGATCTGTCCTAACCTTGGGCGTCTCTCGACGTCGTGAGATCAGTGGCCTGTGTTCGTGCAGAAGCCTCACCTAACGAGGTACTGCACCCAGAGGGTAGTTCTCAAATCTGTTGCCTGTCAACCGAGCAACTCAGACGGCGGGCAATCCTGCCCGTGCGACGGCGCCGGCGAAGAGTGCCGTCACGGCGGCACCCATCACGCTCTGATCAACTTCTTCCGGATCCACCGAGTGCTCGAGAACGAGCCCGGATATCAAGGCCATCAACGAGATTGCAGTGGTCCGCACATCGAAGGAATCGTCCACTCCCCATTCGCGGGCACGTTCACCGATCAACTCCACGAGTTGACTGCGCAAGTGGCGACGCTCACGTAAGTACGCCTGAGCGATCTGCGGATCACGTCCGGCGAGCACTCCGAATTCGAGGACGAGCAGTGACCACCCCGGGTCGTCGACCATCCACGTTGCAATGGCCTCGCCACCTTTGCCTGCCGCGTCGGCCGGGTTCATCCCGGCGATCTCGGCAAGCACACGGCCGGCCAGTTCGAGAGACCGTTGCGCGAACAGTTCGGCGAACAGATCCTGTTTCGACTCGAAGTTGGAGTAGACAGCCCCCTTGGTGAAGCCCGCTCGGCGAGCAACTTCAGTGAGACGTGCAGCACTGAATCCGCGCTCCGCAAACTCTTCCGCCGCAGCGTCGAGCAGTCTTTGCCGCACCACGTCACGTCCGGGGCGGGTTACCGGCGTCCAGTCCGGTTGACGAGATTCAGTCACGATACCTAGAGTATTCAATACCTCGGGTATTGACAAGCTCTTTACTTTCGACAAGATCAGGACTCTTTCGTGACCACTACGCATCCGGCACACGCCGCACCAGACAACAGCTCCACCCACGACGAACACCACCACGACAATCTGCTGGTGAAATACGGCGCACCCAAGGTGATGGCCGCGCTGTTCGTCGGCGTGCTCCTGCTGCAGATGGGCTTCATCCTCAGCTACGTCGCCGCCTTCCATCAGCCGACTCCGCGAGACATCGAAATCGCGGTCATCGCCGATCAGGGCACACCGGACGGCATGGATCAGCAGATCGCCGACAAACTCAATGCCATCGACGGCAGCCCGCTCGACGCTCAGGTGGTCGACAGCACGGCGACCGCTCGCCGCATGATCAACGACCGCGAGATCCAGGGCGCGTTTGTCATCAATCCGGCCGGACCGGACACCCTGATCACCGCGAGCGCGGGCGGCAGCTCCATCGCGACATCACTCGAAGCGGTGTTCACGAAGGTCGAGGCGACGCAGGACCGACAGTTCGTCGTCCGCGACGAGATCCCCGTCGGAGCGCACGACAACCGCGGCCTCTCCGGCTTCTACCTCTCGGTCGGCTGGGTCGTCGGCGGCTATCTCCTTGCGGCAGCCATCGGACTGTTCATCGGTGCGCCGAAGACCCTCCGCCAGGCAAGCGCACACACGGGCGTGATCGCCGTCTACTCGATCATCTCGGGAGCCCTCGGCGCCCTCATCACCTCACACGTGCTCGGAACTTTCGCGGGCCACTGGTTCCCGCTGTGGATCCTGGGAACAGCCGTGGTGTTCGGCACCGCCATGTTCACACTCGGATTGCGCGCTGCCATCGGCGTTCTGGCAGTCCCGCTGGCTATCGCCGTCTTCGTGATTCTCGGCAATCCCAGTGCGGGAGGCGCATTCGGCTCCAACGTGATTCCCTCGTTCTATGCCGCCATCGGCCGATGGATCACACCTGGCGCCGGCACCGAAGGCGTGCGGAGCATCGTCTACTTTAACAACGTCGGCGTCGGCCAGCCTGCTCTGACGCTTTTCCTGTACGCACTGATCGGTGCGGTCATGCTGTTCGGCTTTACGATCCGTCGCAACCGAAAGTCCACCGACACGACGCCGACTCCAGCTGTGGCGAACGCCGACTAGTCCTAGTCTGAACTCATGACGAGCCTCCTCCACCCCAACGCCTCGCACGTCGCCGAAACACTGATCTCACGGGGTCACCACGGCGTCATCGTCACGCAGCCCGAAGCCACGCACACCGCGGCCGAGGCAGCGGCGGCCGTCGGGGTGGAGGTAGGCGCGATCACCAAGTCGCTCGTGTTCCTTCTCGACGACGATCCGATCCTACTGCTGGTCTCCGGCGCACATCAGGTCAATCTGAAAGCCACCGGCGAACGCCTCGAAGGCAAGCTCACGCGGGCGCCGCTGGAAATGGCGAAGTCGGCAACGGGCCAGCCGATCGGTGGGGTCGCTCCGCTCGGGCATCCCACCAACCTGCCCACCTACATCGATACAGCCCTCGAGCAGTACCCCGAATTGTGGGCTGCTGCCGGGCACCCGAACACGGTCTTTCGCACGACGTACTCCGAACTCCTTCGAATCACGGCCGGCCTCGCCGTCGACATGGACTGACGCACTTCAGCCAACCCGGTCCGAACCCACTCAGACGTGCGTCCACCTATAGTTGGACGCACCATGTGCACTGCAACCAGGACCCCGGCCGGTAACCACTGGCGTCGACGACACGTAGATCTGTGCCGCACCGACGCATGTCTGTGTATGCCGAGCGCAGTCACCTCGACCACACCGCACACCTCGAGTTCCAGCCGGAGAGTTCCCGTTGTCTGACAAGCCGAATGCCGTTTCCAGCCACACCACCCCCGACGTCCCCGAAGTAGCAGCGACGCCCGAGTTGTCCACCGGCATCTGCGCCGGTGACTACCGTGCAGCGCTTCGCCGCCACCCCGCAGGTGTCACCGTCGTGACCCTCGATTCGGGTACCGGCCCGGTGGGTTTCACCGCCACCTCGTTCTCGTCCGTCTCCCTCGAGCCGCCGCTCGTCTCGTTCAACATCGCGGAGACGTCGTCGAGCATCAATGCGCTCAAGGCAGCCGAGTCCTTGGTGATCCACCTTCTCGGCGAACATCAGCAACATCTGGCCCAGCGCTTTGCGCGTAGCGCCGATCAGCGTTTTGCAGACGAGTCGCTGTGGGCAGTGCTCGACACCGGGGAGCCGGTTCTGCACGGCACCCCCAGCTGGATGCGCGTCAAGGTCGACCAGTTGATCCCTGTCGGCGACCACACGCTGGTCATCGGACTCGTCACGCGGGTTCACGCCGAAGAGGACGACGAATCCGCTGCCGCACCGCTGCTCTACCACGAGGGCAAGTACTACCGCCCCACTCCGTTAGGTCAATAGACAACTGTGCGCCTTTATTAACCGCCCGCGGTTAATAAAGGCGCACAGCAAGTTAGAGCGCTACGTACTTGGTATCGAGATACTCGTCGATACCCTCGGTTCCGCCTTCACGGCCGAAGCCCGATTCCTTCACGCCACCGAACGGCGCCGCAGCATCGGAGATCGCGCCGCGATTGACGCCGACCATGCCGGTGTCCAGCTTGGCCGAGACGCGCATCGCCCGGTCGATGTCGCGGGTGTAGAAGTACGCCACGAGGCCGTACTCGGTGTTGTTCGCAGCCGCGATCGCTTCGTCTTCGGTGTCGAAACCGACCACTGCCGCAACGGGTCCGAAGATCTCTTCCTTCAGCAGGCGCGCATCGGCGGGCACCTGATCCAGAACGGTCGGGGTGAAGAAGAAGCCGGCTCCTTCGGGCGCCGATCCACCGGTGCGAACGCGAGCGCCCTTGGACACGGCGTCGTCGACGAGTCCGGTGACGGTTGCGAGCTGCTTGGTGTTGATCAGCGGGCCGATGTTGGTGCCCTCGGCGTCACCGGCGCCCACCTTCAAGGCCGCAACCTTGGCGGTGAACTTGTCGGTGAACTCCTCGCGCACCGAGTTGGCGACGTAGATGCGGTTGGCCGCGGTGCAGGCCTCGCCGCCGTTACGCATCTTCGCGAGCATTGCGCCGTCGACAGCTGCGTCGATGTCGGCGTCGTCGAAGACGATGAACGGCGCATTGCCACCGAGTTCCATCGACGTGCGGAGCAGCTTGTCAGCGGCATTGCGCACCAACAGCTTTCCGACGCCCGTGGAGCCGGTGAAGGTGACCTTGCGCAGACGCGCATCTTCCATCAGCGGTCCACTGATGGAGGCCGCGTCGGACGTCGGGAGGATCGAGAGCACACCGTCGGGCAGACCGGCATCGGCGAACACCTGACCGAGGAGCTGCATGGTCAGCGGCGTGTCCTCGGCGGGCTTGACGATGATGGTGCAACCGGCAGCCAGCGCCGGTCCGATCTTGCGTGTGCCCATGGCGAGCGGGAAGTTCCACGGGGTGATCGCAAGGACCGGTCCGACGGCTTCCTTGGTGACCAGGATGCGACCGTTGCCGGCCGGAGCCTGCGTGAAACGTCCGCCGATGCGTACTGCTTCCTCGCTGAACCAGCGCAGGAATTCGCCGCCGTAGTTGACCTCACCGCGGCTCTCTGCCAACGACTTACCCATTTCCAGGGTCATCATCAGCGCGAAGTCCTCGGCGCGGGCGTGCAGCAATTCGAAGGCGGTGCGCAGGATCTCGCCGCGTACACGTGCCGGCGTAGCCGCCCAGTCTTCCTGCGCCGCAGCGGCGAGGTCGAGCGCACGGATACCGTCGGCAGCGGTGGCGTCGGCTACCTGGGCGAGTTCCTCACCCGTTGCCGGGTTGTAGACCGCAAAGGTCTTCTCGGCCGGGACGAGCTTGCCGCCGAGCCAGAGACCCTTGGGTACCGAGTCGAGAAGATCCGAGACGTTGGACATGTCAGTTCCCCTGTGCTGCAGTGCGAATAGCGGTCTCGAGGACGGTCAACGCGTCGTCGAGCAGCTCTTCGGAGATGACCAGCGGCGGGAGCAGACGGATGACGTTGCCGTAGGTACCGCAGGTGAGGATCACGACGCCGGCAGCGAGGCATTCGGCGGCGATCTTCTTGGTGATATCGGCGTCCGGCTCCTGCCCACCGGGCTTGACCAGCTCGATGGCGAGCATGGCGCCGCGACCGCGAACGTCACCGATGACGTCGAGTTCCTTTGCCAGTGCGTTCATTCGGCCGACGACGGTCGACTCGATGGTGCGTGCGCGGCCACAGAGGTCGAGCTCGCGCATCTGGTCGATGGACGCCAATGCAGCGGCGCAGGCGACGGGGTTACCGCCGTAGGTGCCACCGAGGCCGCCGGGGTGGACGGCGTCGATGAGCTCGGCGCGGCCCGTGACAGCGGCGAGCGGCATGCCGCCTGCGATGCCCTTGGCGAGAGTGACCAGGTCGGGGACGATGCCCTCGTGATCACTGGCGAACCAGGCGCCGGTACGAGCGAAGCCTGCCTGAACCTCGTCGGCGATGAAGACGACGCCGTTCTCCTTGGCCCACGCGACGAGCGTCGGGAGGAATCCTTCTGCGGGAACGATGAATCCGCCCTCGCCCTGAATGGGCTCGATGAGGATGGCGGCCGTGTTGGCAGCACCGACCTGCTTCTCGATCATCGTGATGGCGCGCTGTGCGGCCTGCTCACCCGTGATCTTGGAGCCGTCGACGTTGAGGCCCTCGCGGTACGGGTAGGACATCGGTACGCGGTAGACCTCGGGGGCGAACGGACCGAAGCCGCTCTTGTACGGCATGGACTTCGAGGTCAGTGCCATCGTGAGGTTGGTGCGGCCGTGGTACGCGTGGTCGAAGACGACGACTGCGTCGCGACCGGTTGCGTGACGGGCGATCTTGACGGCGTTCTCGACGGCTTCTGCGCCGGAGTTGAACAGCACGGAACGCTTCTCGTGGTCACCGGGGGTGAGCTCGGCGAGACGCTCGGCGACCTCGACGTAGCCCTCGTACGGAGCGACCATGAAACAGGTGTGGGTGAAGTGCGCGACCTGATCCTGAACTGCGGACACGACGGCCGGGTTGGAAGCGCCGACGCTGGTCACCGCGATACCGGCGCCGAGGTCGATCAGCGAGTTGCCGTCGACGTCGACGATGACTCCGCCGTCTGCGTCGGCGACGTAGACCGGGAGGGTGGATGCGACGCCGGCGCCGACGACCTTCTTACGTCGTTCGGCGAGCGCAGCCGAGCGCGGGCCCGGGAACTCCGTGACGATGCGACGCTCCTGCGGAAGCCGGTATTCGATTGCACTCATGTGACCACCCTCTCGGTTGTGTATTGCATTCGAGTATGCGACGCGCGAAGCATCGCAAGCACTGCCGAAATGGATACCCGAAGCTTCAGGGCTACTCCATATCGGCAACGACAGCTAGCCTTGATCAGGTGACGGTTCCGATCTCGTGGCTCTTGCGCCAGAAACACCTCTCGCTGGCTCTGCTCACCGACCGAGCAGCCGCCACCCACCCCGTCACGTTTGCGCAGGCCACAGAGCTGACGGACCCCACCCCGTGGCTTTCCGGCGGCGAATTGGTGCTCACCACCGGGCTGGCACTGGTGGGCGCGGACGCCACCGACTACAGCGAGTACATCGACCGTCTGGCCGCCGCAGAAGTATCGGCTCTGGGTTTCGGGACCGGCCTTTCCCACGAGAGTGTGCCCGCAGACCTGATTGCCGCCGCCCGCAGTCGCGGGCTCCCCCTGCTGGAAGTGCCGTTCACGACCCCGTTCGCGGCGGTCACGCGCGCGGTGATGACCCGTCTGAGCCAGCAGGAATACGAATCGGTACTCCGCGCGGCAGAAGTACAGACACGCATCACCCGCGTTGCGCTGCGCGGAGGCGTGTCTGCCATCGTGCGTGAACTGGCCACGGCCACAAAAACTTCGGTGGCGTTTGTCGGAGATCGGATCACCGCGGTGCATCCGGCAAACCAGAAGTCGTTGATCACCGAGGTTCGCGCGGTCGCGGCGACCACCCGCGATCCCAACGCTCCGGCGTCGATCTCGCAGAGCACACCCGAACGGACGCTGACACTGTCCCCCGTCGGCGTCACCGACAGCTGGCACGGCTACCTCGCAATGGCGGGCGCCGGGCCCCTGAGCAATATCGACAGAGTGTTGCTCGGGCATGCGGTCTCGCTGCTCACTCTCGAACTCGAGAAACCGGTTCGACTACGGGCCGAGCGAACTCGACTCAACGCCATGGCTTTCGGGCTCTTACTCGACGGCCGAATCCCCGAGGACGGTGTGCCGTCGTACTTGGACGAAGCGAGCGATACGCACGGCAATGTCCGTGTCGTCCACGTTCGCGGATCCGGACTCGGCCCTGTTCTTCGCGAACTCGACAACGCTCTCGCGCGAGCAGGCCGGCCGTTGTTCGCGCAATCCGAGGACGGTTCGCTGACCGTCCTCCTTCGCGGAACCGACACAATCGACACTGCCAAAACACTACTGGCGCAGCTCTCCCCCACCGAGGCGAAGACGGTGCGGGCCGGAATCAGCACCCCTCACCGTCTTCTGGACGCACCGCGCGCACTCGTCCAGGCCCGCGCCGCGGCCAATCTCACGACGGCCACTGCCCGCATTCTCGAGTTCGACGCTCTGAGTGGTTCGACGATTCTGGCATCCGAGCCTGCCCGTGAGGCACTGATCGCAATGGCTGCGGACACCATCCCGGTGCTGACGGAACACGACCAGGCACACGGGACCGCGCTGGTCGCGTCTTTGCGCGCCTATCTCGAGGCAAACGGCCAATGGGAATCGGCCGCAGCCGAACTCGGTGTTCATCGGCACACCCTCCGAGGTCGCATCGCACGCATCGAGGAACTGCTGCAATGCGACCTCGGACAGGCCAGGGTCAGAGCCGAACTGCTGCTATCGCTACTCGCCTGGGAGGGTCGCTGAACGCTCCGCGGCGTGCACCGAAGCGAAACCGGACGCACCGCGAACGAGTAGTTCGAGTTCGGCGTCGACCGTGCAGAGACGGGCGGTGTCCAGCGCTCCACTGCGGCTCACGCTCGACATCAAAGCCGTGAACCGGCGCACCGCTTGCGGATTGGCGGCGGTCCACAACTCGACGACCTCCGGAATACCTTCTCCGAGCGCTCCGGACACGAGGTCCGCGAAACGCGCCGTCAACCTGGCGTGGACGGCAGCGCTGCCCATGACCTCCCAATGCGAGGCACCGACGGCAACGTCGACGCCCCCGAGAACGTCGCCCAGATCGAGGGTGTCGGAGAGTTCCCGGTAGATCGCAGCCGCGGCCTGAACCGTCGTATTCTCCTGCAACGCAATGTCAGCCAGGGCGAGCGCCCCGAAAGACGCCTCGATGCGGTCGCTGGCCGACAGCCCTTCGGTGAGAGCCCGCACCGGCGCGGCCCATCGATCGATGTCGGCTCGCGGGTTCACGGTGAACCGGCCGGCTGCTCCCGGACGACGCAACACCCAGCTCATCTCGGATTCCAACAACTGCTGCAAGCGATCGAGAGCCTGCAACTGCTCGGTGGCGCGCAGCTCAGAGTTCAAGATCTCGCGCCGAAGTTCCTCGGTGCCGAGCACTTCGCTGACCACTGCGTAGGCCAGAGCCGCTTCCGGACTGTGGACTCCGAGGTGTTCCTCCAGCCGGAACAGCACGCCGGGTCCGACGCGGTTGACCAGTTCGTCGACCACCGAGGTGATGATGATGTCGCGGCCCAACCGATGTGCGCGGACCGCGTCCGGTGCTGCCTCGACGACGGAGAGCGGGAAGTACTGCGGGAGACGATCGGCGAAGATCTGATTGTCCGGGACGGTCGACGCCCCCAATTCCGCCGTCAGCACGTTCTTCGACTGCGCCACCAGCACAGCAAGTTCCGGACGGAGTAGGCCCTGCCCGGCTCGCGCCCTGACCGCCAGCGCCTTGGCGTCCGGCAATGATTCTTCGAGGCGCTTCATCGCGCCCGCCGAGACCAGGTTCTCGATCAACCGTTCGTGCTGATCGAGTAGGGCGGGAGCGCGGTGCTCGGCCAGGCTGATCGCGAGGGTCTGATCTTCACTGGCCTCGAGTACCGATGCGGCTACCTCGTCCTGGGCCGCCGCAAGTAGTTCATTGCGCGAGGTCGCGTCCAACTCTGCGAGTGCGATCTTGATGTTGACCTCACGGTCCGAGGTAGCCACGCCGGCCGCGTTGTCGATGAAGTCGGCGTTGATTCGTCCTCCGCCAGCGGCATATTCGATGCGGGCACGCTGGGTGAAACCCAGGTTGCCGCCCTCACCCACCACGGTTGCACGCAACTCGTCAGCGCTGACGCGAACTGCGTCGTTGGACGGATCGGCCGCGTCGACGTTGCTTTCGGTCGACGCCTTCACGTAGGTGCCGACGCCACCGTTCCACAGCAGGTCCACTGGAGCGCACAGGATCGCTCGGATCAGTTCCTGCGGAGTCAGCTTCTCCTCGGTGATACCGAGAACCTGACGCGCCTCGAGCGGAAGACGGATCGACTTCGCGCTACGTGGCCAGACGCCACCGCCAGGCGACATCACGGTGCGGTCGAAGTCGTCCCAGGACGAGCGCGGCACGGTGAAGAGACGAGTGCGTTCGGCAAACGTCGTCTCGGTGTCGGGGTTCGGGTCGATGAAGATGTGGCGGTGGTCGAATGCCGCGACCAGACGGATCTTGTGCGAGAGCAACATTCCGTTACCGAACACATCGCCGGACATGTCACCGATGCCCGCGACGGTGAACGGATCGGTGTCGACGTCGAGGTCACGCTCGGCGAAGTGGCGTCGAACCGCTACCCAGGCGCCGCGAGCGGTGATGCCCATCGCCTTGTGGTCGTAGCCGGCCGAACCGCCGGAAGCAAAAGCGTCGCCGAGCCAGAAACCACGTTCGACGGCGATGCCGTTCGCGACGTCGGAGAACCGTGCGGTCCCCTTGTCCGCCGCCACGACGAGGTAGGAGTCTTCACCGTCGTACTCGATTACTTCTGCCGGGCGCACCGCTGCGCCGTCGACGATGTTGTCCACCACGTCCAGCAAGCCGCGGATGAAGGTGCTGTACGACTCCTGCACCTGCGCCGGGGTCGGTGACGACGTGCCCCGAACCACGAACGCACCCTTGGCTCCCGAGGGAACGATCGGCGAATTCTTCACGCTCTGGGTCTTCATCAGACTCAGAGCCTCGGTGCGGAAGTCCTCGTATCGATCCGACCAACGCAGGCCACCACGGGCGACGGAGGAGCTACGCAAATGCACGCCTTCGACATTGGGTGCGCTGACGTAGATCTCGCGGAAAGGAACTGTCTTCTGCGGGGTGGAGAGCAACTGCGAGTCGATCTTGAACGACGCGTACGGCAGCGGCTCGCCGGCCTCACCGCGCAGGTACCAGTTGGTGCGCAGAGTCGCCTGCAAGAATGAACGCACACCGCGCAAGACGCGATCCTCGTCGAGAGTGTCTGCACCGTCGACTGATTCGTCGATGGCCGCCGCCGCGGTGGCCACGGCCGTCTCACGCGAACCTGCTACTGCGGGATCGAAACGCGCGGTGAAGAGTTCGATTGCCTGCCGTACGAAGAGCGGCTTCGCTGCCAACACTCCGACGATGTAGCTCTCGGACAACCCGATACGAGCCTGAGCGAGGAAACGGCACGCAGCGCGCAGCAACTCTGCGTCGCGCCACGTGATGTCTGCTCGTCCGATCAGACTGGAGAATGCGTCCATCCGGGTCTGTCCGGCGATGACGGCTTCGAAGGCGTCCGCCATCTTCTCGAGCGCACTGCCGTCGAAGGTGCTCGGCTCGAAGGTGAAGTAGTGTGCCGAACCCAGAACGGTCGGAAGCGGGCGGTGCGTCGAAACTCGGAGTCCGAGGGACTCGAAGTTCTCGCACAGATCGGAGAGGGAGGGCTCTCCGGACGGCCACAGCACCACACAGGTCAGATCGTCACTGTTCAGGGCATCGCTGGTCAAGTCGTCGCTGTTCAAGTCGTCGCTGTTCAAGTCGTCGCCCTGACGGAAGACGAGTCGCTGGCCCGCTGCTGCCAATTCGGCGACCAGTTCGAGCGCCGGGTCACCGGATCGATCACCGCCCGCGGGTCTCGATTCTGCAGCTGCGGTCTTGGTCGCCGATGATGTGCTCGCCATTGAACACCCTCCTGGAAATTATTGGATCCGAACACTTTCCAGTGTTGCGTGGATCACCGGAAAGAGGTCGTGCCCGATAGGAGTACCAACCCCCATCGGGCACGACATTTCGGCAGTTGCGGTGAGCTCAGTCGCCCAACCTGATCGGAGCGAGCTCCTCGAACACGTCGCCGGGTCCGGGATTCTCGGTAGGTGCAGCGCCGCCGAGATGGTTGACGACGCCCCATACCGCGTTGATCGCGGTCTGGATCGCGCCCTCGGCCCAGCCGGCAGTCCACGACACGTCGTCTCCGGCGAGGAAGATTCCCCGATGACGCGGTTCGAGATCATTCTGCACGAAGTGAGAGAACAGGCGCTCCTGGTACCGGTAGTGCCCCGGAAGGTTCGCCTTGAACGCACCCATGAAGTCGCGCTCGGTTTCCCACGACAGCGTCACCGGGCTCGAGATGATGTGGCTGCGGAAGTCCACGCCTGGGTAGATCTCTTCGAGAGAGCGCAGCATGATGTTCATGCGCTCGGTGGCGTCGAGCGCCAGCAGCTTCAGCGAATCGTCCGACCAGGTGTACGACAAGCAGATCAGGCCTGGCTTGCCCTCGCCCTGATCGAGCAGGTAGGTGCCGCGACTCATACGGTCGGTCAGTGTCATCGACACCGAATCACGGCCGGTCACGGGGTCCTTGTCCTTCCAGAACGGGCGGTCGACGAGAACGAACACCTTGGTCGAACCCATGTAGTGAGTTCGCTCGATCGCAGTCCAGTGGTCGATCGGGAACAGATCGTCGTCACACCTGATGTTGTTCAGCAGCATCCAACTCTGCACTGTCACAACGGCACTCGCATACGTGCGAATGAAACCTCCGGAGTCCGTCACCGTGATGTTGCCGGGCTCGGTACGCCGGAGTTCGGTGACGCGGGGACGCGTCTCGCCGTCGTTGAGCGAAGCGACCGTAGTACCGGCAGGCCAATGCGCCATGTGCTCCGGGGCGCGGTTCCACAACCGCATCGGCAGTTGCTGCGATCCACCCACGATGCCGCGGTGGTCGTCGTCGGCGGCCGTGATGACCACACGAAGGATTTCGAGGATCGAGTTGGGGTAGTCGGTATCCCAACCACCCGTACCGAATCCGACCTGCCCGAACACTTCCCGCATATGGAAGGACTTGAAGTGCTTCGACGCGGCGAGGAATCCGTAGAACGTCTGGTCGTCGTAGCGCACCACGAGGTCGTTCCAGATCCGCTTGATCTCTGCGGTGTCGCGGTCACGAATGGCCTGCTGCAACGGAATCAGATCGGCGTGCTCTTCGAGAGTGCGCTGCCAGGCCTGCGCCACCTCGGTGTAGATCGGCGGCAGATCCTCGAGAGTGTGCGCGTAGTGGCTCTCACCCTTGAGATCGATGACCGTGCTCGGCGTGACCTCGGCAAGGGGATTGGGGAACTCCTCGGTCTGCAGACCCAGTTCGTTCAGGTAGTGGAACAACGTCGTCGACGACGGTGGGAAACGCATTGCGCCCATCTCGGCGACAACCCCGGGGTGCCCGTCGAACTCGACCGACCGCATCCGGCCACCGATCTGATCAGCTTCGTAGACAATCGGTTTGAGACCGACCTTGAGCAACTCGTAGGCCGCGATCATGCCGGAGAGTCCACCACCGATCACGGCAACTTCTGTACCCAGTGCCAGATCGGGCACCGAGCCGAGTCCCGCCGGACTGGAAACGTAGTCGTCGTACGGGAACGGAAAATCCGGCCCGAACATCGTGAGGGGCGGCTGCTTGCCGGGTTCCGAGGAACTGTCCGGAGCTACTGGGATGGTCATCTACGGTTCTCCTTGGAGACAGTCGTGACAGAAAGGTCTGGATACAGATCGAGGCGTCGATCGTCGAGATGCGTGTTGAGGGTGCGCGATTGCGAGACGCTGGCGGCGGCGATATCCGCGAAGAGCAATTCCTGGCCGCCCTCTGCCCGCGCCAACTCGGCACCGTCGGGTGCGATGGCGCACGAGAGACCGCAGTAGGTCAGCTCGGTTTCGGCGCCACAGCGATTGACGTAGGTGACAAACATCTGACTCTCGTATGCGCGGGCCGGAACCACTTGCTGCGCAATGTGTTCGTACGGAGTCATCAACCCCGTCGGCACGATGAGCCATTCGGTACCGGCGTCGGCATGGGCCCGAACCGCTTCCGGAAATTCCACGTCGTAGCAGATCAACAATCCGCAGCGGATGCCCTCGAAGTCGAACCCGATCACCAGGGTCTCACCTGGCCGGAAATGTTCGCGGTCGAGCGTGCCGAACAGGTGTGTCTTGCGGTAGTGCGCAAGCGAAGTGCCATCGCGGTCCACCACCTGCACGCTGTTGTAGACGTCTCCCCCGTCGAGTTCGGGGTAGCCGTAGACGACGGCGATGCCTGCACTTCGAGCAATCTCGGCGACGGAATCGAAGATAGGGCCGTCGGCCGGTTCCGCGCGCAGCGACACCAGTTCGCCGATGTCGTAGCCGGTTGCGGACATCTCCGGCGTCAGCAGGATCTTCGCACCGGATGCCGCAGCCTCGCGGGCAGCGGTGTCGATTGCAGCGAGGTTGAACTCCACCGACGCAAAGGTGTCCGGGGTGGTGAGCGGACCTTGGAACAGGCCAACTCGAACTGAATCGACATGCATGGTGCGCTCCTTCAGGAGTTCCGTGACGCCAATTTTCGACGGTGTGTGTGACGGGGACAACTACCAGCGTGACGGGTGCCGCCAATCATGTCAACTCTTGTTTCCTAAGAATCAACATTCACAGATTCGGGTCTCACGAAGGCGACGCGCGTGGCCCTTCCGGCAATGCCGGATTCAAGACCCACAGAACCTTCGCCAGAACCGAGCCTTCGGCCTGAAAACTATGGTTGTGCGTCGGCGTGAATGTGAAGGAATCGCCCGCCGCAAGCACGACGTCCTCGGCATCGACGGCCTCACCGTTCGGATCCGTCCGACCGCCCTCGAACGAGACCCGCAAGCCGCCCTCCAGCACGTGCACGAAGTTCACGTCGATCGGCAGACTGTAGAACTCCTGACCACTTCCGCCGCCTGGTTCCAGCTCGCCGAGCAGCACCTGAATTCGACGCTCGTTGGTAGGCGTGAGCAGGTACTCCGTCATCTTTTCGCCGCCGAAGCTGATTTGCGGCATGGCGTCGGCGCGGACTACTTCACCGGCGGACGCATTCTCGAACAGGGATCCGACGGGGATCTCGAGCACCGCGCACACCTTGATCAGGGTCGCCACCGACGCGTTGACGTGATCGCGCTCGAGTTTCGAGAGATACCCCTTGGTCACACCACAGGCCTCGGCCAGGTCGTCGAGGGTCAACCGCTTCGATTGACGTGCCGCCTTGAGCCTCGCCCCGATGCGCGGTCCGACCGGCTCGACCGCTTCCTTCGCCTTGGCCACTGAACCCACTCCTTCACGACCACCGTGTCCCTTTCAGGAAACAGGGGTTGACAACCGAGCCTCTTGAAGAAACCATACTTGCTCAGAGAGCTACATCACTGAAGGGCGCCCGGTGTGCGCCGAATCGAGAGCAGGGACCTCTGCACATGGCTACCAACAACCCCGGATCGTTCATCGGACCCGTCGACGCCACGCGCGTCCCCCGCTACGCCGAGCCGACCACTTTTGCGCGTCTGCCGCGCCTCGACGAGGTCTCGCGCGCCGACGTGACAATCCTCGGCATCCCCTTCGATTCGGGTGTCAGCTACCGACCCGGCGCTCGGTTCGGTCCGGGGCACATCCGCGCTGCGTCGAAGCTGCTGCGTCCGTACAACCCCGCGCTCAAGGTCTCCCCCTTCGCCAACCAGCAGGTAGCCGATTTCGGCGACATCGGAGTCAACCCCTTCGACATTCAGGAAGCTCTCACGACGGTTCAGTCCGCCGTCACCGACCTGCGCGCCGACGGTTCCTCTGTGCTCACGCTCGGCGGCGACCACACCATCGCACTTCCGATCCTGCGTTCACTGGCCCGCGATCACGGCCCGATCGCCGTCCTGCACTTCGACGCTCACCTCGACACCTGGGACACCTACTTCGGTCAGCCTTTCACCCACGGCACCCCCTTCCGCCGCGCCAGCGAAGAAGGCCTGATCGACATGGAGCGTTCGCAGCACATCGGCATCCGTGGACCGCTCTACAGCGAGAAAGACCTCGAAGACGACCGCGTCCTCGGCTTCCAGGTGATCCGCAGTGACGACTACGAGGTCGACGGCGTCGCCAGCATCGTCGAGCGCATGCGTAAGCGCCTCGACGGTGGCCCGGTGTACGTCTCCGTCGACATCGACGTGCTCGATCCCGCCCACGCTCCGGGTACTGGAACACCCGAAGCGGGCGGCATGACCTCTCGCGAATTGTTGAACACACTGCGCGGGTTGGTGGGACTCAACGTGGTCGGCGCCGACATCGTCGAGGTAGCGCCGGCGTACGACCACGCCGAGATCACCGGTATCGCAGCGGCTCACGTCGCTTACGAGTTGCTGTCGGTGCTCGCACTCAATCGCTGAAGCAGCACAACGGTATCCGTCGTGTGATGCATCTCGGGGTTCGCGGGAAGATCACGTTCCCGCGACTCCGAGACCAACACCTTCCAACCATCGGCGAACAGCGACTCCACGTATTCGGGTGTATGGAGCATGGCCCGATGATGCTCGGTCGGCGACTCGTGTGGCGAGTGGCCCACGATCAGCAAATGCCCGCCGGGCGCGACCAGATCTCCGAGAGCACGGAACAATTCCCCGCGCGCGGGTTCGAGCATGTGGAAGAACTGCGCGGACACCAGATCGAACGATCGACCCTGCGGATCCCACTTCGTCAGGTCGGCTTCCAGCCATTCGATGTCGACGCCCTCGCCCTCGACGTGAGCCTGGGCGCGACTGAGCGCAACCGACGATATGTCGGTGCCTGTGACCTTCCACCCGCGACGTGCCAACCACAAAGCGTCGGCGCCTTCGCCGCAACCGACGTCGAGTGCAGTGCCCGGTTCGAGGTCGGAGGCTTCGGCAATCAACTGTGGGTTGGGATTTCCGCTCCAGCGCGCGGGACGTTCCTCGTACAGCGAGTTCCAGAACTGTGCGTCCGCCTTGGCGTACGGATTCTCGGTGGTTTCAGAGTTTTCGTGGTGATTGTGGTGTTCGTGGCTCATGCACCCAGGATGAACGACCTTCCACAAATCACGCAACCATCTTTGCCGAAACAGCAACTTCTCCATTTCGACGCTCTGCTAACGTCACGCTTCGTGGCAGGTGGATTTCCCGTGTTTCGTCTCTACTGCAACTCAGAGGGCTCACACGTTTTGTGTTGTGCGCATTTCCCCGAGTTCAGCGGTTCGAACGCGGACGAAGAGTTCACCACTCAGCAGAGTTTCGACCGCGCAGTCGAGAAGATGCTGCGCGAGGCGTCCTTCGAACCGACAACCCTGACGTTGGTGGGCGAGCAACAGGGATATCCAGTCGGAGCCCACCTGTTCGATGCGACGGTTCCGCGAACCGGCAGCGTCTCCTTTGCCTTTCAAGAAGCCGGACCGCCGTGGATCGTTCTCGGCCTCGATGTTTCTTCTGAAAAATTCTGGTCCGAGATCGACGAAGACGAAGATCTCCTCGCCCTCGGCCCGATCTCTCCGTTGACGTCGGTCCCTGCCGTTGTACTCACTACAACCGGGTGGCCACAGCGAAATGACCTCGACTCGCTTTGAGCCAGACTGGTTCATCACCCCGGTTCTCGTGAAATCGGACAAAAATCCACCCCTTTTTCGTGAAGATCGACCGAGATGCCCGTCACGTCCTACGCCAAGATTTAGCGGTCACACTCGACCGCGCCCTCTCGAACTTCGCTCGGGCCCTGGCTCCTTCACGGAGGCACAATGAAACACCGCTCTTATCCGGCACTTGCAACGGCCGCGGGGCTCGCACTCGTGTTGTCGGCTTGCAGCTCGGGAGGCACGTCCTCGGGCTCCGACGGCGGTGAACCTCTGACAGACGGAACCTTCCGTTATGCGTTGCAAGCCGATCCGGGTGCACTCAACCCGATCATGTCCGGCTCCGCGGCAACCGCTGACATCTCGAGGCTGGCCTACGACTCCCTGGTCTACCAGGATCCGGACACCAGTGAATTCAAACCGTGGTTGGCAGAGAAATGGGAAGAGACGCCGACCTCCGCATCCTTCACCATCCGCGAGGGAGTGACCTGTACCGACGGGTCGACGCTGAACGCGCAGACCGTCGCGAACAACATCAACTTCGTGGCCGATCCGGCCAACGGTTCACAACAACGCGGCACTACGGTCCCCGTAGGCGCTTCGGCCACTGCCGATCCCGCGACCCGCACCATCACGGTCACCACTCCGGCGCCGAGCCCCTTCCTCCTCCTCACGGTCAGTCGCCTCCCGATCATGTGCGACGCCGGACTCGCGGACCCGACCGCCTCGAACAAGAAGTCTCTCGGTTCCGGGATGTTCGAAGTCACCGAAGTCGCCGCCAACGACCACTACACGTTCGAGCGTCGTGACGGCTACAACTGGGGCCCCGACGACACCACCTCCGACACACCAGGTGTCCCCAAGACCGTCATCGCTGTCATGGCACCCAATGTCAGCACCGCCGCAAACCAGCTTCTCTCCGGCGAACTCAACGCATCTCCGATCGCCGGTCCGGACAAGGACCGGATCGAAGCCGCCAAGTTCGCCTCGATCAATCGCCCGATGCCGTCCGGTCAGATGTACTTCAACCAGATCGCGAACAATCCCACCAGCGATCCCGCCGTTCGCAAAGCACTCATCCAGGGAGTCAATCTCGACGATCTGGCAGAAGTTATCACTGCCGGCCAGGGCACCCGCGCAACAAGTCTCGTCGGTGTAGAGCCCCGCGCCTGCGTGTACGACTCCGTCACCGGCAACATTCCGGACTACGACGTCAGCGCAGCGAAGGCAACCTTGGACGCGGCCGGCTGGACCGCCGGGTCGGACGGAAAACGAAGCAAAGACGGAAACCCGTTGACACTCCGCCTCTTCTACGCAGGAGGCGAAGAGGCTCGCAGCGCAGCAGCCGAACTCGCTCAATCTGCATGGTCGGATCTCGGCGCAAACGTCGAGGTAACGGGAGCCGACCAGACCAAAGTTGTCGACGTCATGCTCAGCGGTAAAGACAACAATCAGTGGGACATCGCATGGATCCAGATCAACAATTCGATTCCCAGCGGGTTCACCCCGTTCTTCACCGGACCTGCTCCGGCAGCCGGTAAGAATTTCTCTTCGATCAACAACCCCGCCTACGAAGCAGCGGTGGCCAAGGCTTCCGGGTTGACCGGCGACGCAGCGTGCGCAGAGTGGGCAGACGCCGAGTCGCAGATCACCAAGACGGTGTCCGCGGTGCCGTTCGCGAATACGAACATGAGCTTCTACTTCAACAAGGCCGGGCTCGCATTCGGTAAGTCCTTCATCGGGTCTGCACTGCGTCTCTACCAGTAGTCCGATCGATCGAAACCCCTGTGGCAACGAGATATGTCAGATCAGTGCGATCTGACGTATCTCGTTGCCACACCTATCGTCTCGTTGTCCAGCTCGACGTAGGTCAGCTGAGGAATCGTGGACGCAAGTTCCGTGAAAGACCACTTCGCAACATTCTCGAATGACGGACGGAAATCGAAAATCTCCGGCCAGACCCCGCTCGCCAATCGCTCGGCGCACCGATCGACGGACTCGTCCAGAGCGTCCGTGTCGACAAACCATCCACGTTCGCCGAGTTGGTCGTCCTCGAACGAGAACCCGACTCGCATCGTCACGCGAAATCCCTCGGCAGGCATCAGCGGCGGCAAATTCTTTGCGTCCCGCACGGGTGCCGGAAGCCCTTGCCTCACAGCGAATGTACGACGGATCTCGATGCTGAACATGACGACCACGGTATCAATGTTCGTCGAACACAGTTCTACGAGCGAACGAGCCTCGCAATCGCATCGGTCGCTTCCTTCACCTTTGCCTCCGCCTCGGGACCACCGTCAACGGCAGCTTTGACGACGCAGTGGCTGATGTGGTCCTCGAGCAGCCCCATGGCCACCGCGTGGAGAGCCTTGGTCATCGCCGAAACCTGCGTGAGAATGTCGATGCAGTACTTGTCCTCGTCGACCATGCGCTGCAGGCCGCGGGCTTGACCCTCGATGCGACGCAGGCGCCCTAGGTAGTCGTCCTTGGCGGTGATGTAGCCGTGGGAATCACCCGTGCAGCACACATCGCCGGTCGTATCATTGCCCGGGGCACTGCTTGGAGCGTTGCCCACTTCTGTCGCTTCCGACATTCGATGTCCTCCTGTTCGTCAACGCGTGACTTCGCAACAATTCTCGTTACCGGGGCGATGTGCGGATACTCTTCGACTTCCGTTGTCTTGCAGAGCAATCAGTGCGCACATCGCCACGCATTTCGCTACTGCACGAACAGATGGGTGCATGGTGATCGCCCATGCCCGTTTTCCCGTTGCTGCGAAACTCATTCGGTCTCAGTGCCCGTGGTGCGAGTGGCTCGAGTGTTCGGCCCCAGGCGTGGTCGCATTGTCGGCCGTCAGAGTGAATTCCGCCGTACGCACCACTTCGCCATGTTTGAAGTCCAGGAACAACCGGTAGTCCTCAGCGCTCGGCATGTTGGCGTAGAAGGTGATTGCCGGTCCAGCCGGCGTGACACCGTCACCCGGATGACCATCCGGATGCACATGGAGATAGGCGAGGTCGGAGGCACGCAACGCGACCAGATGCCCGTACGCGGCAAGGTAGGGCTGCAAGTCTGTGACTGGGATTCCGTCACGACTGACCGAGAGCGTGAGCTTCGATGTCTGGCAGGCATGGGCCGCGCCTTCGAGAGAGACGGTATAGCCGTCGACCGTCGTGACGGCAGCAGCGGCGGGCAACGGCCGAGGATCATAGGACCCGGCGACGCGTACATCCGCACTCAGCGTCATTCCGTCACCCCCGTCCGGGGTGAAGTCAGCGAAGACTCGGTAGTCTCCCGCGTGATCGAAATCGACTGACACACGCCAGTTTCCGTTCTCGTCCAATTCGGGATGCACGTGTTGGAATCCGGTCAGGTCCAGACCGACCACGATCAGATGCAACTGCTTGTCGTGGGTGTCGGTGTACCTGGTCAACGGAGTTCCAACCGAATCCAGGATCCGGAACTGCAAGGGGACATGGCTGCCGACGGCCGCCTCCGACGTTGCCAATTCCAGTGTGTAGCCGTTGCCGCTGAACATCTTGCCCTCCAAAGTTTGGGTCGGCAGCACTTCCGTTGCCGTCTGCGTCGGGTTCGACACTCCTTGAATTCGAACCTGTTGCAATTTGTACCATACCCCCCTAGGGTATGCAACGAACTACTCGAACACCATGAATTCACTCGAAGGAGATCCGATGCGCATCTACGCAGAGCGCCGGCCGAATGAGTTCCAAGAACAGCATTTCCCCGCGCACCTCGACGAAGCGCTGCGCCGATGTCGCCCAGGCTCGCTTTCGACACCCCCTGACCACACGAGCATCACCTATACCCCGTAGAGGTAAGGAACTCAGAATGTCCACACAACCGAAATCCACCCGTAAGTGGTGGGCGTTGGCGTTGATCGCCGCCGCTCAGTTCATGGTCATCATGGACACCTCGATCATCGGTGTCGCTCTCCCCCAGATGCAGAGCGATCTCGGCTTTTCCCAGGAAGGCCTGACCTGGGTCTTCAATGCGTACGTCATCGCATTCGGCGGGCTACTCCTCCTCGGCGGCCGCCTGTCCGACCTGTTCGGCGCCCGCAGAGTGTTCTCCGCTGGTTGGCTGATCCTGCTGATCGGTTCCGTTGTCGCCGGTGCCGCCGGTAACGTTGCCGTCGAACTTGCGGGCCGCGCCGTTCAGGGTGCCGGTGCCGCACTCATCGCACCATCGGCGCTCACCTTGCTGATGATGCTGTTCGGCAGCACGCAGAAAGAGATGACCAAGGCGCTGTCCATCTACGGCGCTGCCGCCCCGGCAGGCGGTACGGCCGGAGTGTTCCTCGGCGGCGTCATCACCGAATACACCAGCTGGCCTTGGGTGTTTTACCTCAACATTCCCATCGCCGTCATCGCGCTGATCGCTACTCCCCTCCTGATGCCGAACGCACCGGCACGTACCGGGTCGATCGACTTCCTCGGCGCACTCGCTGTCACCGCAGGTCTTGCTGTCGGAGTCTTCGGCATCGTCAGAGCACCTGATGTCGGATGGGGATCCGGGCAGACGTGGCTGGCGCTCGCCGTTTCGGCCGCTCTGTTGGGTGCATTCGTGTTGATCCAGTCCAAGCGTCGGGAACCTCTGGTGCGTCTGGGAATCTTCAAGGCGCCCAACCTCGGTGCCGCGAACATCGCTGAGCTCGTCCTCGGCGCTGCCTGGATACCGATGTGGTTCTTCCTGAACCTGTACCTGCAGCAAGTGCTCGGATACAGCGCCTTCCCGGCCGGTGCGGCGCTGCTGCCGATGACGATCTTCGTCATGCTCGGCATGGTCGTCGTGGCACCACGGGCCATGGCACGCTTCGGTGCAAAAGCGATGATCGTGACCGGATTGCTGGTACTGGGAATCGGTTTGGGTTGGATGTCGTTGATCCGGCCCACCGGCAACTTCTGGGTCGACGTACTGCCGGCGTCGCTCGTGGCTGCGGCAGGTATGACGCTGGCGTTCATTCCCTCACTCGGTACGGCGATTTCGGCTGCACGCCCGGAAGAGGGCGGATTGGCTTCCGGCATCGTCAACGTCAGCTACCAGGTCGGCTCGGCTGTCGGCCTCGCGGTGATGACCGCGATCGCAGCAGTGTTCGGCGCTGATCAACTCGGTGACCTGACGGAGTTGACGAACGGTTTCTCCGCCGTGTTCCTGGGAGCAGCCGCCATCGCAGTGGTGGGCGCAGCAATCACCGCGGTCGTGATGCGGTCGACCAAGGTCGACGATCCTCGAACCGTTCAATCCACCGTCAATTCTTGACCAACTCCGGTGGTGGGTTCGGCCGGCTGTCACCAGCCGAACCCACCACCGGCGGAACCACTTAGGACTCGTTATGTCGCGCCTTGCATCTCTCACACCCGCCACCGCTGTCGGTGCATCTAAAGACCTTCTCGCCGAACTCGTCAACCGTCATGGACAGGTCGGTGACATGGTCGCGGCGATGGCTCATTCGCCCGCCGTACTGGGTGGCTATCTGCAACTCAGCCGGGCAATGAAGCGAGCGAAACTGAGCCGCAAGATCACCGAGCGAATCTCGATCGCCGTGCAGGTCCAGCAAGGTTGCGCTGTTTGCCTCGAAGCCCACGTTGCCGCCGCGCACGCCAACGGCGTCGAGGCGGACGAGATCGAGCGTGCCCGCGCGGGCACGTCCGCCGATCCTGCCATCGCGGCAATGATCGACCTCGGACTTCGCGTCTATCGGGAGCCTGCCTCGATTTCAGACGAACACATCGCTGGCCTTCGAGCGCACGGCTACGGTGATCGCGAGATCGCTGACGTCGTCGGAATCGTCGCCCTCAATGTCCTGACCGGAGCTTTCAATCTTGTCGCGGGAGTGAAACCAGATGAACCGGACCGCTAGGACCGCACCGGAACGGAACAGCATGCGTCTGTTCTTGATTCGCGACTATCGCCTGCTCTTCAGCGCCCAGATCATCGCGCTGTTCGGCACCGGATTGGCGACGGTTGCGCTGGGTCTACTCGCCTACGAACTCGCTGGGCCGAGCGCCGGAGCTGTGCTGGCCACCGCGCTGACGATCAAGATGTCCCTGTACGTCGTGATCGCTCCACTCGCGGCGGCGTACGTCGACCGGTTGCCGAGACGGGCTTTCCTCGTTGCCCTCGACGCCCTTCGTGCAGCGGTCGTGATCGCATTGCCCTTCGTCAGCGAGATCTGGCACATCTACGTGCTGGTAGGCGTTCTCCAAGCTGCGTCGGCAGCGTTCACTCCCACGTTCCAAGCGGTCATTCCTGACATCGTGACCGACGAGGCCGATTTCACCCGCGCACTGTCGGCATCGCAGGTCGCTTACACTATGGAAAGCCTGCTCAGCCCTGTTCTTGCCGCAGTCGCACTGTCCTTCATGACATTCAACCTGTTGTTCGTCGCCACCTCCGTGGGCTTTGCGGTCTCGGCACTGCTCGTGCTGGCCACCCGAATCCCCAACGCTCGCCGGAGTACTCACCGCAAGGCGTGGGATCGGATCGCGTCGGGGGTGCGAATCTTCGTGACCACACCGCGACTGCGCGGCATCATGGCACTCAATCTCGTGGTGGCAGCAGCCGGTTCGATCGTCGTGGTCAACACCGTCAACTACGTCCGCGACGAGCTCGGTGGAACCCAATCCGACGTGGCGTGGATGCTTGCCGCGTCAGGCACCGGCACGTTGGTGACCGCGCTGCTTCTTCCACGCGTTCTCGACAGAACCGCTGAACGCACTGTGATGACAGCAGGTTCCGTTGTCCTGGTCGTCAGTGCCAGCGCGGCAGCCGCCCTCGCCGTGGCCGGTGTATTCACGTGGATGCTCACTGCCGCAGTGTGGGCACTCGTCGGCGCCGGGATGGCCATGATCGTCACGCCGACCGGAAAAGTACTTCGGCGCTCCGTCGAGCCCGCAGGTATACCGGAGGTATTCGCAGCCCAGTTCTCCCTGTCGCACCTTGCCTGGCTTGTCACCTATCCGATCGCCGGATGGGTTGGTTCGAGCGCGGGATTTGCGGTCACCTGGAGCATCCTTGCAGCGCTTGCCGCAGTGGGAGCCGTTGCAGGATTTGCACTTTGGCCTCGGGAGACAGTTGCTGAATTGCCCGGACAAGCGACGTACGAAACCACGCGAGGCGAATGCACCTTGGCGGCCACCCAGTGCGCGTGCGCTCGCACCGTCTGATGTCGACGGTCTGCCCGAACCCCGATTGGGCCTCAACGAAAGTGGTGGTGCAGCCATCGCCTGCACCACCACTTTTCGCTCAGCTCACGTCAGCGTACTTCCGCGGATTTGCGTCGAATCGAGGACCACAACCCTTGCAGCAAAACCAGTACCGATTACCTTCGTAGTCACGGAACAGGCCTTCCGCTTCGGCACGCGCCTTTTCGATCACACTGCCGGGCATGACCCGACATTCGACGAGTTCACTGCTGCCAGAGTTGAGTAGGTCTTTCCCACCGGTCGGCATCGCCGTACCGACAGTGCCTACAGCGCCATTGGCGTCGGCCTTCGGGGTATTTCCACAGCCACAACTACTCATTGGGATTCCTGTTCTTTTGCTGGACGGATGTGGCCGGGAAAGCGAGCCCGACACAACCACCAATATACCCCCTATAGGTATATTGGAGATAACTTGAAGGTCTGCGCGTACAGCGCCTCGACACATAAACCATTGCAGGAGAACGAATAATGCGTCCTCAGCCTCGGATCACCTGCAGCATCATGACACAAGAAGCATCATACCTACTGGGGGTATAGGGTAGGTCTGGCATCGACCATCCATGTCCGCGAGGTCGTCGACGAAGAGGCGCAATGAAGAACTGGAAAGCAATCGGCAGCAGCCGATTCGCCGTAGTTGGAGCTTTGCTGTTGGTCGGCGCGCTCTGGGGAAGCTCGTTCCCCCTCGTTGCTATGGCAGCACCAACACTCGGCGCCGTCGGCACGACGCACGGCCGCTTCATTGTTGCAGCGTTGGTTCTCGCACTGATAACGGCTTCCAGCAGATCGACCTGGCGCGCGGTCGGTCACCGGTTTCCTGCATTCCTACTGCTGGCAGCCCTCAACGTCGCTGGGCCCCTGACGCTTGTCGCAACTGCGATCGTCGGCCTCAACTCGTCGACGGCGTCGATCCTGAATGCCACGACGCCGATGTTCACCGTATTCGTCGCCGCTTTCTGGCTTCGACAAAAGATCACCTGGCGAAAACTCTCGGGGGTCGCGATCGGCATCGTCGGCGTCTCGGTGCTCGTCGGTGGAATTCCGTCAGCGATCGACAGTCGCGCAATGCTGGCCATTGGCGCATCTTTGACCGCGGCGCTGCTGTACGCAGTCGGAGGTGTCTACGCACGAAAGTCGTTCCAGGACACTCCACCGATGACACTGGCCCTCGGACAACAACTTGCCGCGGTTGCCCTATTGGTTCCCGTGTCCGCCGTCGCTCCCCCACCGGGGCCCATAACCGTCGGTCCACTCATCGCCGTGGCAGCCCTGGGGCTGGGGGCTACCGCCGGTGGCTACCTGGTCTACTTCTGGATAATTCGTCAGGCGGGTCCAGTCGCGGCATCGGCCGTCACTCTTCTCGTTCCGATTTCGGCATCAGCCATCGGAGTGCTGTGGTTGAACGAGCCTGTTACCTTCGCGCTCGTTGGCGGTCTTGTCATCATTCTTGCCGGAGTGGGCTTGCTCCTGGATCTTCCGCCGACGCGAGATCCATTGCGCAGGGTTGCCCCGGGGCGGGCGGCTAGCGCGGACAAACGGCCGGTCAGCGGCTGATCGGAGCCGTCCAAAGTCCGACCAGCGCGTCGACGAGGTCGGTCGTGAAGTCCTCCCATGACGTGACCGCTTCCGGCCCCTCTTCGGCAAGCGTGCGCTCACGTTCGGCGAACATGTGCACGATCGCATTGCGTCCGATGTCCGCGCGGGCGCGTCGAACACTCATCGGCATGTCGGCCAGACAGTCAGAGAGTCCCCGAAGCGTCTCCTGCAGGGTGGGCGAGGCCAGTACCTCGTCGTAGACGATTTTCCGCAGGACCGGGTCGGTGAGAATCTGTGCACTGAACCGCGCGTACCAAGTCGGGCCACCCATTTCGGCGTAGTGATCGGTCGACGCCCGAACCAGACACGAAATCCAGTCACGAACGTTTGTGGACCCTTCGATCTCACACAGCAGTTCGCCACGCTTCTTCTCGACCTGCTGGGAATGCTTGTTCACGATCGCGCGGACCAGATCGGTCTTGGTCCCGAAGTGGTATCCGACGGCTGCATTGTTGCCCTGACCTGCCGCTTCACTCACCTGGCGGTTCGAAACCGCGAAGACTCCGTGCTCGGCGAACAGCTGCTCGGCGACGGCGAGAATGCGGTCTCGGGTTGCAGCAGAGCGCGCGGAATTTGCGGCGCCGCCGACGTCGGCCGACGCGTCCTCAGTCCTCGTAGTCATGGACACCATCATCCTCGACCATCCGAAGCTGCTCGGCACCGGAGATATTCGTCACGATCGGAGGCGCACCCTTCCGTTAAGTCAGTCACTTGATTTAACTTTAGTTCAATCAACTGACTTAAACCATTATTCGTTCTTCTTCCGATGGAGTTACCGCAATGTCGTCAACCACTTCTCCACCACCGACAACGCCGCCACAGACAACGAAGTCGCCAGCCACCACCGCAGTGGTGGCTGTTCTGGCGTTTTCCGGCATCGTCGTCTCGCTCATGCAGACGCTGGTCATCCCGATCATCCCGCATCTGCCCGAGTACCTGAACGCGCCGGCGTCCGATACCGCGTGGGCTGTGACCGCCACGCTGCTCGCCGCCGCCGTCGCCGTCCCGACCATGGGCCGCTTGGGCGACATGTTCGGCAAACGGCGTCTACTCCTGATCAGCATGGCGCTGTTGGTCACCGGTTCGGTGGTCGGAGCCCTCAGTTCGAGCGTTATCCCCCTCGTTGCCGGCCGAATCCTGCAAGGCCTTGCTGCCGGTGTCATTCCGCTGGGTATCAGTGTGATGCGCGACGTACTTCCGCCCAAGAAGCTCGCCGGCGCTGTTGCGATGATGAGCGCTTCGCTGGGAGTCGGTGGCGCTCTGGGGCTTCCGATCGCGGCTTTGATCGCCGAGTACGCCGACTGGCACGTCCTGTTCTGGGCGTCAGCCGTACTCGGCGCGCTTGCGGCCGTTCTTGTTGTCGTCCTGGTCCCCGAATCGGCGGTTCGCACAGGAGGCACGTTCGATTTCGGCGGAGCAATCTCACTCTCAGCCGCCCTCATCGCTCTGCTACTCGCAATTTCCAAGGGTGGCGACTGGGGTTGGACGAGCACGCTCACGCTTTCCCTGTTCGGCGCCGCGATCCTGATATTCGGATTCTGGGCATGGTGGGAACTACGCACCCCCAAGCCGCTGGTGGATCTACGCGTATCCATCCGCCGCCAGGTGCTCTTCACCAACCTCGCATCCATCGTGTTCGGATTCGCGATGTTCGCCGCCAGCATGGTCTTTCCCCAGGTAGTCCAGTTGCCTGAAATCACTGGTTACGGCCTCGGCGGTTCGATGCTCACCGCAGGTCTGGTCATGGCTCCCTCCGGCATCATCATGATGCTGATCTCTCCGCTGTCCTCACGCATCACCAATTCGCACGGCCCCAAGGTGACGCTCATGCTCGGCGCCATTGTGGTCGCAATCGGTTACGGCATCGGCATTTTCGCCATGCACTCGATTTGGGAACTGATCGTGATCGCAGTGATCATCGGCGCCGGTACCGGTATGGCTTACGGCGCAATGCCCGCTCTCATCATGGGGGCTGTTCCTCCGTCCGAGACCGGAGCGGCCAACAGCTTCAACACTCTGATGCGCTCCCTCGGTACATCATTCGCCAGCGCCATCGCGGGTGTCGTCATCGCCCAGATGACCATGTCCGTCGGTGGGACAACACTGCCGTCGGAGAACGCTTTCCGCGTCGTCATGGCCCTCGCTGCCGGATCCGCCGTCATCGCACTCGTCCTGGCCGGTTTCCTCCCTCGGTTCAACGGCTCCAACTCCCGCAAGGAGATTGGTAGCCAGCACACCGATACGTCCCCGACCACGTCGAAGGAATCCGTCCCGACGCACTGAGCAAGTGCGCAACACACACAGCACGGCCCCGGCGAAGTCCAACTCCGCCGGGGCCGACGCGTTTCACACATTTTGCGGTTGATACACCTGCAGACGACCGTTTCGTGACATGCTCCGTTGAGATGGGTGCTCGTTCGATACTCGGGGAAAGGATGCCGCGATCGCCGCTCCTCGTGCTGACGTCGCCCTTGCCGTCGCCGCTGCTGCCGTCCTGGGCATAGGCGTCGGTGTTCTTCTTGCCGATGTCGTCGCCGGCCTGGCTGCAGGTGCCGGTGCTGCAGTGGTATTTCGGTTTGCACTTCGGATGATCAATACCCGAAAGTGAGCGTTTGCCGAGGGTCCTACTTCAGGACACGGATCGCCGAGCCCGGAAGGATTCCGCTCGACGGCGGGTAGATCGACGTTGCGCCGTTGAAGAACATGTGAGCGGGAGTCGTGGATACCGGCAGCAGGTCGATGTCGTTGAACAACGCGCGCTCACTTTCCTCCCAGACCTTGCAGGACTCGTCACCGGGAAGAAGCGAAGCCTCAGTGGACAATTCGATGTACTTCTTGTTGTCGAGGGAAGCGAAGTTCACTCCTTCAGGTTTGGGCGGGCCGGTGAAGTACTTCGCAAAGATGCTCGGCGTATCACTCCCCAGCGTCAAACCGATGGAAACGTCCCACGACGACAGGTCGGTGGTGCTGAATGTGTTGGCAATGACGAAACTGTAGTCGCCGCCAGTCAGTTTCACCTTCGCGCCCAGTCCTTCCCACTGTGTTGCTACGTATTCCGCGGCGGCAGAGTTTGTATCGCGTGAGTTGTTGAAAATTACGTTGAGGGCAAGCGGTCGACCGTCCTTCGTCAGGAGGCCGTCGGGACCCGCCTTCCAACCTGCGTCGGACAGCGTTTTCTTTGCTGCATCGACGTCGAAATCGGGGATCGTCCCTTCGACACTGTTGTAGTCGCAGGCAAGGGGTTCCGAAACCGCGAGGGCGCGTGCACGGGTTCCTTTACCGCCGGTGGTGATCTCGGTGTAGTCGTCCAGGTCTACTGCCTGCACGAGGGCCTGCCGTACAGCACGGTCTGCCGTGGGTAGGGCCGCGAAATGATTGAAGATGAACTCGCCGGACAACGTGGTGTAGGTCTTCGAATCCAGACCCGCTGCCAAGACTCGTTCCTCGTCCGAACCGGTCACCGCCGCGGCATTCACTCCACCGGTGAGAACAAGATTCGCCGTCGTACTCGGATCGGTGACAATCTTGATCGTCACTGTCTTCGGCACCCCGAGAGTGTCGGAAGTGGTCTCACCGTTCGGACTCCAGGTGTAACCGTCGCGGCGTTCCATCGTGATGTGATCGTTGGGAACAACTTCGGTGACCTTGAACAGACCCGTTCCGTTACTACTCGAACGGATACTGGCCGGGTCTTCGAGCGTCGCAGCGCACGGAAGCCGCATCGAGCCTATTCGGGAGAGCAAGAAGGGTGCCGGTTCGGCTGTAGTGACCGTCAGTTCGTCACCGTTCGCGGACGCGACCGTCGACGACGGCACGGTGGATCCTCGTAGCGGTGAAGCGTTTTCAGGGTCCATGACCCAGTTGATGTCATCGGCTGCGGTCTGCGCGGTGAAGGAAGTGCCGTCGGCACAAGTGACGCCCTTCTTGAGCACGAACTTCAGCGTGTTTCCTTCTTCACGCCAACTCTCCGCCAGATACGGACGCACCGTGCGGGTTTGCGCATCGATGTCGATCAACGAATCGTACGAGTACGCGTTCACGATCTGAGTCGACGTAAGGTTTGTGATCAGAGGGTGCAGATTTCCGGGATCGGCGTTGATGACAGTCGTGAAACTGCCGTCCTTTGCATACTCACCGACCGAACCTTCGGGACTGGATGCGCCGCCACACCCGGCCAGAGTGAATACGCCAACGCTGATAACTGCTGTCGCGGAGACAGAACGGGCTTTCATACGAGCCGCCATCTACTAGGAGTTGCCATGGCGACAATCGTGCGGGACTGACGTGGTCTGTATCTCGTTGAAGTTCCCCATACAGTCGGCCGTACGCTGTTCGATTGTCACTATCGACCGGGCAATCGCAGACGCTAAGTACGACGCCATCGTTGACGACTAAGTACGACGCTGCCGTTGACGGTGATTCGCGACGTTGATTCGGTTGCCGCACAACGCCGGCATGCAGTAGCGGCGTCGCCCTCCCCGGCTCGTATCGACAAACACCCCGTTGCACGTCGGCGACGCGCATGGGCGGAATCGTTCGTACCCCAATGTGCGCAGAGTCCCCAGCAACGAGAAGCCGATCAACAACGCAAGCTCACCCGCAAGATCGATTCTTCTGTCCGGTACCGCATTCCATCGATAGTCGAACTGGGCATCAGGCACGAGTCGAACGTGATGCGGGACAGTCTGCAGGAGTCGATCAGTGCGATCAACGAGTTCGTCGGAGGTCGAAGCATCGAGAATCGAACGAATCGCCTCTCTGAGTGCCTGCACGTCGGCAAGTTCACCGCTGGTAAGCCGACGCCCGTTGCGGAGCGCATCCGGCGAGAGTCCATGTTCATCCAGTAGATCGTGAAGCGCCTGAGGGTCAGCCAACGCGTCACCTGCCTCCACCCAGACCCGGGGCGAGGTGTTGACCAGGTCGGTCGCGAACGACGCACCGACGACGTAATCGTCTAAAACTACTTGCATCCCTTACCGCCCTGCCTTACCGTAATTGAATAACCCAACTTTACACCTTACGGAGGCAGCGGGATGGAACATTGCGCAGACCACAGACTGCCCGAGATACTCCGAGACACTCATCACCGATTGCGCCGCGCCGGCACCGTGGCATCGGAGACGCCTGTCGTCGCTGCCGATCTCTACTGGTCGATCGGCGCGCTCGCCCAGTGCCTGACCGCGATGGACGAGGTCATTTCACAACTTGGAGTCAATGCCCGAAAGCAGTTGCGAGCTGGAAAGTTCGACGTCCAGAGCGGACCGTTCGAAGGAGAGCCCGACGCCGCCTTACTCACCGCAGTTCTTGCGCTCGCCAGAGCATCGAGTAGTTGCGAACCGGTTCAGGCGGCAATCGGCAACGCTCAGATCGCGGTGAGCGATCTCGTCGTCGCGAGGACTACCAGCGCCTGACACTCGGGCGGGCCACCCGTCCCAGTAGAGACTGTATGGTTGGTTTTCGGCATCCGCCGAGACCGTCGAACAGCAGGGACCGGGTTTTCACTGTGAGTACAGGGACATCAACGATCTACGAGGACAGGACCGTCCGGATCGACGATCAGGGCGTCACGATCCGCCACTATTACTTCCCGTTTGTCAGCAAGTTCGTTCCGTACTCACAGATCGAATCCGTCGACCTCGGAGTCATGTCATGGCTGAGTGGACGCTTACGAATTTGGGGAACAACAGATTTCAGCTCGTGGTACAGCCTGGATCTTTCACGCCCGTGGAAGGAGACCGCGGTGGTACTCACCCTCGCCGGCCGCGGAGCGCCTTCATTCAGCCCAAAGGACGCAGATCGCGTCGAGACCGAAATCCGCAGTCGCATCGGATCGCACGCCGCGAACTGACTAGCGAAACTCGGATTCGACGGTAACGATGTCACTCCAGTCGGTTCGATCGAACAACCGCGACAGTGCAGTGAACAGAACTTCCGGGTCGATGACGCTCTCGGCTGAGTGCACACCGACCCGATCCCGAATCGTTCCGTCGGCCAGCCTGGACACCACCTGAGCAAGGCCGAGCGCCAAGGGGATTCCGGTTGCACCGGCCATGTCCGACAGTAACGCCGATACCGGTGAATCGTCAGCGATCCGTGCCACGACGCGCATCTCTCGACCTTCGCGCACCCCGGTCGCCGAGGCGAAAAACAACGGCAAGGATCCATGACCGGCACGCGTGAGCATTCGAGGCGCAGCACGGATCATCCGCCGGAGCGAGGGCTTGCCCAATTCTTCAGCAGCCGAGTCGAGATCAATTCTCCCCTTGTCGATATCTGAGCGGAGAACGTCGAGAAACGCCACGGTTTCCGGTGAGATCACCATCAGATTTGCCGAATGCCCTGCAGGATTGATGGTCCGATGAAACATCACCGGCTCCGGATGCCCGACCACGTAAGCGTTCCCCCGACGTCCGCCGGGCAGTTCGAGTGCGATGGAACGCAACGGTTCTTCGTTGACGATTCGCCCCGCACGAACCACTGGAACCGTGCCGCTGATCTGCTGCATCCAGTGAACGGCCGCTGCACTCAGTGTGTCTACCGACTCGTCCTCGCCCTCGACATCAACCGGCCAGGCTGTGTACAGATCGTCGACCACGTCCAATCGCGAGACTGCCATCGCGGCCAGGAGGTTACTCATCCCGGGACTTGCGCCCATGCCGACTACCGCGCAGATTCCGGCTTCCCTGGCAGCACAGTCCAATTCCAGCATGTCGACGGCAGGTTCCCAGTCGTCGCAGATGTCGAGATAGTGCGTCTCGGTCTCGATCGCTGCCTGGAGAATGCCGACGCCGAAACGGAAGAACGGTCCGACCGTATTGACGACCACGTCTGCGCCGTCAAGCAATTCACGTAGCGTGCGACCGTCCGTGACGTCGATGCTGCGCGCCTCGACTTCCGCTGACGCCTGCGCCAGTTCAACTGAAAGACGCTTCGCAGCATCGATATCGCGATCCGCGACTACTACCTTGCCGATTCCCGGCAATGTTGCGGCCAGACGAACTGCTGCCGAGCCCATGGCACCGGCACCACCCAGTGCGACAACCGTGATTCCGTCAGCCATGAATTCCCTCCAAAAATGCAGTCTGATCCGCTAGATAGCCGGGAGCGAAGATCGAACGGGGAGCAAGAACGGCCACCAGAGCCGACATCAATTCCGAGTCTTCGAGGTCCTTCTCCACAATCGAGTGAGTGGCGTCGGGGTACTTCTTGACCACCAGTTGCCCTGGCGAGTCGAGTAATTCGCGGTACACCCTTTCGGTATCAGCCACGTCGACGTTGACGTCTTGTCCGCCGATGATCAAGAGCACCGGAACCTTCACGGTTTCGAGATCGGCTCGCGCATCCGAGAGGTAGTTCTTTCGGATGAAGTTCCACCGGTCTTCGGTGAGACCGTCGGCCTCGCCGGAGGCCACGAGATCGTCGAACGATGCATCACGGGCCAACTGATCCAAGTTCTTCGCACGATCGACCCGCGCTTTCTCGAACTCGTCGGCCGACGCATTTCTCTCGGAAAGTTCTGCAAGGGTATTGAATTCGCCTTGTTGGAGCCAGTTGATCGCGGGACCCACGGCAATGACGAACGCTACGTCCGGGTCGAGGTTCACCACCTTGGGCATCACCCACCCTGCCTGGCTTGCACCCCACAGACCGATACGAGACGGATCGATATCCGAACGTCCCCGCGCCCACTCGATTGCCGCTTCCGTTTCTGCCGCGCGATCGTCCATGCTCTGATCGAGCCAATTGCCCGGTGCCCCATTCACCCCCGGCTTGTCCCAGGAGAGTGACGCGTACCCCGCCTTTGCGAACGCCTCCCACACCGGTCGATAGAACGTCTCATGTGTTGCATCGACCGGGCCGTCTCCGTGGACGAAAACCACGAGCCCGAAGGGACCGTCACCGTGTTCGGGCAGTGCAAGGACTCCCTGGAGCGGCACCGATCCCCCGTTGATCGTCACTTTTTCCTCACGGATGTCATAGGTGTTCTGGTACAGCGTCCAGCCCACCAGAGTCGCGATCAGAACAACGACCACCGCCAGGGAAGTAACCATCCACCTGCGTAAACGAGGCTTACTCTTGCCCTCGCTCATCGATTCCGCTGCCATCTTCCCGCCCTAACGTACGAATTTGAAACGATCGTATTGCATTCGATAGTACAGTTGTGGGCGAAGATGTCGAGAAACGAGGAAAGGACATGGCGATGACCGACAGGGACGTCGATGTACCCACGAGGATCTTGATCGAGGGACTACTGCGCACGGACGGAACTGTCGACGGACGCACCCTTTATGCCACCGCCGACGCCCTCGGCAAAACTGATCAACAGGTTCGGCTGTGCATCAAGCGGTTGGTCACCGAGGGGAAGTTCACTCAGGAAGGTCGCGGGCGGCAGGCCACGCTACGAGCAACGCCGAAAGCCCTGCGCGAGATGGAACCCGACGTCGAATTCGTTCGGCTGGCCTATCAACAAGACCGCGACACTGTGACGCCGTGGGACGGGTATTGGCACCTGGCCGGATTCGCAATTCCGGAGTCGTCACGGAAAGCGCGAGATGCGCTGCGTACCAGGGTCGTTTACCTCGGCGGCGCGCTCGTCCAGGGCGGTCTGTACGTCTCGCCGCACGCCTGGGAACCGTATATTCGCGATGCGGCCGCCGAACTCGACGTCGAACAGCACCTGTCTTCTCTTACCACTCGAGATCTGAAAGTGGGCATGCTCGAAGACCCTGTGAAGATTGCCGCGCAGTTGTGGCCACTGGACCAGATCGCTGACGGATACGAACGGCTACTCGACGTAGCGACCGCACGCCTGCACAAACTGCAGAACAGTCCGGGTACCGATGCTGTCACGATGACCATCGAACTCGCAGCGGAATTCACGCGAGCCATGGAACCGGATCCGCTGTTGCCACCGGAACTACTGCCCACCAACTGGATCGGCACGAGGGCTCGGTCGATCACTGCGCAATGCTGGACACTTCTGGCACAGGTGGACGGTGCCGACGACTTACCGTCGCTGTTCCACCTGTACTCAGATGCAATCGGTGACGATCAAGACGCGAGCGTGCGCTGACGGGGCGGCAGTCCGAAACGCCCGAGAACCTCGTCGACTGCGGTGGACGGTGTGACAAGTCCGCGATCCTGAAGCCACGGAATGGTGCTGTCCACCAGATGCTCGAGCGTGCGAGGCAATGCGAGAGGCAGCAACGTAACGCCGTCGGCGACCTCGGCAGCTCGGATATCGGCGATCAAACTGCCGAGACCGGAAGGCGTTCCGACGTAGTGAAGCGAAACGGGAACCCGCGGCGCCGTCAACGCGCTGTCCAACTGTGCAAGCTCTTTACGGGCGGAGCGAGCTTCCGGCGCGATCAGAATCTCGAGATCGACCAGTACTGCGACGCTGTCGGGATCGCGTCCTTCTTCGGCGACAGCAGCGCGTATCCGTGCACGTTCGAGCTGTGCCTCACGCAGGTCCGCAGCGCGAATCCGAACCACATTGGTAGGGAATGAAGCTAAATCGAGAGGCTTTTCGCCCTCGGTGAGGTCCACCCAGTAGTCGCCGCCGATGATGGGCAGGTTGCCGGGTGCGCCCTCAGCTGCCGGATGGTGACCGGATCCGGTCAACTCGACCGCTACGTGCAGAGAATGCGAAGCGCGTGAAGACATGTGAGACCTCCGAAAATCAGAAAAGTATGGGATGAGCGAGACGAATCGTCAGCTCGAACACATTCCTGACGAGGTGCGGCACAGATCGACATGGCGACGGCACCACTGACCGAGAGTGATGCTCACTCTCGAAGGGGTGGCGGGGAAATCCGCTGGTGCCATGGCTGCCATGCTAGTTGTCCGTTCGAGTTTTCGGGGACCGAGCTCAGCTCAGACGCACTCGGCTGCGCCGGCGTTGTCGTCTGCGGCTCCGAGGAAGGGGCGGGTCTCGGGCACGGGGTTCCACGCACCGGCAGTCTTGGCGTAGTTCCAATCACGCTGATTCGAAACCAGGATGTTCACGGCGTCTACCAACCGCGTCACGTCGTCCGAACTACTACCGAGGCCGAGGCTGGCGCGAACTGCACCGCCGGAGAGGCCGAGGCGTGCGAGAACCGGGTGTGCGCAGAAGCGACCGTCGCGAACTCCGATGCCGTGCTCGGCGGAGAGGAATGCGGCGATTTCGCCCGCTTCGAATCCGTCGACGGTGAAGGTGACGATTCCGACGGCGTCCGGTGCGTCATTCCACAGTCGCACGAGCGAGACGCCCTCGATGGCGGACAATCCGTCGGTGAGCTGGGCCGTGAGTGCCTTCTCGTGCTCGGCGATGACGTCGAAGTCCAGCGCGTGCAGGGTTTCGCATGCGGTCGCGATGGCTGCCGCACCGAGAACGTTGGGGGAACCTGCCTCGTGGCGGGCAGGCGCGCAGGCCCACTCCGTGGACTCGATCGTCACCTCACGCACGGCGCCGCCGCCGGCGAGGTACGGCTGAGCCTCGTCGAGCCAGTCACGGCGTCCGACCAGAACACCCGCGCCGAAGGGCGCATAGAGCTTGTGACCGGAGAAAGCGATGTAGTCGACGCCGCATTCCTGCAGGTCGATGCGACGGTGGGGAGCCAGCTGAGCAGCGTCGACGAGGATACGTGCGCCGCAACGATGAGCGATGTCAGCCAAGCGTGCAATCGGCAGGATCTCGCCGGTCACATTGGAGGCACCGGTGATTGCGAGCAGCGCTGCAGGCTTGGTGCACAGTTCACCGATCAGACGCTCGATCGTCTCTTCGATGGTGTCTGCGGCGGTGACGATACGAGCGTCGTTCCACGGCAACAGGTTTGCGTGATGCTCGACATCGAGGACGACGGTGCTGCCGGGGACGCACTGCGCAAGCAGGTTCAGCGAATCGGTGGTGTTCCGGGTGAAGACGACAACCTGATCGTCGGCACAATTCACGAAACGAGCAACGGATTCACGAGCGTTCTCGTAGGTGAGCGTGGAGATCCGAGACGCGTAGCCGGCACCGCGGTGGACGCTGGCGTATGTCGGCAGCAACTCGGCGATACGGTCGGTGACCTGGGCCAATGCCGGCGCACTCGCGGCGTAGTCGAAGTTGGCGTAGGAGCATTCGCCACCCTGAACCAATGGAACCTGCAGGTCAGCACCCGAAACCTTGGCAATCGCGGTGGTGCGGCAGGTGTCGGCACTCAATACAGCAGTCATCGAAGACAATCCTCACGTTCAAGGACTCGTTCGTCGGGTGATGGCCCCGGAAGAGTCCGCGCTTGCCGCATTCGTTTTCGAACGCAGCCGGGTCGTCACCCGGAGCACCCCACCGCGGAGGAGGGTTGCCGACCAGCAAGCCGGGGCTGAACACTGGTACTCGTGACCTGGCAACGAGGATGGCAGGAACCTCCCGTGCTTGTCAAGACGAAGCCGCGAAGATCTCCGTCAGGGCGCGATGGTCCGGCAAGCAAGGTGGAGCGCGAGTCTCGTTTCCGGATCTGCGAGATCCACCGAGAGAAGGCGCTGAATTCTATCGATCCGACTCGATACGGTGTTGCGGTGCAAGCCCATTCGGGTTGCGGTGTGAGCCAGAGACGATTCTTCGTCGAGGTACGTCGACAGAGTCTCGAGCAACTCTCCATTCGAATCGCGTAGCGGCGCGAGCAGCGCCGCGGCTGCGGGCTGAAACGTGTCGGTTCGCGTCCACGCCAGCAGCAACTGCGCCAGACCCAGGCGGTCCACGTGCAGGAAGCGGCCTGTGTGCGACCTCGAACCCGCGAGCCGAGCGGCATCCCCGGCCTCAGACAGGGACGCACCGATTCCAGCCGGACCGTCGTGTGCGCGTCCCACACCGACCCAGGTCTCCATCGTGGGTTCCAACCTCGCCTGAGCTGCACGGATACTCTCGGCGATCCTGGTGATCGACTCCGGTCGCGGCTCGCCCGGCAGAGTGGTCCACGCTGCCCAGCCGTCAGCCTGTTCCACGACATTGGCGTCGATTCCCTCGGCGGCGAGGGCGTCTGCGACCTCACTGCGCCTGGCCACCAGGTCGACCTCACCGACCGCCAGGACTTTGATGCCGATATGCCATCCGTCCAGTGCCCAACCCGAGTCGAGTGCGCGCCGGAGCAGTCCGGGTGTGGCGTCTGCTGACGTGTCGATCAGTTCACCGAGTAACGCGCTACGCCGGCGCGCTTCACGCTCGTCGACCATGCGTGCAACGGCCAGTCGGTGCCCGGCAGCCAACGAGGCCACGTCGAGAACCACTGAGAGAGAAGCCTCTTCGACGCTTTGACGCACCGGGAGCAGCACCGCCAGCCAGGGCTCTCGGGCTGCGCCGGACATCACCGGGCACGCAATCAGGACCCCGCCGGAGTCCAATTCAACGGTGGTGGGCGCCCCGCGGCCCGACAACATACCGGCGGCTGCTCGATCAGCGTCGGACAACAAATCGGCGCCGGTCAGCGGGCGTCCGGACGAGTCCAGGAGGATGAACGAACGCTGAAATGTGTTCAGCAGCACCGACAGAAGATTCTCGACGCTTCCGCCGGCCCGCTGGCCCGCGTGTGTCGCCCGCAGTACCGCGTCGGCCATCACCGCCCGCGAATTCGAGAGAAGATCACGAAGATCCACGCTGAACTGCCACGGGTCGGATACTCCGAGCACCACCAGTCCGAGACGGTCGGCAAGCAACGAGAGATTCGCATCCTCCGCCGCAGTGCTGTGTACCGCGAGCACCCGGCAGCCGGTCGCCGCCGTGCGTCGAAGGAGAGCGTCGAATCTCCACTCCCCGACGTCGATTCGATCGAGAATCACCAGAACTGATCCTGCACCCGCCGCACCCGACACGGCCTCGGCTGACTGTGCCGATTCCCCGGTGAGTGCTCCCACTGTCGTCACGACGGGATCACCTTCGCCGGCAAGTCGATACAACCCGACAAAGATCGGGTTGTTCAGCAACGCCGACACACTCGCGCTCATTGCGCCTCCATCAGCACTGCGTCGTGGTCGATCCCGAAGGCCCGCGGGCCGACAACTTTCAACCTGCTCACATCTTCCGCCCACCACTGAGGGCCGGCCAGAACCAACACGGCCACATCCTGCCCCTGGTGCACTGATTCGCACGAGACGAAGGCACCGGTCCGGACGTCGAGCAACGTCACGATGTCCGGACATGTCGCAATCATCTCGCCGTCCGACGCGACGGTCAGGAACTCACTTTCGAATTCGACTCGTATCACCGCAGAATCGTGTTCGAGAATCACGTTGCCCCGACGATCGCCGGCGTTCGGGCGACTACGACGCACCGCACGCACCCGGCCTGTCCCCATTACCAGGGCCCCGGAGCTTTCGGCGATCTCCCGCCAACTGCCTAGTGCCCCGATGTGCTGACCCAGTTCATAGGCTCGGGACAGAGTTCCCGGAATGCACGCCTCCTGCACAGTCCGCGCATCGATCGACGCGATCGCCAGAGCGCCCCAACCGCTGGTTCTCCCGATCAACGACCGCACTGCTACCTCGGCGCCCAGCACATCCACTCCGTCGACGACGGTAATGAGGCCGCCGGGCTGGGCGAGAGTGACCGGGCACAATTCCAACCCGGCTGCGGCGAGAGAGAAGTGATCGAGCCGAGGCATCGCTCGACCGAGCAGGTCCGCGTCGACCACGGGAATCCCCAACGCCAACGCCGCCGCAATGCCGGAGAGAGCGTTGAGTCCACCGCCTTCGAAAGTCATCACCGCGGTCGGACGTTTACCAGTCCACCGCGTCAAAGCTGCTGCAGTGTCGGCAAACTCATGCCCGGAGGGCAGTTGCTCTTCCAAAGCCAGGGCCGATCCGACGATTCCCACCGGCATGATCATCGCCCCGGACGGCAACTGGTCCGGCGCGATGACTTCTACCGACGTTGACGTCATCAGTGGACGCAGCATTTCCACGAACAGGCGTGGATCGCCGCCCCCACCGCAGCCCAAGACCACCGCCCCCGCTGCGATCGCGTCGAGGTCGGCCTCCCGGACCGCGTGCAGCCTGCTCACGGCTCGCTATTCTGCCAGTACAGGTTGCTCGAGTGTCTCCACCGGCAGGAACGGGCGATCGAGTCCGAAGCTTGCCGGGCCGAAGACCGCCAGTGCCTCCGGTGTTCTCATGATCGGCGGAGTCGCGATCCCGATGACCGCAACTCGCTGCCCGTACCGCAATCCCTCGGTGGTGATGGGCTCGGCAGTGTCGGCCTCGACGATGCAGATAAGGTCTGGCACGATCGCCACCATTACTCCGGATTGCACGGCGATCAGATTTTCGTTCTGGAATTGAACTTCCAGCTCTTCGTCTCCGACGCCGGCGATCCGCACCGAACCCCGAGCGAACCCCTCATCGGTTCGCCGGTCGACATCGATCACCTTGCCGTGAAAGAGAACTCGCCCGTATCCGTAAAGCGTGTCGGCGAGACCGTCCACCAGCGCCTGAACCGGGTCCACCCGCTGCTCACGTGAAAGCCTGATGGACCGACCGATGGCCAAGGCCAACGACAGAGTCCGTGGGATCGCCGTCCGCTTCACATCTGCACCCGTCATCGAGTACTGCGCGATATGCGCCATCCCACCGAACCTCGACGTCACCCCGCGAGCGAGGCCCTCCAATCTGCTGTTGTCACTTCCGGTGTCGAAGATCGCCACCTCGTCGTGCTCGTTCGCCATGGCGAGCGGACTCGCCGAAATCCCGTACACCGAGAAGGTTTCCATCTCGAGCTGAGGAAAGGCTCGTCCCATCCCGTCGGCGTCGACAACCGGAAGTCCGCGCCGCGCTGCCACCAGCAACGGAATCATCGAATTGATCCCGCCGCACTCCATCGGCATCGTGGCATCTGCAGTTCGCCCCGTGTGCTTCTCCAACGTGATCAGCGCCAGCTCGGGTTCGGTTCCGCGCGGCATCTTCTCGACCACGACGGTCGGTGCACCCATCTGCGCGACGGGGATCACCCACGCGTCGTCGTCGAGCTCCTCCGGATCCAGAATCGTGATTTCACCGGCTTCCCCGAGCGCCTGCGTGACCAACATCTTGCCGACGAACGGATCTCCCCCGCCGCCGGTCCCCAACAAAGCTGCGCCCCTGGCGAGGTCGTCGAGGTCTGCCGTTCGTAGTGTCCAACTCATCGTGAGCCTTCCTGACCGGTGGAGACCAGACCACTGTGCAGTGCCAGATCGCCACTGTGCAGTGCCAAGTCACCGACTGCCTTCACTCGAATACGTGTTGCGTTGCCCGGCAGATACGGAATCGGGACCTCGTCGAACTCCACGATCTGCACCGACTCGGGCCGTGCGCCTGCTGCGACTGCCCGATCGATCGCCTCCTGGCGAGCGTCGTCGGCAAGAATCTGCCTGCGCCCGTCCCGTACCGCTTCGACTCGATCTACCTCACCACTGACCTGCGCGATCGCAGCGCCGATCGCATTGGCAACGTCGAAGCGCTCAGGACGAATCACCGTTCCCAGGCCGGGAAGTTCGTGCTCCAGCAAAACCGATCCCCCGCCAACCGCCACAACGGGAAGTGGATCCGACGTGGTCCGCATCTGTTCCACGGCGTCGGCGACCCGGCGCGAGATCCGGTCGAGTGCCGTCGACACCAGACCGCGGTCCAGGTGCGCTACCGCACTGCGATCTCCGACGTCGGCCAAGCCTGCCGCGACGGCGATGTCGGTGGCCGTCAACGTGTCACCACCGAATACGAGTGCCCGTGAACCCAATTCGTATCCCACAGATTCGGGTCCGACTGTGAGCCCGTCCGGATCCACCAGCGAACCACCACCGATACCGATCGAGAAGACGTCCGGCATACGGAAATTGGTCCGTACCCCCGCGACCGTCACCTCCGTGGTGGCTTCTCTGGGGAAACCGTTGGTCAGTACGCCCACGTCGGTAGTGGTGCCCCCGATGTCGATCACCGCACAGCTGGCCAGACCGGACAGAACAGCGGCGCCTCGCATGGAGTTGGTCGGTCCCGACGCGAAAGTCGCCACCGGATAACGCCTTGCGTACTCGATGTCCATCAAGGTTCCGTCGTTCTGGCTCAGATACAGCGGTGCGGCGATGCCGTGCTCGACCAAAGAACTGGCAAGACCGTCGACGATGTGATCGGCAAGCTCGCGCAGCGCAGCGTTGATGATGGTCGCGTTCTCCCTCTGGAGTAGACCCACTCGACCGATCTCGTGAGAGAGCGAAATTGCGACGTCCGGACCGAGTTCCTGACGCACGATCTCCGCTGCCGCCGCTTCGCATTCGAGATTGACCGGAGAGAACACCGACGATATTGCGACCGAACGAGTACCGCTGCGAGCCATGTCGGCGGCATGGCGACGAATCTCGTCGGGATCCAGCGGTGAGATACGACGACCGTCGAACTCGTGCCCACCGTGAGCGAGGTAGCGCCTTCCTTGCACAGCGGAGACCAGGTCTCGCGGCCACCCCACCATCGGCGGAAGCGCTGCGGTCGCCGGAAGCCCCAATCGCAGAGCCGCTGTTGGTGCAAGTCCTCGCTGCTCGATGAGAGCGTTGAGAAAGTGCGTCGTGCCGATCATCACTGCTTGAACAGCGCTGGGAGAGAACGAGTACTGCTGCTGCAGCGCCGCCAGAGCTCCGCCGATTCCGCCGGTGATGTCCTTGCTGGTCGAGTGTTTGACATGCCCGATGACGGTGGTCCCGTCCATCAGGACCGCATCGGTGTTTGTACCACCGACGTCGATTCCGATTCGCATCGCGAACTCCCTTCTACAGTGTTTGCAGTGCTAGTGCGTGAGCGCAGATGTTCCCGAAGGCTCTTGCGGCGCTTCGGTTGTGGTGCGTCCGACCCCGCGAATCAGGCCGAGTCGACCCGCGACGACGTAGAGAACGAATGCCGAGGCCACCGCGTTGATGGACGGCAAACCGAAGGTGCTGTAATGCCCGATCAGCGCCGAGACGATCCAGATCACCAACGTGGCCGGCACCCAAGTGGGCGCCGAGTTCGGGAGGGTACCCGCGGCTCGACTCTCTTCCAGGTCCTTGCGCCAGGTCTTGACGATGAAGTACTCCGCCACCATGATTCCGGCGATCGGCGGGAATCCGACGCCTAACAGGATCAGGAAGTCGGTGAACGAGTTCAGGATTCCGGCAGCCGCGAGGATCGAACCGGTCACGCCGACCACAGCGGTGACGACGGCGCGATTGATGCGTCGCCCGAACACTACGTCGATGAAGTTCACGATGCCGAGCCCCGAGCTGTACAGGTTCCAGTCGTTGATCTTGAAAGTCCCGAGAACAATGATGAGAACGCCGACCCAGCCGACCGACGACAGTATGATCGTGGCGATATCGGAACTGCGAACGGCATGCGCAAGAAGTACGCCGGTCAATCCGATCACGTATTCGCCCAATGTGATTCCGACGAGTGTCTGCTTCACGACGTCACCCGCCGTGCGGTTGAATCGCGTCATGTCGGGTGTGATCACTGCTCCGGCAATGAAACCGCCTGCGACGATGGTGGTTCCGGCGAGGAAGCTGAGCTCCGGCCCGGCCGGCGCAGATGACATCAGATCGGACAGCGAGTGATTACGCAGTTCGGCGATGACGGCCCAACCCACCAGAAGCAGGAACAGGGGAACGGTGATGTTTGCGATCAGCTGCATGGAGCCGAACCCGCGAAGGACTATCGCGGTGATCAGAAGGCCGAAGACCAGTGCCCACGCCCACTGCGGCAGAAACGGCATGATTCCGTGCAAACCTGATGCAGAGACAGCAGATTGGATGCCGAACCAACCGATCAGGCTGACTCCGATCACCAGGCCGATCACCGCGGAACCCGCGTGCCCGAATCCACACCAGCGTGCGACCACCGACGTGTTGAGCCCTTCACGAACCCCGATGATGCCGATGAAAATACAGACGACCTCGAGAATCACCGCCCCGACTGTCAATGCCCAGAAGGCATTCCAGAACGTCATGCCGTAGCCGAGCGTCGCACCGAGCAGGAACTGTGCGAGTGCCGATACCTGACCGAATCGCTGTACTGCCACCGAGAACCACGAATACCGTGCTTCGTCGGGAACGCGGGTGAGCGCGTAGTCGTCACCGTCGGACACTTCACCGCCGGCGGCGGTCGTTGATGTGTTTTTCATGACGGACTCCTCGAATAGTTGGGAAGTGTTCTCGGAGAAGACGGTACGAATGTGGTCGGGGTCACGCCTATGGGCGAATTGGCGTTTCTTCGTGTTACGACAATGCATTTCGCACAGTCGTCATTTCACACAGTCGTCAAATGGCACGGTCTAGCGCAACGCGTACCCGCCGTCGGGGTACAGCGTGGAACCCGTTGTGTACGTGTTGGTGAAGAGATAGAACACCGCTTGTGCGATCTCGTCTTCGTTCCCGACGCGGCCGAGCACGTTGTTCTCCGCACTCCAGGTGAACGCCGCCTCCCGAACCTCCGCCGGACGCTGAGCCCACAGATGCCCGTCGATGGTTCCGGGAGCAACGGTGTTGACGCGAATCGGCGACAGCTCGACCGCCAGCCCCCGCCCGAGCCCCTCGATTGCCGCATTGGCCGCAACGTAGGCCGCGGCAGCCGCGGGTGGCCGCACACTGGCAGCACCGGACATGAGGACCACCGATGCGGTGGGTGTCAGCTTGTCGAGCGCAGCGTGCACGACGCGGTACTGCCCCCAGAACTTGGAGGTGAACGGCGACGCCGCTTCCTCGACGCTCTGTTCGCGGAACGAGCCGACCTGGTAATCGGCAGCCGTGGTGAAGAGAGCGTCGACGCTGGGGATGTTGGTGAAGAACGCTTTCACCGAGTCGTCGTCGGAGGTGTCGACTGTGAACCAGTGCGCCGCCTCACCCAGCTGCGTGGCCGCTGCTTCCAGCTTGGATGTGGTTCGGCCACCGAGAACTACCTGCGCGCCGGCGTCGACGGCAAGCTGCGCCACCCGCAGCCCGATGCCTGTTCCGCCACCGATCAGTACGACGGTCTTGTCTGAGAGAGGAGAAGGTGTCGTTGTCATTTAGCGACTGTAAGGCTCACCGAATTGTCCCGACATGTGCAGAATGCACAGATTTCACTACGCCACGGTGCTAAGTATCCAGACTAAGCCGGTAGAGACTGCCGCCCCCGGGGATCTCACTTGACTGAGTTTGCTGCGTCGAAACTGCCGTCACATGCACTCCTCCTTCGAGTTCGCTTGTAACAAAACAACTCCCACGACCGAAAATGTCGGTGAACCACAACCGCGAAGGGAAGTAACGAATATGGGATCAGCAGATGTCATGGCCTGGCTCGCCGAGGGTTACCTCGCCGGCGACCCGATTCGCTATCCGCTCTACGTCGGATCGATGTTCCTCGCGATGCCGTTCCAACTGATCGGCGTAATTCTGGGTCACCCCTTCTGAGTCACCCCTTCCGAATCGTCACATCAGGCCAGGGCGGTCGACGTAGAACTGCCAGGGTTGCGATCACCGCGGCCGCCAACCCGATGAACTCCCCCATCAAGGCCGCCCTGGTGTGATCGACGGCCGGTGACCACGACGGCTCACCCTCGTGGATCGAGAACACTCCCACTGGCACCGGTATCGGGTCGCCCCGCCACTGCCGGTGTAGTCGCGAAACCGTGATGATCGTCGATCCGTCGCTGGTCTGGTGCGGTTCTCCGAAGATCATCGAGGTCCCGGAATCCGCCCGAAGTCGCTCCACCGCATCACGAATCTCCATGATCACCATCGTCGCACCGAAACAGCAGCCCTGTGCGAGTATCGGTCGATGGCCGAGTGGTGGAATCCGAGCAGGCGCGTCGAGCGATGGTGGCAGACGATCGTGCTGGTTTGGCTACTCGTTTTCTTCGGCCCAAGCACCATCGACAAGGTCATCACAGAACCCACAGCTTGGAATTGGACATTCCTCGCAATCTGGCTTTTCGCGACGGTCGGGTCTGCTTACTACGCAGTCCAAGCCTGGCGAAACAGGAACAAACCTCAGTCGGTGTGGTGGGAAGGGACAACTGCCCCCACCGAAATACCCGCCGACGACGTCCGTAGTGCACTCGCGTCGACTGACGACCGTATTCCGGCAATCAAGGCACTACGCGAACTGCATCCGGGCTTGGGTCTGAAGGATGCAATGGATCTGATCGACACTCAGCGGGGCGAACAGGGCCCGCATCACCGATAGTTGCGACCATCACAATCACAGTTAGGTATCGACACCTGACCGCCACGATCGGGCAAGCACGCCAGGAGTTAACCACCTGACAGACAGGCTGTTTCGCCGAGTTTGACAAATGTGGTCAATCGGTGAGCGTCGACTCGACCGATTCAACTCACCGTACCAATCGAATTCGCCGTTCAGCATTCCACTCATGGCCCAATGCCACTATTACCCAACGATTTACAACCGGAACTACGGCATCCAGTGAAAACTTTCGCGACAGTGCAGCATCTTTCGTCCAGTTGAGTTGACCGAAACTTGACGTTACGTTGAATTTCAAAGCAATAGCCCGGTCTTGACCTGCGATGGTGCGAGCGAAACGCCCACCTACGCGTGACACGTGGCCGCCCTGATGGGCGCTGTGAATGCCTGAACGTTCGAGGAGTGGAATGACTGCGGTCAAAACTGCGTGGCGTGAACTACGGAAACCCGTGTTCATCCCCGCGTCGATAGTGATCTTTGCCCTGATCGCCTTTGCCGTGATCTACGCGGGAACCGCCGCGGATGCTTTCGAAACACTCAACAACGTGATCAGCGACGGCGTCGGCTGGTGGTACATCCTCTCGGCCACCGGTTTCGTGATCTTCGCGCTGTACTGCGGAATCAGCCGCATCGGCAACATCCGATTGGGACGTGACGACGAGCAGCCCGAGTTCGGGATGCTCTCGTGGTTCGCGATGCTCTTCAGCGCCGGCATGGGCATCGGGCTCGTGTTCTACGGAGTAGCCGAACCACTTTCGCACTACGTGACCCCACCCGTCGCCGGGCAGATCGCCGGATCCACGGACGCCGCAGCCAATCAAGCCATGGAACTGACGCTGTTCCACTGGGGCTTGCATGCATGGGCGATCTACGTCGTCGTCGGCCTTGGTCTGGCGTACATGACCTACCGAAAGGGTCGCCCGCTGTCGATCCGTTGGCTGCTCGAGCCGCTCCTCGGACGGGCTCGCATCGAAGGAAAGATCGGCCACGCCATTGACGTCGTCGCCATCGTCGGCACGCTGTTCGGTGTCGCGACGTCGCTGGGCTTCGGTGTCCAGCAGATCTCGGCCGGCCTCGACTACCTCGGCTGGGTGGAGACCGACAACTGGTTGGTCATCACCATCATCGTCATCGTGACGGGCATGGCGACCTTCTCGGTCGTCTCCGGTGTCACGAAGGGCCTCAAGTGGCTCTCCAACATCAACATGATGCTCGCTGCCGCGCTGGCACTGTTCGTCCTGATTCTGGGACCGACGCTGTTCCTCATGCAGTCGTGGGTGCAGAACCTCGGCGGATACGTCCAGGCCTTGCCCGAACTGATGCTGCGCACGTCCCCGTTCGCCGAAGACGGCTGGCAGGGCGCATGGACCATCTTCTACTGGGGTTGGTGGATGAGCTGGGCACCGTTCGTCGGCATGTTCATCGCGCGCATCTCACGCGGCCGCACCATCCGCGAATTCGTCTTCGGTGTGCTGCTGGCCCCGACGCTGGTTGGTTCGTTGTGGTTCACGATCTTCGGTAACTCCGGCATTCTGCGTCAGCGCAACGAGGGCACGATGCTCGACGCATCCGGCGCAGTGGACACCAACACGTCACTGTTCACGCTTCTCGACGGACTTCCGCTCGGAACGATTTCGAGTGTTCTCGCGATCGTCGTGATCGTGTTCTTCTTCGTCACGTCCGCGGACTCCGGCTCGATCGTCATCGACATCCTCGCGACCGGTGGCAGCTTGGAGACCTCCAAGATCACGCGTGTCTACTGGACGTTCCTCTCCGGTGCCGCGGCCGCAGTTCTCCTGATCGTGGGTGGCAGTGGATCGCTCACGGCGCTGCAAACCGTTGCCATCGCCACGGCGGTACCGTTCTCGGTCATCATGGTGCTGGCATGTCTGTCGATGCTGAAGGCGTTCCGATACGAGGTCGCGTCGGCACCACGCTACCTGCGGGTTTCTACAAATGCCTCGGCATCGACCGACGTTCCGCAACCCACCGAAAAGCGGCTCCGCGATCTGAAGATCTCGTCGACCTTCGCCGGGCTCACCCCGTCACAAAGCGGAATCATGACGGATCCCTCCGACGCCCACATGCTCGTCGCGGTCCACGAAGTTCCCGCCCATGCGGTCAACATCGACCCGGATACCGGCGCCGTCGACTTCTCCGAGGAATCGAAGGTCGTCGATCCGCTGGGCGGAGAGGTGTTCGACACACCCGAGTTCGCCGACTCTGCAGAAGGCCACGCGCAAGCCGCCAGTACGGACTGACCGGCACGTTCGGCATGTTGCATTAGGCATATCTGTTCACCAACTCGCAAACTTGTCATGAGACTTTCAACTCGACAGTTCGCAGGACTCTAAGTTTCGTGAGTAGAACAGGACCAACGGGTTTGCCACTCCAGTCGCAGTCGGAGACGGAACAATCTTTCGGGATTCCGTCCGTATTCCTACGGTCGGCGCATGCACCTGCGCCGCGCACGCTCATCGACATCGTGCGGGCCTCAGCCGAGGCCAACCCGGAAGCACCTGCCATCGACGACGGCGACACCACACTGTCGTACTCGGAGTTGCTCGACGAGATCGCGCTCGGTGCGCGCTGGCTCGGTGATGCCGGCGTCGGCGCAGGTGACCGCGTCGGAATCAGGATGCCGTCAGGTTCGCGTTCGCTGTACGTGGCGATCCTGTCGATCCTCGCGGCGGGCGCCGCCTACGTTCCCGTCGACGCCGACGATCCGGAAGAGCGCGCCGAGTTGGTGTTCGGCGAGGCGCAGGTAGCGGCGATCATCACCGGCGACGGAATCCAGCCGGGGACGGCGCCGAAGCGGCTCGAACATCCACCGGTTCGCGAACCCGAACCCGAGGACGACGCCTGGATCATCTTCACCTCAGGATCCACGGGCACCCCCAAGGGCGTCGCGGTCACTCACCTCAATGCCGCAGCCTTCGTCGACGCCGAGGCGCGCATGTTCCTCCAGGACGAGCCCATCGGGCCTGGTGACCGCGTCCTCGCGGGGCTCTCCGTGGCATTCGACGCGTCCTGCGAGGAGATGTGGCTCGCGTGGCGCCACGGCGCCTGCCTCGTCCCGGCTCCTCGTTCGCTGGTTCGCAGCGGCATGGACCTCGGCCCGTGGCTGGTCTCGCGTGACGTCAGCATCGTCTCCACTGTGCCGACGCTTGCGTCTCTGTGGCCGGCCGAGGCCCTCGAAGCCGTTCGACTCCTGATCTTCGGCGGCGAAGCCTGCCCACCCGAACTGGCCGAACGCCTGGCCGTCGAGGGCCGCGAGGTCTGGAACACTTACGGCCCCACCGAGGCAACCGTCGTCGCCTGCGGCGCACTGATGGACGGCAAGAGCCCCGTCAGCATCGGCCTCCCCCTCGACGGCTGGGACCTTGCCGTCGTCGACGCCCAGAGCAATCCCGTCGCGGTCGGCGAGGTGGGCGAGCTGGTGATCGGCGGCGTCGGCCTCGCCCGTTACCTCGACCCCGCGAAGGACGCCGAGAAGTACGCGTCGATGCCCTCGCTCGGGTGGGAACGCGCCTACCGAAGCGGCGACCTGGTCCGGCTCGAGACCACCGGCCTGATGTTCCAGGGCCGCGCGGACGATCAGGTCAAGCTCGGCGGCAGGCGCATCGAACTCGGTGAGGTCGACAACGCCTTGCAGAATCTGCCGGGTGTGAGCGGCGCTGCCGCAGCCGTGAAGAAGACGGCAGCCGGCAACCAGCTCCTCGTCGGGTACATCGCCAGCACGGATCCCGACTTCGACCTCAAGGCCGCTCATGCACTGCTCAGCGAGCAGCTACCAGCAGCCCTCGTGCCGCGTCTGGCGTTGATGGACGAACTTCCGACGCGTACGTCAGGCAAGGTCGACCGCAATGCGCTGCCGTGGCCGTTGCCCGGCGCCGGTGAAGATGCCGGGGCCGCGTTGGGCCTCGACGGCACCGCCGCCTGGGTTGCCGGTCTGTGGGGATCGATCCTGGGAGCCCAGATCACCGGACTCGACGACGACTTCTTCGAAGTGGGCGGCGGATCCCTCTCTGCTGCTCAGTTGGTGACCGCCCTGCGCGAGCGGTTCCCCGAAGTGACCGTCGCACAGCTCTACGACCATCCACGGTTGGGATCGCTCGCCGAATATCTCGACGAATTGGCACCCACCGAAACTGTGGAGCCGCGCATCGTCGCTCCAACACCCTTGAAAACTCAGCTGGCGCAGATCGCCGTCACCGTTCCACTCACGACGCTCACCGGACTGCAGTGGGTGACGTGGCTGGCGATCGCGAACAACGTCCTCGGCTGGTTCGTCGACGTCAGCTGGGCGCCCACGGTCTCGTGGTGGTGGATCCTGTTGGCGTTCATCGTGTTCATCACGCCGATCGGCCGTATGACCATCGCCGTCGTCGGGGCGCGCCTGCTCCTACGCAAGTTGGAACCAGGAACGTACCCGCGAGGTGGTAGTGAACACCTGCGTCTGTGGATAGCGCTGCGACTCACCGAAGCCAGTGGCGCAGCCAACCTTTCGGGCGCACCGTGGATGCTCTACTACGCCCGCGCCCTCGGCGCCGACATCGGCAGCGGCGTCGATCTCCACACACTTCCTCCCATCACCGGCATGCTCGAACTCGGTGACGGCTGCTCCGTCGAACCCGAAGTCGACCTCTCCGGCCACTGGATCGACGGCGACGTCATTCACATCGGCGAGATCAAGATCGGTGACGGCGCCTCCGTCGGTTCACGCTCGACGCTTCTGCCCGGCGCGCGTATCGGTCGGGACGCCGTCGTCGAACCCGGATCTGCGGTGTTCGGCCGAGTGAAGGCAAACCAGCAGTGGGCCGGATCCCCCGCCACCAAGGTCGGGAAAGCGAATCATCCTTGGCCGGCCGAACATCCGAAGCGCGCACCCGGCTGGGTGCCGGTATACGGCGTCACCTCGGTCTTCCTGGCCGGTATGCCGATCTTCGCTCTGATGGCCGGAATCGCCTTGATCGGTTGGTGGATCCGCGACACCGACACGCTCGCGAGTGCAGTGCTCCAATCGCTGATCATGCTTCCCGTCGCGACCATCCTGAGTTTGCTCGTCTTCGCAGTCGTCACACTGGTGGCCGTTCGTCTTCTCTCGATCGGGCTGACCCCCGGCTACCACCCTGTCCGCAGCCGCATCGGCTGGCAGGTGTGGGCGACCGAACGCCTGCTCGACTCGGCCAGAACCTTCCTCTTCCCGCTCTACGCGAGCCTGCTGACGCCGGGATGGCTCCGCCTCCTCGGCGCCAAGATCGGCAAGAACGTCGAAGCATCCACCGTGCTCCTCCTTCCCAAGTTCACGACGGTCGCCGACGGCGCATTCCTCGCCGACGACACCATGGTTGCGAGCTACGGCCTCGGCGGCGGCTGGATGCACATCGAACAGGCGAAGATCGGCAAGCGTGCGTTCCTCGGCAACTCCGGTATGACCGCACCCGGTCGTCGCGTCCCCAAGAACGGTCTCGTGGCGGTTCTGTCGGCCACCCCGTCCAAGGCCAAGTCCGGATCATCGTGGCTGGGTAGTCCACCGGTACGTCTGAGAAGGGCTGCCGGGGACACCGACGCCGCCCGCACGTTCAATCCGCCGATGAGACTCAAGATCGCCCGCGGAGTGGTCGAAACCTGCCGACTGATCCCCGTGATGGTCACGTTCGGCATCGGTCTCGGTGTTCTGTTTGCACTCGAAGCACTGGTCGGCGCCGTCGGATTCTGGTTCGCGGCTCTGTTGAGCGGCGTAATTCTGCTCGTCGCCGGAGCAGTGGCTGGCGCGATCACCATCGCCGCCAAGTGGATCGTCGTCGGACGCATCGCCAAGGTCGAGCATCCGCTGTGGAGTTCGTTCGTCTGGCGCAACGAGGTAGCCGATGCGTTCGTCGAAACCGTCGCGGCGCCGTGGTTCGCTCGCGCGGCGACTGGTACTGCCGTACTGAACATCTTCTTGCGTGGACTCGGGGCCAAGATCGGCAAGGGCGTTTGGTGTGAGTCGTACTGGCTACCCGAGGCAGATCTTGTGACTTTGGGCGACGGAGCGACAGTGGAACGGGGGTGCGTCGTGCAAACTCATCTCTTCCATGATCGGATCATGTCCATGGACACCGTCACCTTGGGAGCAGGAGCAACGCTGGGACCGCATTGTGTCGCGCTACCCGCAGCCGGCATCGGCGCGGGAGCGACGGTAGGGCCTGCATCTCTGGTGATGCGAGGTGACACCGTTCCGCCCTCCACCCGCTGGCAGGGCAATCCGATTGCACCGTGGGTGGCGTCGTGAAGCCGAACAGAATGCTCGAAGAGCCGCTCGATCCGTACCTGCCACACAACGGCAACCGCGGTTACCGCGTGTCTCGGTACGAACTGGATCTGACGTACAAGGTCTTCAGTAACCGTCTCGCCGGCAAGGCAGTCATCACCGCTGTCACCACCGAGAGCCGATCCAAGTTCAGCTTCGACCTCGCGCAGAACCTGCAGGTGTCCAAGGTGTCCGTCAACGGTGCCCGCGGCACCAAGTACGCGCACTTGAACAACAAGCTGATCCTCACGCCGTCTACCAAGATCCCCGCGGGCGGTGCCCTGTCGGTCACCATCGCGTACAGCGGCAACCCCGAGCCGATCAAGAGCCTGTGGGGCGAAGTCGGCTGGGAGGAACTCGACGAAGGAACTTTGGTCGCAAGTCAGCCCAACGGCGCGGCGTCCTGGTTCCCGTGCGACGACCATCCGATTTCCAAAGCGTCGTACCGCATCTCGATCACCACCGATTCCCCGTTCTATGCCCTCGCCAACGGCAAGCTGATCCGCAAGCAGACCCGTGCGAGTCAGACGACGTGGGTCTACGAGCAGACCGAACCGATGGCAACCTACCTGGCGACGATTCAGATCGGTCAGTACGAGCACCGACAGGTGAGCGCCGGGCCGGTACCGGTCTTCGCCGTTCACCCACCTCGGCTGCGCGCAGCGTTCGACGTCGACTTCGGGCGCCAACCCCAGATGCTGGAGGTCTTCGGAAAGCTGTTCGGCCCGTATCCCTTTGCCGACTACACCGCTGTGGTCACCGACGACGAACTCGAAATCCCCATCGAAGCGCAGGGACTCTCGATCTTCGGAGCCAACCACTGCACGGGTAGGCGCGGTTCCGAACGTCTTGTCGCACACGAGCTTGCCCATCAATGGTTCGGCAACAGCCTCACTCTCGGGCAGTGGTGCGACATCTGGCTACACGAAGGCTTTGCCTGTTACGCGGAGTGGATCTGGTCCGAGAATTCCGGTGGCCCATCCTCGAACCAACTCGCGACCAACGCCTATCAAGGGCTCGGGCGTAAATCTCAGGACTTGATCGTCGCCAATCCCGGGCCTGCCCTGATGTTCGACGATCGAATCTACAAGCGGGGCGCGTTGACTCTGCACGCCCTGCGCGGCGTTCTCGGAGACGAGAAGTTCTTCGAACTGATTCGCCAGTGGACTACGAAGCATCGGCACAGCACGGTCAGCACCGAGCAATTCACCGATCTCGCTTCACGTTTCACCGACACCCCACTGCGCCCTCTCTGGGATGCTTGGCTGAATCAACGCCCGCTACCTCGGCTTTGACGCTTTCCCCCAGCCGTAGCACCACGCCGAAACATTCCGAATGCGCCGATTAGCTTTGTCTTACCTTTACTATAGAGGTGGGCCGAGGGACGACCCCGACAACACAATTCTCAGGGCACGCTTCCTCGACAGGTAGATCGGGGGATCGATGTTCGTTGTATTCACAATATGTTTCGTGATCGGGGTCGTCGCCCTGATCGGAGCCTTTGCCGTCGGCGAGGTTGCAGATCTGGGCGGCGGCCACGCAGACGGGCTGCCATTTCTGAGCCTGACAACTTTGGCCACAGCACTTTTCGGCTTCGGCGCCGGCGGCGTAGCTGCCACTCTCGCGGACGCTCCGACGCTGGTAGCGGTGATTGCAGCACTCGCACTCGCCGCCGTTCTCGTTGTCGTCACGCGCGGCCTTCTTCTCCCCTATCTCCTTAAACAACAAGATAATTCGCACATCGGGCGCAATTCATACCACGGACTGTTGGGCACGGTCACCCTCACCATCGCAGCCGAAGGTTGGGGAGAAGTCTCGTTCGTCGACGCCGAAGGCAATCGCGTGCAGGCCAAGGCCGTCAGTGCACAGCCGATGGCGCTCACCACCGGCACCACCGTCTACATCGCCGATGTAGACGATCAATACCTTCACGTCGTCACGGTTGACGACGCGATCTAAGGACTCGATACATGCTGCCAATCATCATCATTGCGGTTGTAGTCGCAGTAATCATCTTCATTGTTCTCCCCGCGATCTACGTGAAGAACTACGTCAAGGTCCCGCCGAACGAAGTGGCGGTCTTCACCGGACGAGGCAAGCCGAAGGTCGTCCGCGGCGGTGCCCGGTTCAAGATTCCCGGCATCGAACGTGTCGATATCATGTCGCTCGAGCCGTTCAACGTCAGCATCAATCTCAAGAATGCGCTCTCCAACGACGGCGTTCCTGTCAACGTCGAGGCAGTCGGCCTGGTACGAATCGGTTCCGCCGACGAAGCGGTTCAGACAGCGGTGCAACGATTCCTGACTTCCGACCTGGACGAGCTCCAGCAGCAGATCAACGAAATCCTCGCAGGCAGCCTGCGCGGAATCACCGCGACCATGACGGTCGAGGATCTGAACTCCAATCGCGATTCGCTTGCGCGCAGTGTGGTCGAGGAGGCAGGCGGCGACCTCGCCCGCATCGGCATGGAAGTCGATGTCATCAAGATCGCGGGAATCTCCGACTTCAACGGCTATCTCGAATCGCTCGGTCAGCGCCGCATCGCCGAGGTCAAACGTGATGCCGCGATCGGAACTGCTGAAGCAGAGCGTGATTCGCAGATCCAGTCAGCAAAGGCGCGACAGGCAGGTTCGGTCGCACAGGCCGAGGCCGACACCGCGATCGCGAGTGCAAATCAGAAACGCGACGTCGAACTCGCTCGCCTGCGAGCACAGACCGAAGCCGAGAACGCAGAAGCCGACCAGGCCGGACCTCTCGCGCAGGCAACAGCCGAGAAGGCCGTCGGCATCGCACGGGAGCAGGCCGAGGCGGCCCGCGTCGAAGCTCGCACCGAGGTCGAGCGTCGTCGCGCCCAGCAATCGGAAGCGGCATTGCAGGCAGATGTCATTGCACCGGCCGAGGCCGAACGCCAAGCCTCCATCGCACGCGCAGAGGGTGAGCGACAGGCCGCGATCCTCCGCGCCCAGGCACAGGCCGAGTCAGCAAGGCAAGCCGGCGGCGCTCAGGCCGATGCACGAAAGCTCGTCGCCGACGCCGTTCGCTCTGAACAACAGGCTGATGCCGACGGCCTTCGAGCACGTCTGGAAGCCGAAGCCGACGGCCGCAAGGTAGCGGCCGATGCGGTTCGTGCCGAGCAACAAGCCGAGGCGGATGGTTTGCGTGCCAAGCTCGAAGCCGAGGCCGCCGGCAAGCGTCAGATCGCCGAGGCGCTCAATTCCTACACCCCGCAGGCCGCGCAGTTGCTCACTCTGCCTGATGTTCTGGCAGCATTGGTCGACGCCACCGCAGCAGCAGCGAAGCCGGTCGGCGACATCGATCGCATCTCCATCGTCGGCGGCAGTGACGGGGCCCAGGGTTCGATCGGCTCGATCCTGGGCATCAGCCCCCAGGTGATCGCCGGCGTCATCGAAACTCTCGAAAACTCAGGCGTCGATATCACCGGATTGCTCAACGGCCTGAACAAGACCGCATCGGTTCCGGTTGGTTCGGTACACAATTCGGTCCACAATTCGGAAAACGGTTCCGCAACTGTAGACGCGTGATTTCGCCCCGGTCCGCCGACCCTCGCAGGTGTCGGCGGACCGGACGGCATCACGCGCTCGGAAGATGTGAACGCGACTTGAAGAGAATCAGAATCAAGCAGGCAGCGGCGGCGGCTGATCCGAACAGAAGAGTCACCGTGTAGCTCAGCGCCGGAATGCTTTCCGACAGCATCGCCAGCAACGCAGGCACAGCAAAACCGATGTAGGTGATCGAGTAGAACACCGCGGTCAGTCCTGCCAGATCGTCCGGCCCCGCGATTCGCTGGATCTCCAGCAACCCGGAAACCAATGCCATGCCGTACCCGCAACCGAGGATCGCTGCAGCCACGATCGCGATCGCCACGGTCAGCGTCGACGCAACCAGAGCAGCGCCGGCCATACCGACCACCAGAAACACCAGAGCCACAACGGCGCCGCGCGCGCTGCGGTCGGTATCGATCTTGCGCCCCAACGACTGAATAGCGAAGCCACATGTCAGCGCGACCATGCACAGCAGAGCCGAAAAGGCCACGGGCGCATCGCCACTGTGCCCGGTCATGAGCGCCGGAATAACTGCATACGCGACACTGGCAGCACCGAACACCCACGGCGCCAACGGAACAACGACGTAGAGGAATCTACGATGACCTGCCGAGGGGATCTTGAGGTCGTCGATCAACCTGCGTCGGTCGGATTTCGCCTGTGCCGGTCGTGTTTCGGGAGCACGCCACAGTGCCATGGCCGCGAGGACGGTGATCGCGATGTGCAGGACGTACGCCAACACACTCGGCAGGGGCGCCCACTGCGCCAAGATTCCCGCGGCACCCGCCCCTAAGGCGAAGCCGGCAGTCAGACTCATCGCTGCTCGCCTGGCACCCGCGCCTTCCGACGCCGTCGAATCCCAAGGTTGCGTGGACAACTCCTTGACCCAGGAGCCGCCGACGGCCATACCAATCCCCAAGGCGATGCCGCAGAGGATTCTTCCCAGAATGAGAGCGGCAGCGGAGTCGGCCCCGAAAGCGAGCAGCGTCGAACCGGCGATCGCGATGATCGGCGCGGGGAGCATGATCGGGCGTCGACCCAATCGATCGGACAGCGGGCCGCCGAGCAGCAGGGCCGGCACAATTCCGACGACGTAGGCGAAGAGGAAGAAGTCGACCATCACCGGCGAATAGCCGTGATCGAGTCGGTACATCACCAGAAGTGGCGTGAATTCGTTGCCGCCCCAGGCCGCGGCGAACATGCTGGCGGCAACGGTCAGCCACAGCCATTTTCCGCCGGTGCCACGTTCACTGCCTGGACGACGTTCGGCTGCGGTCCCAGCGTCTATCGTTTGGGTGCTCATCACAGAGTTCCTTCGAAGCCGAGGCCGTGCACCTGGCGCATGTGTGTGAGGACGGCAGTGTTGTATCCGTCTGCATCGCCTGTTTCGACGAGGTCGGTAAGCGCGGTGTGGTCGGCAAGGATGCGAGACAGTTGGCCGGGGTCGCGTGAGATCGACCGCGCTGTCATCCGTCGTTGCCTGTCGCGCAGACTCGCGTAGAACGAGTCGAGCAAAGGGTTCCCACCGGCGGCAACGATCATCTTGTGAAAGTCGGCATCGATCGCGCTGAACGCGGCAACGTCCCCGCGATCAGCAATCTCCCGTTGCTCGATCAGATTCGCGCGCAACGCTGCGACCAGCGCTTCACGTGCGTGCGGTCGGACCGACACCACTCGAACGCTCTGAGTCTCGACGAGCTGTCTGGCACTGACTACGTGTTCCGCTTCCCCATCCGCGACCGGGACGATCAGCGCCCCCTTCTTCGGGTAGAGGCGCATCCAACCTTCCGACTCGAGACGCAGAAACGCCTCACGCACCGGCGTTCGGCTCACATTGGTCCGAGCGGCGATGTCACCCTCGCTGATCAGCTCCCCGCCGGCGAGTTCGCCGGAAAGGATCAGCTCCTTGACTTCGCGGAAGACGTTTTCCGAAGCGGAATACAACATAGACACAAGATGTATTTATACTCCACGCTGGCGGAACCCAGACATTCGGGTCGCCGATCCGAACATCTCGGTCCAACACGGCATCGATCCAGCTAGCATTGCAAGGTGCCAGACAGAAGAGGAGTCAGTTCACGATGAACGGCGCACGCTCCCGCCATCGCAGACTGACGCACTCATGACGTCGCAGATGAAGTCCATGAGGACCCTGACCCGCGAGTGGCTGGCCCTCCCCGATCAATACGACCGATTCACTCGCTATCTCCGCGACAACGGCCTCACGACCGCCACCCGGCTATTACTTGGCATCATTGTCATCGGACTGGGCGTGTGCGCACTACTCAACAGATTCAGTCCGGCCGGTCCGACAAGCACGATTGCGCTGTTCTTCAACACTGTTGTCGTGATCTCGTGCTTCATGGTCGGAGTCTCATGGTGGGTCTTCGGCCCGACAAAGCGCCGCTCGTTCGGTTTCGTAGTCTTCTGCGACATCGCAGTCACAATTTCCGTACTTGGAGATTCCTCGCAGCTTGCGCGATTACTTACCTGTGTCATCTACGCGCTGATCGGTATCTACATCGCCTATTTTCACAATCCGAAGTTGCAGATCGCACACCTGACCTTCTCGGTTGTGATGATCGTGGTGGCTGCGCAGCCGATCCTCTTCGGGCCGGAGCGAGATCCTGCGCTCGGTGTTTCGAAAGTGCTGGTTGTCGTCACCGCACTCGTGGTTTGTGCGTTCATCTCGCAGATCGTGCTGACGATGCTCAGCATGGACGCGTCCAGCTCCGACCTCGATCCCCTCACCGGGCTCCTGAACCGTCGTGGCCTCGACCGCCACGTCGAGAAGGTACTCGCGGAGTTCCAGCGTCAGGAATCGGCGGCACTACTCGTGATCGCGATCGACATCGACCGGTTCAAGACGATCAATGACGTACACGGTCACGACGTGGGCGACCGCATAATTCTCCGGGTTTCACAGCGGTTGTCCGCCTGGGCACATGCCGATGCTGTTGTCGCACGGGTCGGCGGCGACGAATTCATCCTCGCTCAAAGACTTTCCGTGCCGGCCATCGGCCCGATGCTCGACTCGATCGGACCGGCAATGCACTCGAATACCGACGAGATACCGTCGACATCGAGCATCGGAATCGCCGTGCGTACCCACAAATTCGTCGCCGGAGAAGAGCGTGCAACAGCGTTCACCGACATGCAGAAAGTCGCCGATTCGGCGATGTACGAAAGCAAGAGACTCGGCGGCGGACGTGTTCACACGATCGTCACCACCGCGAGCAGGTAGCAGTACGTGAGTTCTCAGTAATAGACCGGCCCCGGCACTCCTCCACCCGCTGCCACCGCGTCACCGGTGATCGCGATGCTTCGCGGCGATGCCAGGAAGGTCACGACATCAGCCACCTCTTCGGCGTCGATGATCCGGTGTATCGAATTCGTCGCGATACCCCGCTCCACCTCCGCCTGCGAGCGGCCGGATTCTTCCGACTCGCGCGCAATCCGCGCGGTCAACCTCTCGGTCCGCGTCACGCCCGGATGGACGACAGTGACGTTGATTCCCTTGGGGCCCAGCTCGTCTGCAAGATTCTTGGTCAGCGCAGACACACTGACGTTGCGGATCGTGTGGGCGATCGAGGTTGCCTGTCTGGCGCCCAAACCGCTGATGTTGATGATCCGACCCCAACCCTGATCGATCAGATACGGCGCCACAGCACGCGCAGTGCGCAGGTAGCCGAGCACTTTCACTTCGACTTCGTCGCGCACGACGTCGTCTGTGGTCGCCTCGAAATCCGTCGGCTTTCCGGCGCTGAACGGAGTCGCTGCCGAGTTGACCAGAATGTCGACGCCGCCGAACTCCTTTACTACTTGCCGCACCGACGCCTGAACCGCATCGTCGTCTCGCGTATCCGTCATGACTCCGATCGCACGAATTCCGAACTCCGAAACCAAATCTCGTGCAACGCTTACGACGGTTTGCTCAGTGCGCGCGAGTATCGCGATGTCGACCCCTTCAGCAGCCAGACCTCTGGCGATTGCCAGACCGATCCCCTTGCTACCACCGGCAACGATCGCACGCTTTCCAGACAGGTGAAGATCCATACCTGCGACACTATCCAACAGGCGATCCCCGATCTCTACGAAGAGGGATCGGGGACCGACTGGATTGTTTCTGTGTCTCAGACCATCAGATCCGCGTACAGGTAGACATTGTCGGCGTAGTTACCCACACCGTCCTCGAATTGCAGTTCGCCGCCGCAGGTTACGACTGCCAACTTTCGAGGGCCATCCGGGCCGGCCAGCACGCTTTCCTCCACGCCATCGGCCTTCGGGCGTGTCGTCACCGCAGTCACCTTCCACGACGTGCTCTTGCCCGTCGCGTCGGATGTACGGATCACTTCACCCGGTTCGATCGTGCCCAGGTCGAACAGTGCACCGTTACCCTGGCCGGCCAAATTGACATGTCCGGCAATCAAAGTCGTGCCGGTGACCGAGTCGAGCGAGGCGCCGTCGAGCCAGATTCCGACGTTCTTGACGTTCTCCGGCGGAGTGAGAACTCCTTCCGGCACGGTGGCGTCCACGATCGACGCCTGAACACCGACCGGGTCGAGCGAGAGGGTGTTGGGAGTCATCAACTCATCCGAAGGCGCTGCCGGATTCGCAGAGTGCGACAGGACAACTCCCGGACTCACAACTCCCGGACTCGGCGGGATCGCAGCATCGTCATCAGAGGATCGCAGGCCGACGAAGGCCATGGAAGCACCAGCGACCAACACCGCGATGAGAGCCAGAATGAACGCGACACGACGCCCTTTGCCTGGCCTCGTGGGTTGATCATGGTTGGGATCGTCGTATGGATTGGATGGATTGGGATCCGACTCGTACATGGTCATCGAACTGTCTCCTGCGGGATGAGGCACCCCCGGCGCCTCTTGCGAATTGACGCCCCCTGCGTCTGATCTGTGTCGGCACCGATCACACAGCCTGTGATCGGTGCCGACGTCTACTACATCTGCCTGGCGTCAGGAACGCTTGCGGCGGAGAGCAACTGCTCCGGCGGCAGCCATTCCGACAAGCCCGAGGCCCGTCACTGCGACGGCAACGTTACGGCCTGAATTCTGTTCAGCGGCACCACCGTCGATGGCAACCGGGCGAGGTCCGGTAGCCGGCTTCGGAGCGGACGGCGCCGGAGCAGCGGGAGTTGCAACCGGCTGCGACGGAACAGGCGCACCCGGAACTACGGGCACGACCGGCACAATCGGAACGATGGGCACGATCGGAACAATCGGCACGATGGGCACAATCGGAACGACCGGAGTTGCAGGCGTCGTGGTTGCCGGTGTCGTTGTTGCCGGTGTCGTCGTTGCGGGTGTCGTCGTGGGCGCTGCTGCATATCCGACGCTGGCAGACGCATTCATCAACGCCGGCCGAACGGTGTCGAACGACGCGAAGACCTGGCACTGTGCGCCTGCCGTGTTCCAGTGCAGGTTCTCGACCGAATCCGGAATGACGCTTGCGGTCACGGAGTAGTCACCGCCGTCCGCAGCGGTGAGGCATAGATCCACGGCAGTCGGTGCGTCGCCGCGGCCGTCGACCGTCAATTGGTTTGCACTCAACGTTGCCTTGGCGTTGTCGCCACAGACGGTGAGTTCGGTGCCCGCCGAGGACTGAACATTGATCGGCTTCCGGTACATATTCGTGTTCAGGGTGAATACGGCAGTCTCGCCTGCCTTCAAAGTTCCCGTCGCGGGCGTCTTGCGAACGAGGTCGAGCGTCTGCGTGACGTTCATGATCTCGACGATGCGAGCTCGCTCGTCGTCGCCGATGTTCCTGTCGCACAGGCTTTTGAAATCGGCCATCAGCGGATTGTCGTAGTCCGAAACGCACCACACCAGCGTCTGCCGCGCCGAACGTGCATCCTCACTGCCATTTCCCGAAACGACGCCGTCGAGCTTGGCGGGATTCTGCAGCAACCAACTGATGACAGCGAGATCGTCGGCTGACAGATCGGGATTGCCCGATGACGGAACCGTCGCACCCATCTCGTCGTTGTGCTTGTCCACGGGCAAACCGTTTTCGTCGACGCCGGCACATGGATCGAGATCGAAGTCCGTGCAGTACATCCATTCCGACTTCGCAATTCCGTCGACGTCGCGGACACCGCAGACCGGAGCATCCACCGCGGCCGATGTACCCCGATCGGTGGTGCCGTACATCGGCACGATGTTGCCGTCGTTGAAGTGATCCAGCCGAATGCCAGAGATGTCGAGCATCTGCTCTGAGGGCGTGTACTCGGTGCCCTCACACAACCCGGCGGTGAACGCCGGAGCAGCCGCGGTTCGCACCGGCATCGGCGCGGACACAGCTGGTGAAGCAAAAGCAACGCTACTACCGGCCACCGTTGCGGCAATAGCTGCAGTTAGCGAGAGCCGGAGAACAAGCGGCCTACGCCGTGAACCAGACACAGTCATCAAAGCTTCCCTTTCAAGACATTTCGGTAGCGGGAAGGTTGCTTGGATTCCCAAGGCCACGCCACCCAGCGCTCACTTCCGAGAGGATCGGCTGATCGCTTTTGGCAACCAGCCAGTTACTAGATGGCAATGTAGTGCATGTTTCAAGAAAGTCCACCCGATCGTCGAGCCCCCGTACGCAGCTTGAACCTCCGGACGACGAGTTAGCCAATAAGATGACTGCACCTTTGTCCAACCGCACAACTATCGCGATCAACTCAAAATCGGCTCACGTAACCGGGGCGTTTCCGGCATTCCTCCGACGCTAGCCGGTCGGTAACTCGGACATTCTGGGGAAACTCACAGGAAGGGGCGTTTTCAGCGCGCACACAAAAGAAGGGGTCCGCAATGCGGACCCCTTCACCGGAACTTCCAACCGAGACTGCTTTGTCTGGATTCAGACAACTTGCAGATACTCGGAACAATCCACCGATTTCCTAAATGTGATTTGCCTCACATTTAGAGAATCTGTTGGTTTTGTTCACAGTCTTAACCAATCTTTTGGTCCTCTTTGTGGCGATTACCCAGATCTCCGACGGCGGAAATCTGCCCCCGACAGAGAGCGGAGTACGAGCCTCGGATCAGTCTCGGACCGGAGGCGCCTTCCTTGTGGTAACCGCAATGCGATTCCACGCATTGATCGTGAAGATGACGCTGATGAGCTGGGCCAGTTCCTCGTCCGAGAATTCGCCGGCCGCCTCGCTGTACACCTCGTCCGGAACGAAACCGTCGGTAAGGACTGTCACGGCCTCGGTCAAGGCGAGCGCGGCACGTTCGCGATCGGAGTACATCCCTCGCGCTTCTTCCCACGCGTTCAGTAGGTAGAGCTTCTGCTCCGTGACGCCGACCTTTCGGGCGTCTCGAGTGTGCATGTCCAAGCACCACGCGCAATGATTCAGCTGCGACGCACGCGTGAGGACCAGCTCGACGAGCGTCGGCTCCAGTCCCTTGCGCGCAGCGGCATCCAACGCAATCATCGCCTTGTAGACCTCGGGCGCCAGCTTTGCGATATCCAGTCGTTGGCCTGTTGTTGTAGTCATACTCAAACCGTAATCCCGAAAAGACCCCGAATCATGGTTCAATCCGGTGATGAATTCATGGGCCAATCTTGGGTTCGATCTGCATATCGAGCTGCCACAGGGAATCGGGATTCGCGCTGCGCTGCTTCAGACGCTTCGCGACGCGATCGACAGTGGACTGTTGAAGCCCGGCACCAGACTCCCACCTTCCCGCACCCTCGCACTCGATCTCGGAGTTGCCCGAAACACCGTTGCGGACTGCTACGCCGAGCTCGCCGCCGCTGGTTGGCTTGTCACACGGCCGGGTTCCGGGACCGTGGTCGCCACGCTCGCCAGCACACACAGTCGCGAGGTCGATCCATCGCCGACCCGACGGCGCTTGACCTACAGCCTTCTCCCCGGATCGCCGGACGCGTCGGCGTTTCCCCGCACTGCATGGATTTCGTCCGCCAGACGTGCTTTGACCACCGCGCCGACCGACGCTTTCGCGACCACTGATCCCAGAGGCCGAGTCGAACTCCGAAACGCCCTCACCACATACCTGAGCCGCACCAGAGGCGTTCGCGTCGATCCGAGCCGCATTGTGATCAGTGCCAGCTCGGGTCACGGGATCTCCCTCCTCGCCCGTGCACTCGGAGGAACGATTGCGGTCGATGCTTTCTGCCTTCACCTGCACCGACAGTTGCTCGTCGACGAAGGACTGCTGACAATTCCCATTTCGGTCGACGAATCAGGCACTTGCACTGACGAATTGGCGTCAACACCTGCTGAGAGTGTTCTGCTGACGCCGACGCATCAGTTCCCTCTCGGAGGTCCCCTCACGCCGGCGAGGCGCGCGACCGCTCTCGAATGGGCCTCGACTACCGGTGGCGTCATCATCGAGGACGACTACGACGGCGAATTCCGTTACGACAGAAAGCCTGTCGGCGCACTCCAAGGAATCGCGCCGCAGCACGTTGCATACCTCGGCACTGTCAGCAAGACACTGTCGCCGGCCATTCGCATCGGATGGATGGTGTTGCCGGACAGGCTGATCGAACCCGTCCTCGCAACAAAGGGACCCTACGAACGCTGGGTAAGTTCAACGGATCAATTGACCTTGGCAGACTTCATCGAATCCGGAAGATTCGACAGCCATATTCGAAAGATGCGTACCTCGTATCGACGACGACGCGATCAACTGGTTGCGACCCTTGCACAGCAAGTACCCCGGGCCAGGGTCGAGGGGATCTCCGCGGGTCTTCACGCTGTGATCCGCCTTCCCTCCGGCACCGAACAATCTGTTCTTGCGGCGGCGCAGGCGCACGATCTCGGGCTCGAAGGGTTGTCCGTCTTCCGACATCCCGACGTGTCGTCAGTCGGCGGTGACGGCATCGTCGTCGGTTACAGCACGCCGACGCAGTCGCAGTACTCCAGGACGCTGGATGTGCTCTGCGAGGTGTTGCAGGCGGCTCTGCGATAACGCCTGTCGGATCTACCCATTCGCTCACCTGCCCTGCCCTGCCCTGCCCTGCCCTGCCCTGCCCTGATGGAGTGAACGTACCGTTCATCTCGTTGGAGGCGGTGAGAGCGTCGTTCGCTCGATCCCGGACGGGGTGGTGAGCCGGCCGTGCGCCCGCCCCTAATGGTGTGAACGGTACGTTCGGTCGATCTGAGGCGACGAACGTACCGTTCGCTCGATCCGGGGGGTGCCGGCGACGGGATGTTTCGGGGTGTTTTGGGTACGAGAAAGCCCCCCCAACCATCACTGGTTGGGGGGGCTTCTCTTAATTTGTGTTCGGCGGTGTCCTACTCTCCCACACCCTGTCGAGTGCAGTACCATCGGCGCTGAAGGGCTTAGCTTC
>NZ_JBWZNF010000017.1:0-103533 GCF_056945715.1 Rhodococcus sp. MurmanLake-1 | reverse complement strand
GCAGCGGCGGGAATGCGAATCGATCCACCACCGTCGTTGGCGTGCGCGATCGGGAGGACTCCGGCAGCAACCAGTGCGGCTGCGCCACCCGATGAAGCGCCGGACGAGTACGCCGGGTTCCACGGGTTGTGGACGGGCTCTTCGGCCATGTATTCGGTAGACGCGCTGAATCCGAACTCGGGCAGCCGGGTCTTGCCGATCGAGATGGCCCCGGTGGAGAGGAACTGTTTCGCGAAATCGCTGTCGGTCTTTGCGGGGACCGCGGTGAAGGCGGTGCTGCCCTGCTGGGTGGGGAGGCCGGCGCTGTCGGTGTTGTCCTTGATCGCGGTGGGGACACCGGCAAAGACGCCCTTGGCGGGGCGGTAGCTCCTGGCGAGGGCACGGTCGAAATCAGTGCAGGCCAGACCGTTCAATCGCGCCTGAACCGCCTCTGCCCGGGCGATCGACGCCTCCATGACTTCCCGCGCGGTCACCTCACCCGATTCGATCCGGGCGGCGACGCCGGTGGCGTCGAGATCGCCCAGGGCGTCGTCGATGAAAGCGTGGACGGGGGTGTTCGCGGTCATGGGAATCCTTGTCAGGCGGAGGCACTCAGGTCGTCCGTCCAGCATATTGGACGGACGACCCCGAAGTGGCGCTATCTGTGGATTGCGGTATCAGCTACCGAAGAACGTCACTGCCTGCTCGGCCGCCTGCGGCGCCTGCTTGAACACGCCCTGCGGGATGAACTGCCGCGGAATGACCGCCCACAAACCCCAACTGCTACCCCCACCACGCAGGCATCTATTGGCCGCCTCAAACAGTCATGAAACTTTGCGCCCGTAGGTAAGGTCGCGGTGGCAAGTTACGGACTCCGCGTACAGAGCGCTCAAATGTCTGCCAGAACCACGGCGCGCCATATGATTTGACGCAGTTATCTGCCGCGTGACGTCTCCACGGCGGCGGGAACTGAATCGACTCCCTTACCGCGCCACTGACCGGCCCAGCGCGTAGCGCCCCTGCGTAAGTCAGCCGGACGCGATGTACATCCGTTCAAAACATCAGCTTCGCGGCCGCAGCTGATGGCCACCTCGGGAGACCAGTGGCGTGAAACTCGAGTGGTGAACGGTTCCGACAACGCCTGGCCCACCCAAGAAGCCCAAGAGTAGATCAACCGACCACCAAACCGATCTATGTTGTGCAGCATCGGTTCTCAATAGGAACCCAAGAGTAGGTTTGTTCGGGCGTGGGGTCGTGATGCTCGATCATGGACTCCCAGTGATCACGGGAAGACATGGAGCCCTCCCGGGGCGTGACAGCAATGGACTCTGGTGACACTTCGCTGACAGGTTTGATCGCGGACCAGAGGACGTCAGCGAGAATGATTCCGCCTTCCACGCAGGCGAAGTTGCCGGCGGCCTGGACGGCGTCGACACTCAACTCGCACCACTCGATCACCCAGCCGGCATCGCGGGCGAGTTGGTCGAGAAACACCCTTTGCACGCGGGAGTTCCCGTCGGCGAACGGGTGAACACGGGTCAGATCGCCCCGGTGCCCGGCGAGGTCGTGAACGAAAGCTTCATGACGGTGATGGTTGAGGTAGACCCCGCTGTTGACGCCGGCGAACACTCGCTCGAGTTCGTCCGGGATAGCCGCAGACGGATCGTGAAGAATACCGAGATCGCCTGGCACGGTGTCGACGGTGCGGATCTCACCAGCCCCTCGCAGCGGTCACCGAACAGGTGCCGATGGACAGCCTGCAGGTGCGCAAAATCGAAACGCCTGGACACCGAACATTACGAACGCGATGTGTGGACGAGCGGTCACGTTGTCCTTCCGACATGAGAGCGGCATGTGCGGGACAGGTCGCTCACCTGACCTCGCAACGACGACACCAGCACCGCCCACCAGCACGCGAATGGGCCTCGTCACATCCCAGACACCTGCGGTTGCGTCCAGGAACCCCTCGCGTTCTACTGTGCCTATACCAAGTCTCTCGCCACCCCCGCAAGCGAACCAACCACGTACGCTTTCAAAAGTAAGAATCTCGTCACATTGAGAGATCCGTCCTCCCCAGATGAGATCTGTTGGTATGCAATCCATGCGAAGTACCTCGACGAGTCAACACCTACGTAAAGCCAGTACGAGTCGACACATCCATCAGATTGTGAGCGCCAGACGTCGGATTCCCCGTAGTCGGCAATAAACACCCGCACCGTCGATTTTTTGCTACCGAACACACATCGAATGAGGTCCATACCCTGATGTACGTCTCATTTTTCGATCAATACGAGGCACGCCCCGGCCGAATCATGCAATGGACGCCGTCGACGATCCCCGCGAGATCGACGTATCCTGTTCCACCCACGTCGAATCAGCAGTTGCATCTGGCTGGCGGTGCAGGCGAGACAACATGGCTTGCAGCTGCTTTCGACGTACCGGGGATAATTGACGAAGAAGCACTGGAAATCAGTTTCGAAGAGTGGACTGCCCGCCACGATGCACTGTCGTGCTCGTTCTCCCTCACCGATCGCCCGGGCGCACCGCCAGCACTGCGCCTGGATGTCGCTGATGTCACCGAGCAACAGCTTCGTCAGGAACCTGTGGTGGAGGCGCACACACCCGAGGACGTACGGCGACTGCTCGGGGAGCGCATGGACCGAGCGTGCAATCCGTTTCATTTTCCGGCGTACTTCCTCGGGGCGATCAGCCGCGCTGATCAATCGACGGTGATCTGCGGATTCGACCACGCCATCTGCGACGGGTGGTCGATGAGTATCGCGATCACCGAACTCAATTACTTGTACCGCCGTCATGCCGCGGCGATCGACGACCCGTCCCCAACCGACCCCCTGCCCGAGCCCGGAAGCTTCCTCAACTATTGCTTCCGTGAATCGGCAACCGCTGATCCTGACCCGGCTGACCCCCGCATCGCCGGGTGGAGGTCCTTCCTCCGCGCGTGCGGCGGTGACACTCCGCACTTTCCGCTGGACCTGGAATTGCCGCCCGGGACGATGTCCGCGCAAGGCACCGACACCCGAATCCTGTTGGACGCGCACGAAGCCGAGAGATTTGACGCGAACTGTGCCGACAACCGACACTCGTCCTTCGGAGGAGCCCTCGCTGCAATCGCTCTCGCTACCACGCAACTGACAGGTACGAGGGACACTCGCCTTCTGTTTCCAGTTCATACTCGCCGAGAACCACGCCACAATCACACTTTCGGATGGTTGGTGGCGAACGCGCCCATCACCGTCACGACGCACAAGCGCTTTCACGACACGGCGCGGTCGGTCAATCTTTCTTTCCACGAGGCGCTTTCGCTCTCGACACTCTCGTCCGCGCAGGTCCTGCGGGCGTTGTCGGGAGAAGTCTCACCAACTCGCAGGAACATATTTTCCGTGTCCTATGCCGACTATCGTGGCATGCCGGGTGGGTCGCAGGCCCAAGGGTCTCTGTCGCGTCCGATCAACCCTCGGCAATTGAGCCGGGTTTCAATCGCAGACGACGTCCAGTTCTGGTTTTCGCGTTCCCACGAAGGTCTGGCACTACGTACCAGATTTCCGGCCTCAGCAACATCGACAGTGAACAAGTACCTGGATGCGGTCGTCGCAGCGGTGCACGAAGTCCGATAGCCCGCGGCACCGCTGTGCCAGCCTTGCCGCACTCGGATTGCGACGCGCCGAGACGAGCACCGTGTCAAGACCCGAGACGAGCCGTCCACATGAGCGCCTGCGCGACACACTTCTCGATCTTCTCCTGTCCTGGTTTCATACCGGATGGACTACAGGTCTTCTGCAGCATTCGCCAGGGCTACGTTCTTCTCGCCAAGTGCAGGGTTCGCGATGCGGTAGTCGCCCTCGTCGACCACTGTCGTGAAAATGCGTACGAGATGGTTGTGGTACCGAGCCAACTGTTCCCGTGCGCGAAGGGTGTCGGGGGTCTGGCTGCCGAGATAGAGATGATGCCGGTCTCGGTTGAACCACATCGACGCGTTGGCCGTTTCGCCTTCACCGGTGAATTCCATTGCTCGCTCGTACGGCGCGGTACCGGCGCCGGGAAACCACCGAAAATCGATGTACGACAACATGTTGGGGCTGGCAGTGACATCGCCCCTCGCAACTCCGGAGGCCAGCATGGCGAGTAGCACCGATTGCACCGGCACGTCGGCAAGCCGCTTGGATCTGAGGTGGCCGGCATGCGCCGTCGGAACCAATTCGGTGAAAGTCGTTGCAGCAGCCGTATGGAATGCAACGGGGGCAAAGTTGCACATCCATCCTTGTGAGAGTTGGAAGTTGCCCAGACCTCGATTATTCAGAACACTCATGCCGTAATAGTCGGCGCTGCCTGCAAGTTCGTAATCGGCGATGGCGACGGCGGCGTATATCCCGCTGAGTATTCTGCCACCCGCGCTTTTGCAGATGCCATCGAAGAGTTCGGTTGAACGTGCATCGAGCACGTTGATTTCCACCGGACGCACAGGTGCAGTCTGTCCGGGTGCAAGACCCAGATCGAGAGGAAACACGGGCATCTTGTTGCCGTTCTCGGTGAATACTTCCAGCCACTCGCGAACCAGGGGTGAGTCGACGGGGTAATCCATCGCGCGTTCCTGCTCGATGCGCGCATAGGACCGGAATCCTTCGGTGTCCGTGGTCGAGTACGGACTCGGTGCAGCGCCGAGTGCCTCCACTTGATAAAGATCGACAAGTTCGGAAAAAGCCAGAACCTGCGAGGCGCCGTCGGTGAAAGCGTGATCGCATCCGTAATACATGGTGAAACCGCCCGGGCGGAGCACCGCGCCGAAGGCGAATCCCGGCCATCTCACGGCAGTGGCTTCAGTTTCGAACCGCTTGATCACGTATGCCTCGAAGTCTGCCGTCTCAGCCAGGTCACCGCCGTCGACAGCCTCGAAAGCGATTGCGGTCGAGTCCACTTTATGCCTGACCACGTTCCCGTCATCGGTACTGAAGTACGTCTGTAGCCCGTCGTGCCTGTGCACGAAGCGGACCAACGCGCGGGTGAGTGCAGGTACGTCGAGGTCGCCGTCGATCTCGGAGGCGACCCCGAGAAATGCCCTATGGCGACCGCCGCGTTGTTGCTTTGCTCGAAAACCCTGTACATGGCTCTGCTGCAGGAAAGTGGGGGACCCCGCATCGAGAGGAGCGGCGTCAGCGATCACGCGAGCGGATACCGTGGGATGCCATTCCATCAGTGTGCCCGGAGCGGGCTTCCAGTTACTCATGGCTGTGATGATCATCGACCGTCCTGACTGTCGCAGTTACGTTCTTCGAACTGGTGCGCAGCGTTCAAAACGCTTGGCGCGGAACTAACTCGCCCTATCTACAGGGCACGTCGAAGGAAAAATCGATCGAACGGTGCATGGATTGATCATCGCACCGGGCAGCCGAATTCGCACAGCGTCACGACATCACACCCATTGCCTGGCACGGTGAACGTACTCATGGGAACACCCCTAACGATCCAGACCGCTATTACGCCGTGCCACCGTTGTGTGTTCGAGAACTGAACCTGAACAGACTGTCGATTGAGACGACGTATTTCACTGGGAAACAGCACCTTTCGGATAACCCCGATGCGCGATGCGCCGCCTGAGGTCTCCGGCCGTGACGCCGTCATACTTCACGACGGAAACTGTCGGCGCCTTGACACGTGGGAGTAGTGGCGACGCTAGACCCACTGCGACTGTCCGCCACACCGAGGCGTCCGTAATGTTCCTCACGTCAGCCATAGCTGTGTGGGTTGTCTTACACAATGACGAGAAGCAGCCATTACCGTGATGTGAACGGGAGGTAAGTCGAGCATTGTTTCGGCACTACACGCCGCGTGTCGATCTCCCGAAGTTGGCGTGTGGTTGAAGGTTTCACGAACTCCGAAAATTTGTCAGCCGATGCGTCCACGCATAGGCTCGGCGATCTCACAACTGAAGCAACCATGGCGGGAGAGGTGCACTGTGACAACGATTGTTCCTGACCTTGCCATCGAGACGGTTGACCTGACCAAGAATTTCGGCAAGTTCCGTGCCGTCGATTCCGTCGACCTCGCAGTTCCTGCAGGTTCGGTGTATGCCGTATTGGGCCCTAACGGAGCAGGGAAGACCACACTCGTCCGCCTGATCTCTACCCTGCTCCGCCCCGACCGCGGGACGGCAAAGGTTTTCGGTTACGACGTGGTCCACGACCCCACAGCTGTCAGATCACTGATCGGGTTGACCGGTCAATATGCCTCTGTCGACGAGGATTTGACCGCCGCGGAGAACCTGGTCATCTTCGCCAAGTTGCTCGGAATGAAACGATCCCAGGCTCGCGATACCGCTGACGGACTGCTCGCCGACTTCGGCCTGGAGGAAGCTGCGGGTCGTTTGCTGAAGAATTTTTCTGGAGGGATGCGTCGACGTCTGGACTTGGCTGCGAGTCTAGTCGCGGCACCTCCGTTGCTGTTCCTCGACGAACCGACTACGGGTCTCGATCCCCGGACGCGGGCGCAGTTGTGGAATCGGTTGCGCACGTTGGTAACCGAAGGGACCACGATCTTGCTGACCACTCAGTATCTCGAAGAGGCGGACGTTCTTGCCGACAGAATCGCCGTAGTCGACAACGGAACTCTGGTCGCAGAAGGGACCACCGACGAACTGAAGTCCACAGTAGGATCCCAGATGCTGGTTCTCACGTTGTCCGATCCAGCATTCGTCGCCGCCGCGGCAGCGATCATCTCGCGTCATACCGCCGCTGATGCCGTCATCTCCGCGGAGGGGACGGTCGCGCTTCCCGTCGAAGATCTATGCGCCCTACCGGAGATGTTGTTCGATCTACGCGCGGACAACATTGCGATCCGCGAAATCAATGTCACGAAACCGAGTTTGGATGAAGTGTTCATCGCGATCACGGGCCAGGCGAGGAGAGGGGCCTCGCTATGACGAGAAGTGTATCGGCGGGGGTGCACGTCGAGCGCTCGCCACTCGCCGGCCGAACGGTTCCTCGTCGTATCCATGTGGGGCAAGCATTTTCGCACGCAGCGACCATGGCTCAACGTGGGTTGCTCAAACTCCGGCACACTCCCCAGCACCTCTTCGATGTCATCGCTCTACCTGTCGTGTTCGCGGTCATGTTTTCGAGTATCTTCGGCGGAGCCATCGCGGGGACGGTGGGCGCATACTTGCCGACGTTGATCCCCGGTGTGATGGTTCAAGTGGCGATCGCCGCCTCCGTCTCGACCGGCGTCCAGTTACGCGAAGACATGAACAAAGGAGTTTTCGACAGGTTCCGGTCACTGCCCATCGCGCGCATCGCACCGCTCGGTGGCGCATTACTGGCCGACGTGGTCAGGTATGTCGTCGCCACCACTATGACGGTCATCGTCGGAGTGGTCATGGGATACCGCCCGAGCAGCGTTCCGGGGGTAATTGTCGCGTGCCTGCTGGTCATCGTCGTCGCCTTCGCGTTGAGCTGGATCTTTGCTCTCATGGGAGTGCTGATGGACAAGGCATCGACAGTGCAGGGCGTCTCGATGCTTGTGCTCATGCCGCTGACGTTCATGTCCAATGCTCTGGTTCCGGTATCGACAATGCCGCACTGGATGCAGACATTCGCCAATTTCAATCCGGTCTCGCACCTCGTGTCGGCGGTTCGGGACCTCGCCAACCACGGAGACTTCAGCGTTGAAATCGCGTGGTCACTGCTCGGTGCAGGCGCCGTACTCGCCGTATTTGCGCCGTTGACGCTCCGCGTCTACATGCGCAGAGTGTGAAGAAGGAGTTTGGTGTGGAGACGAAGTGCCTGTCGGTGGTTGTACCGACATACAACGAAGAAGACAGCATCGGCCAATGCCTGGAGCGGCTGACTCGCCAGCTGGCACACATCGTCGAGATCGTGGTTGTCGACAACAATTCGACGGACGCGACTGTCTCCATCGTCACCGGCTTCGCCGATCGATTCGACGAGGTGCGAATGATCCGCGAGCCTGAGCAAGGCTTGGTCTTTGCACGCAACGCCGGATTGGACGCCGCGGTGGGTCCATTGGTAGCCCGGATCGACTCCGATACTCTGGTGCCCCCGGACTGGTCGAAAAACATCGTTGAATTCTTTAGCGCCGACACTGATATGCGGTGGTCCGCTGCCTGTGGTCGCGGCGAGGCCTACGGGCTCCCCTACGGTACTACCGTCCAGCGACTCAAGGACCGTCTCGGTATTTACAAATTTCACAGAAAGAGAGACAAACAAGTCAAAGAGGTACCCGTTCTCTACGGATCGAATATGATTTTGCGAAGTGATACTTGGTCCGAGGTCAGAAACTTGGTGAGCATGCGCCGAGATATTTTCGAGGATGTGGATACCGGGTTATGCGTCAAGAGTACGGGCGGACAAATTGCTTTCATTCCTTCCATCACTGTCGGCGTCTCTCCGCGGCGTATGGAAACGGGAATGTCGTCCTTCATCGAGTATATGATTTTTCTGCCGCGAACCTTTCTCATGCACCGCAAGTACGGATATGCGGCTTTTTCTATCGTTGTCTATGTTCCGGCGATTGTCGCGATGCACTCCGTACGACTCCTCGTTATTCGCGGCTTTGACTCCGAGTCGGAAACATTTGCCGTCAAGAATTTTCGGACCGCAAGAGTGGATCGGATCAATCCATGACGGGGTGGACGCGGGCTCCTTCCTCCGCGATATCGGCTGCACGGTCGACGGCCGCATCCGCGCTGATCATGACCGTCGACAAACCTCGCGCCGCGGCGGCGCAGCGAGGTGAGAGCAGGCGGGTTAGTGCCGCATGCCATGACTCTGCGGTCATGTCCTTCAATCTGATGCTGATCCCTGCGCCGCAGTGCTCTACCCTCGCACCCCACATCGGCTGATCTGCACCTATCCAACATACGAACGTCGCGATGCCCGCGCGCAGACTCGCCGCGGTGGACCCAGCACCGCCGTGGTGGACTGCCGCAACGCAGCGTGGCAACACGGCGTCATGGTCGACAGAGGCGACAATCCGTACGTCGTCATCCCGCGCCGGCTCCAGGTCGGTCCAGCCGGCGGCGATAAGCACACGAACTCCCAGTCGTCGTGCAGCCCAGGTGATGCTGCGCACCAACTCTTTCGAGTTCTCTACGTGCATGCTGCCGAAGCCTACGTAAAGTGGAGCTGTACCGGCGTCGAGCCAGGCTCCGAGATTCGGCGTATTCGAGTCGACGCCCATACGCGCTCGGGTGTCTGCAGACAGAGTGAGGAAACCGACGAGCGGGCGGCTCGCGCCCCATTCCCTGGCCAGATCGGGAAAGAGCGCTGGGTCGTAGGCCTGAATCTCCGGGACTCCCCGAGCGGTGATGGCAGTAGCTGCCGGCGCACCGATAGATGGAAGTCCCAGGTCCGCACGGAGCGCCTCCTCAGGCCCCCTTCCGGTCCTCCACAGGAGCTGTTCCAACGCGATCCAGGACAGTCGGGTCGGAGCGCCGTGAGGGAAGCGCCGCGTCAGCTGCTGGAAGAAAAACACCGAATTATTCGTTCGGACAGGACAATAATGCATCGGAATATAGGGGATCATACGATAATCCGCGACGTTGAGTGCACGTTCTTGTCCCGCACTACCGCCGATGATCGCATCTGCGTCGCGAGTGAGGTCGAGTAGTTCCGATTGCATTCTCCTGCCCCCGCGTGTGGTGATTTCCGATATCGCTGCGAGCCGCTTTCTCGGGTTCGACGATTTGAGGTCTCGTCGGACTAGATCGGATGCCAAAAGCTCGTTGGTGTCGAGCCCGTAGGAATGCGTTTCCACACCCGAAGAGCGAGTAAACTTCACCAGATTCGGCGGGACGCCCACAGCAACATCGTGACCGCGATAGGACAGGCGGGTCGCAAGGGCGATCGCGGGTTGTATATCTCCGCGAGATCCATTGAATGCCAATACAAATTTCATGACCTACATCACATCCTCTTGGTGTTGTCATGCAGGTGAAATGTACGACGGTTACTGTCGGTAACACGAACACATTGCCTACAGATGCTCCAAGATAGCACCCGGGTGGGAGAAAGCCATGAAGTTCGTTTTTGCTTTCAACGGCACTAGAGGAGATATTCAACCTGCCGTAACAATAGGTGCCGAGCTGAGTCGGCGTGGGCACGACGTCGTATTCGGATCTCCCCCGAACCTGTTCGACTTCGCATCGAAACTCGGATTGGATGCACGGAACTTCGGCTACGACACCCGAGCTCACATGAACTCCGACCTGGTGCGCAACAGAGCGCGGACAGGTTCACCTGTCAAGCGCCTGCGGGCGTTGGCAGAGATTCGTGATTTCGGCTGGACGCAGATCGTGTGCGACATGCACGAGATCCACCTGGGCGCCGACGCGATCGTCACCGGCTTCACCACCGAACAGGTCGCGTTCAATTTCGCCGAGGCATCCGGCATACCGTTCATCACGCTTCACCACGCACCGATAGTGCCGAACAATCATCTTTCGCCCGTCGCGGGAGCGTCTGTGTCACTGCCGCGTTGGGTGAACCGGGCGAGTTGGACACTGTTCGAAGGACTCTTCTGGCAGCTCACGCGGGCCAGGGAGAATCGGTTGCGTACCGAGCTCGGTTTGAAGCCGGCAACGAAAACCCTGCGCGAGCGCATCACCTCGTATAGAAGCATACAGATTCAGGCATACGACAGGACTTTCGTACCCGAACTGGCCTCCGATTGGGGGGCGGAACGGCCCTTCGTCGGATTCGTGGACCTCGACGACAGGCAGCGCAAAAGTATCGGTGAAGACCGCGAACTCGATCCCGCCCTCGTCGAATGGATCGAGGCCGGACCGGCGCCTGTGTACTTCGGTTTCGGCAGCATGCCCGTATCCGATCCAGCGGCCCTGTTGTCCCTCATCTCAGCTACATGTGAGGAACTGGGTGAACGAGCGTTGGTGAGTATGGGGTGGAACGAATTCGACGCAGGCAACCACTCACACCTCAAAGTGATCGGCTCGGTCGACCACACGAAGGTCTTCCCGCTGTGCAAAGCGGTCGTACACCACGGTGGCGCAGGTACTACCGCATCCGGGATCCGAGCGGGGCGTCCGACGATGATCTGCTGGGTGGGTTCGGACCAGCCGTTCTGGGGCTCACAGTTGACTCGATTGGGTATCGGTTCTACGACGCGGTTGAAGGGTCTTGACACTGCTCGACTGCGATCCGGGCTGGTTCAAATTCTCACCGAAGAATGCAGACAACGTGTCCGCGCATTCGGAGCAATGTTGACGACATCGGCGGACGCGGTCGCCGCGGCCGCCGACATCATCGAACGTCAAGTCAGCGAACCGGTTACCGGCGCCGAGGCGGATACTCGATGACGCCGCATCAGGGCAATAGGCTCGATCCCTCGGATTATCTCTATCGTTTCATGGAGACCGCGCTGGGGTGGTCTGTCGTCTTGCAACTGCAGTGGATCTTCCCCACGCCACCGCATCGACATTCACTGGCGGATATGGCTTCTCGACTGAGCGAAGGTCCGTTGCATCGCCGTTTGGTGACACCGGCGATCCCGTTTGCCAGACCGTACTGGGTTCGATCTTCGTGGACCAGCACAGTAGTCATAGATGAAATCCCTGTCGCAGCGGAGTCGGTTTCCGACTGGTTGAATGCCGACTTGTATTCGGCGCCACTCGATTCCGAGAGCGGACGATCCTGGCAGCTCCATGGCACGTACGTCGCCGATGGAAGCTTCGCACTGTCGCTGACAGCGCTGCACCTGGTAACAGACGGCAAGGCAATGGTCTCGGCGGCGTTGGCTGCGATCACTGTTGATCCTCCGCAACCGGCCGAGGTGGCAGCGACGCCGCGACAGGGTCTGATCGCAGATGGACTCGACGCGGCGCGCCAGCTGACGGGGGCGGCCTCCGGAATCGGGAAGGCACTCGCTGCGGCCGCAACGCAGCGAACGTCGAGGCAGCACGCTTCACCCCTCTCGCTGACGAAATTGCCCATGCATGAACGTGCACCGAACGCCCATCATGCGTGGGCGACGATCGCGGTGGACAGTTCCCACTGGCGCAGCGTTGCGGAACAGTATGGTGGAACGGCGAATTCACTCTTCATCGCCATTATCTCCGGCGCGCTCCGTCGATCCGGATATGCACCGTTAGGGACTCCGATCAAGGTTGGGGTTCCCGTGAGCCAACGGACAGTGGGAGACGATCGCGGAAACGCGACGGCAGGAGTATCGGTGATCTTGATCGACGAGCCCATCGCAGGTGGGGATCTCAGTGTCATCCGAAGCAAATGCAAACAAGCATTCACCACGCTCGAAACCGGACGCCGGCCGGCGTCGATCCACTTACAACCCCTCCTACAACTGCTACCGGATGCACTATTGGTCAAAGTAGCTACCGCGGGAACTGGAATACCGGACACCGTGACATCGAATTTGGGGCGCTACCCCGCCGAACTCGCAACAGTCGGTGACGAACTCGCATCCTCGGTGGCATTCCGAGGCATCGCGCAGCACGTCGATCCCGCACTCCCCTATCGGTTCGGAGAGGGATTGCAATCGTGGCTGCTCGAAGTGGGCGAGACCCTCACCTTCACCGTCGTCGGTTTCGACGAACTGCATTTCGGCACAAGTACGAAGCTGCGAAAGCTCTTGTCGGAAGAACTTGTCAACTGGAATGTTGTGCACCAAATCTACTGACCCCGCCGACGATCGAGAGAGGACGACATGAGCCGTGTTGCAGGAGCCGACGAGTCGTACATGCTTGCAGAACAATACTTCGGGCTATCGGCACCGATCCAGTACCTGTGGATCTATCCGGCCGATCCCGGCATCGAAGCGGTGCTACGTCTACGCGATCAACTCGGCGCAGGGGCACTCAACAGGCGTGTCCACAAGGTACGGATACCGCTCGCTCGACATCGATGGGTACGAACCGACCGAACACCGGAGCTCTATATCGAGCCGCAGCCGGTAGCCGACCGAGAAGTCTCGACATGGGCAGAAACTCGCTTGCGTCAATCCAATCTCGATCCGATCATCGGCAACGGCTGGCGCCTCGAATGCGCACACACAACATCGGGGAGATTCGTCCTCTCCCTGTTGGTGTCACACATGATCGCCGACGGTCAAGGACTGTATAACGCCCTGAGCGCGGCGCACCACGGCACCTCGTCCAGCGCGCTTCCCACACTCGACGAGGTTGCCGGATTACGTGGCCTGGCAGGAGATCTGCGCGATGCGTGCTCTCAACTCGTCGAAACAACGCACGCGAGCCGGATCATCGCCTCCACGCTGTGGCGCCAGAGAAAAAGCAAGAACCGCAATTCCATCAAGCCCGCTGAGGTTCCTTCGCACGCGGCGAGCGAGCGGGGACCCGACACGACCTTGGCTATCGTCGATCTCGACAAAAGGGAGTGGAACAATGCCGCAGAACAATGCGGCGGAACGTCGAATAGTCTGCTCATCGCCGTCATCGGAGGTGTCGTACAACGAGCCGGCTGCACGGTGACCGACGACCGCATACGTATCTGTATCGCGGTGAACAGACGTGAGGACGGCGACGAACGCGCAAATGCCTCAGGAGGCGTGTGGATCAGAGTTCCTCAGCGAATCGACCCCGGGCAGGATCTCACTACGATCAGAAGACTGAGCAAAGAAGCATTGATCGAATACACGACTTCGGGAAACAAGAAGGTTGCCGACAACCTGCAGACGATCGTTCGCCTGTTACCGAAGGACTTGATCGGAAAGATGATGCGATCGGTGATCGGTCCAGACGCCACGGTATCGAATCTCGGCGTTGCCCCAGCGGCCGCGACAGCTATAGGCGAACACCGTGCCGAGTCATTTGCAGTGCGCGCGATCATGCAGGGTCATACTCCCGCAGACCGTCGCCGACAGGGACCCTCAATTGCGGCGTGGGCCGTGGAATACGGGGACAAGATGACACTAACCGTCTTCGGGATCCACCCGGATCACTTCGGTGACCAGGCACAACTCCTCGATCACCTCGAAGACGAACTCATCGCCTGGGGACAGTCACCGAAACGGTGGTGACTGTCCGCCCCACAGAATGTTCGTAGCTGAATGATCTCGGCAGTATTCCGACTGTCAGTCCAGTTACCGGCTCCAGTGGCGCTTCCGCAAGCGGAGAATCCCCGCCCAGTATCCGACTCCTCCGCCCGGGCAGCACACTCGATACGCTCTGCGGCAGCGCCCCGATATGCGCCCCTCACCGAGGCGGATCGCTCCGCACCGTCTCCTCAGGCCACCAGCCTCCACGGACACACCCAGCACCCGCACGTCAGGCGTACACGAGTAACGCCGCACCCTGACATCGTCGCCGCCGTGGAATTTCTGCTCACCGAGCCGGACGCCTACCTCTACCGGCGCCGCTACCTGGACCTGATCATCCACGCCCCAGGCCCTGACGGCACGACCCTCACCGACTACAGCGCCGCCGAAGAATACCTCCTCACCACCGCCGCCACAGCCCGCCGTAATGCCGCGCACCGCACTACAACCCTCCACCCGGCTCACACCCCCAAAACCCAGAACGGGGGACGGAGGAGGTGCCGAAATCCGTGAACTACTGCTCTGCAAGCGAATTCGTCCACTCCGAGACGCCACATCAGCAGTCACACCCGGAACGCGGGCAATCCTCCAGGACATGGGAACCACCCCGAACACTCGCACGACCGAAAACGGACCGGTACTCCGCCGCATCCACGACGAACGTACCCACGAGGTCGTCGACACCACCCCGTCATGGACGAGCTATTCGACGCCTCTTCACCATCACCCAGAGCCGGCGCTGGCCGCACAGAGTGTGCAGCCGCCGTCGACGTCACCCTGCTCAGACGGTTCTGGCGCACACATCGTCGAAATCGGGCTGCCAATCATTTTCCTCGAAAACGGACAGCTTTGGGAGATTCATCCGGGTTTGCAACTTCGGCCCTACGATCGCTGCACCTTGGCTGTGCCGGACGCTGTTGCGCGTCACGGTCGTCAGTCGGTTGCGCCTGTGGGCGCACGGCGATCGGGACCGGCGCGGATGTCCATCCGACCACGAGGGGGTGCGCAGGATCGCATTTCCCCCTCACTCAACGTGTTTGGATAGAGAGAGTTGTTTCTTCCTCAACGAGCCCGAGCGTGCGAGCGGGTGACGGGGGAGCGAAGGTGTTCATGGACCATCGAATGGATCCGTTAGCGGTATCCGGTGCCCCGCACCGGGGCGAAGGGTTTCGGTACCTGCGTGCGGGGGACGTGTAGCAGTGGTCCGACACCGTCGCGGCAATGCATCGTTACGAACCGGGCATTGCCTTGGATTGCTGCTCTCGCACAAACATCCCGATGATCGCCGGTTCGTAGCGGAAAGGCCGTGGATCGAAGGCCAACGTTTCGTCAGGGCGCCGAGACAGTGCATCTGACCATGGCCAGGTGCTGGATGTAACGGGTGAGATCTTCGATCAACGATTGCGGCTGCCACGTCCTCGTTGTCGCCGTCGAAGTCCTGGACGTGCCCACCCACACGGCGGCACCCCGGACCATTCTCCGGGCTCTGCTGATGTGCCCGCAAAGTGACTTTTCGCCCGAATCGGTAACAGGTCACGCAATTCGGTCGAATCAAGTGTTAGATGAGCAGTGATTTGGCTCACATCCTCCTCGAGACTGGACACCACATGCGGAAAATACTGCAAGCAGGCATCGTCACGCTCGGCGCAGCCGCCCTGATTCTCCCCGCTATGCCTGCCCACGCTGCCGACACGATCGTCACCTTCACTCTCGCGGCCGGGCCGTTGACGATCACAGCCCCACCGGCAACGGCACTGGTCCAGAACCTCACCACAGGAGTGGCTACGGGCATCGTGACCCCGGTCGCCGTCACCGATCTTCGCCTGAGCACCGCCGGCTGGATATCGACCGCCGCCTCCACCGATTTCACCGGACCCGTGACCATTCCCAAAGCCAAGATCACCTACACACCGACCACCGCCATCAAAACCGGAATCGTGACAGTCACGGCAGCGGGAGCGGTGGCACTGGATTCGGCAAAGACAGTGCAAACAGCGACCGCCGCAGCGGGATCGAACACGGCGACCTGGAGTGGAGATCTTTCGGTCGACATCACCAACGGCCCTACCACCGGCATCTACACCGCCACCCTCACACATTCGGTCGCATGACAGAAGGTGCCCGCGTATCCCGTCGACTGGATATGCGGGCACCTTCAAGCGCCATCACATCACCACCCAGAAAAGGCGATTCGTGCGTACAGTCCTCCTGATCACTCTGGCAGCGTTCTCCCTCACCGCCGGGCCCGCTTCCCTCGCCCACGCGCAACCCACCGCGCCTGCCCCTCCGTCCGCCGACAATCCCGGACTGGGAATCCGGTTACTCGAAGCGCCTCTCGATCTGGCCGACGATCCGCGCGCAGCCACCTACATCATCGACAACCTTCCTCCCGGCACCGCCATTCACAGGCGAATCGAGATCTCGAACCGCACCGGGGCATCACAATCCGTGCAAATCTATCCGGGTGCAGCACACGTGGATTCGGACACCGGATTCGTCCTCGAAGAGGGTGCCGCGATCAACGAACTGACGACATGGATGTCGGTCGACAGACCGGCAATCGAACTTGCCGACGGACAGACACAGGACGTGAGCGTCACCGTCGGCGTCCCCACCGAGGCCCCCGAAGGTGAGCAATACGCGGTCTTGTGGGCACAGATCGCCGGCGCCGACCCGGCCGGTAGTGGTGCCACAGTCGTCAACCGAGTAGGGATACGCACCTACCTCTCCGTCGGCCCAGGCAACGGCCCTCCCGCGGACTATGTCATCGACGCCCTCACCCCCGCGCGAGACAACAACGGTCAACCACAGATCATTGCCGAATTCACCAACACCGGCGGCCGAGCAGTCGACGTCAACGGCACGGTGACCTTGACCGACGGCCCCGGCGGAATCTCCGCAGGACCGTTCCCGGCAACAACCTCGACAGTAGGACCAGGCCACAAAGGCCAAGCCGTGTTCAATCTCAATTCCCAACTCCCCGAAGGCCCCTGGGAGGCGAAAGTCGAACTCACCAGCGGAATCCTCCACCGGGCGAGCACAGCGACCCTCACATTTCCCGACACCGGCACAGGCGCAAGCATTGCCGATCAGTCAACGCGCCCCACGTGGTGGATCTGGATCACCGCCCTCACAGTCCTTACCGCAGTCGCGGTCGCAGTCGCGGTCGCGGTCGCGGTCGCGGTCGCCCGCAGCAAACGCCGGCAGAGCCGATGAACCTCACCCGCCCGATCTGGACACTGCTCGCCACCACATGCGCACTGTTCCTCACTGCTGCGCCCTCCCCGGCTGTGCCCTCCACAGGCCCACCCCCCATCCCGACATGCCCGACGCCCACACCGCCCACACCGCAACAATGTGCGAACACGACCCCGCAAGCCCTCCCCCACATCACCCCCACAAGCATCGACACGACAACGACAACAACAGTGACCCCGCGGCACGTCGGCACCGACACGACAACCTCCGCCGCCACCACCCACGAAACGACCTCGAGCACAACGATGTCCATTCCCGCCACAGCAGAACCCGAAGGCGCACACAGCATCGCGCCGATCCCCACCAACCCAGCGCAACCCCCCACGACCGCGAACCCCGGTTCGCTCACCGTCAGCACCGGCCCCCTCATCGCCGCCACAGAACTGCGCCCCGGTACAACCCTGCACGGCACCATGTCCGTCACCGTCAGGGACACCCGAACCGGCAACCAAGGCTGGCAAGTACAAGTGCACATGCCCGCCTTCATCGGAACTTCGACTTCCTCACCACTTCACCCAACACAGACGTCATACACCGCAGACGGCACCGACTGCAGCCACTCCACCGGCCCCCAACGCCTCTCAGCACAACCTCGAACAATCCAACTAGCAGACACCACTTGCACCGCAACATGGAACTCCGCAATCGACATCGCGGTACCGCCCGACGGCATCCTCGCCGACACCTACACCGCAGTCATCACCCACTCCATCGCCTGAACAACACCTGGAAGCCTCGACACACTCGCAGCCGAAACGCCCCACAACCAGGCGACATTCGAAACCGGCGGCACGTTCTGTCACCACCGACGCAATCGAGCCGGTGCCCGCCATCGTGAAAAAACGACATGCACGCTCGATCACAGGACCGCATACTTTCTCGAGGAACAAGACAGCTGGACACCCGAAAACACTGCAACCAAAATCGGTCGGCGCGACGGTGCGCACGCGCGACGTCAACGTCAACGTCACCGCCTGAACTATTCGCCCGCTTCTGCAAGTGTTCGAGGCCTGCGGCTCCCACCCGTGAGAACAGTGGGGATTTCAGCATCCCCCTGGCCTGCGTGCCTACCGCCCGTCCAGGTCAGGTGATCGCGGCCATTGCCTCGTTCAGCGGGTTGAACGGCGCAGTCAATGCACTGAACCTGTGAACGGACACGTTCAGCGATCCCGGTACGTCACCGCGAACGGTGGTAAGTACGGCACCCTTGCTCCGGGTTGCTGATTCGCTACTGACAGAGACCGACGCTTTTGCAACCGATGCCCGGTAACAGGCCCTGGGCTGCATCCCTGGTCACCGGTCGGGCTTTGCGTCGACGCGGAGACCGACAACCGGGCCGCCACCATCGTGGCACGAACAGCCACCTCAGCGGCCGCGTCCATGCAGTGGTACCTCCAACCGTTAGTGGGCTGATTCGGGGGCTTCGGCTTGCTTTCTCCGCTCGATGGCGGCGGCCGCCGAGAACTGCAGAGTTGCGATGTTGATCAGGTCGGGGAAACGCTGCGTCATGCGGGCGACGAGCGTCTCGGCATCTGCCGCTTCGGCGGATTCAGCCAAGAATGTGGAGATGTAGTCCCGTGTCCCGTTCAGCATCGCCGCCACGTCGGTGTCGAGGCGATCCGGGGCCCTGTGGCCGGCAACGACGAGGCGCGGCGCCAGGCTCTCCACCTTGTTGACGCTCTCGATCCACTGCCGCCACTGGGTGGGACCAGTGAGGCCGAGCATCTGGTGCACGCCGTTGTAGATGACGTCACCGGCGACCACTGCATCGAGGTCGGGGATGTGCAGAACAGTGCTGTGCTCGATGTCCGCCTGGCCTACATCGACGACCCGGAGATCGCGCCCGTCCAGGGTGATCGTGTCTCCTTCGAGCACATCGGGATATTGCATGTTCTCGGTGACCTGACCGGGCATCCAGACGTCGGTGATCGCTTTGTCTGTTTCGAAGGTGTCGCGGATGAGCTGAGTTACAGCGTCGGTCGCGACACCTCGCGCATGCGGGAAGCGCTCCAACAGTGTGCCAAGTCCGACGTAGTGGTCGAAATGGGCGTGGGTGATGTAGATCGTCGTGAGCTGCTTTCCGGTTGCCTCGATTGCCTGTGCTACCCGCTCGACGTCGGCGTGGGTGTAGAGCGTGTCGACCAGGACCGCCTCGGTAGGGCCGGTGACGAGGGTCGCGGTGGCAGGGGAAAAGGTGCCACCGATCGCGAGGTCGACGGGCGGGCTGACGAGCACCTGAAGCTGAAGAGGTACGAGGTCCTGAGGCATGTGCGATCTCCGTTGTTCGACGTGAAGTGCATCTCGGTTGAACCCTGCCCGATCTAAGTACATAATGTCAACTTAGATTCCGTTGTCCACGGATGCGGCGAGAAGGCTCGGCGAGCCGGTGGGATCTGCCGCTGCATGGGCGAAATTCCGGTCGCCTAGGCTTGGAGATGTTTGCAGGGTGGTTCCTCCGGACTTGATTGCGGTCAGCTTGATCCGTCCCGCCCGGTTCGGACCTCACGCGCTGGCGCACGAGCACAGCGTTCCCCGACCTGCGAATGCGTTGGCCGCCCGGCCATTGCCCGAACCTCCGACTCACGGCAGGACTCGAAGGTGAGGTGGAATACTTTTTGAGGGGTTTTCGATGGATCGCAGCAACTACCTGATGAGCAACTGCTCGATAGCTCGCAGCCTGCAGGTTTTAGGGGAGAAATGGACACTTCTGATCGTGCGGGAGGCGTTTGCCGGATCGACGCGCTTCGAGCAGTTCCACAGCGTCCTGGGGTGCCCGCGCAACCTGCTCTCTGAACGGCTCCGCAAACTCGTCGACGAGGGAATCCTCGAACCTGCGGACTATCGCGAATCGGGCAGCCGTTCGCGTAAGGAGTATCACCTGACCAGCCGCGGGCGGGAGCTGCTGCCGATACTGCTCGCACTGCGCGAGTGGGGTGACCGCCACCAGGCCGACCCGGCCGGCGCGCCCGCGATCAACCGTCATGTCGGCTGCGGCGAGGAGGTTCATCTCGCCGTCATCTGCGCCGCCGGGCACGTGGTCACCAGCTCCCAGGACGTCGAGGCGGTCCGCGGGCCGGGTGCACTCCTGGCGAGCGAGGCCTGAGCCCCTCCACTCGATCGCCAACGCGGTGCGCCGAGTCGTTGATGCACGCAATTGCCAAGCGCAAGCCGCGCGTCTACACGCCACGATCGCTCGCGCTTTTGCAGGCACTCCGCCCGCTCGTGCTCAGCTCCGTCGGTGTGCGACAAACAATGCGGACCTCCGAGTACATCCCGGTCCTGGACGCCGAAGTCGCGGCTCTCGGTCACGCCTTCGGTTCGTCATCGGCGAAACCCGGCCGCAGGGCTGACGCAAACCATGACGCCTCGCCGGACCTCACGATTGAATTTTATTGTCCTCAGCCCGATCCGGCGGGTGCCATGGGCCTCAGCGAACGAACATTGAGCCCGCCTCAACTGCTCCCCCCAGTAATCGCAACTGAATTTCTCAGTCCAACTTCTCGGGAGCACGTCGTCTTTCCCCTCGGATGGTCTCTCGGCCTGCCCTCTCCCACCGTCTCCCGAGGATGAAACGGGACCGAGACCAGACGAGATAAGTGCGCCGCTTCAACCCATTCGAGCACCGATGTTGTCGAATACCTCAGGCACTCCGCGGAACCTGACGGTTACCCACACCGTGGTTTCGGCACCCACGGCGTGGACGACGGGCGCCCTCGAAGCGGCCCGCCTACAAGGTCGATATGGCCCCTCCTGCTCGATGAGCGGACAACACGTACAGGTGCTGCATCGACATCGCACCCACCGAACCCTGCGACGCCTCGTTCATGAAGCCAAGAGATCTATCCGAAGGGGGCAAAGCCTGTGCGCACGAACCGAACCCCACAAAACAGTCAACGAAGCCGGCGGGTACCCGTCTACGTCGCCTTCAAGTGACGAACGAGGAATTCCGTCTGATCGGCTACAGCGACCTCGAAGGCGTCGCCGACGTAGATGTCGAAATGCCCGATTGCGTAACGCTTGACTTCCCCGCGTCGAGCGGTCGCCGCGTAGCGTAGCGCCATCTTCGCCGGGGCTACAGCGTCGTCGTCGCAGATGCAGAACAAGATCGGCGCACTCACCTGACTCGCCGAGCGGCCCGGGCGGTACAGACCGATGCGGTTGACGATTCGAGCTGCCACCCCGAACTCGAATTCGGCATCGCTCGGGATAAGTGCGCGGTACCCGGATTCCGAGTCGGGTGAGGTCATGAGCGCAGCCGAACCAGGAGGACCGGTGAGCGGCACCAGCACTGGGGCCCCGCCCCGCACCCGGGCGAGCTCGTCACGAAGGACCGGAACAAGCATCTTGCCCAGGCTGCGGGGACTTGCCGCCCGCACCGAAGCCAGTCCGTCGGTGAACGGACACTGACTCACCACCGCCGCAACCTGCCGATCGCGAGCAGCCACATTCAGAACGTGACCTCCCCCGAGCGAGGTACCCCACAACGCGATCCGGCCGCTGTCGATTTCGTCGAGGCCGCGCACGTACCTCAAGGCGGCACTCCAGTCGTCGAGCTGGCGATCGATGTCGAGCAGCTGACGTGGCTGACCGTCGCTGTCACCGAAGTGCCGGTAAGTGAAGGTAAGCGCGGCGATTCCGGCGGCCGCGAACCGGCGGGCGAACGACTCCAAACCGAATTCGTGCGTCCCCCCCATGCCATGACCGAGGATGACCAAGGGAGTGCCTGCAGGGTCGGCACTGTCGGGCATGAACAGCCAACCGCGACACTCGTCGCCCGATGATGTGAAAGCGATGTCCCGCCGGATGGCGTTGTTTGGGTGCATGGTCGAAGCGTAAACGCTAGGTATGTATTGTCAACCCAGCGTGGCATCGTGACCCTCCCAGACGGCAAGCTGATGTTCGATGAAGGCGTCCCTCCATCCGACCCCACCCTCACAATCGACTACGTGGACGGCGTCGCACCTCCTGACGAGCTCGTAGACCGCGCGGTCGCGCTCGGCGACCAGCTCCGCCCGCCCTCTCGAGCTCACCATCAACGCAGCGTCTCCATCGGCGCATCGCGCAACCTCCACGAAGTCTCCACATCGAGAGCATCGAGTTCTTGTCCACCCCGCAAGCCGGCGCACAACAAGCGATGCGCGCCTACATCCAACGCACCGACGAACACCGCGACCTACCTCTCTACAACCGGGCAATGCACGACAAGACCACCGAAAGTGGCCCGTTCGCCCATCCCCCACTGCATGACCGGGGCTCGCGCAACTCACTCACCCCGACCCCGCAATTCCTGCCGAACCATCACTCCCGATCGAGGAGAACGCCAACAAGGGCAGTCTCAGTCGCAGGCGACGGCGAGGCCGGCTGCGAGCAGCATTCAACGGTTTCGCAGCACACGGACCACCGCTGATCGGCGTAGATCAACTGGGGCCGATCGGCGCACTACCGACCGCCGCCCTATCCTCCGACTCCTGCGAGCACCAGTAGGCAACCAGGTTGTCGACGCGCCGAACCGCAGATCCGTATCCAGGACAAGCCCAGACCGATGCAACGCGGCACATCCATCATCGCCGACACAGCCATGACGATCAGCCCTCGCCGGCCCCAACCAACGATTCGATGAAAGCCACCGCGTCGTCCGCTCCTACAGCCACGACATCGAAATGTCCCACACCGGGATACGTCGACAGATCGTTTCGAGTGCCGGACGTTGCGAGTTGCGCCGACAGAAGCGCCGAAGCCGGATATGGAACCACAGTGTCGGCGGTGCCGTGTTCGATTCGAATCGGGACGCGCCAATCGGCAACCGGTATGGCGACATATTCGTCGAGCGCAGCGACGAACGCGGGGTCGTCCAATGGCTGCGCCAGCAACTCACCCACACCGACATCGCCCAGCCGCACCCGCAGATCAGGTGTGCACCCGACTTCAGCCGAATCGACGAACCTGCGACCTACCGGGGACAGGAACCGGTTCACATCGATGTCGGGCCGGGAGTTACGAAGTCCGTGCAGAAGATAGACCAGGAGAGCAGCCGGCCCCCTCGTGGCGGGGATCGACGGGATACCAGGGCGCAGAAGGGGGATGACAGATTCCAGGTTCGATGCAGGCGCGAAGGCCACAACCCCACGCACGTCGAGGTCAGAGGCATACGAGGGGGCCGCATGCGCAGCGGCAAGGGCTGCGTGCCCACCTTGCGAATGGCCCGCCATCACCACGCGCTCCGAGAGCGACCGATCTGTAGCTCGCGCTGCCCTGACCGCGTCCAACATTGCGTGCGCTTCGGCATCTCGCGCGAGGTATCGATGGGCGCCGATGCTGCCGAGCCCGATGTAGTCGGGAGCAACGACGACGAACCCTCGAGCTACGAGCGTCGAGATGAACCCCACACTGACATCCACCGCCTGAGTCGGCGAATCCTGACGCTCGAAACGACCACTTGCGGAACAGGAATCACCAACTCCCGCCGTACCCCAACCCCAAACGACCACGGGCCGCGTGCCCGCAAACGCGGGCGCGGTCGGGGTGAACACCAGCGCGGTCGCCTCGGTCGATGACCCGTGCTCGTCCGCCGTGCCGTAACCGAGGACCGTCGTGATGGAGTCAGCCGAGAGCACGGCCCGATCAAGCACACTGCTCTCGATGACCGTTCCAGGCAAAATTGGAGCGGCATACGAAACAGGCGCCGCCACCAACGCGAAAGCCAGACTGACGACGATTGTCGCGCAGACGCCGCAGAAGGATCGGATCCGCCGCCCCGCGCGCCGCCCCGACCCACCCGTATGTGTGAACATGGAACGAAACCTACCAGCGGTACACCGTCGGCAGTCCATCGACTGACCCGATTACGTTGCCTCACAACATAATCATCGACCGAAAACCGAACAACAACCACCGCGCATCACCGTTCACCTTCATACGGACCGAAGGTGACGCGCGTAGATGTTGCATGCGCGCCGGGAGAATCGAAACGCCACGCAACCAACGTCAACCTCGTTGCCGTCGAGGTCTCCACCCGACGGCACCACGGAAACGGTGAACACGGCAATTTACGACCGCAGAAACTGCCGTGACCAACCAATCGGCGTTTCCTACGGCCCATCGCGGCAAACCGTACTGATTCTGGGGCCGGCGTAACGGCCGGCTTTGCCGAGATTGCCGGCGGTGACATTTCCGGACCGCAGCCGTGGGAGAACGCCGCTTCCGGTGTTCGCCGCCATGCCCGCACCGACCGCGCCGCTGATCAACGGGAAACCAAGGCAGGTGCGGCGTTGGTGAAAGAAATCCGTGATGCGGGTGTCGACCTGTTCGATCGCCGGTGCGCCGGCGACGGCCACGGCCTGCCCTATCGAGCACAAGTCCTCCCAGTCGGCGAGCATGTTCTGCGCCTGGCTGGTCACGCCCCCTGCTCGATGCCGGGAATCTCTCGCGGGCATCGAAATTCTATCCGCATTTATTTGCGCCGCAGTCAGTTACGCACGTCGCCTGCATTTTCGTCTCCACCTGAACCTCATCGGGTAGCGGAAACCCCAAAAACGGCTGCGCCTATATTTCTGTCCACCGCCGCGAAAGCGCCTACGGTGGGGGGCCCGAGCCCTTCTGTGAGGGAACGGAAGGTGATGCCGCGTCCATCATGCTTCTGGACGATGCACGTTTTTCCTATCGAGAGCCGAGGGCGGACCACGTACCCCTCGGGCCTATCAGCGTCATACCCGTCGCGCATCTCGCGGCGGATCGATCATGCGCAGAAGGACACCGACAATTGCCCGGTTCTCGAGCTCCGCATTCGGATGAGTGACCATGCTTTCGCATGACGAACACGATCACGCGGGTCATCGCTTCGACATCGACATCGGAGACACCCAGCAAGGCGAGATTGGACGCGATCCACCCTTCCCATGTCGAATGGAAACCGTTGTGCCAGATATCGACGGGCGCGGTTCCGGGGCACACGCAAAACTTTAGCTTGATTGACGTTCAAGACACTGCTAACTTCGCCTTGAACGGTAATCAAGGACGCTGCCCTGCGCTGTTGCCGCACGACCGGCATCACGCCGACACGAAAGACGCACCATGCCTATCAGCGACAACGCCAAGTACACCCGCAGCGACGAATGGTTCGATTCCGAGGGCGTGCGCTGCGCAGTAGCGGTGTTTCGTCCGTCTACAGCCACGACCGACACACCTGCCGTGGTCATGGCTCACGGCTTCGGCACCCCCCGCGCCTTCCGGCTCTACACATATGCAGACGCCTTTGCCCGCGCCGGCTACACGGTCCTCGTCTTCGACTACCGACACTTCGGCGACAGCGATGGCGAGCCGCGGCAGCTTCTCGATATCGCCAAACAGCACCAGGACTACCGCAACGCCATTGCCTACGCCCGATCGTTGAACGGTGTAGACAAACAGCGCATCGTCGGCTGGGGCACGTCGTTCGCGGGCGGCCACGTCCTCACCTTGGCAGGAACCGGCGAGGACTTCGCTGCCGTCATCGCACAAGTCCCACACGTGAGCGGTCCTGCCGCGGTGCGCGCAACCGGCCTGCGCAACACGCTACGCGTCCTGCCATCTGCTCTTGTCGACCAAACACGGGCCCTACTGAAACGACCACCGCACTACATCAATTCGGTAGGAAGGCCCGGAGCCACGGCAGTGATGACATCACCCGACGCGATGGACGGACGCGACCGACTCCTTACTGCCTCCAAACTGCGCGAGGGCGACTACCCCGAGACCGTAGCCGCACGAATCCTCCTCAAAATCGGCCTCTACTCCCCCGCCCGCACCGCAGGCGCGATCACATGCCCCACACTCGTTCAGATCATGGACGACGACGCCGTCACCCCAGCTTCGGTTGCCCGGAAAACCGCATCGAAAATCCCTCACGCCACCCTCCACATACATCACGGCGGCCACTTCGACCCCTACGTCGAACCGATGTTCCCGATCGTGATCGACGAGCAACTCGCCTTCCTCAAGACAGCCGTGCCGCTCACACCCTGATGCCCACGATGCATCACCAAGGAAACCCAGATACGAGGAGGACATTGCTCCAGTCGTCGAGGATCGAGGACCACAGCCCCTGATCGAGGACGCGGAACACCCGGTAACCCAATGCCTGCGCCCGTAGGTCTCCTCGACGAACCCCGACTCGCGTAACGCACATCACCTTCCGCCTGCCCACATCGTCGTCGGGGCACCACGTGATAGTCGTTCGATCAACGCCGATCTGCCGCCACCGACATCGGGAATCGGGAATCGGGAATCGGGAATCGACGAGAAGATGCCAGCCCCACAACGAAACCGGGATAATGACCGCAATCCCCGGCAGGCGGCTCTGCTGCTCGGTCGATCATTCCTCAGCAAGCTCGACTCTGCCGCGGTGACGGTATGCGCGAAGCTACGCAGAGGCAGATGCCGATACCCCACAAGCCAGACCGCGAACAGGACCCGGCTGGAAGGATCGTCGTCGTCTCGGTGCTGCCGGCGCACCGTACACACCCCGCCGCGGACCTGGGCGCCGAATAAGGGTGCAGGGCGAAACAGAAGGCAGGCGTTGGCAGGATCTCCCATCTATTGTTGTCCGGTGACTTCCCCCGGCGATGATTCCGGCCTCGACCTGACGCGCCTGCAGGCACTGCGGCCGACCACGGCCCGCACCGACACCGCGGCACTGGCCGAGATCGGAGAACGGATCACCGCACACCTGCACCGCCACGACGGGTACGTCGCGTTCTCCGGCGGCAAGGATTCCCTCGTCGTCCTCGACCTCGTACGCCGGGTAGAACCCGATGTACCGGTGGTGTTCTTCGACAGTGGTCTCGAATACCCCGAAACCTACGACTACATCCGCCAACTCGCACAAACATGGTCCCTGGATTTGCACCGCCTACCGGCAGATCCGCCGCTACTGGACGTACTCGCCAATTCCGGGCTGTGGGATCACCGCGCTCCCGAACCTTCCGTGCTGCTCGATCTGCACGACGTATTGATCAGCAGCCTCGCCAAGAAGGCGCATGAGCTGTTCGGGCCGGGTGAGCTGTGGGGAGTGCGGGCCGAGGAATCCGCCGGCAGACGTGCGATGCACACACGCGGGGGCGGGCAAGAGGAAATCGTCGAACGCGCCGACGGCACGATCGCGTACGGGCCGATCTGGAACTGGAGTACCCGCGACGTCTGGTCGTTCGTTCGGCGAGAAGATCTTCCCGTCAATCCCGTCTACGCGAAATTGACATCCCTGGGCGTTCCCGAACAGCGCCAACGGGTTTCACACGTCATCGACGGAAACCATCTCCAACACGGCCGACTGACCTGGCTCAGGCGCGGCTGGCCGGCACTGTTCGAACAACTCGCCCATGCGCTCCCCCGCATCCGGCAGATGACCTGACCTAAAGACTTGAACCAGCCTGGTTCCTGTGGGTCCTCACCTCTAAACCTGAATGCCGGCATGTTCGTTCGGAGATCGCTGATCAGAAAATCTGATGCTCTGGTTGACAATATCTTCCGTAACTCCAGCTATCGGGATCAGTTTTCTCGGACAGAGGCAACCGGATCGCGTCTGGAATCAGCAGAGTTCGACGTGTGCGTTCATCGACCTGTGCGGACCACGTGCCGGGGACGAGCCGTTCGAGTTCATTGTGGGACCGAGGGAGTTCCTCCGCTTGACCATCCGGTCGAGATCGCAGGCGGTACTGCGCTCGAAAGCCCGACGGTCAAACTCGACCGGGCGGTAGCCTCCGTGTTGGGACTGTTGACTCGGCACCGAGACTCCCACTCCTCCACTCCCGGCTTTGATGTCGAGCCTCACCTTTTCTCACCCCGCAAGATGCCATCTGCTGGTTTCTCCAGCACACTGCTTTTTGACCCGTTTCACTCGATGACGAGGATCAGACATGCGAAAGATACTGCGCACGATGAAGACGACTGAAGAATCGACCTCTACCCTTCCTGCCAAACCTGTCCACGAACTCCGAAATATCTAGGGTGCAGAAGTCGCTCGACGCACCATGAATGAGAGCGTCGGTCGATCAGCCCCGACACCTTGTCAGCGTTCCAACCGAAATGCTGCGCGCACGCTGTGCTGGCGTAAACTTGCGCGTCGAACTCACCCCCCTTTTTTGTTGGTCAATCACTCGTGCTGCCGATATCTCTGCTGCAACTAACGCCCTGTATCAAACAAGCCGTGCCGTCGATGCTCATCGAACTGGCCTGATGGAAAGGTCCTCTCTTGAAGACTCGCATTCTGACGTACGGCGCCGCGGCGCTCTCGCTCGCGACCGGAACTATCGTCGTGTCAGCCGCGGAAGCCTCCGCTGCACCTTGTTCGGATGTCGATATATCGTTTGCCCGCGGAACCGGTGAGTTGCCGGGCCTGGGCATTACCGGCGAACCGTTCGTGAACAGTCTCGCCTCCCAGCTATCGGGGTTCTCGGTCAGCACGTACGCGGTGAATTATGCGGCGGATTTCAGTCAGTTCAGCGCCGGGCCTGGTTCCCGAGACCTCGTCAACCACGTCAACTCTGTCGCATCTTCCTGTCCTGCAACGCAGTTCGTGATCGGAGGATATTCGCAAGGTGCAACGGTGGTCTCCAATGCAGTCGGATTGCCCACACCGAGTAGTGTTACGGGCGCAGTGTTGCCGAGCGCGGTAACCGCCCGCGTCAAGGCCGTCGTCGTGTTCGGAAACCCCCTCGGGCTGAGCGGGCGGAGCATCGAGTCCGCGAGTGGCACCTACGGATCTCGCGCGGCAAGTTATTGCAACTTCGGCGATCCGGTTTGCCAGATCGGCGGATTCAATAGCTTTGCACATCTGACGTACGGCACGAACGGAAAAGCCGTCCAGGGCGCAACTTTCGCGGCAGGCAGAATCACTTCATAGCGACAAGCCACTCACCTTCACGTGGTCAAACAGATTTTCCCGGCCGCCCGAACAGCTAGCGGGTTCGGGTGGCCGATACCCAAGGTCAATGGTGTGGCGTACTGCGGCGCGACAAGCAGAAAGAACAAGCCGACCTTCGGGTTGAGAACGCACGAAACAAACCCCTGCGTGAACGCCGTTACATGCGATGAAGGACCCACATTCGTTGTGCTGGAATCGAGTTCAAGTTTCTTCTCGTCTCGGCGCCCGAATTCCCGCCCGCCCAAGTACACCAGATAGGCCCACCGGCAACATGCGGACCACCATCACACAAATACTCGGTGGTCGAGCCCCAGCTTGATCACAACAATGAATCCGGCCCCGGCGAAATAGACAGCGCGAAGCCCGCCACATCCTCAATTGCCATACCCGGTCCGCAGAAGTCTGTGGTCCCGGCCATTTCAGGTATTTCCGCTCTCGTCGGCCCTGGCGCCGGCGCATTCCAGAAAGCCTGGCATGAACGTAACGCGCCACCCGCCAGCTCTACCTGTGGTGTCCGATCCATGCCTCATCCGTGTGGGTCACACGCGAAAGGCACACCCGGGGTCGAAAAAGCGTGCTTGCCTCCACGGGTTCTTCTCCGAACCCGTACATCGCCAGCGGGCCGGTCGCAGGCCCGAGTTGGGGAAGGTCGCGCACGCAGTCGCGCCCATTTACCGGGAAACCTGCCGCGGGAGCGGCGGTGTACACAGCGTTTCGAGTCACGACCAGAAGAACATCACGTGCCGCGCCGAGCCTTGAGGTCTTCAAGCTCGATCGCTTCGCGGCAATGCTCGCACGTAGGGACGACGAAAGCACGATGCCCGCAACGGACGTGCTCGACGACAACAGGAGGCACTTTCGGAGCGGCCCACTTGTCGCCCCACTGGCGCATAGCGGCGATCACAACCCACAGGTCACGCCCACGCTCCGTCAAGAGATACTCGAACCGTGGCGGCTTTTCCTGATACAACGCTTTCGTCATGACCCCATGTTCGACAAGGGATTCCAGACGTTGGCTCAAAATATTGCGCGCGATTCCCGACCGCGCCTGGAAGGTATCGAACCGGGTGACACCCATCAGAGCGTCGCGAAGTATCAACGGGGTCCACCGCTCCCCCACGACTTCCAAGCACTGCGCAACCGAACAGTTCATCTCGGAGAAATGAGTGCGGCGCATAGGAACATCCTAGATCAGTTGCACAACGCTACGCACAATGGTTTCATGAGTTGCATCACGCTACTTGCTCGAATCGCCTACGGATGCGCCGTTGACGAAAGTCTGGATGCAGACCGGAAGGTTGCCACACGCTAACTCATGGCTCTTTCCTCATGACAGCCCTCTACGGGTATCACCGGTCTCGCAACGGCGGCGACAGTCGTCGAGTTCCTAGCGTCCGATGTCGTTCTTACCGTTCTACTGCGCAAATCAGCACACACAAAGGACACTGTTCGATGACAACGCACGGTACACAGCAGCGCTTCGGACTCATACTCTTCGTACTGTCACTGGCAGCGTTCATGGCCAGCTTGGACGTGTTCATCGTCAACGTGGCATTCGAAGACATCGGCAGAGACTTCGGTGGTATCGCCTTGTCGGAACTGTCCTGGATCTTGAATGCGTACACGATCGTCTACGCGGCGCTACTCGTACCCGCCGGCCGACTCGCAGATCGCTTCGGACGCAAAGGCGCATTCCTCGTAGGATTGGCCTTGTTCACCATCGCAAGCGCAGTCTGCGCAGCCAGCGACGGCATTTGGTGGCTGGTAAGTGCCCGCATCGTTCAGGCTGTCGGAGCCGCGATCTTGACCCCCGCGAGCCTTGGTTTGGTCGTCGCATCAGCGTCTCCGTCGGTTCGCGAACGCTCCGTGCGCATTTGGGCGGCAAGCGGGGCGCTGGCCGCCGCGCTCGGTCCGGCCATCGGCGGTGTCCTGGTGGAGGTGTCTTGGCGCTGGGTATTTCTCGTGAACGTTCCCGTCGGCATTCTTGCGATCATCACCGGGGCCGTCGTCTTGCCCAAGCCGGCCACTTCACATGCGACGCGAATGCCCGATTTGTTGGGGGCGGCGATGTTGGCCATTGCCATCGGAGCATTGACCCTGGGATTGGTACAAGGCCCGGAGTGGGGCTGGAACGACACCCGTATCTATCTTGCCTGGGTGACCACAGCACTGGGCATGATCGGGTTCGCTCTTCGAACAATGCGTCATCCCGTGCCTGTCATCGACCCCGCCCTCCTTCGCGTCAAACCGTTTGCCTTCGCAAACCTCACAGCAATACTCTTCGCGATCCCGTTCGCAGCATCGCTGCTCGCGAATATTTTGTGGCTACAACAGATTTGGGGTTACTCGGCAATCAAAACAGGTTTCGCTGTCGTGCCCGGCCCCGCGATGGTCCCGCTGTTCGCAGCTCTCGCACACCGACTGTCCGCCCGAATCCCTGTCGGCGTCATCGTCGCTGCAGGGTGCACACTGTTCGGCATCGGCACCATCGTCATTGCTGTGAGCATCGGACAAACCCCTGACTATGCGGCAACGCTGCTACCCGGATTTCTCATTGGAGGCGCCGGGGTCGGTCTAGCATTACCTGCAATTCTCTCCTCCGCCACCGCTGATCTCCCCCCGGAACAGTCAGCCACAGGCAGTGCCGTCGTCAACATGAATCGTCAGATCGGGACCGCCCTCGGAGTGTCTATTCTCGTGATCGTCCTGGGCGTACCACTGTCCTACGTAGACGCGCACGAAGCATTCACACATGCGTGGTGGATCCTCGCCGCAGTTGCATTCCTCGCAGCGTTGGCAAGCTTGGGCATGACTCCTGACAAAATCCGAATGTTCGACAACGCCGCGAACCACCACACCTCCAATGCCAGTGAGGAACTCGCAGCTACCCCACGCCGAACACCCTGATAGAAACGCGGCAAACCAGATCGCCGGCGACCGCACACAGAGCCATGATCACGCGGTCGCCGCCATCTCATTCACTCCCCATCGACGCTCGGAAGTGGTTCACTATGCCCGGATTGGTCACAGGTCACTGACACCATCGACGCGGCGGGGGTCATGTCCCGAGCCGCACTCGCCCCACCTCCGGCCTCGGCTGCGGACTCAAATCCATTGCAGCAGTGAACAAATTTCGAATCGATTGGCGGACCGGTACACGCACACGCCGGGCTCGGGACTTTCCGGCCGGTCGGCCCATCCATCTCGTCGGCAGGCAACTCCCTGGCTGGGGCCGTCGCCCAGCATGTCACGCGGCCCTGTCTACCCATCGCGTCGCCAGCCTCGCACTCGTCTGTAGCGTAGCGTTCGGATACGAAGTCGTCCTCCTACTTCGCAGGCTGACCATTCCGGCGCTAGGCCGTTTCCTCGCGTCCCACACGACAGCTCGTGCGTGCACATAACGGAACACCTGGTTTCGCGCGAGCAGCAACTGTGCGCCCGGAGGGCACTCGGCGATTCGCGCGCGGTGGCCCACGATGAGCTCTTCGTGAGAATCAGCTTTTGAAAAGCTCGTTGCCAGAGCTGGAAGCGGATATACGCAGGCACGCCGCCGTCACCCAGGACCCCTCAACCAAACGTGAACTGGCTGAGCGCCTTACAAAGTTGCAACGAAGGCAGAAGCTGGGAGCCAATACCGTCCGAGCCGTAGGTTTGACCGCACGCGAGCCCATGTGCTGACGTTGGCCGCAACAGGGGCGACCAACGTCAGCATCGCGTCGATGCTTGAACCTGACCACCTCCACTGTGAAAACCTATATGAAGGTGATCCTCCGCAAGCTAAACGCTTCCTCGCGGATCGACGCGGTCAACAGAGCACGCAACGAAGGCGCGATTCTCTGATCACGCTTCATGTTTCACTCCAACGCGGTCTGCTCGTTACGGAAACCGTCGATTTCAACTAAATCAGCGAAGCCGATCGATGTCCGGTGGCCCCCGCAGATCGTGGAGACGATGACCGCACGCCACGAAGCGCGGGCGGCGCGAACTTCGCGGACCGGCACTTCGAGGGCGCGACCATCGACTGTGTCCGAGCTTCTCAGCGCCCCGTACAGCACTGCAAAGGATTGCCCGTCCGACGATGACCGGAACGGCTGGCGACTGGTCCAGTGATCGTCCCGTTATTCACGGCGTTCGCGACAAGCGCGGGCGAAATTCGCGTCGCCGACAGCGGCGCGAAACTGATCGTCACGGAACCGCCTCAGTGCGCCAAACTGGACCCGATCGACGGGATCGAGGTACTGGAAACCCGGCCCACACTTCGACCAACTCCTAACCCGAGCGCCCGACACCGACATTGTCGCGATCGGAAGTGACGGCCCAGTGGCGATGCTGTTCACCAGCGGAACCACCGGCAAACCCACAAGGGGTATCGATCCCGCTGCGCGCATTCAGCTCCTACCTCCACTTCGCTTCGATGTACGAGCGGAGGACGTCTACTGGAATGCGGCAGATCCCGGCTGGGCATACGGACTCTATTACAGTGTGATCACGTACTCGCGGCGCTTGCCCATAAGTACCCCGACGCGATCTCCCTGCGTGACACCTCGCTCTGCCAGATGCAAGAGGTTTGGACATATCAGGGCACCGCGAGCCAACGGGTTCTCGCCACTGTAGGTCTGGCGCCAGCCGCGGGAGCGGACTATCGGGGAGTGCGACCGGCCCGTCACGCGGCGGGGGGACGATCGAAGACGCCGCTGTCGGCGGCCTTGTCGTGCGTTGCCCGATCGTAGAGCGGTAGGTCCCCGCATTCGCTGGTCCGCTGCACGTAGGCGCGCATCGCCTTCTGCGCTTCGGGTCCTGCGAGAGTCGACAAGAACTCGGCGCTTTCGAAGTGGAGACCGTCGTGAAGGCTGCGCGACGCCCCGGCGTAGACGCTGCGTTTGATGGCCGCGACGGTCGGCTTGAGCCGGCGGGCGAGGCGGTCTCCGAGTGCGACCGCGCGGTCGATGAGCTCGTCAGTAGCCACGACGTCGTCGACGTAGCCGATCGCGAGGGCCGAAGCAGGGTCGAGTCCGCCGCCATTAAGCATCAGCTTGAGGCCCTGGCGAGGGCCGACGAGCCGCGAGAGGCGCTGGGTCCCACCGCCGCCGGGGCACAGCCCGAGGAGAATCTCGGGCTGGCCGATTACGTGATCACCATCGGCCATGATGCGGTAGTCGCAGGCCAGCGCGATCTCTGAACCGAGTCCCAGGGCAGTGCCGTTGATCGCGGCGATGAAAACCGCACCGCTATAGTTCATGCGGCACAGCATTTCGTGGAAATCGACCAGATCGATGGCTCCCCCGAAAACGGTTCGGCCGAGAAGTCGCCGGGCCCCCTTGATGTAGCGGACAGTGCGAGCGGCCCGAAGAACTTTCGAAAGCACCTGCGGTCTGAGTGCTGGGCTGCCTGCCCCGGCGTGGTGCAGCCATCGAACATCGGCGTGTCCGAAGCGTTCGGGGTGAGCGCCGGTGATGACGACCGCGCCCACAGTGTCGTCGCTCTCCGCGCGGGACACGAGCGCATCGAGTTTTGCGAGGATTGCCGGTCCATACTGACCGAGCGAGCCGCCGTCAAGCCGGGCCACGAGCACGCGTCCTCGTTGCTCGATCGCGATTCCGCCGTCGGCATGGGTGGTCGGTGATGTCATCGTGCAGCCTTCCAGTGGGTGGGATGCTGAGCCTACATGCTGAGTTGACAACTTCTACTTAGAGTTAATGCTTCGACAATTCACCTAGACAACGTCATTCGGCGATGTCGCCTTCACCGTCTCTGGCGACGAATGTCAGAGCTGGCTGTTCATGCCTGCCCATACCGTGACCGAGGATGACCAGTGGCACCCTTCGGGGTCGGGACTGTCTCGATGTCCGTTCACCGACGGGTTGGCGGCGGTGCGCACTCTTGACCCGAGAAATCGATCCACAAGACTCACGTGCGTTGCTGATCGAAGTCACCGAACTCGGACGAAAGAAGGCGGTTGTAGCCGTTGTCCTCGTAGAAGCAGCGGACGAGCAGTTCTTCGCCGAACTGCCACCGTCCTTTCGTCAGGCCGTCTTGCGGTGCGGCAAGGAAAAAGACGTCTCTGCGAGACCTTGATCCAGCATCACCAGAAGTTCGTTGAGACCAATCATGCTGTAGGTCAAGGGATCTGAACTTGTGCGCGATTGGAGCCATCTGCAGATCTCGATCTGCAGATGGCCCACAAACTGTTGTGGACGTACTCTTCGAACGAGGCCGCGATCGCCGGGTTCAGCACCTGCAAGCCCACGGCTCGGGGAATGCAGAGACGGAAAGCGCGAGTGTCCAAGTGCCGCAGCAGAAGCGATTGTTCCACAGCTATCTTTGACCTTCCTGGATGCGCGGGATTGCGGACGCACGCATGCCCATGGGAGAAAGATTCTCAGATACCGCAGGCATGCATTATGTTAACGTGGATCCGCCATCCACGGTAGCTACCTTTCATGTCTTCCATTGCGTTGAGCATCGGGCATACCGGGAGGTGCCTCGAACGACTGGCTGAACTGGACTACCTGCTCGGAAGTAGCGGCACCCGACCAACTCTCGATTAGCCCTTCGCTCCCTCTTGCACCAACCCAGATGACACTCACGTGAGCGTGATCCTCTGTAGGTATGCTCGGGTCCACGGAGAACCATCCTCTACGTACAGCGCCACTCTCAGCGCTGACTTCTACCCAAGCACCCTCCGGGGGGAAGCCTGGAACCAACGGATCGGCAAGAGACTCACCGCCGAAATCGGGGCATAGTGCCTTGTCGAGCAAATCTACAAAAGCTCCGGGCCGAGACGAGTGGTCGACACCCAATTCCGCGATGGCCGCGACAGAATCAATAACAATCATGATGGAAACTCCCCTTCACGGGATGAGCGGGCTAGGTGGTCAGACCAGCCCGAATTGTTGCGCTTTGGACAGGTCGAATCTATCAGACTTTTCACTTTGATGAAACATGAAACAATCTGCCTAACAACGTTTTTGGAAACCAGACGAAAGGGTAAATAGCAAGGGAGAGCTGCTCTCCAAGTCCCTGGCACTCCCGGTGCCGGGGACTGCCGGCCGAACGTCCGTGGACTGCCCGACCGTCAGCGCCTCGACTACTCGGTGCCGTACAACTCGGCGGTGTAATGCCCCTCCCCTTGCCGGTTCGCTTCGTCCCAATCGACGCCCAACGCGTCGGCAAGGTGACGTGCATCGGAGAGGAAGTCCGCGAACACCGTGGGCAATTCTTCGGTGCCGGTACCGCAGTGGCGGGCGTACGCGATCATTCCCTCTGCTGCCCGCACAGCGCGGACGCCGTTGTCATGGATCTGCGACTCGCGGTCCTGCTCGTAGCGGAACTCATCGCGCATACTGCCGCCCGCCGTCGATGCCGCGACTGCATCGAATGTATCTATCCCTTCCCAGACGCGTGCACGGTATTCAATCTTCGTTGTTTCGGACATTGCCTAAGTCCCTTTCTTTTTCGAGTGGTCTACACAGCGGGAGTGCGGTGCAGCGCGGCCAACAGGCCGGTCTGGACCTCGAGCGCGGACGACGGCGCACCATGTGCAAGAACGCTCGCGGACGCGCTGTCGATGACGACGGACATGTGGGCGCGGTGACGCGAGAGCATCACACAGGCACGGCCCGCATCGAGGTTGAAGGGTTCGGAGGTCCGGTATCCCGCCAACGGGTGCAGCACCACGACGGCAGGACGCTCGAGGCCTTGCAATGAGTTGGCGGTGCCGACCAGTACGCCGGGGTACTCGCTCAGTAGGGCACGGATTGCCGCAGCCTGAGTCACGTGCGGGACCACCACGGCCACGTCAGCGGCCGTCATCGGCCGCTGACCTGCGGTGGTGACCAGATCCGCTGCCAGTAGTTCCGCCGCCCGCGCAGCGCATGCAGTCACCAAGGCAGGATCGGACGGGCCTCCGCAGGCAGTGATCGGGCGGTGCGCCAATTCGGGCCACACAGCACCGCTCGAATCGGTGAGGTGTTCCGGAGGCCGCTTGGAGGTGAACGGCAGATCCGGGTAGAACAGTGGCGCGATCAGTGCTGTCGTGTCGGGGCCGAGTCGCCAGGTGTGCGCCAACCGCACCATCCCCACCGCATCGCCGTGCGCAGCCAACAGTGCAATCGGGGCGGGTAGATCAGGTGCGGTGTCGCTTCCCTCCCAACGAGATACATCGCCGGTCACCACCGGGTCGATCTGTCCGGGATCGCCCACGCACACCACCTGTTTCGCCATGGCTCCCAGCGCTCCCAGATCGGCGTAGGTGCATTGCCACGACTCGTCCACGATCAACACGTCCGCGCCGACTCGGTCCGGGTCCGAGAACAACCACCTGGCCGTCGTGCCGATCAGAATTCCCCCGACTTCGCCCTGCCAGCGCACTTTCTGCCCCGACACCACCGGTGTGCCGCCGCTGTCCGGTGCCGGTGCTTTCGCCTTCCACATCAAGGCGGCGCGATCGGTGAGTGCTCCCAATCGGCGTGCAATCTCCACCGCCTGTTCGCGGGTCTGCGCCGCAATCCCCACCCGCAGATCCGCCCGGTGCGCCAACGCCGCAGCGAGCAGTGCAAGCAATCGGGTCTTGCCCGCACCAGGCGGGGACGGCACCACCACCGCAGGATCACCCGACCACACCGAAAACAGCACACGCGCCGTGATCGGATCGGCCATGATCTCCGACCCCGTCAGCGAGGGAGCGGGTGGGCGCGGCGGTGACGGGACCGAGCTGGAGGGGGCAGCGATATCCGACGACGGAACCAGACCGGAAGGGGCAGCAATATCTGATGCCTGGACAGTAATGCGCATGACGAATCAAACCTTTCCTGAAAAAAGTCTCTGAACTGGCTATTTACCTACGGCAGGTATGCTGCTGGTGCTATTCCTCTGCGCCAGCTATAAGCACGTCCAACGGCACTTCACGCCGGGAAGGGACGGGCGTCTGCCCCGTCGAAAGCCAGGACCGCCGACCTCGGTAGAGCCGCCAGTACCGGCCACGACCAGCGCGCATCGTGTGCGGTGACGCCGCTTGCGGCATCAACACCACCGACGCGCCACTCGGCGGCGCATGCATCCCCACAGAACCGAGTCCGAGAACCAACTTCCCGCCGACAACCTCGGTCGATGTGACCTCGACAGTGAACTGCTCGAACGGACGCCGTCGCGGTGTACCGACCCAGCCGGTGACAGCAGATCCGACCCGAAGGCGTGAATCCAGACGCTCGCACGTCACCGACAGCGATCCGTTGCGTCGACGTGAGCCTTTCGGTGGCGGCGTCATCGATGCCACGCCCACCGCGACGTGGCCGGTGTGCAGTGCGCGCTCGCGCCACATCGGATCATCGAGCAAGGCTGATGACATCACATCTGCTGCGTCACAACGACTTCGCAGGCCCATCGCGGCGCTGGCCGTGTTGTCGGGGCGTGACCAGTCGTGGCCGTCCACCAGTGCGGACTGTGCCCGAGAATACGAATAGGCGTCGTCTTCGCCGATCGCAGCGAGCAGCGGCAGCAGCCGGCCACTGCCGATCGCACGCGCCCATTCGTGCATCCCGGCGACACTCTCGTCGGTGATCTGCAACCACGTCCGCCACACCCGCGCCGACCGCTGCGCTTCCGGGACCACTCCGAGCACGTAGCGGGCACTGGACGCGGCCGGAAGATTGACCACCGCTGACGTGCCGGGATGATCCGCCCGATCCGCCCACCACCCCACCATTGCGGCGCTACCGGAGATGTTCGGGTCACTGTGGTGAGCGTGCGCCCGCGCCAACCCCACCAGCGCCGAGATCGTGCCGCTGTCGTCGGTGAGCAACATCGCCGGGGTATCCGCCGCCAGCGTGCCGCCCAACCGTGCCAGCAACGCCAACCCGGCCTCATCACAGGCGGTTTCCTCGCGTCCACCGAACGCCGCAGCGGACACGCTCACGCTGCCGCCGCGTGCGCTCGCACGCACCGCCAGCGCCGACGCTGACGGGGTGAACGTGGTGTGCGCGAGCCGAGAGCAACGGCGCGCCCCGTTTCGGCGGCATAGAGACGCTGAGCCAGATCGAACCATTCCACGCTCACGACCCCTCCTCCGTCTGCTCGCACGCCCCGGCCACCGGATTCGCGGCGCACTCCCACCCCGCCCGCAACGCCCGCGCCGCCGCATCCTCGCCGGTACCGGCGACCACGCTCGCCACCTGATCCGGTGCATGTCCGGTGCCGGTCAACACCTGCTGCGCGTACCGCAACAGGTCACCGCTCACCGCGTTCACGCGACGCCGACCGGGATCTGCACACTCGACGCCCAGTCCGGGGTCCGAGACAGTGCGCCGTCGTTGCCGATCACCGCGCACACCAGATGCGCCCGCGACGGACGATCCGGCCACGGCGTATCCCCGTCCGTCAACACGATCACCACGTGCGGGGCAGGACGGGCCGCGTTCGCCGCATCGATCCCGACCCGCATATCCGTACCGCCGCCGCCCACCAACACCACATCGGCCACCGACCGCACCGCCTGCGCAGACGTCGATGCCGCATCGCACGAAAGAATCCGTACCCGCTCCCGCGCTACACCGCCCGCCCGCAGCACACCCGCCACCTCACCCATCGCCGCCGACAGATCCGCCGCCGACATGGACCCCGACGTGTCGATCACGATCGACACCGTGATCGACGGACCCCGCATCGCCGGGGCCACGATCCCCGGCACGCTGCGCCTGGGCGGACGCGCATAGCTGTAGTTCGTCCGCCCCGACTGATCCGCCAGCGCTCGCCGGATCACCTCACGCAACACCCGATCCCACGGCACGGTCGGCGGCGCGAGAACCTCACCAGCCCAGCGCGCCAACCCTGCCGGTGCGCTCCCGCGCCCCTTCCCTTGCGCCGCCTGCACCGCCCGCGCCACATGACGGCGCACCAGATCCGCTTCCGCGTCGTCCAACCCGTCCGCGACCTCCCCCGCTGCCGCGCCCAACTCCCCCGGCACCGGCGCGCACCCCGCACCGGATCCGCATCCCACATCGTCGTCGTCTGGAAACTGTTGTCCCGTAGCCGGATCGATCAGGTGCGTGTAGTAGTCCTCTGCGATTCCGCTGTCCTCGCACCCGAACGAGTGTGGAGTGATCACCCCGTCCGGTAACCCGACGCCCGCCGCCAGCAAGTCGTCGTTGATTTCCGCATCCGCCGCGTAATTCCACGCCACATGCCCCGCCGGCTTCGGCAAGGACTGCCCCCGCACACCGTGCGCCCGCAGCAAGTGCCCGACCTCGTGCAACAACACCGCACCCGCCACCGGCACCGGCCACGCGGCCGCTCCGATCAGCAACGCCGGATCGAGATAAAGCCGCCACTGCGCATCCACCGCGAACGTGCCCAACCCCGGTGCAGCAACAGGCTGCGCCGCGAACAACGCCCTCATGAAATACGGCATCTGTTCGGCAGAAACCAGCCGTGCCAGGCGAAACGCCCGCAACTCATCCGGCGCGAGCGCCCGAACCCCGCTCATGCTGCCGCCTCCATCAGACCCGCAGCGGTCAACATCGGCGCGAACCGACGCGGCTACGCCGGGACAGTCGCCTTCGCCGGTCGCGCCTTCGCCAGCGTGCGCGCCGCCGCGCCCGCCACGTCCGGTGCGCCTGCCTCCGCAGCCGCGATCAGCGGACCCCACGCACTGCGCCAGGCCTCCACCGTGCCGCGCCCCGCCGCCCACGCCGCGGCACCGGACAGCACCGCCCACACCAGATCAGGACGCGACTGCCAATCGAACGCCGAATCGGGATTCTCCACCACCGCAACCGGATCGGGATTCTCCACCACCGCAACCGGATCGGGCAGATCTGCGCTACGTCGCCACTCCAAGAACTCCACGCCCGCGCCCTCACCGATCAACCCGAACACCGCCGTGTTGATCGCCGCGTTGTCGTCCTCGCGCAAATGCGGCAACACCGCCGCCAACATCGACCACGTACGACGCGACGGCCACGCGCCACCGGTCTGCGCCGCCGACGACCCAAACGCATCCAACGCATCAGGATTGCGCTGCACAAAGCCGGTGATCGAACTGCGCACCAACGCAACCCGCTGCTCATCGGTGGCCACCGCACGCGAGGCAGGTGGCGCACCCCACCCCGTCGACATACCGTCCAACCACTCATCCACAGACGGCGTGAACTCCACATGGCAGAACCGATTCGCCAACGGCGCTTCCAACTCGTACCCACCAGCGGCGCAATCCGGAGGGTTCGCCCCCGCAATCACCCGAGTTCCCTTCGGCAACTGCACATCACCGACAGTCAGATCCAGCGCCACCGCCAACATCGCCGCCTGCACAGCAGGCGGACTCGTCGTCAACTCGTCCAGAAACAGATACCCGCCACCACCGGCCACCAATTCCTTCGCCCACGCCGGAGCCTCCAACGTCACACCGTGCTCCCGCACCACCGGCAACCCAGCGAAATCCGACGGCTCACGCAACGACCCCAACACCGTCTTGCACAACACCCCATCCGCCGCAGCCAACCCACGCACCAAACTCGACTTGCCCATCCCCAGACCCGAAATCAGCAACGACGGCACACCCGCCCGCCCATTCGCATCCAACACAGTCACAGCAGTAGCCAAATCAGCCACAGGAATCCTCCAGAATCGAGCGAACTGGTCAGGTCCGCTACCGAATTAGACTCCCGAATTATATAGGTTGACCTGCACAAATAGGCGCTAGAGTCGTTTCTCACGTCCCCGGCGCACCCTGTGCCGGGGACGTGAGAAACGATCATCACGCCCGACTGCCGGCACCACCGCGTACGAGGTACGAAAGGCCGCCAACGACGTGGAGTGCCAACTCTTCGCACTCGGGCTGCGGTCCGAACTGGGAAACACTTCGTATCGTCTGAACCCCCAGCGAGCCAGACAGAACCAGTGATCCCGCAACGCCCCGAGACAATCACGGCCGTCTCCGCAACCGTCTAGGTGGCCGGCACCGCGGTGATGGCGTCCACACAAGTGACGAGCACGTCGATCAAGATCGGAAGGACAGGAAGGAAAAAGGATTTTTTCGCTTCTACAGAGCGGAGCGCAGCGGAGCATCCTCTTGGGGGACACCGCAGGTGGCCGGGCCGCCGGGCAGGCGGATGCAGTAGGTGATCCGACCGACCGGGTTGAGTGCCAGGCATTTACTCATTTGAAGCTGAAAGCGGCAAGCGGATCGTTTCCCCCTCCGCACTTAAAGACGATCAGCCTTGTTCCACCTAGTCATAAAGTATGAATGCCCAGATTGCGAGCCTATCGCGCTACCACCGACGTGATCGACGTCATGTTGTCGCAAATGTTCGGTTACCCGATTTTGCGATACCGTCAGTTACATCAAAGTGGGTTGCGGCCGATGCAGCCTTCGCGTCACAGGAGGTTTCCATGTCCCGTTCACGTATGGCCGTAGCTGCGCTGCTGGTCCCTGTCGCAGCCGGTGCTGTCGCCCTCCTCGGTGCGGGCGCCGCATCTGCCGCAACCCCGTACTCCGGCAACGGGTATGTCGGTGTTCGATTCGATCCGAACGAAACTCAATTCATTGCCGACACCAATGCCGCGGATTTCCTCGAGGTTGTTCCGAACGACTACTGGAGCATCGCCCTCGGCGAAGGCTCGATCTACAAGGGCGACGGCCAGTACGTCTACGCCAGCATCGATCAGTTGGTCGAGGAAACGGCGTCCCACCGAGGCGAGATCTCCTTCTCGCTCACCGATCCTGCGATCTGGGACAACAACATCTACATCCTCCAGAACTGGTGACCTAGGTCGAGTTCGTACGCGTAGGGCCGGTGAGCGCATTGCTCACCGGCCCTTTTCGCGTGTCGGTCATTGCCCGGCACAAGTGGTGGCCGGCACTTCGGTGATGGCGTCGGCGGTGACGAGCATGTCGATTTCGACGAGGTTGGTTCCGCCGGCATCGGTGACTCGCACGGTTACTCCGGCCAGCCATTGTCCGTCGTGTCTGTTAACTGCACTAAAAGCGGGTATGCCATCCCAACAGCAGGGGGTAGGCGATGGACGAGATTCGGCGGCAGGTTCTCGAGGGACGGATAGAGCTGCCACGAATCGGGGAGGTTCGACAAGCGGATCCATCCACAGGTGTGCCGTTCGCCGTGGTCGTCAACGGCATTCCTGTAGAGCCGATCACGGCATACCTGATCGATCTCGTTCTTTCCGACATGAGTCCACTGACCATCAAGTCGTATGCACACGACCTCCTTCGCTGGTGGAAGGTACTTGCTGCGGTGGACGTGGCATGGCACCAGGCGTCGCGAACTGAAGTCGAACTGCTGGTCGGGTGGCTTCGCTGCGCAGCCAATCCGCAGCGTCGACGCGCCGATCTTTCAGCGCCGCAGGCAGGTTCGGTCAACGTGCGAACCGGCAAGCCGCTGCTGGTTGCCGGCTACGCAGCCTCGACGATCAACCATGCACTGACCGTGATCTCCGAATTCTACGAGTTCCACCTCCTCTACGGGCGCGGGCCGCTACTGAACCCTGTCCCGACCTCGCCTGGTCGCCGCCGATTGGTGGGGCACCGCAACCCGCTCGAGCCTCCACCTCGTCTTCACCGTCCACCGCTCCGACAGAAGAAATCCCAGAGAGCTCCTCGATCGCTTCCGGATCAGATGTGGGACGAACTCTTCGCCGCGATGAGACATGATCGGGACCGCGCCCTGCTGTCCTTCGCAGTCTCGTCCGGAGCACGCGCAAACGAACTGCTCGGAGTAACCGGTGACCGTGTGGATTGGGGCTCTCAGCGGATCTGGGTGGTCTCGAAAGGAACACGTGAACTGTCTGCAGTTCCCGGGTCGCCGGCGGCCTTCGACTATCTGGCCAGATACTTCGACAGATGCGGAACCCCAGGACCAGCTGAACAGATCTGGCGCACCCTACGCGGTGATACGAGGCCACTGACCTATTGGGCCTTTCGCCGGATCATGCAGCGCGCCAACGAGATCCTCGGTACCAATTGGACTCTGCACGATCTTCGGCATACTGCGGCGGTACGCATGGCGAACGACCCGCAGCTGACGTTGCCGGAAGTTCAAACGATTCTCCGGCATCAGCATCTGTCGACGACAGAAGGCTACTTGCAACCGCGCATCGAAGAACTACACGACAAACTGCGCGAGCATTTCACTCGCCCACGCCCGCAAGTCTCGTACGCCGCGGGCTACCGCGACGAGGACATCGAGGCGGTGTTCGGTGCCCGCGACTGAGAGAGAACGTGTGGTGCGTCCGCAGGATCATCAGTATCGACTGCCGGCGCCGAAGTTCACACGACCTGCCGTCATTGCCGCCCCGCCCGAGCCTCGTTCCCTGCACCGCTACGGCGATCTCACCGACGCGCCGATCGTGACCATCTGCACGATCGCGGCACAGGTGTGGCCGACGCCAGTCAACCGTCGGCACATCCGCGATCGGGGACTACGCAAAATGGTCGATTACCTGACCCGGTATCCCGGCAACAGCTGGCAGGAACGCTGGGACGCCAGCCCACTGGCCACGACGACCATCGGCGACGTCGTAGGCGACGGGAGAGCCATCCGTTCGGAGTTCACGCAAGCCGCCCAAGCAGTGTTCGCGCTGCGGATCATTCGCCCGACACTCACCACGTTCCGAGCCAACAAGTTCGTCAACTACACGACACAATTCATCGAAGCAGAACACGATCCGCTGTTGGACGCCTTCGTATCAGCGGTCCGTGCGTCGCCACTGAGCGAGGTTTACAGACGCTGGGCGGTCTTCGACATCTGTGCGGCCCTGACCACGCAGGGCATACCGTTGGCGGATCTGACGCCAGAGGCGTTCATGCACTACGCGGTACAAACCCGCCAATCCATGAAGCGGACGGGCGTCCACTACGGGAAGTACGCAGGCCATTCCGCTTGGCAGGTCCTGCATGCGATCGGCCAGTTCCCGGCCTCGGCGCCGAGCACTCTGCGGGGCGCTCTTCGTGCTCCGCAGTTGACGACCACACAGATGGTCGATCAGTACCAGGTCGCAAATCCGGCCGTTCGGCAACTGCTCATCGACTACCTCGACCGGCGATGCGCGGAAGTGACGTATTCAGGACTCTCCCGTCAAGCCTGCGTGCTGGTCCGGTTGTTCTGGAAAGGAATCGAACGCATCAACCCCGAGCAGGCGGACCTACGCATCTCGGAACCTGTCTACCTCGAATGGCGTTCTGCCCTTACCGTTCTCGACGACGGTAGCCCTCGACTGCGCCAGGTCAGTGTTCTCATGGCGATCCGCGCGATGTACTACGACATCCAGGCATGGGCAGTGCATGAGCCGGAGCGCTGGGCGCAGTGGTCCGTACCGTGCCCGATCCCTCGCAGTGAAATGCGCGCCCTCGCCAAAGACCAGCGGCGGGCACGCGAACGCACTCACGCCACGATCCGAACCTTGCAACCCTTGCTGCCTGTCTTGGTCGAGCATGTCGAGTCACGATACGAACATCTACGAGAGTTGATCGAACACGCCACCGACGCCGGACCGGACGAACAGTTCACCATCCGAGACCAGACCTACACCCGGATCTACTCCCGCGAAGACACCAACCTCGCACGCCGCGGCGAGAGGCCACGAGTGCACGTCCGCGATGAAAACACAGGCAAACGAATGGACGTCACCCTCAAGGAAGACGCAGCATTCTGGTCCTGGGCAATCGTGGAGACCCTCCGGCACAGCGGACTACGAATCGAAGAACTCACCGAACTCTCCCATCTGAGCGTGCGCCAATACCAGCGACCGAACGGTGAAGTGATCGCATTGCTCGTGGTGGCTCCGTCCAAGTCCGACCGTGAACGCGTCATCCCCATGTCAGCGGAGCTGTTTCACGTGATCGCCCTCGTTATCCGCCGAATCACCGCAGGCAAGACCTCGGTGCCGCTCGCCACCCGCTACGACGACTACCAACGAATCACCAGCGACCCGCAACCGTTCCTGTTCCAACGCCACATCGGTCAACGCGTCGAAGTCATGACCACGGGGGCGATCGGAACGAGACTACGAGCCATCTGCGAAGAAATCGCCGCAACGGACCCACGCTTCACCGGAATTCACTTCCGCGCCCACGACTTCCGCCACCTGTTCGTCACCGACCTCGTCAACAACGGCCTACCGATTCACATCGGCGCCGCGCTGCTCGGACACCTGAATCTGGAAACCACCCGCGGCTACGTCGCCGTCTTCGACGAAGACGTCACCCGCCACTACCAAGCCCACCTCCAACGCCGAAGGGCGACGCGCCCCGCCGAGGAATACCGCCCCGTCACCGCAGAAGAATGGGCAGAATTCGAAGCGCACTTCGACAAACGGAAGGTCGAACTCGGCGCCTGCGGACGGCCCTACGCCACACCCTGCGCCCACGAACACGCCTGCATCCGTTGCCCGATGCTGCACGTTGACCCGAAAATGCTCCCACGACTGACCGACATCGAAACCGACCTGATCAAGCGACGCGAACGCGCCCAAGACCAAGGCTGGCTCGGCGAAATCGAAGGCATCGACCTCACCCTGACCTACCTTCGCGACAAACTCCGAGACACCCAGCACCGCGCCACCCGGAACACCGAGCTGGGGATTCCCGCCATGCCCAAAAGAGAGAGGGCTAAACGGAGGACCACTTGATCTTGTGCAGCCACTGGTCACATTCACACGTGATGACCTGAACCAACAGAGTCATCACGGAGATGGCTCATGATCACTAGATCTAGCTCACGGGCTCTTCTGCGACCCGCGCTCGACGGCGAATATGCCGCGGTTGCGAGCGGATTCTAGTGTGCCACTTGCGACAAGGCGGATGCGAGACTGAGCATCACCCAGTCGTCGCCGCTTGCACGGAGTTGTCCACTTTCGAGCGCACTACCGAGATCAACGCGGCCGGCGACAATCGCAGCTAGGGTCGCGGAGTCGGTGACGATTGACGCGTTGACTTCTCCTTGGGCATGCCCAGGCGTAATCGCCGAGTTGTGCCGATCAACCGTCGCAACCGCAGTGGATCCGTCGATTGTGAACTCGATGACTGCAGGAGGGGCGCTGTCGCTCAAGGCGTTTCGCATCGCTCGACCTACGAATGCCAGGCTCCACTCTGGCTGGAAGCCTTGATCGGGAAGTCGGGTCTTGCTGAGGCTGTGGCGTGCTCCCCAAACAGCGATAGGCGCCAACGCATCCACAAGTTCCCAGCCAGCATCGGTCAGCTCGTACACCGTGGATGCAGCCGGCGGCGGAAGGTCACGCCGAACGATGACCTTGTCGACCTCCAGTTGCTTCAGGCGCGCTGCCAGGAGGCTGGTGCCGATCCCTTCCAAGGATCCTGCGAGGTCCGAGTAGCGCTTCGGTCCGCCACTCAGGTCTCGCACAATGAGTAGTGTCCACCGCTCGCCGACTGCGTCGAGCGCGCCGGCGAGACCGCAGAATTGGTTGTACGTGCGCCTGGACATGGTGTCGATGATACTCACGCCAGGGAACTATTCAAAGTTGGAGAATACAATTCTGCATTGCTCACTTCAAAAAGTTATGTGATGATCGTTGCGCGGCGAGGACACGCCGCATCACGATCCGAGGAGATGTCCGTGACTGACCCGCAGCACGATTTCGTCGATGCGTTCGCAGACTTCTGGAGTAGGCCAGCACCGAACCGCTTGGACGAGATCCTCCACGATGATGTAGTGCTCAGACAGCCTCTTTCGCCCCCGCTTGTCGGCCTGGCTGCGGCCGAGGCGGAGTTCGAGCGACTGTGGTCATGGACGCCTGATCTGAGGGCTCATGTGGAGCGCTGGCAGGGGGATGCGACAGTGCTCTTCATCGAGATCCGCCTGTCGTCCACCATCGCATCGCGCTCAGTGGAGTGGGGTGGGGTTGACAGATTCCTACTTCGCGGCGCCAAGGCAGTCGAAAGGATCTCCTACTTCGATCCGATTCCCCTTGTGGCAGAACTGCCCCGGCATCCATCGGAGTGGTGGAGTTGGTGGCGTTCCGGCGCTGCGCGGCCGTGGTCCAGCGGGCACCAACTCACCCGAAGCGAGACACATCCCACCAAGCAGGAGCGTTAGATGAGGGTCCTCATAGTCGGCGCGACAGGGCATAACGGCGTGGCGGTCGCCCGAAGGCTAGGCGCTCAAGGTCATCACATCAGCGGACTCGTAAGGGACGAGGCACGAGCGCCAGACTGCCTTGACGCGGTCCATGTCGGCGATGTAGTCACGGGTGCGGGACTTGCGCAAGCTGTTGCTGGTATCGATGTCGCCTACTACTTCGTCCACTCGCTCGACTCTCGGGCCCAAGATGATCTCGACCTGATAGCCGCGCGAAATTTCGCAAGCGCGGCAGCCGAGGCGGAGGTGAAGAGAGGTGTCTTCTTCACCACCTTGCCGGCGCCCAACATCGGCGAGCCTCCTCGTTACCAGCGGAATCGCCAGGCAGTGCAGGTCGCCCTTGCTGAACGGCTCAACGAGCTTACGGTAGTGCGAGCAGGCATGGTCCTCGGCGACCGATCGCGTGGGATGAGACCGTATGCCCAACTGGTGCAACGTGCTCCGATCATCCCGATGGGGCCTTGGCGGGACAACAGGATGGCCGTCGTTGACTCCGAGACGGTGTCAACTTGTCTGGTACGGGCGGGGGTAGCCGACCAACCAATGGGATCTGTTGACGTGCCAGCATCCGCAGAGCCCACGCACGAGGAACTGGTGCGTGCAGTGATGCGGACGCTCGGAGTGAACAAACCGATCCTTCGGCTGCCGTGGAGCAACCCAACCATCGACGCGTTCCTCGTCTCCCGGTTCACCGATGACTCGTACCACTTCAATCGGCACCTAGCCACTATCAACAACTTTGACTACACGGTCGATCCATCGTGCGCAAAGCCATTTGCCGACATCGCACCTCAACAACTCGATGCTGCCCTGCGCTCAGCACTAGCCCCGTACATCGCACCTCAACGGAGGAAGAGCAGCTGATGGCGACGATCCTCGTTGCCACATTCGAAGGGAGCGGCTGCATCCGAGATCGTCCGGCGCCTCCGCGCAACTGACGGCGCAAGGGCAGCTGCCGACCGTCTCGAAGACTTGATATGAGCCCCCCAGATTCAAGGAGCAAGCAAGTGAACCACTCAACCGCTGCAATCAAATTCGCTGAGTCTGCCGAGCGCATCACGAACAACGCGCTACTCGACGAGTGGATCGCTCTATACCATCCAGAGGCCACAGCGGAGTGGGTCTTCGACGGCGCACGCGACGTCCATGCCGGAATCGCAGAGATATCCGCTGCTGCCACCGAACTCGCGCACATTTGGAAGAAGTACGGGCTTACGGTACGCAAGCGCGTCGAATGTGCCGACGCAAACACCGTAGTGCTCTCGTGGACTGGAGGATTCGGCAGCCGCCATACACAGATCGGAACCGAAATATGGACACTATCTGACGGTCTAGTGATCGAACATCGCATGTACGGCCACCTCAACATCCATTCGTCCACCAGATTCATCGCGCAGCTCAGGCTTGCAATCGCCGCCCCTCGAATCGCTCTTGAGATTGCATATCGCAGATTGGCAGAGCGCTCGGGATAGTCGCAAGTACTGTCAAGGCCCGGTTCTGGAGTGTCCATCGAAGCTGAATCGACGCCTAGCTTGACTAGTGCAGAGAATGCATTTTCGCCCAGTATTTCAAAACGCCGTCCAGGTAGCCGGACATGTAGAGCGCGGATGTTTTCACGCGCATGCTCACGTGATCGGCGCGTGATGCTCCCCCACGCCCGAGCGGGAGGGCACGGCCAATGTCGACTTTCACGGCCCTCGGCTCGTCGAATGTCCTGATCACAGGGTGATCGGGCCAGCGTTCGGTCCAATGGTCAGTGTTGATCACTGCGCTGCCCTCAATGGCGGGGTCGCAGCACGCGTGCTGTCGTCGACGGTTGCCCAGCGGAGCTGTCCGCTCTCGTCGCGGATCTCCAGGCTGCCTGCGCGTTGTTGGAATCCTTTACCGACGGCCGCGACGTCGAGCCGAACGCCTGTCACACGCCCTCGCCCCGCTGACAGACCCGTATATCCGGACACTCGCGACGAGATCCGCAGATCCGGACCGTCCCATTGCCCTTCTGTGACGATCAACAGCGATCCCTTACTTTCTTGCCCGCGCAGCCACAGCCCTTCCGCGAGAGGGCGTTACAGCGCCACCAGAGAGCCCCAGAACAACGACGTCGAAGCCCTCCAGCAAAATTGCGGCGCAGTCGATTGCAGCGTCCTTTGGCTGCGGCACCAGCGCGACTTCTCTAGGGGTGTGAATCTGTTCCTCGCCGCCAGCGCGAGGATTTTGCAGTTCAGAGGCTTAGGTGCGGGCGCAACAGTTTGCCAGAGGTGTAGTGCAGAGAGTCTCGAATCGTCAACGGCCTACTCGACCGCCGGGTATCCACACATCCGTAACGGACCGGATCTTTCCATCCAACGCATCACGGCGGCATACGCTGCTCGGCATACGCTGAGATTGCCTCCGCAAGCCATTGGGGAAGGGCTGGGTCAATCGCCTCCACGAAACCGCGCTGAAGTGGATCGTCCACATACATCGTGCCCAGTGCCCGATAAGCCGCCGCCGAAGGCGTCCAAAATTGGCTCACCGCAGCATAGTGTTCGGCGACGACATCAAGAACTTTCGCGGAGGTGGCCGCGGCTCCTGTAGCCATGAAATCCGCGAATTTCTGCAGTAGACGAGATTGCTGAGCGCTCATGTGCGCGACATCGGCCTCGGTCATCGCCGTAGGCGGGAGAGATCCGGCGATCTCCGACACGGCCTTGCCGAATCTGTCATCGAGCCGGTTTGTGAACGCGGAGAACTCTCGCTCATGCCTTTCCTCGTCGTAAAGTGACGCACTCTCGAGCGACACGACGTGTTCTTCGAGGGTGGAGATGAGTTGATCGAGACGATCCCTCTCCACCGTGAGGGTATCGATATGGATACGAAGCGACTCGGCTTCGCCGTCACCTCCAACCGTCACATCGCGAATCTCGTCCAGCCCTAATCCACTGCGGCGTAACGCAATAATTCGATACAAGCGCGGCAGCTGCGCTTCGTCGTACCAGCGATACCCATTGCCGGACACCGTGGTCGGGGTGAACAATCCGAACTGATCCCAATGCCTGAGCGTTCGCGCGGATACTCCCACTCGCCGAGACACCTGTCCTATCGACAGTTCCGCCACAGAATCCTCCCACCCACTCCACGACTTGACCTTCACATTGTGTCAACTTCTACCGTCCCAGACATGGGAACAACTATCACGAACGTACGTGTCTTCGACGGCCTGGATCTCACCGCTGCAACAGCGGTCCGACTCGAACTGGGAACGATTGTCGACCTCGGCGATCCGTCCATCGCTCGCGCCCACGACGACCTGATCGACGGACGCGGAGGCACTCTGCTTCCGGGTCTCATCGACTCGCACGTCCATCTGCTCCCCGGTGCTCCAGCACAATCACTGTCGTTCGGTGTGACCACGATCTTGGACATGTTCAGTAAGCCGCCACTCGTTCAGCGCGCCATCAGCGAAGGCGACGATCGCGGAAACGCGACGGTATTCAGTTCGAGTATCGGTGCCACCGCACCCGGTGGGCATCCGTCGATGATGTACGCACCGTTCCCGTATGTCAGCAACGCTCAGGAGGCGGCGGATTTCGTCAGGGCCCGGCGCAACGAAGGCGCAACATACCTCAAACTGTTCTACGAGAGCGGCCAAGGGGTCGGGATGACGCTGCCATCACTCGAACTTCCGACCATCCGCGCACTCGTCGACGCGGCACATGCGGAGAACATGCTCGCAGTTGCACACGTGCATCAGGCTGTCGACGCGGTCGAGGTCGTCGACTGCGGAGTCGATGTTCTCGCTCACGCACCGACGGATGAGATGACACGCGCCCAGATCGCCGCGATCGTCGAGGCCAAGGCGGCTGTCATCGCCACTCTCTCCATCCAAGACGGGTTTCCGGCCCTCGGCGAACCGGCGCCGTTGCTCACCCAAGCGGCTCTGGTCGATGCACTCAGTCCGGCGTGGATCGACGTACTCGAAGCTCAATCGACGCGGTGGATGCCACCGCAGATGCCTTCATTCGAGATCGCAGCACAGAATGTCGGGGCTCTGCACCGAGCGGGTTGCACCATCCTCGCGGGAACGGACGCACCGAACCCCGGCACGGTTCACGGAGCTTCGCTGCATAGGGAGCTACAGCATCTGGTGACCGCGGGACTCTCGCCTGTTGCTGCACTACGTGCTGCGACCGCGGATCCGGCGGAGGTCTTCGCACTCGTCGGCCGCGGGCGGATCATTCCTGGCGCCATAGCCGACCTGGTGCTGGTCGATGGAAGACCTGACGAGGTCATCAGCGATTCACAAAAGGTCGTCGGAGTGTGGAAACGAGGAGAACGGCAAGATCTCACCAGCTACGACGGTTCCGCGGCCGAACGTGCGGGGATCTCCTTTCATCATGAGCAAACTCAACGAGTCATCGACGCGGTCATCGCGATGTATCCGCAATTTGCACAAGAGCTGAGAGGGCAATCGTTCGCCCGCACAAAACAACCCGAGAAGGACACTCACTGATGCGGTCCCCTGAACCTGTGCATCGCGACGACGACGGCGAACTCATCGGACTGCTGAAAGGAAATGCGACTGGATTGTTCGAGCCGTGCACGCTCTTCGGCTATCCCCTCACTGAAGCGACAACACACGAAACCGCTACCGAATACCTCACCAACCACGGGTTGAGCTACCTGGCTCAACACTGGGAATTTCGTGACGGCGATCAATGGCTGACGGCGCAGATCATCGAGGCCAACCTCACCACCGTGACCGTCCGTCTCATCGACTACGGTAGCCCGGACACATACGGCAGCCAACGAACATTGCATCCACCCTCCATCGAACACATTCGACTCTGCCGTTGACTGCATCCAATCGCGCCCCTCTGCGATCTCGGTGTTCTCCGAAATATCGGTGAACATTCAAAACTGTTGCCTTCGAATCAAATACGAGACATTCAGATCCTGTTCATATTCGCAAAGAGTTCACGGTTGGCTGTCCGGGCCGCGTCGAGTTCCTGATCACGTTCTTCGAGTCGACCGATGAGGTCGACAACCTGCTGCTCAAGCGAGATGATGCGGCGTTGGAGTTCCTCTACGTCGGCGGGTGCACCGAGCCCGGACTCGCCCCAGACTTGTCGTCCGAGCAGTTCGGAGAGTTTCCGCTCCAGGAGCGCGTTGTGGGCGGCGAAGCGGGCGATGCGCTGTTGCGCGTTGGCGAGGTCCGCGTGCAACGATTCCCGCGTCACCGCAGCCTCCCTCGCCGTAATGATTGTCGGCGCAGCTTGTGCGGTGTAAATCTGAGCCAACAGGTCCTTGTGGCGGTACAGGAAGGTGCGGTCCACTCCTGCTGCTCGGGCGATCCCGGCGACACTGATCTGCATTCCGTCCGCCACGGCGGTCTCGAGTGTGGTCAGTACTCGTTGTCTGCGACGAGAGGTGTCAGCGCGGCGACCGTCGATCATCGGATTCGTCATTGTTCAGATGTTCCTGTCCGGCCGCACATCAGGTAGCGGTTGCCTGACCTGCGGTGTCCCAAGGCCGACGACGGTGGTGCGTGCCCGGCGCACGACTCCGATCGATTCTTCGATCTGAGCGCGATCGTTGGTCGGCAAGTCGTCGACCTCGGCTTTGATCTGTGAGATCAGGCGGCGGATGCGGGAGATTTCCGCTTCGGAGGGCATCGCTTCTGCCGTGGCCCAGTCATCAGCGACGAACGTACCGCGAAGTCGCTCGCGGCTACGCAGCAACGCGGCGAGATAGCCTTCGAGGTCGGGCAGGTACGACACATCGGTCGAGAAATGAGAGCACCCGACGCATCGGAACCGGATCGGGCAGTCGTGCCCGCCGGCGGCAACATTGCTCGGTTCGCTGCAACTTCCGTAGGGGACAGCGACCTCGCCGACCGCGCGGCGGAGGTGTTCGGAATCGAGTAGCGCGGTCGCTTCACGCCAGATCCGGGTTCCGTGTCGGTCGAAGTGCATACTCGTGAGCCGATCGACGGCTTCCCTGCGTCTGTCTTCGCCGACGCGGTAGTACACCTGTGTCGTGCCGATGTAGCGATGACCCATCAACTGGCACAAGACATCCACGCCGACACCTGCGTCGGCATGGCGCTGGGCGTAGGTATGCCGGTAGGCGTAGAGAAATATCTGGGACCTGTTGAACGGCAACATTTTCGTCACCCGTTTGCCTTTGGATTCCACTGTCATCGGGATGCTGATGTCGGGGAGAGTGAGGATCCATTCGTGATGGCGTTTGCCGAGGTATTTGTCGTTCAACGCTCGCCGTCCGTGTGGATTTCGTGTGGGAGCGGAGATGAGTTTGAGCGTCTCGATCGGCTCATCGGGGAATCGGGCACGGACGCGCTCGCATTGGGCGATGACCGTGGCGGCAGTGGCTTCGCCGATCGGCAGACGTGCACCCCGGTGATCGGCTTTGAAGTTGGTGTAGACGAGGACAGGTTTGCCCTGCTCGTCCCGGTCCAAGCAATCGAGGTCGAGCCGGCAGATCTCGTCCGGGCGCCGTCCGGTATCGATGATCAACTCCACGGCCACTCGAATATCTCTCGTGCTTGCCTGCTCCAATTCGTCGAGATGCTCGCAGATATGCCGCATCACCTCGATCGGAAGGTCCCTGCATTCCTTCTCGACATCGCCTTCCTGAGGTATGTCCTCCGGATACAGGATGAAGTCGTCCGGAAGTCCGTGCATCGGCTGACCCGGGCGGGTCAGGCCCAGCGCCCTCATCTTCCCGGTCAATCGACGAAGATCCTGCACCGTGACATGCCGGGTTTTCGCGCTGATCGTTCCGTCCGCGCACAAGAACGTCAACCGATTCAGAAATCCACACATATCGCTACGTGAGAGCAGCTGCGGTTCGTTGCCGTGGTCACTCGGTCGTTGCAACCGTAGGTTTTCCGACAATCTCGCCAGGGAGCGGAGGTCGTTCTGCGCGGCAGCTTTCGCGTTCAGTGAGCGCCGCTGAGGCAGATCGTTGTACGCCCAGATCTTGGCCGCTTCCCGCAACCACGGTTGCGAGATCTTCCCGAATCGCAGCGTCCCTGTGTAACCGAACACCGAAGTGTCCCAGTCGTCTTTGACTCGTTCTGTTTCCGGAGTCAACCGCAATCGACGCACGGACTTGACGATGTATCGACAAAGGATCTTCGAACTCTCCGCCAGCTGCGTCGGATCCACCTCCTCAATCGACCGGCACTCTTCGGCCAGCAGTTTCGCGATCAGCGGGCGGACGTGCTCGGGCAGCGTCTTCGCACCCCACTCCGTTCGGTGTTGCACGCCGAAAAGTATCTCGGCGACAACGCGATCCGGCAGGCCTCGCAGGCTGCATTCGTTGACCGTCGGAATCGCGGCAGCCGTACGCCGAAATCGCGCTTCGTCCACATCCTGCCCACCGATCGCTGCATCAGCGATCAAACGGTTCCAATGCAGAGTGTGGTTGACGCAGTACGCCCCACTTGTGCTGCGGTCACGGGTGCATGCCGCTACCTGACACGGTCCGAACGAAGGTAATGCGACCACCCCGGACCGCGCCAGAAACTCCTCCAATGACACATTCGCCGTCTTCACGCGCGACCAGTGGTGCGAATGGCACAACACTGCGTGGCGCGAGGCCCACGGTCGCTCACAGTCCGGCACTGCGCACATGCCCGCACCGGACTGCGTCCACTGTCGAGGTGTCTTCGCGAACTCCTCGACAGGCCGGCGGCCATCGGCAATCCACCGCTTCCGGCAGAAAGGGCACAAACTTTGCGGATTGTCGGCCTTGATCCCACAACCGGTCACCACGCATTGCCTGCATCCCAACTGCGGATGCTCACGTGGGAAGTACGTGACCCTTCGCTCCGGCGACCATCCCAACACTTCCAGGAAGTCGGGTCTGATCTGTTCCCACAACGACGCGGCAACGGCATCGTCGTCCCTGTCATCGAAGAGAGGCAACGCCTGTGAGGTCGTCATGACAAACCTTCGATCACCGAACGCGGGGACGGAACCCGCTCGACCGCGGCCCGCAACCGATCCGGTGACGGATGAAGATACGGTTGCGCCGACATCGGGGACGCATGGCCGAGTAACACCTGTATCTCGTCGATCAATGCGCCGGAATCAGCCAGATTGCTGGCGAACCCGTGCCTGCACTGATGCGGCGAAATCGGCCGGCCCAGCTGCGCTCGCGCACACAACGCCTCGAACAACTCGTTGATCGCGCCCACCGTCATCGGGGCACCCAGCGGCTCCCGAAACAAATTGACCAACAGGAAGTCGCACTCTGCGGCAGCGGGTTTCGTCGCGCGTTCGAGCAAGTACAGATCGAGAGCACGTACCACCAGGAAATCGAGCGGAACCGCTCGTGGGTGACGCGATTTGGCCACCGCACCATTCGAATTCTCGCGCCGCACCACGTGCACATGCGCCCCACGAATCAGACATCGATGCACCGCATTATCCGGTAGCAGATGCACATCACTGCGGCGCACACCCACCAGCTCACCACGACGTAACCCCGCACGGGAAAGCAGCAACACGATCAACCGATCCCGCGCCGACCGACACACCCGAAACAGTGCGACGAGTTCGTCGTCGCTTGCCCGATCGACGTCTGTTCGGGGTTCGCGCAGACTGTGACGAGCTCGCAAGCGGTAACGCAGGATTCCGTCCTCTCCCTGCGCTGCCAACGGCAGATCACGGGTGTCGGCGAGCTCGTAGAGCTGCTCGAGTACCGCCCCCGGCGCTTCCTTCGCCACCACCGCGAACGAGAGGAAGCCTCGAACCGCAACAAGAATGTGATTGATCCGAGAAGCGCCCCGAACCGGTTCGGCGCCCGGCCCCGCCACCACTGACGAGCTATCGACGCGCGTGTACTTCAACCACACGATGAACAGGCCCATATCCCTTGCCGCCGTACGCCATTGACGACCCGTTCGATCGCACCACCGGAGGAACAATGCGATGCTCTGCGCGTACGCCTTCGTCGTCGACTCCGCTCGATCCCGCCCGAACCGCAACTCCCGCAAATAGCGGTCCGCCACCGCCATCACGTCGTAACCGTCGTCGACCACCGTCCAATACCGCCCACCCGACGGCATCCGCACCAGAAAAGCCCTCACAGCATCTCCTCTCCTGGCGCCACAGAACACGACAGCAGCCACACCCCCAAAGAAGCGGTGCGAGAACGCCCTTCATGCATCCTTGCACGACATCACGCCACAGAACTGAAAACCCGAGAGAACGCGACCTTCGCCAAGTCGCCACCTTGCTCGTGGAAGGCGAGAAGTCCGAGACCAGGCATGCCGATCACCGCCACGTGTCCCCCGTCTGCGGTGATGGTGGCGAGTAGTCCGATGAGGACCGATGCTGCGCCGTCGACACTGACGACGGTTCCTCGGGCCAACCCGCCGCGTGGGAGCAGGTCACCGATCGGCTCCGGAACGGGAAGCATCCGAAGGGTTGATTGCGTGGTGGCCACGATCGGAGTTGGCTCGCGCTCGCCGACGGGTTTGAGCATGACCGACGGCGTAGCGAGTTCGGTGCCGTCGGAGCGGGCCGGGATCGAGGCCATCTTGCGGCGTAGCTGTTCGAGCTTTTCTGCCTTGGTCAGCACTGTCGTTGCTGATGAGTGGGGCTGTTGGTTCATCGTCGCCCCGCTTTCCTGCATCCGCGCGTACGTCCCGCACACCCAGGATACTCGAACATAAGTTCGATCAGAACCGTATCGGAAAGGTCCGGATCGCTACGGTCAGGCCACTGGGTCGAGCAAACTCGGATTGTTGTTCCTGGGAGAGTTCACAGCAGTCGAGACTTCGTACGGTTCGAGGTGCGGCTCAGGAACGGAGTTGATCATGGCTTGAACTTCGCCTTTGTCGGTCAGGTTCGGGTCGAGCCAGTGTTCCCAGAACGATTCGGGCAAAATCAGGGGGGATCTGTCGTGTATGTGTCCCGTGGCATCGGTTGCTGGCCTCGTGAGGACCGTGCAGGTCCATACCCATTTGTTCGGATCATCCTCGGGCAGTTCGGGATCGGGCCACAACTCGTAGAGTCCGGCCATTGCAAGGATGTCGTCCTCGCCGTGAAGGAAGTATGGAATCTTGGACCCGGCTTCACTTTTCATCCATTCGCAGTAGCCGTTCGCGGGAATGATGGCACGCCGTTTGGATGCACTACTTCTGAATGACGGTTTCTCCGTGACGGTTTCACTGCGAGCGTTGATGAGTTTGGAGGCCATCTTTCGATCCTTGGCCCAGGCGGGCAGCAGGCCCCATGTGACGGTCCGGAGCTGGCGCTGGGGCTCGGCGCCGGGTTCCTCGCGTGGGGTTCGTTCGAGGATCACCCGGACCGGTTGTGTGGGGGCGACGTTGTAGGACGGTGGCAGTTCGTCGCCGACGGTCTGCATGGTGTCGAAAAAGGACTGCAATTCCCTGCTCGAGCTTGTGCTTGCATATCTCCCGCACATGGCCTGACCTCCCCGTAATCGGTTCTCGTCCCATTGAACAGCGTGGGTCCGACTTCCGCGTGAAACGGCGTGTGATGATCTGTGCGAGTACGTCGTCGACTGTCGAGGAAGGGGAAGTGCGATCACCAGTCCTCGGCCGGCGCCCACGGATGTCGCGTTGGCGATCGTGGCCGCAACAGTCCTCGGTGTCACCGTCGGGGTTCTTCGGGCCGACGTGGTGGCCGGTGTCGCGGTCGGAGCCGGAACCGCGGCGATCTTCCGCTTCGTGCTGCGCTCGATCATCCCCCGGAAATGATCGCCTGCACTGGTCAGCGGTGCGGAATAACTCTTCGGGGTTGTTCGTTGTAGAGGCTGTCGGTGCTGACGTTCTTTGCCCCGGGTACCACCGAAAGAAATGCCGCTTCGAGCGGCCACTTGCCGAGAGGCGCAAGACGGGCATCGACCCTGTGAAGCCGCTGGACACCTTTTCGGTTCCGGCGGCTTCGTCAATTCCGGCGAGAGACCGAGGATTCGTCGTGGGCCGTGCGCGATACTCGCTTGCTACGAAAATATGCGACCGCGACTGAGTCAGCATCGGACCGGGTTGCCACGGCGTAAGCCGTTCTCGGCGTGCTCAATTCGGATAGACGGCAATCTCGATGAGATTGCCCTCCAGATCCCGACAATAGTGCGACACCATCTCTCCGAGGGCACCTAGTTTGGTCACGGGACCGTCGAGCACCTCCACCCCACAGCTCTCCAGGTGGGCACTGACAGCATCCGGCGACGCCGACGTGACGAAGCACAAATCCTCGGAACCTGCCGCCTCGACGGCACCGGTGGTCCAGCCCGGGTCTTGCTCCACCGTTCCGAGAGGCCTCAAATTTATCTTCTGATTGCCGAACTTCACCGCAGTGCGCGCCGTAGGGCCGAATCGCTCGATCGTCATTCCGAGTACTGTCGCGTACCACTGGGCTGTGGCGTCGACGTCACGACAGTTGATCACGATGTGGTCAAACCGCTCGACCGAGAATCCCATGGTTGTGCACCTCATTCATCACCGTAAACCACTCCAGAAAGTCACCCTATCGCGACGGCCCCACCTGCGTTCTTTGTGCACATGCCCCGCTTCGAGCGGCCACTTGCCGCGAGGCGCAAGGCGGGTACCGGCCCCTGTGAAGCTGCTGGACACCTTTTTCGGTGCCGGCGGCTTCGTCAATTCCGGTGGCATACCGCGGATTCGTCGTGGGCTGTGCGTTTGCTTGCTGCGGAATCCGCGAGGGCGTTATTCCTTGCCGTCCGCGACGGGCTGTTCCCGCAGAGCCAGTCGGCGTGCCACTTCGATGACCGGCACGTTCATTTCCTGAGACAGGGTCCGAATAGGCCGAAACGCCGCAATCGCATCGAGGTCGAAGCGTTCCATGATCATCCCTTTGGCCTGCCCGATCAGATCACGAGAAGCCAGAGCACTACTGAACTGCTCGCCACGCCGTGCACTCGACAGCGCAATAGCCGCATGAGTAGCCAGATTGAACGCCTGCTCCTCGGTTTCGTCATCGATGCCACCGGCGTTGTCGGAGAACAGGTTCAGCGCTCCCAACTCTTGACCGTCGGTGTACAGCTGGATCGAGAGCACCGACCGGACCGGCGTCTGCTCGAGCGCCGCAGCCATCAACCGTGGCCACCGCGCCTCCGACCCCACATCGTCGATCCGGACCGTCTGACGGAACCAGATCGCATCGAAACACGGGCCCTCACCATAGTGATGCTGCAATGCATCGAAGCGCCTCGGCACCGCGCCCGTCGTCGCGACAGATTCGAGGTTGTCCAGGCGATGCCCCGGCCGCGAACGCCGCACCAACGTCACACCGGCATGATCGACACCGTCGCAGTTTCACCGCGCCCTCGGTGACTTCCTCAAGCACCTCCGACGCAGACTTCACACCGCCCCGCAGTGTTCCATGAGCCGTTCGCGCCAGATGTGAGATCCGTTCGTAGATATCCGGAACAGGCCCCTCCGATGCCTCCACGATCCCGCTCTCCCTTCACCCGTCGCGTCACTAGCGAAGACTTTTACACATACCGACAAAAAGGACATCCTCGGGTCTGCGGGAGACGGAAATCGGCATCGCCGTACGGACATCGGTACCCGGCGATCGGCGGCTGCTTCGCGGGTGCGGGCGCGGACGTGCGGATGTGCACCGATCACCCGTTTCGGGTACCGGCAGACATATCCGCCCCCCAAGGAGTCGCACATGCCGCGGGAAACCCACGTTCAACACTGTGCGGCATTGATCTGCGCTTACATCACCGACGACGATGAGGGCTGCGACACTCTGCGCGACACGCCAGGATTGACCTATCAGCAGTGGTACATCTCAGCGACCATCCTGTGCGCCACAGTGCTGGATCTGCTCGCCTTCCTGCTCGACAGCCACCCGCTGGCAGTGATCGAGAAATACACCCCCCACCGCCACGCCGTCTTTCCCGGGCCACGCCATCTCCGCGAAGCAACGATCGCCATCGTCTACTTCGACCTGCATCAACAAGTGCCCGCAGCTGAGGCATTGGGCGCCAACGTCATACCGACTCTGTTCGACATCGCAATAACCGCGATCGAACACGTGGCACTCCTGTGGGGCCGACCACCGGTCGAGGTGGCACGTGTGCTCACCGTCGCCGCCGCAACTCACGAACAGCAACCATGGTGACCACACAACGGGGCGAACAGCATCACTTCCGCCAGTGCCCGTTCCCCAGAACCTCCGCCCAATCAGCTCTGCGCCGTGGGGTACGGCTGGCTTCGCAACAGACGCGCGAGATGGGCCGCATTGCGGGCTGCGGTCGCATTCGTCGACGCCACCGCATCAGGAATCGTTTCGAGGTCGTTGTAGTCGCCGGGCGTCATCGCCTCGCCGTTCCAATACGTGCACCCCTGTGCGGGGATGCTGAAGCCACAGTCGTCGAGCGCCTGAAACAAGGACGCGACGATCGCATGGGCCCCGTCTTCGTTGCCGACCACCGCGGCCACCGCCACCTTGTCGAACAGAATCGGTCGGCCTCGTTCGTCCGTCTCCGACAGTTCCGCATCCAGGCGCTCGAGGGGCACGCTTGGCTACGCTCGACATCTGTCCCAACCACGTCGGAGTGGAGATCACAACGATATCGGCGCCATGGATACGATCGCGGATCTTCGGCCATTGGTCTCCGTTACCCATGTCAGCGTCGACACCGGGGCGGATATCGAAATCGACCAGACGAATTTTCTCGCCGACCACGTCATATTTTCGTAGTTCTGCAAGAACCTGATCGGCGATCAACTCGCTGCTCGACGGAGCCGGCGACGGCTTGAGCGAACAGGTCAACGCAAGTGCAGTCAAGGAAGTCATGTCCGGCAACTACCCCAGATCGGCGCCGCGCACACCAGCGCCCGAGCGACCGGCGCCTGACGTCTCGTGCATGCGTCCTCAACGCTCACGCCCCTCCCCTCGGCGCGCTCACGGACAGAACCCCGTCGGGCTCCGAGAGCGAAACCCGACGGGCAGTATGTACCGCGACCCGGCAGAGGTCAGGTACGACACTGGCGATCCACCGGTAACGAAGTTTGGGGGTTCGGCTACCGGTGGATCGCACTATCCCTACCCGGCTTGTCCTCGAGGCAAACGTGTCCCTCACTGCAGGTCGAGGGGTAGTGGACCATCAATGAGCAGACATCTCTCGCCGCCGCCACTTCTCTGGTAGGTCGCTGATCGGACGCTGACCCGCCAGACGAGACCAATCCACACTGCCAGCCCCGAGCGGTTCCCCCGGCTGTCGTCTCAACCGGGCGGAACCTTCGGACCCGGCGATACCCAACGAGGCAACCCGCCGGTCAACCGCATCCTGCACCCCATCTACCCACGCGGACGTCGACAGAAACGCGCTAAACCCGCACTGTGATAACAACATTGAGAAATGGGCACACTCTGGACGGCTACCCGTCGATCCGCGCAGCCAGGTCAACCCCCTCCTCGAATACTTCTCACACAGCCCCTACCCGGCAGCCGCCTCGCCCGCGGCCCGTCTGATCTCGCCCGCCACGGATGATGACACGGCGCATCCCGGGTGCCGACGATCGGTAAACGGAATCGAGCACACCTGCAGTACTCAGGCCTACGCCATCACACGGCGCAAATCAGCGTCACGCCGCATTCTCGGTCCGTGCATTCAGTTGCGCGGGTTCTACCTTTCATCACTGTCGCCGCGCTCCGCGGCGAAACGGTAGACCCGGGTTCCGCCCTCACGATCCATGTACTGGATGCTCCACAGCGTGCGATCGACCTGGCCCAATTCGATACTCCGGATCGCTTCCTCCAAGGTCGGATACTCCGCTGTGCGTTGCGCAGCACCGTCGTAGAGAAAAGTGAACTCTAAGGATCGAGCCAAATGGCTTCGGGTCGGGTCCGCTCGCAGCTCGCGATCTCATCGGATATACCCACGGCAGTGCCCAGAATCAGTTCGGTTCCTCAGAGGCTCGCAGCGACGGAGGTGTCGGTGGGCGCGGATATAGTCGGCGGCGTGTCTGTGCAAATTGGTGTCCACGTGGAAATCTCCGGGTTGCGCGACGACCGGGAGCAGGTTGGCATGACGATGCTGCTGACCAAGGTCATGCGGGAACATCGAATGGATGACGAAGTATTCGTCAGCATGCGGGGCAAGGGGGCGGACCTGTCCGTGCACGCCGATTCCGGCGATCACAAGCTGATCTTCAGCGGGTTCTACCGCTGGGCGCCCGACTTCGAGAAAATGCTGACGGCGCGGGCTACCCAGCTGGTGTCGCACGCGCAGGTGCACTACGGCTGGGAGTACGAAGATGAGTTCTGATCCGCGCTTCGCCGGACCGTGGGACGACCGTCTGCCGGATCCGGTGCCTGTCATCCACCGCAATCTCGACGTGAGTGTGGGCGGCCTAGAGCTGACGACACTGACCCGTGAGCACCTCGAGTACTGGGTGCGTTGCATCGAACTGCAGCGGGGTAACACCTTCATGGTCGTGGCCCGAGCTGACGAACCCGGTTTCATCCAGGCCTATCGCAACAGCGCCACCGACTTCGACCTCGAATGGTGCGATGCGCCGCCGCCAGCTCCGAGCAGGCAGGCTGTCGTCAACGACGAAGCACAGATCGTGGCCCTGCTGTGGGCCTGGCTCGAAGGCGATTACACCGAGCTTGACGCACTGGATTGGGAGTCGGTCGACCGCAACTGACAAGCCATGTGATCGTGCAGAGGCATTGAAGTACGCATGTGGGAAGGCGGATTAGGACCGAATGCGTCTCTGAGGTACCGACGGCAGTGCCTCAGAATCGTTCGTTTTGGCGCCACTGTGCGGCATTGGGCCTTCGTCAAAAACGAGCAACAAGGAATTAGCATCCACACATGCACGTCGACATCGAAGGCGCCACCCGGATCGCCCGCCTCGCCGCAGAATTCGACTGGACCTGGGCCGTCGACGACCTGGAACCATTCTGCGCACAGGCTGGATGGGAGCTCGTCGAACTCAGGCATGCTGGCGCCTCGATAAGGACGAACCTGCATGTCAGTCGGCCGAAGGCGAACATGTTTGGGCGGCAACACAGAATGGATTGGATCTCGATCTTCGTCACGGACGTGGCAGATGATGCTACGCCCATGACAGTCGTGCGCCCGCTGCGGAACGCAGGGTTCGCGAATCTCACTGCGGCACTGAATTCCGTCCTTCCGATACCCACGTACTCCGAGCCCGGACCTGAGGCAACTATCCGGTGGGACCTGCCCAAAGTGGTCGTCATACTCAGTATGAGCCCCAGCGCGATCCACCTGCGACTGACGAGTCCGGGGTATCAGGCATGGGTGGATGAGCCCGAACCGGAGTACGAGGACTAGCGATCGAGGTCGGCGAGATCGCATCCGGTGCGGGAACAGGTTTTTCCAGCGGCCGGTATAGCGGCTGCAGGTCAGCTTCGAAGAAAACCCTGCCAAGTTGTTCAGCGAGTCACGAACCCGCTAAATCACGTCAAAGTTGTTTTCTCACTGCAAGTTCCGGTACAGGGCGCTGAGGGCGACGTTCAACACTTCCGCAATTTCGGTCATGGATACGCCGTCCCCGCGCATTTTGTTCGCCTGCCGCTTCTTCGCTGCGGTCAGCGAGGATGGCCGGCCTCCGACGCGGCCGCGATCGCGAGCCGCGGACAGTCCTGCCATGGTGCGTTCACGGATGAGGTTACGCTCGAATTCCGCTAGGGCGCCGAAGATGTGGAAGATCAGCTTGCCACGCGGCGTGGTCGTATTGGCCCGGCCCCGGACAGGGGGCAGGCCGGCACGGTGATGTTAGAGAGCGGTCAGTGGGCGTACCGGTGCTGAGCCGAATCCGATGAAGATGCCGGAGCGTCCTGACCCGGCGTAGGAGTGCAGCAGTACGGCCCGCACCAATGCCTCCGACAATTCGGCTATGTCGGAAAACTCATTGCCGTGACACACAATGTGAGTCATAATATGAAACATGGATGTGAAACGGCTGCCCGTAACACTCGACAGCGACGACCAGGCGGAACTCGCCCTGTTCGCCGACCCCGAACGGCGCGAAGCAGAAATCCTGCGGGAATGGGCTCAGCAGCAGCACATCACCATCCGTGACAATTCCGAATCCGGGATCGCCCGAGCCCTGCTGCGTGCGGGCGCCGAATCACTGCGCGAGAAGGCGCTCGAGGCAGGCTATGCCGAGCTTGCCAAGGATCAAGCGGAGGGTCTGAGTGAGCAGCGAACACGTCGTAATCGCTACGCCGAGCGTGTCGACCAGGCTTACAACGAATGACGGCCGCGCTTCGCGGTCAGATCTACTGGTTCGATATGGGACATGGCGAGAAGCCGTGGGTGGTGGTGTCCAACAACGTCCGCAACCGCAACCTGAACACAGTCCTCGCCGCACGCGTGACCACCACACCGAAGCCCGGCGTTCCGACAGCCGTCACCCTCGGGGCCGCCGATCCTCTCGTCGGTTCGATCCTGGCGGATGACCTCATCCAGCTCTTCGACGACGAAATCGCCGCAAGCAGGCCCGCGGGATCGCTCTCCCCCGCCACCGTGGTCAAACTGAACAAAGCACTCGCGATCGCACTCGGACTGCCCTGAGCGGCAACTATCGGGTCGGTGAATTCAAGCGATCGAAGAGGCGGGCGGATATCTGTCGCGGACACCGTTCAGCGCCACCACGGTGGCGCAAGCCAGGGTAGGAACCAGCGAGTATTCGACGAAACGTAAAAGTTCAATCGCCCGGTTCGTCGATCTCGTGAAATGACGCGAGCAACAGGCCTCACCATCCGGCGAGTAATCCTGTGGCTCACTTCCAGCCCCACCACGACGGGGTGGCTATCTATTGCAAATTAGCGGTAGCAGATCATCGGCGACAAAAAGTGGTTGTGGCACGATCTGTTCGCTCACCATCTTCGGCTCGATCGAAGGAGGAGCGGGACAGCGGCGGCTCCGGCGGCTTGGACAAGCCACACTCGGAGACGAATAGTCCTGTCCGAAAATGCTATCCGAGGAATCTTTGGACGACAACGGTCCGACCTATGACAGCATTCGCCCATGAAGTCCAGATGCACTGTAGCGCAGTATATGCGAGCTCCAGTACGACTGGATACAAGTTATCGGCAATGAATTTTCGCACTTGGATCGCAAACTCGAAGTACTATCTGGCATTTTGAACGCGGAAATTGGATAGCATTTCGTTGCTGCGGCGATTCTGAGTGGTCAGTTCGGCCGCGCAAGGCCTGCCCTCCGGCTGTGTACTCGCCGGGGGTGGGTCTCTCCAACGCTCGCGCCGCCACGTCGAGTCAGAGACGCTATGGATCCGCAGGCGAAGTGCCTGCCTGATACAAGAGCACCGTATGCAACCACCAATCGTGGTTCGGCCCCATACCCGCGAAGTAGTATCGCTCGTGCACGTTCGCCTTTGCCGGCTCGGCGTGTGCGGCCCGCCTAGGTGTTACTGACGGACGCTGTGGGCGGGCCATCTGGAGAATAAAGAACTCCGTCCACGCGCACAGGAATCGGCGGCCCTCCCACGTCTCCGGCAGTTCGGCGTCGAATCTCGTCGAGAATCTGCTTGTTCGACAATTGCTGCAGCGACACTCTTGTCGGTGACAATGGCACGTTTTCATCTTCAGTCATGAACCCGGCGGCGATCAACACTTCCTGCACCGTCGCATCGAACAACGCTGCGACGCGGCGCAGCACCTGCGGGGTCGGGGACCGCGCGATTGTTGTCCACTGACGCATCTGCGATGGATACACACCGAGCGTCCGAGCTGCTTCCTCTGGACTTTCATAGCCGCGGGCTGCGATTTGGTCTCGAACCCAAGCTGCGAATCCTGAAGCCATGGACGTTATTTTCCCACGGAATTTCTGAACATTCGCGCAGCGAAACAGTTCGAGAGTTTCGCGCTCGGATCAGTTGTACCCGTGCGCTGTCCATGAATTGGGATAGTTCAACACTCAAGTATCTGTGACGCCGCGAAGACTGGTATCGGAACCCTCGGATCCGTAGATTTTCGTCGGCGGCATCGCTCGAACCCTCAACTTCGGGTATGGCGTATGCCCTGCCGACGCGATCTCCCCCCCCAGATAGTCGGCAGGGCACCATAAACGGTGCGCCGCTTCCGCCTCGGTTCTCGGCGCACCCCGGGCCGCCAGCGTGCTGATCACACACTCGCTGGTGGCCCTTCAGGATCTTGAAAATGCCCGACGAGATTGAGTTTTGGCCTTCCCCTCATGCGGTATACCGCTGCCGCGGCACTTCGACGCCGGTAACACGGTCAGCCACGCTGCCCAGTCCCGAGCTGACAGCTCTCGCCTCGACTGCGCCGACTAAGATCTTTCACGGGTCGGGCCCCGGACAGCGAGAGTTGTATTAGCTGATGAAGAACGGTGCATACTGCACGCAATGCCGACGCTGCAGCAGCGTGGTTTACGACGGCCCATGGATCTCGCCGGCCGAACGGCTGAGGCTGCAGCAAGATCACCGAAGTTCCTGTCCTGCGGATGTCATTTCGATCCGAGAGTCGCTCTCGACTTCGTCTCGGGTTGCCACTGTGAGCTCACGCTTCACGCACCCCGCCTAATTGCGGCAGAGGGTGAAGTCGGAGTTGAAAAAGACCCCAAAGTTACGATACGGCTACCGTTGCAGGTATGGTCGGACTGTAAACGCATAGCGCTGCTGTTGTTCGTTTACCAGCCCTGACGGTCCCCTATCTTGTGTGGCCGTCGGGGCTGCCCTGTTACAGAATGAAAAGCCCGGACCTAGTTACCCTTGGCAACTTTCTGCGACCGGAACCTGCAGAATCTAACGGGCCTCGAAACGGAGATGTCGTGAAACGGAAAGCGCTTGGCCTCACAACCGGAGCTCTCGTCATCGCCTTCGTAGCCCGATCACTCGGTTCACTAGCCGCGGCTCAGCCCTTCGGCGTACCTCTCGGGCACCGCCTCGTCCGCTGAAGACCTAACAGAGCCCCCACCTCTACTGTGGGGCCAACCAACTCGGCCCTGTTTATTCGGCCCATCACGCCGTATGAAACAGCAAAAGACGCCCCCACCGAATCCCGGTAGTGGCACCCTTTTTTGCAGAACGGCGAAGCCGCTTCGTGTGAAGATAGTGGTGCCGAACTGGCTGATTCGTTTGTACTGAACCTTCACCCTGTCCCCGGCGGTCCACGGGTAGCTGACTGCAGTTCCGCCGCGAACGTCATAACCCCCGATATCGGAACTGTTATTCACCACATTGCCATTCACGAGGATCCGGATTGCAGACCTACCGTCCTTCGGCCCACCCATCGAATCAGTCCAGTGGGTCACCGCAATCGGCGCTCGCCCCGGCGTCAACTCCCGAACTTTGCTCCAAGCAGACCCGATCGCCCGCTCGATCCTCCTCAACCCCGCCCAGCAGATCCCGGCCACCAGGACAGCAATCGCGGGCACACGCTAAACCGCTCCCCTACAACATAATTGGAAGACTAGACATGGAAACATTCGCCGTGACCCACGCCTTCGACAAGACAAAAGCAGATGCACGCAGCAACCACAGACCAGCGCACAACACCTGGCTCGCCGACCTGTTAGAACGGAACATCGTGCAATGCTCCGGCCCCTTTGCCAGCGGCAACGGCGGACTCCTCATCTTCAAATCAGACTCGATCGAAAACCTCAACGCACTGCTACTGGAAGACCCATTCGCCCAACACAACCTCATCGAGAACACCTCGATAGAACAATGGCGCCCAGTTCACGGCACCATTGGCTCCCCTGCCAACCCCTGATCCCAAGCCCGCTCGGCCTCAACCAGATCAAGTCGAGAGTAAAGCGACTGAGGAGCCGTGAGCGGGACGTCCTCACACTGCTGGGGGAAGGCCTGTCCAATGGTCAGATCGCGACGGCTGCATCTGATGGAGGGCACCGTCAAGGCCCATGTAAGCGCCACCTTGGTCCAACTCCATGCCGATAACCGTGTCCAGGCGGCGATTGTCGCCCACCGGGCAGGTCTGGCCTGACGGGAAACCGGAGGGACGACCGACACTTGGACCGATGTCCCGCACCATGCCCGCACCATGCCGGCGGCGGTTCGGCGCCAGGGTTGGGCGGTGTGACGTCGGCGAGGGCGCGGCGCCCCCTGGCCCGCCTCGTCTGCAGACGAGGCGGCACTACCGCGGAACCGAGCAGGATCACGGTGGCGGCGAGCAGCAGCTGGTTTTCGGCGATGTCTTCGCCCGTATTCGTCGTAGCGAACCTCCACAGGCAGTGCGAGCGAAGAATCGTCGGGTGATCTGATCGCCCGCCCGTAGCCGTCCGCGCAGGACCGGGCCCGAGTCTTCGACTTCGCGGTAGCCGGAGAGCAACCCGCGGGCAGTTGCGCGCTCGGCGGCGACGACGAACACTTCGGCCAACGCCGCGACCCGGTCGGTATCCGTGTCGGCGAGTGCGGTGTGCTGTGACCACCACGCGGGAGCACCGGCGTAGCCCATCATCCACATCACGCGGCTGATCGGTGTTTTCGGTTCCACCCTCACAGTGAGATCATCGATGGTCACGGCCCCGATCTTCTTCGGCGGCGGTCAGTGCGAACGCGCCGGGAATGGTCGTGGGTGTGACCGTGACCAGCCCGGTGGCCGCGAACGGTGCAGCACCCACCCTCCGGCGTCAACGCAACCTGCGGTCGGCACACCAGACAACCGGCACAGCGGTGACCGCATGGTGGCCGCTCGAAAAGGGTCATCATGACTGGATCATTCACCGGTGGTCAGGCTCTTCTCCAGAGCAGCACGACCGTACCGAGCATCGAGATCCACGGTGCCGTCCGAAGACGATCCCGACCGGGGAAACTTGCACGATCACTGCATGGGTTCTCCCGACCGGCTCCCCCGCTCCTGCGCGACACGCTCCATAACTTTGTCGACGTATTCTCTCGGTTGAAAATAATATGTAGACCGGTCTATTATTGGCTTCATGGCATCCAAAGGAGACCTGACAAGGGCACGGCTCGCAGAATCCATGCTCGAGCTCATCCAGACCAGCGGCTACAGCGGGACGGGCCTGAACGCCGTGATCGAACACGCCGCAGCGCCGAAAGGGTCGATCTACTTCCACTTCCCCGACGGGAAGGAAGGCCTGGGCGTCGCAGCGATTGAGCTCGCCACGGAGGCATTCGGGACGCTGATTGCAGAGGCCGCGATTTCCCGGGTCGATGCGGCCGAGGCAGCACGCGCCGCGATCGAGGCCCTGACGACCATCGTCAGCGAGAGCAACTTCCGGCGGGGTTGCCCGGTCTCTGTCGTCACCCTGGAGATGGGCGCGGAGAACGAGCGTCTGCGGCAGGCGTGCGCCGCTGCCTTTGAGTCGTGGATCGCCCTGACAACCGCGTTTCTCGAGGCCAGCGGCGTTGTCCCCGACGAGGCCCGATCCCTGGCGACCGTTGTTGTGTCGACGATCGAGGGGGCGGTCATCGTCTCTCGCGCTACGCAAAACACGCAACCCCTGATTTCGGCCGCTGACATCGTTGCGGAGCTCATCAACCAGCGCTGCCAGACCGTTGGCGGAACGCGATGACTCCACGCGACGTCTCCCGTCACGCCCTGGTCTTCGGGGCCTCAGGTCTGGTCGGTCGGCACCTCGTCCTGACCCTCGCCGAGGCTGGTACGAACGTCACGGCGGCAGTTCGGACCGCCGAGTCCGGGGCCCGTGTCGAGCGATGGGTCAGAGAGCATGGCCTGACGCGGAGCATCAGCACGACGATCGTCGACTTCGACGCTCCTGAAATCGTCGCGGGTGGCCCATCGGCGTTCCCTTTCATCACAGAGATCCACAACTGCGCCGGGTCCTACCGATTCGGAATGACCGCCCAGGAGGCACGCAGCGCGAACGTCGGCATCGTCGAGAAGCTGATCGACTTCGCCAAGGACCTCCCCAACCTGCAGCGCGTGATCCACGTGTCGGGCTACCGCGTCGGCGGACAAGACCCCACAACGGTTCCATGGCCCGACGATCACCGCACCGCGGTTTACAAGGACCTTGGCGCCTACGAAGCGTCAAAAGTGGAATCCGACGCAATCTTCCAGGCCCGAGCCCTCAAGCACGGAGTTCCCTGGACCATTGTCAATCCGTCCAGCGTGATCGGCGACAGCGCCACCGGGGAATCCGACCAGCACATCGGGCTGGCCAGCACAGTCGAGCAGATTTGGAACGGCACCGCAGCAGCGTTGCCTGGAAACGAATCGACGTTTCTCCCGATCGTCACGGTCGACTATCTGGCGGCCTTCATGACGGCAGCTGCGGTCGATCCCGCTGCTGAGGGCATGGCCTACTGGGTTCTCCACGACGACACCCCACCGCTAGCGGACCTGCTCACACACGTCGGTCGGCATCTCGGTGCGAAGGTCCCGCGGGTCAGGATTCCGATCGGCGTCATCAAGCGGCTCCCGCAGCAGATCACCAAGGCCGATCCCGAGACCCTCACCTTCATGTCCGCCGACCGCTATCCGACAGAGTCCGCCGTCGAGTTCGCCGACAGACACGGGATCCTGATGCCCGACGTGCTGGTGTCCCTCGAACGGTGGGCCGACTACCTGGCAGCGCATCGGTTTGGTGCCGTCATGTCCGCCGACCGTCGATTCGTCGACGTCGGCGGCCTGAGGACATTTGAGCTCGGCGTACGAGGATCGAGTCGGGTGATTCTTCCCGGCTTGCCCGTGAACGCGGACACGTGGGCAGAGGTAGCTGCCGGCATCGAGGGGCGGGTCGTCGACTTGCCCGGGCTCGGCCTCAGTAGCGGGGCCGGCGTTCAGGACTGGGATGAGTGGCTGCCGGCGGTAGTAGCTGGTGAACCTGCTGACCTCGTCGGCCACTCCATCGGTGCGGCTGCTGCAGTAGTTGCGGCTGACCGGTTCCCGGCGCAGGTGAAGTCCCTCACGTTGATCGCACCGTTCTTCCTCCAGGCCCCGATGGGTGCCTCGGCCAGACTGAAGCCGCTCGTACGCGCCTACTTGCGACACGCAGACCCGGCACGGCTCTCACGCAAACTGACCGGATCAGAAGCGAGCGCGGATTCTCTCGTTTCCAGTCTCAGTGACCTCGAGCGAAGCAGTTCCAAGAGCGTGGCCGAGCATCTCGCCCGTGCGGGATCGAAGCGGTGGCGTGCTGAACTCCAAGAAGCGCTTAGGCGATTCAGTGGCCCGGTCCGCATCATCACAGGAAGCAAAGACCCAATCGACCCGGCCGCGGTTGCGCAGCTCGAGTCACTTCCGAACATCAAGCTGATCTCGCTGCCGGGTGCCGGGCACCATCCGCAACTAACCCATACCGATGCTCTCGTCGATTTGTTCAAGCACTCCAACTCGGCGACATGCGACTCGAAGCCGCCTTCAACGCCGGGGCCCTCTACGGGCAACAGGCCTTCGACTCCGATGACGCCCGCGCAGGCTTGACCGCGTTTGCCAACCGAGAAACACCACGCTTTCCCGGCCGCCGGCACTGATTCCGCACTCCCCAATGCGGCTGCCCACTTGCTGATCCAGTTCAGCAAGCAGGCACCCGACTAGTTCGCGGCCGTCCGTCTCAACGCCTCACTCGGGGCGTCGGGGCGTAGGGCGCCGCAGTACGTTCTCATCCGGGTTGTCTGGACGAACGCTGCCCTTCCTCGTGCAATGTACTTCTCCATTTCTGCGTCCGGGACGAATCCACCGCCGGTCGCCCAGGCAATATGCGTTGCTTTGCTGAATCGTTCTGAGGTCAATGCGAACAACTCACCCCAGCTCGAAGAGCGCTACGAGTTGGAAGGCTCCAGGGAGGCTGGCTGCTGCGGACGGTTCGATCTTTAACTTCTCGGTGTCGTGGAGCAAAGAAACCATTCCTAAAAGTTGGTTGTCGTCGACGGTGTATAACCCCGGTCAACAGATGGTGGAAACTGTGACCGGGGCGGGCATCGTTCGGCATATTCGTCGATACAACCTTCTCTGCTACCAACAGAACCAGGCGCCCGCATGGACCGGCATGACGCACCACGCGATGCATCTGCCGGGAACGGGTGGTGACAACCGCGGCTCCGCGCCTCGGGGAAAATGACTGCGCAGCGGTCCGTTGACTACTCTCACTTCGGTCAGGTCGAGGATGCTGCGGTGAGAGGCGGGGTGGTGACGGCGAGAATTACCGAGGGCGTGTTCTTCACGACTCCACCCGATTTGCCGCGAGGTAGACATGAACTGAGCAGGGAAGACGTTCTGACTGCGCAGCGTGAGCGGTTGATGATCGCCACGACGGAACTGATGGCGGAGTCGGGCTATCAGGGTGTCGGAGTCCGTCAGATTGCCAAGCGAGCAAAGATTTCGCCAGCCGCGTTCTACGAGTGCTTCCCCGACAAGGATGCGTGCGTCTTTGCCGCGTACGGGCGGTTCATCGAAGTTCTACTCACTCGTATCCGCGAGATCTTGCCCGTCGGCACCTTTGCTTGGGACCGCAACGCCATCTCCGATATCGTCGAGGGCTATCTGAGTGCGCTTAACGCGGACCCTGTTGTCGCCCGGGCATTTCAAGTGGAGATGGACGCGCTCGGGCGACGTGCGCGCAAGCAACGAAGAGCGGCACTGGTCGGGATGTCAGAAGTACTGAAAGCGGAGCGGGAGCGAGCCCCCGGCAATCCGCGAGTTCCGCTGAGCGCTTATGTCGGCGCCGTATATGCAATTCGGCAGCTAGCGTCCGATGCTCTCGACGAGCCGGGAAGCGGGTCGATCGAGTCGCTTTCGGTGGAGGCCGGCGTGTGGGTCGAAGCCATGCTTTCAGCCGTGTCGCACTGAACCGTGCAGCACTGAGCTGTATCGAACTGCGCCTTACCGGGCCGCAAAGTTCCTGGATGGCGCTTCTCGAAGAAGTTCGGCGTGACTTGCGTCATACGAACCTGCATAAAAGAAACCCTTGTAACTTTTATAGCTCGAACAGAAAGACTCCCTCATGATCCTTCGTCGCGTGATCCCCGCGATTGCGGCATCCACACTGCTCGTAATCACGAGCCTCGCCCAAGCGAACGCGGAACCATTCACTGGTTCAACCGGTTCCGTAGGCTCGTTCGGTTCGGCGGGCCCTGTCGCGGCCTGCCCCGAATCGATCGATCCGGCATCGTTCGCCACGGCTGACGATCTGCGCGAACTCAACGCGAAGATTGCCGGCTTCGGTCTCCGTTCGACGGCGAGTGCCGAGCACGAGAGCATGATCGACTGGGTCGAAGACAGCATGCGTGCACTACCAGGCGTCGAGATCGCATCGGACGAGTATCAGATCAAGCGCTGGCAGCCGTCGCCACTGGCGACAGACGGCCCTGGCCGCGACCTGGTGGCGGCCGGCACGCTGGCGGTGCTGCAGCCCGATGCTGCACCCGAAGTCCTTCGGACCGCAGGCGCGGTCCCGTACTCACTGCCTACGGGCGAGGAAGGTCGTACGGCTCCGCTGGTCTACCTTCCACCCGGCACCGCGATCACACCGGAGAACTCAAAGGGGCGCATCGTGATTCGCGACGTCCAGAGCCCAGCAGTGCCGTATGCGACCTTCGCTGCATTCTCTCACTACATGACACCCGACTTCCCGCTGGCGGGTGACTACGAACGCCCATTCACCGCGGCCTTGGAAAACGATCCGCTGGCAGCAGGACTCGCGGGCGCAGCCGGGCTCATTCTCGCGTGGAATGTTCCTGCAGAACAGATTCAAGGCTACTTCGACCCCCACACCGGCACGCACTTCACTGTGCCCGCGGTGTGGGCAGGCGTCGACGAAGCGGTCCGCCTCAAGCAGTTGGCAGAATCCGGAACCGAAGCGAAGATCTCTGTTCTGGCGGACGTCGACACTGCTCCTACCCGAAACCTGGTCGCCACGATCCCGGGGCAGAGCCCAGAAAAGATCGTGATCAACACCCATACCGACGGGGCGACCTGGGTGCAGGAGAATGGCAGCGCCGCAGTGTTGGCACTTGCGCAGTATCTTTCGCGTCTGCCGCTCGAATGCCGTCCGCGTACCTATGAGTTCGTCTTCGCCAGTGCACATCTGCACATGTCGCAAGAGGGAACGGATCGATACGCGAGCGAGTTGGACAAGGAATACGACGGCGGATCCGTCGCCTTCGACTTCTCCGTCGAGCACATGGGCACGCGGGAGATTCTGCCTGTCGATCGAACGGACGGCCCCGGTCAACGACTCGAATTCACCGGGGCGGGTGAGCCGTACTCCTGGTTCGCCGGAACGGAAAGTCCAGCACTGGTCAACGCATTGGTAGCAGCGGTCAAATCTCATCCCCTCGACCGAACGGCAGTTCTGCGGGGCTTCGACAAGCCGCAACCGGCCCGAGTGCCCATGTTCTGCAGCTTCGGCGGCCTCGGCACAAGCTTCCACAAGCGACTGATTCCGACCATCGGAGGAATCTCCGGACCGTGGTCCCTGTGGGCTCCGTCGTTCGGCGCCGACGCGATCGACTTCGAACGGATGCACCAACAGACGCTGGTCATGGGTGACACGCTGCTCGCCCTCGACAGTACCCCCCGTGAGGAACTCGCGGGTGGCTATCCGGCGGAACGAGCAGCGCGCGCGGCCGGTGCACAGACATGCCCCCACCTACTGCCTCCGGAAGACGCACCCACCTCGTGATGACGTTCGTGGGAAGGCCACCGCATCATGACTGTCAAAAGAATGTGACGGGACGCTGGTAACAAGGGTGGGTTGGGTAGGAGGATTTCTTACCCACCCCACCTTTACGAGAATGTCTAGATCGAATTCCGGGCGCAAGCTGGACCAATAACGCCCGTTCACACACAGCAGCCGCTTGGTCGGCAATCATGCACTGCTGCAGAGAACCGTGTACGACGGCAATACGACGACATAGCCTCCGAGAAAACGATCCAACGCCGAAAACCTCGACGCATCCGATCTCACCATCGACCGGCCGCAGCCTGGCCGAGTAACGCGGGCGGCTTTTCGGCCACCAAAGCCCTTCTGGGGTTGGTCCGTTAACGTCGGTGATGCATTGAGGTGTCGGGGCCAACGCCGTTTCTGAGGCATCGACGGATGAGACAACGCCACTCCCCCCAGCACGAACCGATATCGGAAGGTCCCGCAGGGGCTTCGGCGTTCTCTTGGGTGGCCGGACCTAGATCCTTCCTCCGGTTGCCGAACTGTGATGGGTCCCAGAAACCTGGCTCACCCTTTATCTCTCCATCGGAGCGTGTCTGCGTTTCTGACAGTCATCCCGAGCGCAGTTATGTGTATTACCTGTGGGGTGGTGGCACCGATCATGTGTCGAATGTGCAGGGAGGCGCACTGGCGAAGGTCGGCCGCGACCGAGCGAAGAATGATCGCGGCCGAACTGCTCGACATGCTGGAGCCGACAACGATCCTCCGGCTAAGGAGAACCTCCTGCTTCAGTGGTGGGCAAAACCTACAGAACCAACCAATTTCATCCACTCGGGAACTTTCTGTGGTTGTGGTGCATCTGATTGTCGACATCAGCGAAAGGGTCGCTGCGTCACACCACAGCGAAAGGGACTTCTGCGATGGCTACTCCGAGCGGCACCTCCTCGAATCCTCAGATCACGGGCAATCCTGAGGACGCCCATTTCACTGACAGCGGCGCGGACACGGCGGCCCCTTCAACAGTTCCGGGATCGGGTTCCGGCGCCGAAGGTGGCTTCGGCTCGGCGCGCGACCTCGACGGCGACGGCATCGTCGACACCATCGAGATCGATCTGGACGGTGACGGTGACGTCGATCAGATCACGCACGACGTCGACGGTGATGGAGTCGCAGATGTCGTGGAAACATCCACTGCAGGAGATGGACGTTTCGACGTGATCGATATCGACAGCAACAGCGACGGATACGCCGATGTCACCCAGATCGACGTCGACAACGACGGCCGCATCGACGGTGTCGTCCTCGACGCCAACTTCGATGGTCTCGCAGACGAGGCGGACTTCGATTCCGATGGCGACGGCCGAGTCGACACCGTCATCGTGGACACCAACGATGACGGAATTCTCGACTTCGCGGGCATCGACGTGGACGGCGACGGCTTCGCCGACGAGTTCGTCACCGATCCAGGTCAGACCGGTCAGTGGAATCCGGTACCCGATTTCACTGATCCCGCCGAGACCCCTGACACCGCGCCACCAGCTCCCGACGCGATAGATCTCTGACTGAAGTCTGATTTCGGTTTCGCTGTTCTGCAGGGCAATTCGTTATTCGCACTTCGGTGCCGACATCTGATGGGAAAGACATGGACGAGAATTTCGGCACCGACCTCGCCGACACCGATTACGCCGGCGACCCGACGCCGACCGATGACGGGGCCGATGTCCTCGGGGACAGCGCCGGGATCGACATGCCTGCGATGCCCACCATGTGGGACGACGCTCCGGACGCGGTACCTAGTCCGAATGAGATGCCAGCCATGCCTACGATGACTGTCCCCGAACTCGACATAGACATCGAACCGTCGCCCGAGCCACCCGCTCCCCCGCCTCGTGACGATGCCTCACTTCCCGATCCCGCCGAGGCACCGGCACCAGAGACCGACGGAACCCCGAGCCCTGACGACGGAACATACGGAACGCCCACCGCATGGACGGCGGATTGGTTTTACCAGGAGGTCGACGGATACTGCGGCCCGTCGTCCGTCGCTCAGATCGTTTCCGAATACACGGGTCTCGACATCAGCGACCCGCAGCAGCTCGTCGACCGTGCGCTCGAGCTCGGTTTGTTCCCGAACGGTGATCCGTCGCAGGGGATGACGTCGAAGAGCATGGAAATCCTCATGGAGGACCAAGGGGTGCCGTGCCATCTCGAAACCAGTTCGATCAGCGATCTGGAAGAGAAGTTGTCCGACGGGTATGGGGTGGTTGCGATGGTCGACTCCGGTGAGATCTGGTATCCCGGTGAGGAAACCGTCGAAGACGACACCCCGGATCATGCGCTTGTAGTCGCCGGAATCGATACCGAACGTGGCGTGGTCATCCTCTCCGATCCTGGCCATCCGGATGGGAATCAACTCGAGGTCCCCATCGACAGGTTCGAGGATGCGTGGTCAGACTCCGGGCATGAGATGCTCGTCGCCGATGCGCCGGATGCCGACCTTGCCGATTCCGCGGTCGATCCGACCGTCGCTGCGTTGGCTCCGAGGCCGTGGGCGATCATTACCCTGACGCATCGATGACTCACCGCACGCAGGCCGCGGCCGAATGATCAGAGAAAGTGAGATCCACAATGTCCGGTGACGAAGGCAGTCTGTTCGACGATCTCGGCATTCCACGCGAGTCGTTGCTGCCGGAACCGCCCGAAGACGTGTGGTCCGCGGCTCTCGTGCATGCGCTCGACCCTGACAGCGCCCCTACCGACGACACACTCGCCCCACCGATGGACGACACCGTGAGCCCCGGAAACGATGTTGACTACATCGGGACGTTCGACGACGACACCGTGAGCAGCGACAGCGGTGGTGCTCATCCGGACCTCGAGTACTTCGGAGACGTCGATGTCCCCGACGACAGCGACGACGAGGACATCAACGATGACATCGATCTCGGAGACGGCATGTGACATCAGCGCCGCCCACGGTGTCAGCCACCCGGACGTCTCTCACGCCGACTGAATCCTCACAAAAAGGACAGGTGATCGGCCGTGTCATGCCTGGGCAACCTGGGGCATATATTCTGACCGCTGACCAACCGAGGGGACCGATGGACGACACTGCGTTACTGCAGCTGTGCCGCGAAGGCGACAGCCGTGCCTTCGGTGAATTGGTCGGCAGACATCGCACCCACGCGTGGGCTGTATGCCTGCAGATCACCGGCAATCATCACGACGCCGAGGACGCGTTCCAGGACGCCATCACCGCGGCCTGGCAGAACCTGCACCGCTTCCGGGGAGATGCGAGATTCAGCACCTGGCTGCACCGCATCGCCGCGAACGCCGCCCTGGCAACAATTCGACGGCGTACCCCAGACCCGACTGCACCGGACGATCTCGTCGAGCTGCACGACCCCGCCTCGCTGACTGCAGACCGCGTCGCCGACGTCGACGCTGTCCGTACGGCCCTTGCTGAGCTTCCGGAAGATTTCAGGGTCGCGATCGTGCTCCGCGAATTCGCTGAACTTTCCTACGCGGACATCGCCGAACACCAGGGTGTCGGCATCCAGACAGTGAAAAGCCGCATCAACCGCGCCCGGAAACAACTCATCACCGCGCTCGCGCCCACCCGCTGACCGCCATTTCGCGACGAGGGCTGTCCCTGCCCGAAGAATCCTCGCGCCCGGGTCGGATGTACCCGACTAGCTCGGAGCAGCGGCACCGCGATGATCGTCATGTCGATCTGTGTCCGGGCCTTTCGGGTGTTCTGGCTAGGACAAACAAACGGGTCGACGGCATCGATGACTAATGAGGTTTCCCTCTATCTTCGTTCACTGATCAACCGTTGAAGGCGATGCCATTGCACTTTTGGCACACCACAGCATCTCAGCTGCCGCGAAATCTGAAGGACGGTAGGGTCTTTTGCCCACACCCCGCGTGCATCACCGTGTCACTGAGGCAGCCTCACGCCTCATCCGGAGCAGCTGTGACTGTGTAACTTTTTCTCGGCACCCATGGTGCCCGGCGGCAACGCAGAGCCCTCCCCCCGAATAGTTGAGGCTGTGTCGTGGCGGAGGTCGACTCCCATTCGTCACCCCCCAAGTGGGTCTGTGCCCCGTCACCTCGAAAACAATATCCGGCGCACACCTCTCAAGGTGTACACCGGATATTGTTGCTGTAGATGCTATTTCGCGGATTCGAGGATCTTGTACTGCGCAGTGGTCATCTGGTGGACCTTCGTCTCGTCGTCGAGAGCACTCATTTCACCGAGGTACCGTCCTTGGTGGACGATGCAGTAGTTGTACGTTCCTTGCGGACTGTCCTTGGTGAAGCAGGCCGCGTTCGGGACACCGGGCGGGTTGGCGGATGGAGAGAATCCTTCGGAGTCGACGATGTCTCCTTTGAACAAATCGAACAGTGTCGCTGCACCCTCAGCGCTTTCGGACCGATAGACATTACTTCCCGAACGTGCCATTAACGTCGTGTCTGATTTGTCCATGAAGTCCAGCGTCAATGTCGGATTCGTTGAGAAGTGCGCCGACCCACGGGGCCCGTAGACGGCATCGGAGCTGGTAGTGCGGTTGCCGTCGTCCTCCGGGATCGTCAGCGCCAACACCTTGTCGATGTCCATCGGTAGCTCGGCGAACTTGTCGGCTGCGGTCGCGGGGAACTTGTCGATCATCGGACCCTGTTGTTCGAGAGCTTTCGCGGTGATCTGCGCCGTCCAGTCCTTTTCTGCGATCGGAGCGCTGGCCCAGGTGTAGATGATGTACTGCCCGTGCGGGGTGAACGAATTCGAGCTGAACGTACCGTCGGAACTCTCGCGAGTGGTGGTCAGTGTGTCCGGCAGGATGTCGATGCTCGTAGATACCCCTCCCGGCAAATACTCGCTGGGAAGCGCGTCATCGGCGGACATATCTACCGCTGCCCGTTGCGCTGATTCGGCGTCCGGGAACCGGAGCACAGCGTGCACGATGGACTTGTCCGCCTTCTTGTCCTCATAGGAGCGGGAGGTAGAGAACCCGGTCAACATGCCTTCGCGTTCGGCGATGTCCGGCGACTTACCTGTCAGAAGGACGCTCAGTGCGCTGCCGGATTTGATGACGTACGTCGACATCCCCACTGGACCTGTCAGCAGCGGGTCGAGTTCGGTGGGGAGCACGACGAATTCGGCCATCCGCTGCCCTTCGACGTAGCGGCCGGAGTTGACGCTGGTCACGGTCCCGAAATCTGCTTGAGGAGTGGTGCGGTACGTTCCGGGATCCATCTCCCCAGGTGCGGCGCCCTGGGCAGCGACGGTCGCGCTGCCTCCGCTCTCACTTTCGGCGTTCGCCTGGCCTTCGCTGGTGCTCGAGCATCCGGTCACCAACACGATTGCCGCTACGGTGGCCACCAAGGGCGCAAAGGTTTTCGCGCGCATCTTTCCCTCTCTCAGAACTGTCATGTCCCCACTCATTTCTGCGTGATCGACCTGAACCGGCCGAACCGACCAGGTAAGGAACCTCGACAATCAGATGGGATGGCGGTGGGTTTTGTTCCCACAGCCTCGAAATTTGTTCATCTGCTTCGATGATGTCTCTCGTGGAGAGCGCTCATCCTTGCTGCCCGTCGACTGGCAGGCCGATATCGGATTCCGCGGATCGTCCGAGGCGGGCGTTGTTGCGTTCGTCGAGCACTCGGTCGATCACAGATGTCGAGATGGGGAAATCCGGGCCTTCTGCGGTGCGGATATACGCTCGGATGTCAGCCAACATCGCCAACTCTTCATCGCAGCGATCAGTCATATGGGCAGTATGCAGCAGGGATCTGCCATCGACGCCGTCGCGGAGGATGCATGAGAACACAGCCCTGCCCAGCGCCTTCTGAATTGAGGTGGGGATCCGTTGCGCGGCGAGTGTGATCCGCGTTCGTCAGGTGTTTGATCACTCGCCTGGACGTGGCTGCTGAAGTTCGTTCGGATTTCGTGGGAACTTTCCGCGCGCTGTGCGCATCTGACTTTGTGAATGCACCGCACAAACTGTGCGCTCACCTCGGATAAGGTTTTGTCCGCGAGGCGGACCGCTCGCTTCCAATGGTGGGCGGTTGGGCGATGACACGTCGCACATCGGGTGGGACGAGCGATGGAGGGGGCAGAAGGTGGCGGAGTCCGGCGAATCTTCCGTTGCCGCAGCGGATGCTGGCAGCGACATGAGCAGCCAGACAGAATCCACTTTGGCCGGTGCGACGAAAATCCTGCGCACGTACGGCTTCACGGCGATAGCCGATGCCGCGGCTGCGAAAACTTCCGGCGGGCACGATCAGCGGACCGTGGTGGTGATCGGCGAGGTCAATCGAGGTAAGAGTTCCCTGGTCAACGCTCTCGTCGGAGTTCGGGGCGTCTCGCCGGTCGATGTCGATGTCACCACGTCTGCAACGATCTCGCTGGTGCCCGCTGGTGCTGAATATCCGCCAGGTTCGGCGGATCTGGTGTTCCCCGGCGCGGTGCGCCGCATCGGATTCGATGAGGTCGCGGACTGGGTCAGCACCAGTGGGCGCCATGTCGCCGACACGCAGGGCGAGGTGCTCCCGACCCGGGCGATCGTGCCCGTTTCCTCCCCTCATCTGCAAGGTCTCGTCGTAGTCGACACCCCCGGATCCGGTGGCCTCGATGCAGTCCGTGCGCAGCTGTCGGTGCAGTCGGCGCAGCAGGCCGGTGTCATCGTGGTCGTCTGCGATGCAACCTCCCCGCTGACCGCACCGGAGATGGAGTTCATTCGAACCTGCACTGCGACCGTGGAAGCGGTGATCGTGGTGGTGACGAAAACGGACAAGAATCTGCGCCGGTGGAAACCGATCGTGGAAGAAAACCGCCGCCTGCTTCGTACTCATCTGCGCCGCACCATCCCCGTGGTCGGGGTCTCGAGTGTGCGCGCTCTCGCGGCCGCCGACATTGCAGATCCGATACGCCGAGACGCCGTCGAGGACGCCTCCGGGATCACCGCTCTCCGCACCCTCATTCAGAGCTCACTAAATTCGGACCACCGCGCCCAGGTCGACGGCCTGCGGACCGCGCTCGAAGGGTTGCGGAAAGTGCACGCGAAGATCACCGCGGACATCGCCGTCACCGAAGAAGGCGCCGGCGCGCTACCGGAATTGGAGGCGCAGCGGGACCGGCTCACCGAGCTGAAAGCGCAGTCGACGCAGTGGGAGCAGTACCTCGGCCGAGACCTCGTCTTCGCCCGCCAAGCTGCCTTGACGAGCCTCGAGGAACAACTCGACGGCGTGAAATCGAAGTGGACAGACCGGATCAACTCCTCCGGCATGGAAGTACTGCGCAAGAATCCGCAGGTGTTCACCAGTGAGATCGAAGCGGATCTCCTTGCCGCGATGACCGCGGCGGTGCAGGTGTTCCTCGATCAGCTGCGGGGCATCGTGATGCCGCTCTTCGATTCCGAAACCGTATGGCAGAGCATTGAAGTCGATGTCATCGCCTCCATGCAATCCGACCCCCTCACGACCGGTCAGGTCGGTAGCAAGAAGCAAGGCCTACTCGACCCGAGTGTGCTGACAATGGGCATGATCGGTACCTCGATGCTCGGCGCTCTGATCGGAGTCGGGGCGATCGCCGGCGTCGTGTGGGTCGGGGTGAACCTCGGCTACAAAGCGATGCGAGCAGGAAAGACGAACCTGCTGACATGGCTGCGAGAGACCGTGGCGACCGCGAAAGTCAGTACTTCGCGGATGCTCGAGGGGGCGTTGGCGCTCTCGCGGCCAGAAATTGTGATCCGCTACCGCGAGCACCTGCGCACCAGCATCGACGGGGTGCAGCAACAGATGACCGACGCGAAGGAAGCTGCACGTCTGGACGGCGCGACGCGTGATGCGACGCTCAAGCGCCTCAACAACAACTTGCGAGTGGTGACGGCGCGATCCTCGGAAGTGGAGAACCTCATCACCCGACTGTCCACGCCCACATCAGCATCCGCACCGGCCACAGCGGTGTCCGACTCGGAGAAGGCGACGATTTCATGAACTCAACGCTCGCATTCGTCTTGATTGTGCTGGTGGGTGCCGGAGGCGTCGCCGCCGGCTGGATGCTGCGCACCGCCCGAACACCCGCCACCGCCGACCATGACAACGGCGCCGGGTATGGCCCACGTGTTGTCACCGCGCCCGCACCTGCTGCGGTCCCACACGGGAGGTCGATAGATGCGGATCGGCGCCTGGTCAACTCTCTGATCGGTATCCACGACCTCGACGGCGGCATCTCCGCCCGTGAACGGATCCGCGAAGACCTCGCGCAGGTAGACGTCCACATGCTCGACGCCACCCCTGGTGCCCTCTTCGACTCTGCGCACCACAAGGCAGTCTCCGGCGCGGTCGCGGCCACCCCGGAGCAGGTAGGCACCGTCGCTGCCCTGGTCCGGCCCGGCTGGGTCGGCCCCGCTGGGATCATCCGGTTCGCCGAAGTCGCTGTCAACATCGCGCCGACGGACCCGATGCCCGTATGAGTACGTCGTACCCGCCGAATCCCGCGCAGTTCGACCGGCAACAAGCGGTCCGCACTGCTCTCGACCGCGGCCTGCACTCCCTCGCCGGACTCGGTGGGGATCTCGTCGATCACGCCAACCGCATCGGTGCGATCTTGTGGTCGCCGCCGCGGGTGGTGATCGTTGGCCGCCTCAAGGCAGGTAAATCAACACTGGTCAACGCCCTGATCGGGGCGCCGGTTGCTGAAACGGCAGCACTGGAAGCAACCAACGTCGTTACCGTCTACCAAGCGGGGGCACCCTCACGTGCCGAACTCGTCGACCTCGACGGTGAGCACCGCCCGATCCCACTCACAGCCGGTACCTCCGTAAGCCTCGATGCCGATGCTGCGGACATCGCCTACGTGCACCGGCACCTGCCCACACAAGCACTGGCCAACCTCACCCTTGTCGATACTCCCGGCCTCGCGACACTGACCGTGGAGAACGAAAACCGCACCAGGGCCGCGTTGATCGACGGGTTCGCCCAAACCCGCGCCGCGTCCGTCGACGCAGACGGTGCCGTGTTCCTCTTCGACAGCGCCCCACGAGCCGACGAGATCGAATTCCTGCGCGAACTCGGGTTCACCCCACTCAACACCCTCGGTGTGCTCTCCCGAGCAGACAGTTTCGGCGAAGGCGCACTGGGGCAACGTAACCCGATCGAACACGCGCACACTCACGCTCAGAAGCTCGCGCAGCGACTGGCGCAGTCGGTGGCCACCGTGGTGCCGGTCGCGGGTCTCCTGGCCGAGAGCAGCCACACCGGGCAGGTCTCCGAAGCCGACGCCATCGCCCTGCACACCCTCGCATCGGCGAACACCTTGGAGTTGATGGACCTCCTCGAATCGGAAAGCCCCGAACAGCTCGGGCCAGTGATGCGCGATCGCCTACTCGATCTGCTCGGCGAATACGGCGTCCTCGGCGCCCGCACCGTCGCGGGGCAGGGCGCGCACGCGGTGAATCAATGGCTCACCGAACATTCAGGGATCACGCAAGTGAAGCATCTGCTCGAGAGTGCACTACAGGATTTCGCGGCGCTGCACCGCGCCGATCGGATCCTCGCCGAACTCGACCTCCTCGCCGTCAATCACCCTGCCCGCGAACACATCCGCACTATCACCGACTGGGTACGCAACGATCCGGCGATGCACCCTGTGCTGCTGTATCGAGCACTGCGCGGGATGCTGCTCGCTGACCCGCACGCGCCCGTCGTCACCGAACTGACACGACTACTCTCCGGACGGACCGATGCCGAACGCCTAGGCGTGCACCCCGAGACCAGCCCAAGTCAGCTCGCCCACCACGCCGGGGAACGACTGGTTCACGTTCAGCGGCAGGCGATTTCCACACGCACCGCCGCAGAGGACGCAGCTTTGGCGGAACTGGTGCGCACCTACACGAGCATGCGGAGGCAGGCATGAACACACCCCACCACAACCCACTGGCGGCACCCCCGGCGACAGAGTGGGTTCTGGCAGTCGACTTCGGAACCTCCAATACTGCTGCCGCGCACACCGGAATCCGCTCCGGCTCACCAGAAACATTGCCCCTGACGCACCAGGGCAACCTGATGAGCTCGGCCGTATTCGTTGAATCACCGACCACAATCGACGTCGGCGACGTCGCCCTGAACCGGGCCGAAACGAACCCAGCAGCGTTCATCCCCTCCCCCAAACGCGTCGTCGGCCAAGGCATGGTGCACGTCAACGGCTACGACATCCCCGCCTCGTTGCCCGTCGCTGCAGTCCTGCGGTTCGCCCTCGATCGAGCGACCGGAGTACACCGCGGCCAACCACCGGCCAGACTGGTTTTGACTCATCCCGAAGGATGGTCGCCGCGCGAAATCGAGGTTCTCCGCGAAGCGGCCGCAGCCCTGGGCTACCAGAACGACTCGGTCGTAACAGTGTCCGAGCCTCGTGCGGCCGCCCATTTCTACACCCGCACCGAACACCTCACAAAGGGCGCGAAGATCGCGGTCTTCGACTTCGGCGGTGGAACCCTGGATGTCGCCGTCCTCACCGCCACCAGCGCCGACACCTTCGAGGTCATCGCTGCACGCGGTGACAACAGCCTCGGCGGAAAGAACCTCGATGCGCTCGTGCGCCGCTGGATCGATATTCAACTCCAGGACGAGAACCCCGAGCTGCTGCACTTTCTGCGGACCGCCGCACCGGCCCACATCCTGCGGACCCTCGACGACTCCATCCGCCGCGCCAAAGAACTCCTCTCCTCCACCGAGTCCGCGACAATCTCCGTAGTGGACAGCCGACACGACCGCCGCGAAACCCTCACCCTGACCCGCGCCGAGTTCGAATCGATCATCGCTCCGGAAATCGAGCGCGCCGCAACCTTGACCCATGCCGCTCTGGTGGATGCAGGGTTGACCGGATCACAAGGGTTGACAGCGCTGTACCTGACCGGCGGCTCGTCCCGAATCCCACTGGTGCAGAGCCGAATCGCCGCACTCGGTCCGATCGCCACTCTCGACGATCCGAAAACAGTAGTCGTTCAAGGCGCACTGATCGCCACCGCACGATCGTCTGATGCAGCGACTGGCCCTTTTCCGTCGATCACTTCCGCTGGTGCTGGTGCAGGTGAGCAGTCGCACACACGAGGAACATCGTTCGGGGAATCCGCCCGCACCGGCAGCGTTCCCACTCACGACTATTCGCACAGCTCGCAGTCCTCGCCATTCGAGGCCGCGGGCACCCGCGCGTCGCAGTCGTCGCGGTCCCGCTCTCGCGGTGTCCTCATCGGTGCAGGAGTACTCGTCGTACTCTGCGCTGTTGGAGTAGCGGTATGGCTGTCAACCTCGTCGAACAACGACCCCACCACGCACAACGCCTCGCCCATCCGCACGGTGAACACCGCGCCCGGCACCGCTGACGACATCACAGCGGTCCAGGACCGGACCACCGAATACCTCGCCGCCGTCAGTGCCGGGGACAAAGCCGCCGTCGAATCCATGCGATGCGCCGGCTACATCGCCGTGACAACGACCCCCGAGGACACCCCCGCAACAGGCACTCTGACGATCACGGTCAAGGAATTCATCTCCTCGAACGTCGTCGGCGACAACGCCTCCGTCCGTCTACGGATCATCACAGAAAAAAATGGCACCACCGACGAAGGCGTAGTCCTGGTCGAATACGTCCGCGAAGACAGCCAGTGGATGTTCTGCTCCGTCACCGACCAATAACGCCGACACCACAAGTCAAGACTGACCGCAGCGCGGCACAGAAGTAATCACAGGAAAGAGACACATCATGTCGGGTTGGATGCTGAGCGTCGACTTCGGAACATCGAATACCGCCGCCGCGCACACCGGAATCGTCACCGGAGCAGTGGAAACTCTGCCTCTGACCCACCAGGGCAACCTGATGAGTTCGGCCGTGTTCGTGGAATCACCAGCGACCATCGATGTCGGTGACGTCGCCCTGAACCGGGCCGAAACGAACCCAGCTGCCTTCATCCCCTTCCCCAAACGCGTCGTCGGCCAAGGCATGGTGCACGTCAACGGCTACGACATCCCCGCCTCGTTGCCCGTCGCCGCAGTCCTGCACACCGTGATCGGGCGTGCCACCGCCGCCCACCGCGACCAAGCTCCCTCCCATCTGGTCCTGACCCATCCCGAGGGTTGGTCACCACGCGAGGTCGGGGTGCTGCTCGACGCTGCAGCCAGGGTCGGCTACGGATCCGGACAGGTCAGTACCGTCTCCGAACCCCGGGCCGCCGCGCACTACTACTCACGCACCGAAACCATGCCCGCCGGCACGAAGATCGCGGTGTTCGACTTCGGCGGCGGCACCCTCGACATCGCAGTCCTCACTGCAACAGATGCCAATTCGTTCGACATCATCGCCGCTCGCGGCGACAACAGCCTCGGCGGCAAGAACCTCGACACGGTACTACGAGGGTGGGTCGATCACATGCTCAATGACCGCAATCCCGACCTGCTGCACTTCATCCGCACCTCCGCACCCTTGCACGTCACCCGAAGTCTCGACGACTCCATCCAACGAGCCAAGGAACTGCTCTCCTCGAGCCCATCCGCAACGATCACAGTCAACGGAAACGGACATCAGGAAACTCTGTCCATCACTCGTCCGGAATTCGAATCCCTCATCGCCGCAGCCGTCGACCGTGCAGTCGCGTTGACCCGACAAACACTCACCGACGCTGGCATCACTCATCCGAGTCAGCTCTCGGCGCTGTACCTGACGGGTGGTTCATCGCGGATCCCGCTCGTCCACCAACGCCTCGCCGCCCTCGGGCCGATCGCGACACTCGACGACCCGAAAACAGTGGTCGCCCAAGGCGCGCTCATCAGCGCCGGGGTTCAACGTGACTACACCAACTCGCGGCTCGCTACTCCTGGCAGCGGGGCAAGCCCGAACGCCCACCCCACCCCTGCGCAAATTCACCCCGCCTTCGCTCTGAACGCCACCACCCAAAGAACTCACACCTCGGGCCCGTCCAGCTCCAAGACAATCAAGTACCTTGCAGCCGCCGGCACTCTCGTCGTCATCGGCGCAATCGTGGCAGCTGCCATCGCTCTCCGGCCGTCACCGGACAACTCGAACGTGAACAACCCAGCAGCCGCCGGCACCACCACCACCGCACCGACCACCACTGCCGGACCGGTCACCGACGCCGACACCGTCAAAGCCGCCCTCCCCACAGCCTTGAGCGGTGCCTCCGAAAACTGCCGACAATCCACCTTCACCACCGACGGTGCCCTCGTGATCAGCTGCGATATCAAAAAATCCAACCAACTCGCCAAAAGCTTCTCAGAATACGGCAATCGCTTCACAGCAAGCCTCGACCTGAAACAAGCGAAAAAAACACTTCTCGGATACCGGGAATACGACTACGGGAACTACACCCTCGTCGAAAACGACTCCCGCACAGCAGGAGTCAACATCAGTGATGGTTCTTCCGGGCAGGTGTCAGGAAGCTACGTCAACATGGAAACCGGCCTCACAGTCGATGTCTACGGCATGACCGACGCCGATGCCGTCACCAACTTCTTCCGAACGACAGGACTTCTGTAATCGTAAGGGATCAATCCATGAGCGGTCGCCACGCTAAGGGCGTGCCGTCCCCCGCGTTCAGAGCACTTAATCGAGGCCTCAGACATACCGCCGGTGACATCAACACACGCGAATTCCGCTCACGGTCCGGAGTTTGGCGCTCGGCGTCGGGTTCCTCGCGTGGGTTCGTCCGAGGATGACGCGGATAGGCTGGGTGGAGCGACGCTGTAGGACGGAGGCGGCTCGCCACCGACGGTTGCCATAGTGTTGAAGAACGGCTGCGATTCCTTGTCTGCTCTTGTTTGCGTAGCGCCCTGGCCTGACCTCCTCGTAACCGGTTCCTCTCCCATCGGACAATGTGGGTCCGACTTCCGCATTCCGCCGCGTGTGATGATCTGTGCGAGTATGACTTCGAATGTCGCAGAAGGGGAAGCAACCTGCCACGCGACGAAGGTGACCCACCTGCCGCGACAGCGTCGCGATAGGACTTCAGACCGCCGTAATCCGGAAACCCCGCACTATGACCGAGCAATTGCCGCAGCGAGCAGGCCTCGTCGCCAATCCGTCAATTCAGATCAAGAACACCACTTTCACCGAGCCGTAACGCACAAATCGCCATCGCCGTTTTCGTGAAACTCCAGTACGGAAAGCGGCACTGAAATCGCCTTCCCTACTTTCCTCCCCCGAGGCCGAAACACAATAAGAATGAAACTCTTTCATGGCATGCCTCACAACGTGACGGAGTGCGGGTCCTCGTCGAGACGCCCGCAGGTTCCCAACACGCTATCCCGCAAGCACACTCGACTATGAAAGTGATTGATTCCGAACATATTTCGACAGTACAGTTGAGCGTTGATCACAAAACCGGATCGGGAGCCGTGACCGGCGCCTCAGCCGATCCTCAAGAAAAACGATCCGCTTTTCGTCCGGTCACACCAAATCCGAATCGTCATCAACCCGGGCTCCGCGAGACAACCTGCAATCGATCGAAAACTAGTGCACTACAACGCTCTTGACGAATCACATTCCGAAAGCCCACCCATGTCGTGACATTTGTCAGTAGCAAACGGTGACAGTACGGTACTCGAGCACTAGAAGATTCAGTACCCCAGACCGTCGCGCACCGACGAGACCGCTGATGAAATGAATCCATGAAACTCGAACACACACGTAGGAAGGGTCGCCCGCTCACGCTGGTGGCACTTGCCTCCGCAGCGGTATTCGCCCTCGCTGCATGTACCTCCGGGTCCGATTCTGCACAAACCTCTGAGAACAGCACAACGAGCTCCGCCTCCGATACACCTGCGACAGTCACGATCCCCGACAGCTCCGTCGGCAAGCAGATCACCTGGCTTCTCGGTGCTTTCAACACGAGCACGCCATTGACCCAGGAAGAAATCGCCGAGCACTTCGGACCCACCGCACCCGTCGTCCTGACGCCTCCGGACTTCGACTCCATCCGAGCCGGACAGCCCTGGACACCAGTGAATTACACGGGAGGTGATACCGACGGCACCGTTTCCATCACCAGTGCCACCGGCGGCGCGTTCGACATCAACGTCGTCGTCGACGGCAACGGATTGGTCCTGGGAATGGCGATCACACCGGCCAAAGACGATCATGTGCCGGCCGCATCGTGGCCAGAGCTCGAAACAGCTGTCAAAGCACTTCCCGCGCCGACGAACTTGACCGTCACCGAAGTCACCGGCGGAAAGAACGCCGCAGTCTTCGGCGTCGGCGACACCTCACCGCGGCCCACAGGGTCAACGATCAAGCTGTACGTTCTCGGCGCAGTTGCGACGGCTGTCGAGAACGGGACACTCTCCTGGGATCAGAAGCTCACCGTCACCGACGACCTCAAGTCGATGCCCGGCGGGACCATGCAGGACCTGCCGTCCGGAACCGAAGTCACGGTCCGGGAAACCGCCGGCAAGATGATCTCGATCAGCGACAACACCGCCACCGACATGCTGATCGCTGCTGTCGGGCGCGAGCAGGTCGAAGCCGAGTTCACCCCGATGGGCATGGCGGATCCTTCGCTCAATATTCCGCTGAAGCCGACCCGCGCACTATTCCAACTCGGCTGGGGCAACGATGGCGCACAACGTGTCGCCTGGCGCGACGGAACCCCGGACGAGCGTCGAGCAATACTGGCGGCACTACCCGGCGGCCTGGTGGACATTCCTGTGTCAGCATTCACCACCCCCGCATGGCCTTTCGACATCGACTGGTTCGCCTCGCCCGCGGACCTGCGTGCCGCGCTGGTCTCGCTACAAGAGATGGCGAAGACCGAGACCGGCGCACCGGTTCGAGACATACTGGCCGAGGATCCGGCGCTCAGTGAGGAGTCCGCGAAATGGTTCACCTACGGCGGATTCAAGGGCGGCAGCTCCATCGGCGTCCTTGCAGGTGCCTACTATGTCGAACACGAGGATCGCGCCTGGGTTGTCACCATGCAAACTCATGGTGCCGAGGCTGCGCTGGTTGCCGACCCGGCTCTGTACTTCGATCCAGTCGACGACGCGATGCTCTTGATCCAGAAAGATGCAACCAGCTAGTACACTCCCCAACCCGAGCGCCGACTACATCTCGGTCGCACGAGCGCCACTGACGTCAGGGCGCGCCCACCGCCCGCCCCACCTGCGAGCATCACGAAATTCGTGATCTTCCAATAAACCCCGACGTGACACGTGACGGACCACATGGGCGACATAGGTTTACGAGGCACCCGTGACCCTGCGTCACGGGTGGCAGTGACGTCGTGGCACTTCCAGTGGGCCTCGAGATTGCCAAGCCGATCTCACTTACGAAGCGCCATAACGGGCTTCGCCAAATTCTGAAATGAGAGCACGATGCGCAAGCTACGCAGAATCGTCCTGGTGACAGTCGCCGTCATCATCGCGATTCCGATCCTCCTCCTCGCCACCACGGCAACGTACAACTTCTTCGCGACACGCTCCGAGGCCTCCGACATCACGTCCTACGGTCAACTCGTACCCGTCGACGGCAAAAAGATGAACGTGGTGACCAAAGGTCAGGGGCCGGAAACGATCGTTCTGTTGCCCGGCCTCGGGACCGCTGCTCCAGGGCTGGACTATCAACCACTCATCGCCGAATTGTCCACGCAGTACAAAGTTGTCGCTGTCGAACCGTTCGGAACCGGTCTGAGCGACCAAACCGACGCCGCCCGCTCGTCCGCCACCATCGTTCGCGAAGTACACGAGGCGCTGCAGTATCTGGGAATCGAACGGTATGTCCTGATGGGTCATTCGATCGCCGGCATCTACGCACTCACCTACGCCGCCGAATACCCCGATGAACTCGTCGCGTTCGTCGGAATCGACAGTAGCGTGCCCGGTCAACCTGGCTGGGACGAGCCACTGCCTACCAAGGCCATTGACATCGCCCACGATGTCGGCCTCACACGCCTGATCACCGCGATCGCCGACGACCCCTACGCCGGCCTTCCCTACGACCAGCAGACCAAGGAGCAGATGAAACTGCTCAGCAACAAGAATTCGGCCGCACCGACACTGTTGAGCGAAATGGAGCAAGCGCCGACACTGTTGAGCGAAATGGAGCAAGCGCCGACGAACTTCGCGTCAGCCAACGGAAAGACGTACCCTGAGTCGTTGCCGGTACTGCTGTTCGTAATAGCGAACGACACCGATGTGCCGGAGTGGGTCGATCTGCACCGCCAACAAGCTACGAGCGTCGATACCGGACAAGTAATCCCACTCCCAGGTGAGCACTACCTGCACCACACTCTGTCGCCGGAGATCGCCCGCGACACCACAGCATTCCTGGCATCACTGCCTCCACGCTGACTGCGTGCCCGAGAACGGGCGGGGCGGGCGGACGCTCGTCAGATCTCACACCGAAGCGGGCCTCGATCGGTCGGAGAAAACTCCCCGGGCGGCACAGCTGCGACGTATTCGTCCCCGCATGTACCTCTTTTCACATAGGTCAGCGCTCGAAAGCATCATCAACTCGATCAAAATCGATCAATCTGCTTCGATATCCAGGAAATTGCGGCTTCGATGAGTCACTGTTCGGAGTCTTCCATCAACGTCCGAAGGGTGGGTGGACCGCCGGCCCCAGCTACTGCGCCATGCCGGAGGCTCTGCGCGCCGCAGCAGACCAACGAGACGGCCCATAACTCATATGACCCACCGCGCCGGGATTCGAATCCAACCCTGCGTGCAGTCATGGTGGCCCACCACGGCGAGGGTGCGCGCTCGATCTCGTGCTAGGTGGGGCGACTCGCGGCCGGGACGTCGATGTCGGTCAGCGAGCACATAGGAACCGCACTCACTGCAGATCGAGGTGCAGTCTCAGCGCGTCCTCGAGTAGTGTAAAAGTCTCGATCCCGACCTTGCCGACAGGTTCACGATCCAGACGCCGAACCGATACCGATCGGACTTGCTCCGCTTGCGCTTTCGACGCTCGTGCCAAACCTGATTCGTCGGGCTCGACAATCACCTGAAACGGAAATACGTGCGCAGTATTGGTCGTCAACGGAACCACGGTGATCACGCCTCTCCCAAGGTTTTCTGCAGTAGCGTTGGCGCGGTCGTTACTCACGACCACCGCCGGTCGTCGTTTCGCCGCTTCACCCTGCGCGGGATCCAGATCCACCCAGTGGATGTGCGCGCGGCGAATCATTCGGTGTCTGCCGTGACAGCGTCCCACACGTCATCTACGTCAACTTCAGCAAAGGCTGCAGCGTAGTCACGTTCGAGTCCGGACGTCGAGAGAAGGCGGAGTGCGGCTCGAATTCCTGCCGACCGGCCACGAAGTCCGTGATCACGCACATACTCGTCGAGTAGGTGCACATCCTCGTCAGGGAGACTTATGGTGAATTTTGTGGTCATACCTCAAGCGCACCAAAGTATGACCAAACAGGAACTCTGAAAACGGCTATTCAACGAGGTCGTGCTCGGAAAACGGTCGATCACCGCAGACACCGCGCTACGGCTGGCCCAGGCGTTCGGCAACAATGCCCATCTCTGGCTCAACATCCAGGATCGCTACGAACTCGACCTCGCGGCCGACAAAGCTAGGCGACACCCTCGCCAAGATCATTCCGCTCTCGGCGTAAGCGATTCGGAGTCTTTCCGACCGTTCTCGGCACTTCCGACAATCGCGGTGTCAGCGAAAACCCCGCCCCTCGATTGTTGGCCCACGGTGGAACACCACATATCCGAGTGCAGGCCACCCGGCAGCATGTATCGGTACGACAGCGGCCTATCTCGCTACCGAAATTTCCGTAGAAACCTGGCGAAGATGGCCTAGCCATTGCGCGTGGCACTTGTCTTCTATTTCCGGCAATGCGGGCCCACCATACTGATCGAGGACTTGATTCGGGCCGCGGAGCAACTGCGGGTCGCTCACACGCTCGACGAGTTCGGAGGCTTCCCAACCGCAGGAACAGTGCGCCCGCCAGCCGATGGTCGCACGGTCAGGAACATAAGTACCATCCGCGAGACCCAGCCCACGGGCACTGAACGATACCGCCGCGCGGTTCCCCGTCACGATCGTGACAGGAGATCCTTCATGCGCGTAATGAGAACTCTTCCAACACATTGTATCCCCTCCCACAACGAAACGACGTGTCACGAAGTTGGCGACTTCTACTCGACTCGAGGGAATCCCGAGCTCACTCATCAGGATGCCACGGATGGTCTGCACTGTAGTCGAATCCATCGTTGCAGCGTCACCGATGAACATCAGTGAGCCTGAGTGATCTGCCGAGAAGTCACGTGCACCGGAAACCGAGAATGCCGGAGGACTCGCGCGGGTCTCGTGGCGATCATCTTGTGGACGTACGAGGTTCAGAGGTCGTATCGGAACTGTGCAGTGTCATTGCCGACGCGCAGGTCAAGGGCGCCCACCGACACTGAGTGTGACCGCGGCTCGGTGGGCGGCGCGCACGAACTGTCGGGGACGGGCGCGCTGTCTTGGCGGTCCGCCGACATCAGTTGTGAACATCCAGTCGGCGGACCCATGCGTGCCGGGACCGATGAAAGCTCGACACGCAGATCAGCGGTCCGCCGGGAAACAGGTGGGGGTTCACTCCAGCGGACCTAATCACTAATGCCCGACCGGTCGCCTCTGCAAACATGGGCGGGCGACTGCCCGGACGTAACGGCGTGAGGGGGCTACAGTCCCGATCAGACTGATTTGCCAGGCTGAACTCACAAGGAGGTCGGGTGGAGGCCGATGTAGAAGGTGTTGAGCAGGTCGTCCATACGGGTGCGCTTCCCGAGTGGGATCACATCGAGACTCATGTCGTGGACGCCTACGAGCGGTATCTGCCGCGAACCGCGGGGAAGGTGGCCGACTACATCCCCGCCCTCGCTGAAGCGGATCCCGACCAGTTCGCCATCGCAGTGGCCGAGACCGGAGGCGGTGTCCATACCGTCGGCGCAGCAGACGCCGCATTCTCCATTCAATCGATTTCCAAGGCATTCGTCTACGCGATGGTGTGCGACGCACTCGGTCACTCTGTTGTGCGGGATCGCGTGGGGGTAAACAACACTGGCTTGTCGTTCAACTCGGTCATCGCCATCGAATTGAACGACGGCCATCCGATGAATCCGATGGTGAATGCGGGCGCGCTCGCGACAACCGCCCTCGTCCCGGGAGCGACGTCCGCTGAGCAGTGGGAGCGGATCCGCACCGGACTTTCACAGTTCGCGGGCCGTCAACTGGAATTGGACGGCGAGGTCTACCACTCGGAAATGCTTACCAATCAACGCAACAAGGCGATCGCCCGTCTGCTGGAAAGCTACGGCCGAATCGATCGTGCCCCTCTCGACGTCGTTGATACCTACACGAGGCAGTGTTCGCTGAACGTGAATGCGCGCGATATCGCGATTATGGGCGCGACCCTTGCAGACGGAGGTGTCAACCCCGTCACCGGCGAGCGGGTGGTCTCGCCGCACGTGTGCCGGGACACGCTCTCCGTATTAGCGGCAACCGGGATGTACGAACGCTCAGGCGAGTGGCTCTTCGAGATCGGGCTTCCCGCGAAATCTGGTGTGTCGGGCGGAATCGTCGCAATTGCCCCCGGAAAGGGTGCCATCGGAACCTTTTCCCCTCGGCTCGACACCGCAGGCAACAGTGTGCGGGGGTAACGCGCCACCGCGTACCTGTCACGCACTCTCGGGCTCAACGTCTTTGCCTCCGCAGTTCACCCTACTGAACGAGAGAGTTCCCGATGACCACTGACCTGAAAGCCGATTCGGTCGATGAAGGCCGACGTTCCTGGTTACCGATGGTGGGCCTGTTCTTCGCCCAAATCCTGATGTCGTTCAACGTGGCGGCACTCCCTGTCTCGCTGGGAGGCATGGTCGAGGACTTCGGTGTTGCGCCCACTGCCGCGAGTACGACGATCGTCGTCTACGGCCTTGCCGTTGCTGCATTTGTCATGGTCGGCGCGAAACTCGGACAGCGGCTCGGGTGGGTCCTGGTCTTCCGTGTCGTCGTCGCGACTTTCGGGGGTTCGGCACTGATGATGATCCTCGCCCCGTCTATCGGCTGGGCCATCGCGGGCCAAGCCGTGGCTGGCGCGTCGGCGGCAATTATCGTGCCCTCACTGGTTGCGTTGATTGCAGAAAACTATCGCGGATCACAGCAAGCAACCGCCATCGGTTCGCTGGGTTCTGCGCGTGCAGTCTCCGGGATGAGCGCCTTCTTCATCGGTGGCGCACTCGGCACTCTGATCGGTTGGCGTCCGGTGTTCGGGATTGTATTGGTACTCGCGGTCATCGTGTTCGGGTTCAGCTTCACGCTCCGCGCCGATCGCGGCCACGCCGGAATCAAGATCGACCTGGTCGCTGCGAGCCTCGTCGGCGCAGGCGTCGTTCTGCTTACCCTCGGTTTCAACAACCTCAATGCGTGGGGGTTTTCTTCGCATCCCCGGACGCGCCCTTCAACCTGCTCGGACTCTCGCCGGCTCCGGCAATGATCGTCCTCGGTGTTGTGTTTGGTCAGGCATTCTTCATGTGGACTCGTCGGAGGATCCGCGAAGGGAAAGTTCCCTTGGTAGATCTCTCTGTGTTGGGAAGCTCACGTGAACGCGCCGCGGTGTACGCGATGTTCATCGTCGTCGCTCTCGAAGCAGCGCTGAACTTCACCGTCCCGCTCTACATTCAGATCGTCCAGGGTCGCACGCCTTTTGCCACCGCAGTTGCGATGATGCCGTTCAACCTCACCGTGTTTGTGACGGCAACACTGGTGGTCCGCTTTTACAAGCGGTACAGCCCCCGCTCCATCGGGGTGTTCTCATTCACGCTCACCACCACCGCCCTCGTCTGGCTTGCCTATGTCGTGACCAATAATTGGGAGACCGTCCCGACCATCGCGGGGTTGATCGTGTTCGGAATCGGCCAAGGCGCACTGGTGACTCTCGTCTTCAACGTCCTGGTCACAGCTGCTCCCAAAGAACTCGCAGGAGACGTTGGATCCATCCGCGGCACGACCCAGAATCTCGCATCCGCAGTGGGCACCGCACTCGTCGGAGCGCTGCTGGTCACGATTCTGAGCTTCAGTGTCGGTCAAGCAGTCGTCAACAATGTTCAACTGCCCGAATCCCTCGTCGCGCAGGTCGACCTCGACAACGTCAACTTCACCAGCAACGACCAACTTCGAAAAGTCCTCGACAGCAGTACGGATGCATCCCCGGAGCAGATTGACGAGGCCATCGCAATCAACGAGGATGCCCGACTGAGAACTCTCAAACTCGGCCTTCTCGTCCTGGCCGCCATCAGCGCAACTGCCATCATTCCCGCTATGCGACTCCCCAACTATCGTTCGCACGAAATCCCGGATCCCTCACGCACGGTCGATTGATCCAAACGAAAGCAGGTACGCCCACACCGAATACCGTTGCGGACGTTGTCTGCTGGGGAATTTTTCTGCGGGGTAGTGGAGCACGGATCGATGCGGCGATGGCTCCGCGAGACCAACTCGTCAGCCACGAGGAGGGGAAATCGACCGGCTGCACAGCATGGACCGAAGCACACAACGAGGGTGTTCTCGTCAACGTCGCGGCCTTGGGGGCGGATTATTTTTGGGGCCTCTCGGGGCGATTTGCGGCTGTACGGGTATCGGTGGGAACTTTTCCGGCAAGGTAAACGTAGATTAAAGAACAAGGCTTCTTCCGCATCGACAGAGAGACCAATGGACAGTCACAGACCCAGGCCGGACACACCCCACTACGTCACCGCATGTGATGGCGAGGTGTCCGGCTCATGATGATCGCCCTGACACTCTTGCTGGGCGTCCTGGTCGTTCTGTTGATCACCGCAGTCACCGGCTACTTCGTTGCCCAGGAGTTCGCCTACATGGCCGTGGACCGATCCCGGCTCAATTCTCTCGCCCAGACGGGCGATTCTGGTGCAAAGCGGGCTCTTGCGGTGACCCGCCGCACCTCGTTCATGCTCTCCGGAGCTCAACTGGGCATCACCGTCACCGGTCTGCTGGTCGGTTACGTTGCCGAACCTCTCATCGGTCAGTCGCTGGGAACGATCTTCGGCGGCATCGGCATCCCCACCGCCGTGGGGTTGGGCATCGGTGCCGTGCTGGCGCTGCTGTTCTCGACCCTGGTCCAGATGCTCTTCGGTGAGCTGTTCCCGAAGAACCTCGCCATCGCACGTCCCGAACCTGTGGCCCGGTGGCTGGCCCGCTCGACCACCCTCTACCTGAAACTCTTCGGCTGGCTGATCTGGATCTTCGACCAAGCATCGAACCTGCTGCTCCGCGCACTCAAGATCGAGCCGGTGCACGACGTCGAGCACTCCGCCTCTGCCCGCGACCTCGAGCACATCGTCGCCGAGTCCCGCGAAACCGGGACTCTGCCGGCCGAATTGTCGACGATGCTCGATCGCATTCTCGATTTCCCCACGCGCCCAGTGGAGCATGCGATGATCCCTCGCACCCATGTCGACACCGTCCACGCCGACGACTCCCTCGACCACATCCTCACCCTCATGGGGCGAGGGCACTCCAGATATCCCGTCGTGGGGGAAGATTCCGAGGACATAGTCGGTGTCATCCACCTCCAAGATGTTCTCGACCTGACGCCGACCACTGATCTGACCGCGCGCACACTCACCCGCCCCGCCCTGATCCTCCCGACCACACTTCCCTTGCCGAAGGCCCTGGCCGAACTCACCGACAGCAGAAACCAACTTGCCTGCGTCATAGACGAATACGGCGGCTTCGCCGGTGTCATCACCCTCGAAGACATCGCCGAAGAACTCGTCGGCGAAATCACCGACGAACACGACCCTGACCTCCCACTCGAACTCCCCGGCGAAGACGGATCCTGGACCGTCAACGGTGGCATGCACCTCGACGAGGTCGAACGCACCATCGGACACGACCTCCCGGGTGGTGACTACGAGACGATCGCCGGCTTCACCATCGCCCATCACGGCGAGCTCCCACCCGAGGGAGCCCGGATCCGCGTCGAACTGCCACCTGATCCTGCCGACCTGATTTCCGACGACGAACAACCTCGATATTCACTGGTCATCGATGTCCTGTCCGTCGAGCGGCACGTCCCCGCCTCACTACGACTACGCCTCGACCCAACCGCAGTGGCCGGGACTGAAACCGCGGAGGAGAACCGATGAGCAACCCCTGGATCGTCATCGCCGTCACCGTCGCTCTCATAGCCCTGAGTGCCTTCTTCGTCGCCGTCGAATTCGCCCTCATCTCCGCCAAACGGCACCGCCTCGAAGATGCCGCCCCCAACAGCCGCTCCGCCCGAGCCGCTCTACGCAGCGCCTCCGAACTGACCGTGCTCCTCGCCGGCTCCCAACTCGGCATCACCGTATGTACCCTCGCGCTCGGTGCAATCACCAAACCCGCTGTCCATCACTGGCTCACCCCTGCCTTCTCGAGTTGGGGCATGCCGCTCTGGATCGCGGACGTCGCCGGTTTCGTTCTCGCATTGATCATCGTGACTTTCCTGCATCTGGTCGTCGGCGAAATGGCACCGAAATCCTGGGCGATCGCCCACCCCGAGAAATCAGCCACACTGCTCGCCATCCCGATGCGCGGATTCATGTGGCTCACCCGACCTCTACTGCAATCGCTGAACTCGATGGCCAACTGGTTCCTCGTCAAAGTCGGTGTGCAACCGGTCGATCACGTCGGCAGCGGCCAGGACCCCGACGCCTTGCGGCACCTGGTCGAACACTCCACCAACGTCGGAGCCCTCGACGCCGGATACTCCGCGCAACTTTCCGGCGCCCTCGACATGCAGACCTTGACCGTCCGCGATCTGCTTCGGAGCAGCAAAGCTCCGACCTCCGTAACCAGCTCCGCGACCATGGACCAGGTGCGGGCGATCTCGAAACAATCGGGACACCTACGAATCCTCGTTCGCGACAACGGTGTTCCCCTTGGGATCGTGCACGTCCGCGACACCCTGCTCCAACCCGACCACACCCACGCCGAATCCATCATGCGACCGGCATTCACCCTTGCGTCCGACACCCCCGTCCACCTCGCACTCGCGGCGATGCGGGAAAGTCGCAATCACCTGGCCGTGGTCACCGACGAACGAACGACGGTCGGCATCATCACCCTCTCCGATGTTCTCTCACGACTGTTCCCCCGCCCTGAACCAGCGAACTGACACCAGCCCCGCCCCACGCCCAGTTCGCGAGGGGCACACGCAGTTTGCTCGAACCCACGTAAGATCAAATCCAATCCAGCACAGGTAAACTGAACCCTCCATACCTTCATGCCGGGCATGCGTTCCCCGCGCAGGCCGGCACGTGCTCCACGGACGTCAACGTGAAGTGACGACTGGGAAGGGCGATCAAACCGGGAACACTTGACTGGGAACCACCGAATGTCTGGATCGTCGTCTACGTCGAAGGTGAGCTTGTCCGCGGCGATCCGTCGCGTCCTACGTGCAGAGGTGTCACGGCGGGGGATCAGGCTCCCCGCAGCGCCGACACTCAAGGGTCATCGACGCGCCCTATACAGGCGCAGAAGACATCAGCGCGTTTCGTTGACAGCGTCGACATCTGAACACGCAAGCACTGGAACACTGAGAGCGCTCACGAGGGAATGGATTTCGTTGCGACGGTAGCGGCGGTGCCCACCCGGAGTGGTAATGAAGTCGATTTTTCCTGTCTGTGCCCGGCGCGCAACCGTTTTGGGGTTGATATGAAAGAGGGCCGCGACTTGCCTTGGGGTGAGCAACCATTCCCGCTCTTCCCGTTCGTTGTCTCGTCCTGCGCCGATCCGGCGCGACGGAACGGCACCTTTCTGGCCATGCACCAAAGTTCCTACTCGTTCGTTGTCCGAAATATTGTGGATCATTCTCGTGCAGCTGTCCGAGCCCCTCCAGGTGCACCACTACGCGTTCGACCGCGCAGTAGTACAAGACACGGAGCTCCTCCGGGAGCCAGCGGTCGGGCGGCTTTCTTGCCTGACGGTGGGGTGTCCGCACTCCGCCCTTCGTGGTCCGTTGGTGGCCCTTACCGCTAGCCGGAGGTGGAACCGCCTGAGGCAACTCGTTGTCGTCTGTGCGAGTTACGAGGTCCGCCGCAGAGAACCCGAGACGTCGAGGTGTCCGCGCGGTCGAATACATGTTCGGACACGCCCGTAGCCGTATTCCCTGGAAGCGGGGATGTGCGGCCAGCGACCCCGGACGCCGACCAGGATTGCACCATCTCGACCGTAGTTGATGCCGGTGACGGTGATCTCCTTCCGTCGGAGTGTCCACAGTGCACACGTTCAGCACCGGTCAGCAAGGACAGGTGCACGTCCATTCGAACGAAGGCCGCGGCAGCTCGCGCGTCGCCGACGGTCTGAGCCCCGCCCAAAGTCGGCGTCCTTCCGCGTCGCGTCGGATCCAGATCGGGTCAGTGGAATTCCTCCAGAAGGTCGTCCGCCAAACGGTGCACTGACATGATCACGCGGCCTCGTAATTCGACTCGGACGGTGCTGCGAAGACACCGAACTCCAAGTGGCATCAGCATCGCAATCATGCGTGACGATTGGCATCGACGACCCTCAGAGAAGGCTATCGGAGCACGATGTTCAGGATGCCGAAGTCTCTGTAGGTAGTGCCGAAGTTTCAATCGCGAGACGTATCATTCGAAGGAGTTGCACAGACGAGTCCGTGAGTGGGCCGATGCTCCGATTGGCTCGGCAAAGCATCACGGCCCCCTCGATCGTGGCGACAACGAAGGTAGCCAGCTGTCGCGCGGTTTCGACCTCCACTCCAGCATCCCTTGTCAGAGACTCGGCCAGCAGTCGTTCCCATGAAGCGAAGACTTCGGCGGCCACGGTGGCTGCGCCCCTGCCCGGAGTGCTCTCGTCGAACTCCACAGAGGCAGCAGCGACCGGACACCCTGCCTGAAAGTCGCTGTCCGCGACCGCGACTTGCCACATGAGGAGGAAGGCTTCAAGGCCGGCTACCGGGCCCATCTTCAGGTACTCGGTCAGCGATCGCGCGAGTTCGTCGCCCGCCCATTTCACGGCTTCACTCACCAGCTGTTCTTTCCCACCAGGAAAGTAATGGTATGTCGAGCCGAGTGGCGTGCCGATGTGCTTCGCCAGCTCACGCACAGTCGTGGCGTTCAGCCCGCGGCGGCTGAGCATGTCAGCAGCGCCCTTCACCATCTTCGCGCGCGCACCTGAAGCCTGCACACGGGTGCCTCGTTCCACGCTCGCCTCGCTATCGATGCTTCCGTCATGACCATCGTCATAATAGCCCACCCGTCTCATGTCCTTCGGCCCGTCGAAGGGCGGCGAATACCCACGCATCCATCCCTAACTGGAAGGGATTGACGACTCGCTATGACGACTGTTATAACTGCAGGTGCGTCGTTATGCCAATCGTCATAACCATTTTTTCGCGCATCTTCCTCGACAGTTTTAGGAGAAGCCACAGTGCCTGCCCAGAAGTTCGGCCTTGAGCTAGAGGTCTACGTCACAGAGTCGATCGAACTGTCTTTCGGTGGAACTTTCTCGCCCACGACAGCAACAATCATCATTGGACCGACGGAGGCAGTCCTGGTCGATACCCTCTACGCCAAAGACGACGTCGACGCGCTTGCGGATGTCATTGCAGCCACCGGAAAAACCCT
>NZ_JBWZNF010000016.1:0-117650 GCF_056945715.1 Rhodococcus sp. MurmanLake-1 | reverse complement strand
CCCGCCGCCCTCGATCGACCCGCAGCAGCACCCGCGGCCGGCGAACACCACCTTCAAAACCTGAGGACGAACCTCAGGCACAACAGAACACGGCCCAGCACCCCATCGAAGGAGTCCTCGATGCGGTGCCGAAAGCCGTGCTCAGGCCTAGCCGGTGATCGTTCAGCCCAAGTCGGCGACGATCCGCTCGGCGAGCGGCTTCGACGAAGCCGGATTCTGGCCGGTGTACAGCTTCCGGTCCACCACGACATAAGGCGACCAGGCGTCAGCCTTCGAGAATTTGCCACCCAACTCGCGTAGCCGAGTTTCGAGCAGCCACGGAGCCTTGTCCGCCAGACCAGCCTGCGTCTCCTCTTCATTGGTGAACGCCGTCAGCTGATAGCCGTCGAACAGCCAGCTTCCATCGGATCTCTGGGCGGGCAGAAGTGCCGCCGGTGCGTGACAGACCGCCGAAACCACCTTGTCGGCGTCCAAGAACTTCACCAGAAGCTCGCCGAAGGATGCCGACACCGCAAGATCTTCCATCGGTCCATGTCCACCTGGCACAAAGACCAAATCGTAGTCGGCAGCATCGGCGTTCTCCAGAATCTCCGGCGAATCCAGCACCGGCTGCAGATCGGCGATGTACTTGCGCATACGATCAGCGCCTTCTTGCCCGCCGTTGACCTCGGGCGCCAGGCTTCCCTCATCCACAACGGGGGCTTTACCGCCAGGCGTCGCGATCACGATGTCGTAGCCGGCCTCGACGAAAACGCGATGCGCCTCGACCAGTTCTTCCGCCCAGTATCCGGTTGGGTGGGCTGTCCCGTCGTTCAGCGTCCAGTGATCTGCAGAAGTGACTGCAAACAACAGCTTTGTCATCGCGCAACCTTTCGTCGTAGTCAGGAACCGGCGTAGTCAGGAACCGCCGTGGCCAGGAACCCCGAGATACGGAACCCCGGCGCACGCTCCCTTGGATGAAACGCACTCAACCGGAGGGAATTCCGCATCGGCCGTTCCAGTGCGACTTCTCACCAACGGGCATGCAACCCGTCATACCCACATTCCAGCTCGGATATTTGGGTCGAACAGTGCGATCAGGTCAGTACGAAGGCCACGGCAAAAAGTGTCCAGGCGGCAGCAAGAACCGTCGACGCCGCAGTAACTGCCCCGGTCACGGCAGGTCGAGTGCTGCAGTTGCGCGCCGCGATGATCCCGACCGTCATCAAGGTCAGCGCCATCAGGAATGACAGAACCACGATCTTCACCAGCAACCCCTTCGACGTCGGCCAACAGAACCGAAGGCCATTTAGATAGTACACAAATAGATCGTGCATTAATCAAATGGAATCAGTCAGGAAATTCTTGACAACATTCAATTGAAACTGTCAGGCTAAACCTGACGAATGGAGAACTTCTCATGCAAGATCTGATCGAGACCGCCCTGACCGCAAAGATCGAGACCGCCGCAACTTCGACGGCCAACGTCGCAATCGCCGAGGCCTGCGCGCAGGCGGACAAGATTGTCGGAACGGATCCATTACCTGGCAGCCCCGAATGGGAGGCAGAACAGGACACCGACGTCCCGGCGCAGCGTCAGATGGCTTGGCAGTTGGCAAGTTTCCGGATCCAGCTCGCCGCAGGCATCGATTCGACGGCAAGCGTCATGAGCCTGCGAAGATTCGGCGCAACATGGGCAACCATCGGCCGCGCTGCCGGAATGACCCGTCAGTCCGCGCATGAACGGTGGGGTCGACGTGTATCGGACATGCTCAATCCGTACGGCGTCGGGATGCCGCCCATGGTGCCGAACGATGATCCGACTCAGCCCTGACTACCAATCGTGTGACTACTGATCCGACAGCAGCGCATCTGCTTTCGCGACCAATACTGCACGCTCACGCTCGTTCCCGGCCAGCCTCGCTGCTTCGAGGAGTTCGGTTCTAGCCTCCTCGGATCGGCCGAGCTGACTGAGCAACTCCCCCCGAACACTGGGAAGCAGGTGGTAGCCCGTCAATTCACCTGAAGCGACAAGCTTGTCGACGAATTCGAGCGCAGGGCCAGGACCGTATGCCATGGATACCGCCGCCGCATGATTGAGGTCGACCACGGGCGACGGGGCCAGTTGCGCCAGAGCCTCGTAGAGGATGACTATCTTCTTCCAATCGGTGTCATCGAAAGTTGCTGCTCGCGCATGACATTCGGCTATCGCTGCCTGCAAACCGTACGGGCCACGTCCACGCCCGACGGCGTCAGCTCGTTCCAGCGCCGCAAGCCCACGCGAGATCTGTAGGCGGTCCCACCTAGTCCGGTCCTGGTCCGCCAGCAGGATGGGCTCACCTGTCGAGGTTGTCCGAGCGCCGAATCTCGAGGCTGTCAGCTCCATCAACGCGACAAGGCCGTGTACCTCGGATTCCCCGGGGACCAATTCGGCGAGTACTCGCGCGAGCCGCAGAGCTTCAGCACTGAGGTCCGCCCGCATCCACTCGTCCCCCGAGCTGGCTGCATAACCTTCGTTGAACACCAGGTACAGGACTCCGAGGACGGCGCTCAACCTGCTCGAAAACTCTTCTCGTCCTGGAACTTCGAAAACCGCTTTCGAAGCGGTCAACGCCTTCTTCGCACGCACTATCCGCTGCTGAACTGTCGCGGTCGGCGTCAGGAACGCCTTCGCAATTTCTTCGGTGGTCAACCCGCCCACAACCCGAAGAGTCAAGGCCACCTGCGCTTTTCGATTCAACACCGGGTGACAGGCGATGAACATCAGCCGGAGGACGTCGTCGTCGATCCGATCCGGATCCCAGCTGACGTCGTCGAAATGCGAAGCGTCGTTCTCGAGTTCACGCGCAAAGTGGGCGTAGCGCTCGTCCAGCCTCTCACGTCGTCGCCACCCGTCGATTGCTCGACGCGTCGCAACGGAAGTCAGCCAGGCAGCGGGATTTCGGGGAACGCCGGTGGCAGGCCACTGCTCGACAGCTTCGAGCAGAGCCTGCGCTGCCAGGTCTTCGGCGAGATCAAGATCTCCGACGGTGCGAGTCAACGTGGCGACGATCTTCGCGGATTCGATTCGCCAGACCGCGTCGACAGCCTTTCTCGTTTCTTCTCGCACCGCCTCGTCGGTCATGGTTCAGCCTGCGACCGGACGATCGGTACCGAGCTCTTCGCGCCAGCCGGCTTCCTTCTGGATGTACTCGTTGTCCTCATCGAAGTCCGACATCTCGCTCACGCGGCGCACCTCGAGCTTGCTTCCCGGCCCGAGCGGGCAGCGCTTCGCCCATTCCAAGGCTTCGTCTTTGGTCGACGTCTGAATGATCCAGAATCCCGAGAACAACTCCTTCGTCTCGCCGTACGGGCCATCGGAGACCAGCGGCGGATCGGACTCGAAATCGACGATGAATCCCTCCTCCATCGCCAATCCCTCACCTGCCAGCAAGACACCGGCCTTGATCAAGGATTCGTTGTATTGCCCCATCGCGGCGATGATCTCGTCGAAGTCCATGTCCTTGGATGCTTCGATTGCTTCGTCGGTGGAACGCATGATCAGCATGTACTTCATGAGAATCTCCTTCGTTTGTGGACCGCTCATTCGGTCCCTCTGCCTACACGTCGAACGGCAAAGACGCCGATCGACAAACTTCCGAAACTAATTTTCGAAGGACAAATCCGCCGGTCGAATACGATGCCCACGGTATCGGCAGAAGGGTCGTCTGGCAGCTCAGAAATCGAGAAATCCTGGCACGACTTCATCGGCGAGCCCGGCCGCGTCAGCGCTCCCGTAGAAATACACCGAGCCGTAGCCAAACAGGTATTCCTCGACGAACTCGGGTTGCGGCTCGGCAACCACCGGCCACCCCTCTTCATTGATCTGGAACAGGAAGCGATGCCCGTCCGCCTCGACGGCATCGGCGTAGGACGATTCATTTTGTATGAGTACCGGTTGCGGCGCGATCAACACCAACGGCATCACTTCGTCGTCTGCGGGAAGATTGACCAACGCCGCGCTCCCCAGGCCCTCGTGAGTGCCGGCAGATTCCGCACTTCGTGATGACGGCGGGTGCAGGACTGCCCTGACCCCGATGTCCGGGTATTCGAGGTCGTCGTCGCCGATGGAGAATCCCCGACGGATGAAGACGGAAAGCTCTCGCGCACCGAGCCACGGAGCCGTGTGCGCCCCGAGCGTCAAGAGATACTCATGTGTCTGCAAAATCGGCTGACCAGCGAAAACCTGCGGCGGGCGTCCACCAATCCTGGACCCAACTTCCGAATCGCTCGAACCCACCCCGAGATGTACTCTGTCCACCGGCGTCATCCTAGGGAGATCCGACGGGCGTCGGAGGAAGGCTCTCCGATTTCCTACAAACCACTGGTGACGTAGGCCACATTCAGGCTCGATGATGAGTGCATGACAACATTCCCCACTCTCGACCCCGAACTCGCCGCAGCGCTCACCATGCTCCCGAAGGTGGACTTCGCTGACCTCCCCAACGCGCGGGCCACCTACGACGCTCTGATCGGCGCCATGTTGGCCGACCTGTCATTCGACGGAGTCTCGCTTCGTGAACTGTCCGCTCCTGGCCTGAACGGCGATCCGGAGGTCAAGATTCGTTTCGTCACCCCGGACAACACCGCCGGCCCTGTCCCCGTTCTGCTCTGGATCCACGGCGGCGGATTCGCAATCGGCACCGCAGAGTCCAGCGATCCATTTTGTGTCGAGGTAGCACGCGAACTCGGATTCGCCGTTGCAAACGTGGAGTACCGCCTCGCCCCCGAAACCTCCTTTCCCGGCCCCGTCAACGACTGCTACGCAGCACTCCTCTACATCCACGCCCATGCCGAGGAACTGGGGGTCGATCCCAGCCGCATCGCAGTGGGCGGGCAGAGCGCAGGCGGCGGATTGGCCGCAGGCACTGTCCTCAAAGCCCGCGACGAGGGCGTTGTGCCCGTGGCATTCCAATTCCTCGAAATTCCTGAACTCGACGACCGTCTGGCGACGGTCTCGATGACGAACTTCGTCGACACACCGTTGTGGCACCGCCCCAACGCCATCCTGTCGTGGAAGTACTACCTCGGCGAGTCGTATTCAGGTCCCGAAGATCCTGACGTCTCCATTTACGCTGCGCCGTCCCGGGCGACCGACCTCACCGGCCTGCCGGCGACCTACCTGTCCACCATGGAACTCGACCCGCTCCGCGACGAAGGAATCGAATACGCCCTTCGACTGCTGCAAGCGGGAGTCAGCGTCGAATTGCACTCCTTCCCCGGAACCTTTCACGGGTCGGCGCTAGTCGCGACCGCAGCGGTCAGCGAAAGAGGTGCCGCCGAAGCCCTCACTGCGCTCCGGAGAGGGTTGCGTTCGCTGTCGCCTGTCTCGTAGCGTTGCGAGATGCAAGGACTGATGTACCGGCTTGCCGAGCTCGATGCAGACTCGGCAGGCCTGGTACGTGTCATCGATTACTTCGACACGCTCGTGCGGCACGGCTCCGACACTGCATCTCTGCTTCGCGCGAGCGCGCAGTTGGCGGACTGCGTTGTAGGTATCGAGATCGTGGAACACGGTAGAAGCAAGAAGAATTTGCGCCGATGTGACCCACGCGGCCGATGGTCACCCGAACCCCAGTTCCCTCCGAGCATGGCCAGGGACATCGCTGTAGACGACGAGGTTCTCGGGAAGGTATGGATCGAGCGTCCTGGTGCGCACTTGCCGCTCGACGAAATGCTCGTCGACCGAATGGCCCTGACCGCAGCGATAATCCTGCAACCCCGACGCTTGCCTACCGAAGCCGAGCACACTCGAAATCTGTTGTTCCCGATGGATGAACTCGCGGTGCTCACCTCCTGCGCCGGTCTCGGTATCGAACCCCAAACCCCAGTCCGTGTCATGGCAACCAAGGCAGTCTCAGACACGGCCGACGGGACTGCACACCTTGTTATTTCGCAAGATTGCACACCTGGCAAAGCCGTTGGGATAGAAGCTGATGGCGAGTATCTGAATCTCGTGGCGGGTTCGTTCGCACCGACACCCGAGCTGTCCGAGTCAGCACTGTCGTCATCCATTCGCGCCGGAATATCTTTGGCTGCTTCCGCTTCCGAAGTGAATACAATACTCAGCACTGCACGATTCGCTCGCGCACAGGCGTCAGCAACAACACCGATCGTGAACGCTGACGATCTCGGTGCCCTCAACCTCCTGGCACCGGGATCACACATCGATCACTCGCGAATACCGGATCTGGTTCTTGCCGTAGAGATCGGCGATACCAAACAGGGATTAGAACTACTCGAAACCTTGAGGGCATACCTGCAATCCGGAACATTGAGGGCCGCAGCCGATTCCATGCATCTTCATCACAGCAGCGTCGCGCACCGATTGGCAAAGCTGTCCCAGCACGTCGGATTCCACGTCGACACCATCGAGAACCGGGCACGCGCAACGGCCATGATGCTGGTCCTCGATGGCGGATAGGGCCCACCGCGCATCACTTGTGCTACACAGTGGTTGACGATCTTTCGCGTTCGGCGAGCGCAACGAAGGGTGCAAGCGCGGGATTCGGGTTGTCCGGACGGTAGGTCACGGCAACTTCGAGAGTCGGCTGCACGCCGGCGATCTCACACAGGTGAATACCCGGGATTCGGAGCATCCGGGCCCGCCCCTGCGGGATCGGCGCAATTCCCACCCCGTCCGAGACGGCGTGCAAAACCTGCTCGTCGTCAGCCTCGAATCGAACGATATTCGGAGTGCTGTCGGGCCAAAGCTGTTCGAGCGTCCGCGAATACATCCCGGGTGCATTCGCCTCGGGCCAGAATACGACGGGGATGTCCACCAGATCTCCGAGTTCGAGTGTCGTTCGATCCCCGAACGGATGATCCACGGGAACGGCGACCAGGATAGGTTCGGTGTCGAGGACGATCAGGGGAAGTTCACGATCGTCGTCATCGAGCGGCGGTCGCACAACCGCGATGTCGACGGCTCCGGTTCGGACGAGGTCGACAGTCTGCGCCGAAGTGCCCCGGTGCACGACAACTTCGACGCCTGGATAGAGCTTGCGATAAGTGCTGACCAGATCTCCGACGGCGCCACCCGCCCACGAACGGGTGTACGCGATGCGCAGTTCCCCGTCCACACCGCGAGCAGCCAATCGAATTCGTTCGACCGCCCGGTCTGCGCACCCGAGCAAGAAGCGTGCCTCTCGTACCGCTACCCGCCCCGCGTCGGTGAAAGTGAACTGCGGACCTCGGCGATCCACCAGAGGAACGCCGAGTTCGCGCTCGAGAACTTTGATCTGCTGACTGAGTGCAGATTGCGCCACGTGGACGTTCGCGGCGGCGCGAGTGAAGCTGCCGTGATCCGACAGAGCAATCAGATAGCGGGCGCGCTGCAGGTTCATACGGCGATTATAAGAAGAACAGATGGTGGTGTCACTACTTGGTCTTGGACAGCGCATCACCTGAGGTCGGAGGATCGAGTGCAGATTGCTCCACCGCTCGTCTCTCGAAAAACTGTCCCCCGAACGATCACAAGGTTGAACATGAGCCCCCGAACACTCGTCGAAGCACGCGAACCTGCAACGGACGCGAGGTTCCTCGGCGCCCTCGCAGAGATCGTCGGCGAAGCGCATGTTCTCACCGATCCAGAGCTGATCGAGGGTTACACACGGGACTGGACGGGACGTTGGATCGGTGACGCAATAGCTGTGGTCCGTCCGGCCGACACCGCCGAAGTGTCCGCCGTCGTCACGACCTGCTTCGAGGCCGGGATTCCCATCACCCCGCAAGGTGGAAATACCGGACTTGTCGGTGGCGGAATACCATCGGCTGGATCAGTGGTGCTGAGCACCAGGCGTTTGGATTCGATCGAGACCGTCGACCCCATCGGCCGGACAATCGCGGCCGGTGCGGGCGTGACCGTCGCTCGCGCCGACCTGGCGGCCTCGGCACATGGCCTCCGATTCGGAATCGATTTGGCATCAAAGGAATCCGCGACCCTCGGCGGCATCGTCGCAACCAACGCCGGCGGTACCCGCATGGTCCGATACGGAAATACACGGGCACAGATACTCGGAATCGAGGCAGTACTCGCCGATGGTTCCGTCTTGAGCAGGTGGACTCCACTTGTCAAAGACAATGTCGGATACGACATCCCAGGGCTTCTTGCGGGCAGTGAGGGAACGCTCGCGATTGTCACCAAGGTCCTGATGAAGTTGGTCACCCCGACGACCGACACCCAGGTCGTGCTCGCGGGTGTGCGCGACGTCGATCAAGCGCTGCATCTGTGTAATCGCGTGCGCCAGAGCGGGTTGACCGTCGAAGCCGCCGAAATCATGACCGACGACGGCATCTCCCTCGTCTGCGCGCACACCGATGCCCGTCGCCCGTTCGGCACACCGTCACCGATGTACACCCTGATCGAGGTGTCATCGCCGCGCGAGACGGAAGAGTCACTCCTGGAAGTTCTCTCTGCCTCTGACGATCTCATCGAGGACGCGACAGTCGAGCCTGGCCCCGCTCGAAAGCTGTGGACTCTGCGAGAAAGCCATACCGAAAGCATCAGCGCTTCATCGACGACTCCGGTGGTCAAACTCGACATCTCCGTCCCTTTGTCCGTGATGGGCATGTTCATCGAGAGACTCCGCGAAGTACTCGCCGAACGATTCGTCCATGTGCGTCCAATGTTGTTCGGACACTTCGCCGACGGGAATATCCATGTGAATCTTCTTGACGCCGAACCGAGCATCGCCCACGAACTGACCGATACGGTCTTCGAACTCGTCTCCGCCCATCACGGAAGTATCAGCGCCGAGCACGGGATCGGTCGCGCGAAGTCACCGTGGATAGCGCTGGGGCGCACGGAAACCGACATCGCCGCCATGAAGCTGATCAAATCGTCCTGGGATCCGTGTGGAATCCTCAATCCTGGAATACTGTTGCCCGAAACGGTCGGGTAACAAAAGGGGTCTCGTGCAGGATCTTTACGTCGTCACTCATCCTCATGCCGAACACACAGCACAGGACATCGTCGGAGGTTGGCACAATTCGGTTCTCACGCCCGCAGGCAGGCGCGATGCAGAATTGATCGCCGAAGAGTTGAAACGTCGACGCGCAGGAACTTCGCGCCCGATCCGCATCACCTCTTCCGACCTCGAACGGTGCGCCGAGACATCCGCGATCATCGCCCGGACACTCGATGTTCCGGCGACAACAGACTCTCGATTGCGCGAAATCAGCTTCGGAGAAGCCGAAGGGCGCCCGAACTCGTGGCTGGCCCAGCGGCAGGTTCCGGCTCCTGACGACAACCGCCTCGATCACCGTGGCCCCGTTGCCGGTGCCGAAACCCGCCGCGACATCGCATCAAGGGTCGGCGAGTGCATTCGCGAACTGATGACCGAACTCGACCACGATCACGTGGTCGTAACACACGGATTTGCACACACATTCGTCGTCTCCGCTTGGCTGCAGATCCCCGTAGAAGCCACAGGGTTTGCGACCTTCGCGACCACGCCCGGGGCCATCACACATCTCCAACACGACGACTACTGGCGCAATCGAACTCTCGCGCAACTAGCTGATACGACGCACTTGGCCTGTGGCACGATGGCCTGATGCGCCATGTCTCCGACGACGAACGCCGTGCACGCATAGGAGTACGTCACGCGCTGGCGCCTTCGTTCCGCGTCGATTCTCCGGAAGCTGCCACTCGGGCGATGACGGTACTGCACGCCACCGAGTCAGCGACGGTCTATCTGTCTTGCTGGGCGAGGGTTCGGTCATTGGACGCCGCCGACGTCGACAACGCGTTGTACGACCAACGCAGTCTCGTGAAGCAATTGGCTATGCGCCGCACGCTCTTCACGTTCCCCCGAGACTTGCTGCCGGCCGCGTGGTCGAGTGCGTCCGCCCGCGTCGCGAACACCGAGCGCGCACGAATGGCCAAGGATGTCGTCAAGGCCGGAATCGCCGTCGACGGCAACGACTGGCTCGATCGCGCGCGGGCGGAGGTTCTGACACTGCTCACCGAAGCCCCTGAAGGACTTTCCGCACTCGAGGTCCGTCAGGCAGTACCGATGACAGACGTCAAGGTCGAGGGTTCGGCAGGCGAAATCTGGTCGGCACCCAGGGTTCTCACACACCTCGGGGCGACCGCAGACATCATGCGCGGCGCCAACACCGCCCGATTCCCCGTCTCACGCCCACTGTGGACTCTCACTCGACACTGGCTCGACGACGCCCCCATCGATCTCGAATCTGCAGACGGATACCGAGAAATAGTCCGACGCTGGCTCCACTCCTTCGGACCGGGGACGGAAGACGACATCGTCTGGTGGCTGGGCTCGACCAAGACGGTCGTCCGGGCAGCCCTCTCCGAACTCGAAGCCGTTGCAGTCTCACTCGACGGTGGCGACACCGGCTGGTTACTACCGGATGACGTCGCCACGGTGTCTGATCCAGGTCCTTGGGTGGCACTCCTACCGGTGCTCGACCCGACGATCATGGGGTGGAAGAACCGTGACTTCTATCTCGGCCCGCACCGCAGCCAACTCTTCGACACCCGCGGTAATGCCGGCACCACCGCTTGGGTCGACGGTCGCGTCGTAGGGTGCTGGATCCAAGACGGAACCGGTGTGGTGCACGTTCGATTGCTCGAGACCGTGTCAGCGTCTGCGCGACGTTCTCTCGATGCCGAGGCGGCGCGCCTCACGGAGTGGCTGGGCGGCGTCAGAATCGGCACGGGGTACGTCTCACAGGCTATGAAGCAAGCGGTTGGAATTGCTGCAGCTACGCCTTGACGACGTAACCAGAACACTGTTCTAGCTGGTCTTTCTGCTGACGCCATCCATGGGAGGTAAGGCGACCATCGACAAGTGTACGAAACGTACAGTACACTTCGTCAGTCAGTGATTGACCGATCTAGGAGGTTCCATGGAGGGTCAAGCAGTTCGTGAATACGGTGCGTTCATCAACGGAGCGTTCCGAGCCATGGGCACATCCACATTCGAGGCCCGTAACGCCGCTTCCGGCGCTCTACTCGCCACACTGTCTCGGTGCGGGCCCACAGAGATCGACGACGCGGTCGAAGCCGCCAGGCGGGCATTTCCTGCATGGGCGAACCTGACCGCTGAAGAACGATCCGCCAAAATCTTGCAGTTTGCCGCGCTCGTGGAGGATCGGGCCGAAGAGCTTGCCCAGCTCGAATGTATGGATACCGGGCGCCATATCAGGGAGATGCGCGAGGACTATCGAGCCGCCGTCTCACACCTGCGATACTTTGCGTCAATCTCGCTGGCCCACCATGGCTTCGGCCGCGAGTTGGCATCGGGATACCTGGTCGCGAAGCGAGTGCCATTGGGCGTATGTGGACAGATCATTCCCTGGAACGATCCCGTGGTAATGACGGCGTTCAAGATTGCACCTGCTCTCGCTGCGGGAAACACAGTGGTCCTCAAACCTGATGAAAATGCTTGCGTTTCCGTCATGGAGCTGGCCAGGATCGCCGCCGACGTGTTTCCCGCAGGCGTTTTCAATGTTGTCCCTGGTCTTGGCGAGGAAGCCGGCGCAGCCTTGATAGACCATCCGAAGGTCAGCAAACTCGCTTTCACCGGAAGCACCGAAGTCGGCCGACTCGTGGCACACGCCGCAGCCTCACGGCTGATCTCGACCACACTCGAACTCGGCGGCAAGAGTCCCAGCATCGTGTTTCCTGATATCGAGGACATCGATGCAGTGGTCGCCGATGCCACCGCAGGTGTCCTCATGTGCAACGGCCAATCCTGCTTGGCCGGAACACGTCTCTTCATCCACGAGGATATCTATGACACCTTCGTGGAAAAACTGGTCGCAGGATTCCGATCATTGCGAGTCGGGCCGCCACTGAACGAGGACACCGAACTGAGCGGATTAATCCACCAGGAACACGCCGAACGTGTGATCTCCATGATCAAATCCGGGATCGACGAAGGCGCACAACTACTTACAGGTGGGGATCTGGTAGAAGTGCCGGGATTCGAAGCCGGAAACTTCGTCGCGCCGACGATTCTCGAGGTCGCCAACTCGATGCGAATCGCACAGGACGAAATCTTCGGACCTGTCCTGTGCGTCCTCAGATGGAACAACTACGAGCACGTGATCGCAGAAGCCAATGACACTCCGTACGGTCTCGCTGCTGGGATCTATACCTCCAACCTGAAGAACGCGATGGAAACCGCGGATCGTCTTGATGCGGGCTGCGTCTGGATCAATCAGTACTTCAATCTGGGAGGCGGTGTCCCCTTCGGGGGATTCAAGGAAAGCGGTCTGGGGCGAGAGTTCTGCCTCGAGACGCTCAACGAATACACCCAACTCAAATCCATCACTGTCGCCACGTCGACGCCCACGACAAACCAAGGAAGCACAAATTGAAAATCTCGGGAAATACCATCTTCATTGCCGGCGGAACCTCCGGTATCGGCCTCGCACTTGCAGTGGGATTGCAGAACGAGGGGAACAAGGTAATCGTCGGAGGGCGTCGATCCGCTCTGCTGCAAGAGATCTCGGACAAGTACCCGGGCATCAGCACGGTCGTCATCGACGTGGACGACCCGAGATCCATTCGAACCGCACATGAATCCGTCACGGAGGACTTTCCCGATCTGAACGTCCTCGTGACGATGTCGGGAATCATGTACCCGGAAGACTTGAAGAACCCGGACTTCCTCGACATCGCCGAGAGAACCGTCACGACAAACCTTCTCGGAACAATTCGCTTGGCCGGCCAGTTCATCCCGCATCTGATGACTAAGCCCAATGCCACCATCGTCACCGTCTCATCCGCCGTCGGCTTCGTCCCACTGCCCGTCACGCCCACGTACAACGCGACAAAGGCGGCGGTTCATCTCTTCACCGAGAGCATGCGCGTACAACTCGCCGATACCTCGATCCAGTGCATCGAACTCATTCCGCCCGGAGTCCGCACCACGCTGATGGGCCAGGAGAACTCGGAATCAGCTCTGCCTCTTGATGATTACATTGCCGAGACCATCGGCCTACTGAAGGCGCACGACGACGCCACGGAAATCGTGGTCGACGCCGCCAAGCCGCTTCGCAACGCCGAGATCAACGGTGAGTACCAGCTAGTACTGAAGATGCTCAGCTGACACCCGAGTGTTGAGGCACATCGCAGTGCGGGGAGGGCAATTCGCCCTCCCCGCGCTGCGGATTCTCAACGGAGAACCCGTCTATGCACCACTGCGGAGTCCACGAACTGCGTGATCGATGATCGAGCGCACAGTGTTGTCGTCGATACCCGCGTGCCCGACCAACATCCGGTAGATCAACGGCCCGAAGAACAGATCGATCGCTTCCTCGGTGTCGATGTCTTCGCGAAAGTAGCCGGAATCCACACACCGCCGAATCAGTGCGGCGAAACCTCGACGACGTTCGTCGAGGAAGAACGTGCGGAAGTATGCCGCCGTCGTCGGATCGTTGGCACACGCGCCGACAAGTTCGGCAAAGATCGACCCGAGTGGACCTCGGTAGAACTTTCCGATGTCACCTAGATAGTCGTTCAAATCGGCTTGCGCACTATCGGTCTCGGGAAATGTCAGATGACGAGCCATGAGCACGCCGAATGCTTCAGCAGCGATGGCTTGCCGCGACGGCCAGTGTCGATACAGAGTCACCTTGCTGACACCGGATTGTTCGGAGATCGCATCGATGGTCGCGGCCTTCATTCCACCGGATTTCAGAAGAGCTTCTGCTGATCTGAGGGCCTTCTCGTGGGCCGCCTCACTACGTGCACCGCTCGGAGGAGTCAGCAATCCCGTCTCGGCATCACCCGAGCCCCGAAACACGCCGTCGTCGGGAGCGCGCTTACCCATGTCCACTCCTTAGTCCTTCAAGACCTTGCAGCACAGAGCATTTCCCGGCATCGGAGGACCCGGCACAGCCCAAGGCAGCAACTTGTCGCGATAGCTACTAGTCGTATCGTACACATGGCGCCCTGGACCGAATCAGCATGGTCACAACAACAAGCCCAATCTGATTGCGTCCGCGCATGATTCAAACAACCAGCGCAAGCCTCTCGTTTATTACTCAAAAGTAAGATAGCGTGTGGTCGTCATCACACCAGCCCGTCAAGTACCGAGAGACATACGAAACCGAAGGGTCGATCGTGGCATCGAGGATTCTCTTTCAGGGAGCGGTGGCGCTGACAGCCATTGCACTCACAGGCATCACAGCACCTACTGTCGCCGCGCAACCGTCGGCGGATTCCTTCTATCAGTACGACGGTTCGGCACCGCTGTCGTCGTATCAGCCTGGGGCCGTTCTCAAAACGAGAACCTTGCCCTATCACGTCGTCAACATTCCTACCCCGTTGCAAGCCGTGCAGGTGTTGTACCGGTCGACCGACGCTCTCGGCCGGCCGTCTGCGAATGTCACGTCGATTCTTCGACCACCCAATGCCCAGCCGGACAAAGTTGTCTCGTTCCAGTCGGCCTACGATTCGCTGAACCCGGAAGACGGTCCGTCACGAGCTGTCGCGGGGGACACCCCGATCGGCAGCCTGACCGCCAGCGGACGGAACGTCGCCTTCGGCGGGACTCTCGCTTCCGGCGAAGCTGTCATGTTCGGTCCCCTACTGGCACTGGGCTACACCGTCGTCATTCCCGACACCGAAGGGCCGAACGCAGACTTCGCGGCGGGACCCGAATACGGAATGATGACTCTCGACTCTCTTCGCGCCGCCCGCAACACTCCCGAGACAGGTATTGCCGACTCAGCCGAGATCGGCCTGATGGGATACTCGGGCGGAGCAATCGCCACCAACTGGGCGTCCATCCTCGCTCCGGACTACGCCCCGGACATCAACGAGGACCTGATCGGCGCCGCCCAGGGTGGACTGTTGGTCAACCCGGCGAACAACCTCCGGTACGCAAACGGAAGCATCGGCTGGGCAGGCGTTGTCGGGATGGCAGTCGTCGGACTTGCCCGTGCCTACGACATAGATTTCGATCCGTATCTCGGCGATCGCGGACGCGAACTCCTACCTCGCATCGAGGATGCCTCGATCGGGAACGTCATCCTGCAGTACCCGGGGGTGACCTGGCAGGACCTTGCCAAACCAGAGTATGCGAACCCCAACTCGGTGCCCGAGTACGTCGACGTCGCCAACAAAATCAACATGGGCAACGCGCCGATACCCACCATCCCTATGTTCATCGCTCAAGCCGCAAACGGAGCCCTCGAGGGCACCCAGCCAGGTGGACCCGGCGTCGGCCCTGGCGACGGAGTCATGGTTGCCGGGGACGTCCGCACACTCGCCACTCGTTATTGCGACGCAGGTTTGTCGATCCAGTACGACCAGTACGACACCATCAGTCACGTTCCCGGTGGCGCGCTTTGGCTCCCCGGCGCCATCACCTGGCTCAACGACCGTTTCAACGGGAATCCGGCGCCGAACAACTGCTCGAACATCGCACCGGGCAATTCACTGGCGCCGGAAGAACACGCGGCGGGTTGAAGTATCCAACCGTCGGTTCAGATCCCGATGGCGAGATCGTCGATATCCGCGAGTGTGCCGCCGTTTTCGAGGATGCTCGTGTAGTTCCGAAGTCGGTTCTGATCTATCTCGGTGGTGCTGACGCCACGCTTCCAGTACCCGAAGACAACTACATCGTCCTTCGCCAGGCCGACTGTCTTACGGAAATGCGCTCGGATGGAGCGCATTTCGTCTCGCTCACCGGCTCCCCACACCGCATAGTCTCCTGGGTTATCGAGTTCGACGGCGTACTCGGCGAGGCAATCTTCGACATGGTGCAGCGCGAGGCCGGGGATCACGGGTAGTTCCGCGAAAGCCTCGGCGTCACCGGTGGCGACCCAACCGACACCGGTCACACCCTCGGGCCACTGAAGCAGAATCGAATAGAGGGCAGGTATCGCGGTGTCGTCGGCGAACAGTGCGACGCGGCGACCAGCGATCTCGGGAACGAGGAAGTGCGGGCGAGGGCCGGTGAGCGAGAACGTGTCACCCACACGACGGTCGTCGGCCCACCGCATCATCGGGCTGGTGTGACCGTGCAGCACGACGTCGAAGGTCATCGAACCGCTCGACGCATCAAAGGTGCGCACCGTGTAGACACGAGAGACGTCGTCGTACTGCGGACCCAACTGGATGCGGAATGCGACGTTGGGACGCAACCAATTCGGGTCGTCCGCCGACGAAGTCAGCTGGGCGGTGATGCGCAAGATGCTCTCGGTCGGACGTTCGACGCTTTCGACGACGGCAACCACGTCGTTGAGACCGCGGTCGTGATCTTCGCCGCGTGGCGCCTTTGCCGACGCAGAGGTTTCAGTTTCTTCAGGTCGAGATGCGGTAGTCATTGATATCTCCTGATCGATGGTTCAGTTGTGGACGGGTAGCTGGCTGGCAGGTCTTCGATCACGCGGAACAACAAGTGGCCGTCCGGTTTCGGGGTCTTCGAGGACCAGAGCCTCGAGGTCGAACACTTCACGCAGCAACTCAGGGGTGAAGACGTCCGAGGCACTGCCCTGCATGACGATTTTTCCGGACCGCATGGCAACTACGTGCGTGGCATATCGAGCCGCGAGGTTCAGGTCGTGCAGGACCGCGACCAACGTTCGACCGGACTGGTGCAGTTGGGAACACAGGTCGAGAACCTCGATCTGGTGGGCGATGTCGAGAAAGGTGGTCGGTTCGTCGAGCAACAACACCGGGGTGCGCTGCGCGAGTGTCATGGCGATCCATACCCGCTGCCGTTGTCCACCGCTCAGTTCGTCCACCAATTGATCTGCTGCATCGCGCATTCCGACCTCAGTGAGCGCTTCGGCGACAACACGCTCGTCTTCGGGTGACCATTGGCGCAGCATGCTCTGGTACGGGTATCGGCCGCGAGCCACGAGGTCTGCCACGGTGATCGCTCCGGGTGAGAGCGGAGACTGCGGCAGCAGAGCGATGCGCCGAGCCACTACCTTGGTGCGATAGGACCGAATGTCGTTACCGTCGAGCAGAACCCGACCCGATCGCGGCGCGAGCATTCTGCCGAGCGCACGCAACAACGTCGACTTGCCGCACCCGTTCGGTCCGACGACCACGGTGAAACCGCCGTCGGGGATCTCGAGACTCAACTCGTCCACGATGGTTCGATCGGCGTACCGGAGCTCGATCTTCTCGGCGTGTAGCCGCGATACCGGAGCAGCTGTAGTCATGAATCTCTTTCGTAGCAAGGTTTTCAGGCCTGACGGGCCAGCAGCCAGATCAGATAGGCACCGCCGAGCAGACTGGTGACAAGACCGACCGGAGTTCGGAGGCCGACCTCGACCGCTTGGGCAATCAAGTCGGCGCCCGCCAACAGAACCGCGCCGAGCAGGAAGGAGGTCGCGACAAGAACACCGCTGCGCCGAGCCAACCGTCGTGCGATCTGGGGAGCTGCGAGCGCCACAAAGGCGATGGGACCGGTAGCTGCAGTTGCTGCTCCGGTGAGCGCGACCGCAAGCAGGATGCCGGCGAATCGGTATCGCTCCACGGAGATTCCGAGCGAAGACGCTGCGTCGTCGCCCATTTCCATCATGGTGACGCGCCTGGACACCACGACGAGAGCAGGAACGAGAACACCGACGGCGATCGCAACGCTGATCGCGTGTGGCCAACCGCGCCCGGTCAGCGAACCGGCCGTCCACTGCTGCACCACGGTGGCGTCGTCGATATCCGCGCGTACCACCAGGAACGACATCACGGCGCTCAGCATCGCCCCAACTCCGATGCCGACCAGGACGAGTCGAAGACCGCCGCTGACTCCGTCTTTGCGTGCCAGCGCGTACACGAGCAATGCGGTCAGCATGCCGCCGAGAACAGCAGCGCCCGCGGTCTGGAGTACCCCGCCGCCGAAGAACACGATCTGGACCACCGCCGCCGTCGCAGCGCCGGTGGTGAAACCGATGATGTCCGGCGAGCCGAGAACATTGCGCGAAAGCGTCTGGAAAACCGCGCCGGCCACACCGAGGCTTCCGCCCACCCCGATCGCGGTGATCAGCCGTGGAAGACGGCGATTCTGGACGGACCGAACCGCCGCTGGGGTGCCTTCGCCGTTCAGAGCGCGCCACACCTCGCCCAAGGACAGGTCCAAGGTTCCGTACATCAGCGTGGCAAACGAGAGCGCCGCCAATGCCGCGCTGATTGAGATGGCTACGAACAGCACTCGCGGGACTATGCGCCACGACCACGACCCGATTCGAACCACCCAACCGCGAAAGAGCGGTGGGACCGGCTGCGCTGCAATCATGTTCACAGTGACGCCACCCGCCGTGAACGAACGAGCGCGACAAACAACGGTCCGCCGAGCACAGCCACCGCGATCCCCGTCTGCAGATCTCCCGGCGCGGTGACAACGCGACCGAGCACGTCGGCCAAGAGCAGAAACGCCGGCGCGACGACGAGCACGCACGGCAGAAGAAGACGCAGATCCGGTCCGACGACGCTGCGCACGATGTGCGGCGCAGCCAGCCCCACGAATCCGAGTGGGCCTGCCGCCGCGGTGGCCGCCCCCGCGAGCAGGATGACTGCTACAGCGGATCCGGCCCGGGCGGGACCAGTGCGGGCGCCGAGCCCTTTGGCAACGTCCTCGCCGAGAGAAATGGCGTTGAGCGGTCGAATCAGCAACAACGACAACACGATACCGATCGCGATGAAGGGAAGCACGGTGACGATCACGTCTCCGCCGCGGCCCTGCAACGAACCCACGGCCCAAAATCGGAACTGGTTGAAGGCAGCCTCGTTGCTGATGAGAACCATGCTGGTGAGCGCCGTGATCGCCGTCGCCACAGCGGCACCGGCGAGCGCCATGCGCGCTGGGGTCGCGGCGCTGCGATGCGCAGACCCCAACATGTACACACCCACCGAGGCAACGGCCGCGCCGGCGAGCGCGAACCACAGATAACCGCCGACCGAAGTCACCCCCAGATAGGCAATCGCAATCACGACTGCCGCAGATGCTCCGGCGTTCACACCCAGTAGCCCCGGATCGGCCAGAGGGTTGCGGGTGATCGACTGCATCAGCGCGCCGGCCAGTCCGAGCGCAGCCCCGACCACCAGCCCGAGAATTGTTCGGGGCAGGCGTGATCCGATCACCACGAGGTGTTCGTTGTTGCCGGCGTCGTAGGAAAGGATCGCGTCGAGCACGGTGGCGACGGGGATGTTGCGAGAGCCGAGTACCAGCCCACCGACGGATGCCAGCACGATCACGACCACGGAGGCCACGACCAACAACCCCGCACGCGCGGCTGTCCCGGACCGCAGCGGTGCTTCGGTCCGGGACTGTGAAGAAGCGCTCACGCCGTCATTCACCGAACGTGGACACCAGCGACTCGACTGTCTGCTTGGCACTGAAGTAGTCGAGGCGGAAAGCCGCCGTTCCCATCGCGTAGACCCGATCACCCTTGACAGCAGGTTGATTCGCGAGAAGCGGATCGGCGGCGAGTTGCTTCTCCACGTCCTTGGGTCCCATCGAGACGGCAAACAGCGTCTGCGAGCCGTCAAGGGCGGCAGACATGTTCTCGGAGCTGACGATCGCGACGCCGGAGGCGCCCCGCTTGTCCGGGGCGACAAACTGCTCAGCGGGCTCGGCATAGGTGAAGCCGAGCGAGGTCAGCAGATTGCCCTGTGGGCTGTCGGCCCGGAACGTCCAGACACCGTCGGCACCCATGTAGACCAGCGCCGTCACCGGCTGCTCGGGAAGTTTGATCTTCCCGGCCTGCGTCGTCACCCAGCTGTCGTACTCGTCGACGGTCTTGCCTGCCTCGCTCTCGAGTCCGGTGACAGTCCCGAGCTGATCAGCGAGCTCCTCCCAGGAGCTGGCGCCGTAGTCGAGAAGAACGGTGGGTGCGATGTCGCTCAGCTGCGCGTAGGCGTCGAGCGTCGAGTCACCTCCGTTGGCGGACCCGATGATCAGATCGGGTTCGAACGTCTCGATCGCGTCGAGGTTCAGCTCGAGATTTCGGTAGAGAACCTCGACTCCACGATCAGCTGCCACCTCCGACCACTGGGAGAAGAACCCCTGGTCATCGGTCATTCCCGACGGCGTTGTTGCCGCGCTGGCGACGACCGGCGCGCCGATTGCAAGCAGCGTGCCGGTCAACGACGGCGAGGTGGACACGATTCGGGTCGGCTTCGAGGTGATCTCGGTACTGCGGTCGCCGTGATCGACGGTGCGCGGCCATCCCTCGGCAGAACCTGAGGTTTTCTGGATGTCCTCGGTTCCGGTATCGCTATCTGACGAGCTGGAACAGCCGGCAAGAGCGAGGGCGACGACCGCGGCGAGTATTGCCGCCGTCGGGCGAAGTGATCTGCGCATGAGTATGGCTTTCTGAAGGTACGAGAGTGCGCCGCTGCGAACGCAGACAGCAGAGGTAAAGTTAGCCATACTTAAGTAGCAAGGGTTGTCCAGGAGCGCCAACGTGTTACCACTATCAGAGCCGGACGCGATCGGGTTAGGGCCGGTCCGCGCGAGCGCCACCGAGCCCAGCACCGCCCGCTCACCGCTGTTGTTCTGGGTTCTTGCAGGCAGCGGACGCGTCCGAGTCGGATCGACGGTCCACGAGATACCAGCTGGCGAATCGCTGTGGATCCCGGCGGGTGCGCGATACGCAATGGAGACGGACTCGGATTCCGTCGCGTTTCCCATCCTGCTTCCGCCTTCGAACGGCGTCAGCGCCGGGCCGGCTACCGTGACGCGCCTGCGCGTTCCGCCCGGATGGGAAGACAGACTGATCCACGAGTTCGTTCACAACCTGGGCTATCTGCGCGGCGACGCTGCACACCCGTCGTCCTTGTTCGAGATGATCGCCCGGGCTGACGACGGGGCCACCTCGCTGCCGCGATTGCCGCAGTCACGGGAAGCGTTCGAGATCGCGCACGCCCTTTTGCGAACGCCTGGCACCGACGACACCGAGGGACAATTCGCGAGGCGTGCCGGGATCAGCATTCGAACGCTCCAGAGGTACTTCGTGGAAGAAACCGGCCTCACCTTCACGCGCTGGCGGCTACGAGCTCGGATCGCCGCCTCGTTGGAGTACCTGAAGCAGGACCGCGAGATCAGTTGGATTGCAAACGAAGTCGGCTTCGAAACAGGAAGCGGATTCACCCGCGCGTTCCGGGCCCAGATGGGAGAGAGCCCGAGCGGCTACCGTCGACGGGCCCTCTCCGGTCCAACCGATCGCAGCGTGGACACCGACAACGATCAAGCATTGGTCCGCATGCTCGCAGAGCCCAGGCAGCCCGGAGAAACTGCGCCGCCGATACCGGCCAACGCGACGTGGCCGCGCGTCAACGGCGCCCACGTCGCAGTGTGGGTTTACCGAGGCCAAGCCCGGGTGGACGTCGCGGACCGCAGCTGGGAACTGCGCACCGGCGAGGCCATGATTCTGCCTGCAGGCGTCCTCAATACCGTCACGGTTCCGACGGGTTCACTGCTGCTACCGCTCGGCTTCCGCTCCTCGAACAGGTCGACCGTATCTGCCGACGCCCTCGAGACCGTGCAGTTCTCCCCCGATGACGAATTGGCATTGCTGCACACTTTCGTCGCCGCCTACACACCCTTGCGCCCGCGTGGCCACGACAGCGCCGCAGCATTCGACATCATCGCCACCGGCCCTCTCGCACAATCGGTTTCGAACGGGTCTGCCGCCGATTCGATTGCCACACGACTGGCAGCGACAATCGCCGCCCGACCGGCCGACCCTCGCACTCTGGACGAGTGGGCGCAAGAGTTCGGTACCGACGCGGCCAGGCTGCGCCGGGAGTTCCGTATCGAGACCGGCACTACGTATCCGCAATGGCGATCGCTTTCACGGATGACCCAGGCACGCACCCAACTCCAACTCGGGGTTGCACCCGGAACGGTGTCGAGGAACCTGGGTTACGCGCACCTGCCCGCATTCAGCCGGGCGTTTCGCACTGCGCACGGGATCTCACCGCAGCGCTTCCAAGCTCAGTCCGTCGAACGCGCCCTCTGGTTACGTTCTGTGCCGCGCGCCGCCGAGCCGAGCGCTCGGGTTCTTCACACCCACTGAACGAGCTGCCACACAATGCCGTTGGGATCGACGAACTGGCAGTAGCGCTCGCCCCACGGTTCGGTCTCCGGCTCTGTGACGACGGAGGCACCTTCGGCAGCGATGCGGGCGAACTCGGCGTCGACGTCATCGACCACGAATGCGATGAGCATGCCTTGCCCGGCCGAACCTGCGACGAAGTCCGGCTTGAACGTACCGAGACCGGTGCGCAGGAAGACCACGTTGACCTCGGCATCCGGATGATTCAGAGAAACGAATCCATCGTCGGCCATGGCCTCGGTGAAGCCGAAATGGGTTTTCGCGAAGTGGGCCGACGCGTCCGTGTCGGCAACGTTCAAGGACAGAGCAGTGCTGGTGATTTTCATCGTGGCCTCCATGATCATAAACCTTGTGCAGTGCATACAGTATGCACCGTATAAGGTATACCACTGTTGAGGTATTCCCGATTTCTGGAGACGGCTGATGGCACGCGAACTGATCGACCTACTGTGGCGCGATCACCCCCTCGCACCGAAGGGTGGAGCCCGCGGCCCTCGCGCGAAGGTCACCACCTCACAGGCGGTCGACGTCGCTCTCGCCCTCGCGGACATGGAAGGGCTGGACGCGGTGACGGTGCGCCGATTGGCCGCCGAGCTCGGAATCTCGGGCATGGCGGTGTACACCCACGTCGGGTCCCGTGACGATCTCCTGGTGCTCATGGTCGACACCGTGCGCAGCAACAGTCCGCGCCTGTCGTACGGGAACATGACGTGGCGCAAGCGCGTGCGCCGGGTAGCCGAGGAGGAACTTGCCCTCTACTCGGAGCACTGGTGGCTCCTGGACATCACCGATCAGCGCTCCGCGTTGGGTCCGGGAACTATCGCGAAGTACGACCACGAACTACATGCGTTCGACGGCACCGGGCTGAGCGACATCGAGCGGGATTCCGCGCTGACGTTTGTCGCCGACTTCGCCCGGTCCTCGGCGCAAGCACGGCGCCCCGACCCCCGAGCGGCCGACATGGCCGAGGTGTGGTCGTCCTGGAACCAGCGTCTGGCTGCCTATCTCGGCGACAACTTCCCGCTGGCGCAGCGAGTCGGAGGAGCGGCCGGCGAAGCCAAGAACACCCCGTACAGCCCCGAGGCAGCGTGGAAATTCGGGCTGGACCGGGTCCTCGACGCCCTGGAAGGTCTTGTTCACATCGAATGACATTCCTGCAATTCGAAAACGCGAGAGCTGTTGCACGCCTATGAGAATCAATCGACCCGAGAGGTACGGGGTTCCAGTGAGCTTCTGATCGAGATTCCGCTGCGCGACGCAACCAGCTAGCCCCGACTTCAGCGGCATATATCCGCGGAGAAGGGGTAGACGAGTAGATACCGGCGGCACATCGACTCAACTCCAGGCGTGGTGGACAATGTTTCTCAGCGACCAGTCAATTCGTCATCACACCCGCCGTTTCGGTGCAGCTCTGTCGCCTTCTCACAAGTGGCCTCCCCCGACCGAAACACAGCGCGTCGCACGCTGGAGTGAGAGGTCGGAGATGCTGGGCGCGCTGTCGGTACTCCTGTTCTGGGCTTTCGGCTTCGGCATCCTTCTGGGTGCGGGCGCGATTACAACAGGAATCTTTGCGCTCCGACGTCACCCGAAGAAGTCTGGCGGGCATCTGCTCTCGAATGCCCGCCAGCTGCCGTGGGATGCAATAGTCGGCCTCTTCACCGGCGTCATCGGTCTTGCCCTGAGCGGCTGGTTCTTCGTCGTGGTCCTACCCAACATGTAGGCGTCTGCTAGCCAAGGCCGTTCGCGTCAGTGGCCAATGTTCGGAGTTCCCGTCGTAGGATCTTGCCCGTGGTGGTGAGCGGCAAGCTGTCGATGAAGGTGATCTGCCTGGGGTACTGGTAGAAAGCAAGGCGGCTTTTCACGTGGGTCTGCAACTCCTGGCGAAGCTCTTCCGAAGAGTTCGTTCCTTCGGACAGAACGACAAAAGCGTGAACGGCTTCCCCGCGCAACGGATCCGGAACACCGATGACGCCGGCCATAGCTACCTCGTCGTGCGAGAGCAGGCACTCTTCGATCTCGCCGGGGCCGATCCGGTACCCCGCGGACGAAATGACGTCATCGGCACGCCCCTGGTACCAGAAGTTCCCCGCTTCATCGGTCCGACCCAGATCACCGGTATGAATCCACCCGTCGTAGACCTTTTCATCAGTCTTCGACGGTTGGTTCCAATAGCCGAGGAACTGTCCGGGGTTGCCTGCCTTCACACAGATCTCGCCTACCTGCCCCACCGCTACCGGCTCGCCGAGCGGATCGAGGAGGGTGACGTCGAAGCCCGGAAAAGCGCGACCCATCGAGCCGCTCACGGGCGTCCACTTCGAACGCGAAGTGCCGATGGTCAGATTCATTTCCGTCTGCCCGTAGAACTCGTTGACAGCTACGCCGAGTGTGTTTGCAACCCACGCCTGCAATGCGTCACCGAGGGCTTCACCACCAGTTCCCAATGCTCGCAGCCGAATACCACGCGCAGCGGTGCCGTCGACGCCGATACTCCGCATCTGCTTGAGCGCAGTCGGAGGAATGAAGGCACCCGTTACTTTGTGACGGCTCAGAATCTCGACCGCACGCGCCGGTGTGAATTTGTCGGGCGTCGCAACCACGGGGCACCCCAACGCAAGGGCTGGAAACAGAACGTCGAACAGACCGCCGATCCAGGCCCAGTCTGCCGGCGTCCAGAAGACGTCTCCCCGCTGCGGCGCATTGTCGAATGCCGTCCGCATACCGGGCATGTGCGCCAAGAGAATTCGGTGCCCGTGGAGGGCGCCTTTCGGATTCCCCGTCGTTCCCGAGGTATAGATGATGATGGCGTGTGAATCGGGGCCCGTCGCTGCCAATTCCGCGCGCTCTGCGGCACTGTCGACGAGGCTGTGGAAATCGAGAAGTCGAACGGGGGTCGAATCGGAGGGCTGATCCGTCTCTCCGACAACGATGACGGCTTCGATGCCGGGTATCTCACCTATTCCGTCGGCAACTCGTTCGTAACAGTCCTTGTCGACCACAAGCACTTTCGCTCCCGAGTCACGCATACGATGAACGACCGCATCCGACCCGAACTTGACCGAAAGCGGAACGGTGACCATTCCGGATCGGAAGGCGCCCAGATGTGTCGCGAGAACCTCGATCCCCTGTGGGACCATCACACCGACGCGATCCCCTGAGACAAGGCCGAGATCCGCAAGCACGGTTGCGAACTTTCGGCTTGTCGTGGCGACTTCACCGAAGGTGTACCGACTCCAGTGTCCACCGGTGTCTACGACGAGGGCTAGATCATCGGGATTCTGCACATCGACACAGGCGTGCGCGATGTTGAATTGCTCTGGCACAGTCCATTCGAAGTCTTCTGCTTCGAGATCCTGCCACCATGACATATCCGGCCGAGAACTCACCGAGCACCCACTTCGAGGTCGAGAGAATGGGTCTCGCCTACCAGGAAAGAGAATTCGCCGGAGAAAACAAGGTCTCCGTCTTGGTTGACGAGTGAGCCTTTCGACGACACGATCGCGGTCTCACCGTCCGAGCGAGGGCGCACCGACAGCACTTCCGACACCGCATGCACCGAGTCGCCGAGGTAGGTCGGCCGGTGGAACCTGACGTGATCAAGTCCGTAGAAGCACTGGAGGTAACGGGGATCCAACTCCACCAGGCCGAGCAAGGTGGACAGCATGAGTGCGCCGTGGGCGATCTGGCGACCGAAGCGCGTCTGCTGCGCGTAGTCGGGGTCGAGGTGAAGAGGATGGCGATCCCAGGTGAGGTCGGCGAAACTTCGCACATAGTCTTCGGTGACGACCCGCGGGTCCGTTACCGCAATGTCTCCGACAGAGATCTCTTCGAAACTCTTTGTGATCATTGAAGTTTCCTCTACTAGTTGACAACCGTTGAGCGTTGATCGACCGGCGGTAGATAGGCCCCGTTGTCATCGATGTACATGTCGCGGCTTCCTTCGTCGAGGTCGGTGTCACGGACGAAGTAGACGCTGATCAGCGAAATCACCGACAGGGCAGCGATATACACAGCCACCGCGAACGATCCACCTGTCGCGCGGACCAACATGGCCGCGACCATCGGCGCGATTGCTCCACCCAAGAGCACACCGATCTGGAAAGCGATCGAGGCCGCGCTGTAGCGCACCCGGGCGTCGAACAATTCGGCGATGAACGTCGCCTGCGGCCCGTACGAGATGCTGAGCATGAAGGCGCCGACCGCCAATGCGCCGGTGGTGATCCAGAAGTTGCCGGTATCTATCGCGGCGAATGCAACGAAGACCCACAGACCCATGCCGGTGATCCCGACCATCAGGATCCGGCGTCGGCCGAACTTTTCGGACAGTTGACCGAAGATCGGAATGAAGATGACGGCAACGAGCGCGGACACCATGACCGCGCCGAGCATGAGGTTCCCGGACAGCAGATCGAATTGATCGGCGTACGTCAGGCTGTAGGTGTTGAGGATGTAGAAGTAGGCGCCGGTGCTGATCATCGAACCTGCGGCAAGAATGATCTGGCGAGGATAGTTCTTGAACGCGTCGACCATCGGGATCTTGACCGCGGTGTTCTGCTGCTTCACGCGAGCGAATGCCGGAGTCTCTTCCAACGCCGTGCGAATGTACAGCCCCACTGCAACCAAAGCGATACTCAGCAGGAACGGAATTCGCCATCCCCACACCAGGAATTGGTCTCCGGTGAGCGCCTTGGTGCCGAACATGACGGCCGTCGCCAGCAGAAGGCCGGCGGGCACACCCACCTGCGGCATGCTGCCGTAGAAGCCGCGGCGATTCTTGGGTGCGTACTCCACAGCAGTCAAAACTGCACCGCCCCACTCGCCGCCGACGCCGAATCCTTGAATCAGCCTCAACACAACGAGAAGAATCGGGGCCCACACACCGATCTGGGAAGACGTCGGAAGGACGCCGACCAGGAATGTTGCAGCTCCCATCAAGAGAAGTGCAAGCACCAAGACCTTCTTGCGTCCGATGCGGTCACCGAAGTGGCCCATCACAACACCGCCGAGTGGCCGCGCCAGAAAGCCGACCGCAAAGGTAGCGAAGGAGAGAATCGTCGCCAGCGCGGGATCTGCGCCCGAAAAGAACAGCGGCGCAAAGACCAAAGCGGCGGAGGCGCCGTAGATCTGAAAGTCGTACCACTCGATCGTGGTGCCGACCAGAACTGATCCGGCTACACGCCGCAGGGCAGGCCTGTCGACAGTTGCGGGAGATGGAGGATTCGCGTCGTTCATGTCATTGCTCCTTGTATGGAGTGCCCTGTTAGCTCGCGCACCGAGGGGAGGCTCGACAAGAACACTATGCAGTGACCCAACGCACAGTCAAGCATTTTTCAATCGATCGATTGATGAATAGATATGTAATTTGCCAGTACACAGGCAGCTGTCAATCAATTGATTGACGGTCAGTCGATTTCGGCGGCGATGCTAGCATGATTGGGCAACCAACCGAAATGAGGATCATGGACCTGGGGCGCGTTCAACGGGCGGCAGTCACGCTGTTCGCGACGAAAGGGTTCGCCGCTACCGGCATTCGTGAACTCGGAGCAGAAGCCGGCATCAACTCGGCAACGCTCTATCATTACGTCGGCAGCAAAGAGTCACTGTTGGCCTCGATCATTCGGTCGTGCCTCGACGAGCTGACACAGTCGGGAGAGCGGGCGATGCGTCGCAGCGCCGATCCCGTGGTCCAGCTCGCCGGCCTGGTGTCGTCGCACGTCGGCATTACCGCTGTCAACCAACTGACTGCCCGCGTCGCCGAGTACGAGATGCGCGGATTGACCGGAGACAACCGCATCGAGTTGCAGACGCTGCGCGACGAGTACGAGCTTCTTTTCGGACAGATCCTCGAACGCGGACAACGCGTGGGCGCCTTCGACATCGAAGATCTGGCATTGAGCCGACTCGCGATACTGGAGATGTGCACCGGGGTTGCGCACTGGTACCGGCCCGGTGGGCGTCTCGAGTTGGAAGATGTCCAGCGATTCTTCGTCAGCACCACATGCAAGCTTCTGTCGGTTCCGTCCGACGAACTGAACGGAGTGGACTTCATTCACGAAGTTCGAAAGCTGGACAGCGAACCCGAGACTCAGTCCTCCGAAATTTGGGGCACCCACGCACAGAGCGACTTCGTACGCCAGTCCGAACTGTAATCAGGCCAGGAATCCCTAGCCCTTTGTGTGAGGACGGTTGCCGGAGGCGGATCTACCCGCAATAGTCGATGTATGGATCGGTACAAGATCACGATGCCCGACGGCTCCTCGACCGAGGAACCTTTCGACTCCGACAAGCAAGCAATCGCGTGCGCCGTGGATGCCAATCGAGGCGTCAGCAAGCACCTTGTAGTCGAGAAATACACGGCCGACGGCCGTCTGATTCCTACTGCTCAGGCTCCTGCGAAACACAAGGGACATCACAAGAATCGTTCGAACAGTTGAATTCTCGACTACACCACGCCTGTCGAACTTGGTGTGCGACGACCGGACGCGTGACGCAAAAGTAGACCGATCGCATGCTCGACGGTCGCCCCCAGGACAGCTTCGGGGTCACCTGAGAAAACCTGCTTCTCTGTTTCAGCGGTCCCATGATCGACGACTCCGAACCACACAGTTCCCGGTGGGACGTTCTCCTGGGTATCCGGACCGGCTTCGCCGGTGACCGCCAGTGCCAACGTCGCGCCGAACAGTGTGGCAGTGCTGTGTGCCATGACCCGAGCAGCGTCCTCGCAGACGACTGGGCCGTCAGGAACATGAAGAACGGAATGCTTGACCGCTCGGGTATATGCGACGATCCCGCCACAAAACCAGGAACCGGCGTTCGGCGCCTTTCCTAGATGTGCGGCGATGTTCCCGGCGGTCAACGATTCCGCCGTCGCCACCGACAGACCGTGTTCCTCTACTGCTGCAGCCAACTGCCTGCACATATCGTCAAGATCCTTGTCCGACGGAAGCTCGGGTCGTGGATCGCCATTCATATGTTGCTCCTCCTGCTGTCCGATCGGTGACCTCGATAAGAAATTGGAAGTCTTGGAATGCCAACACCAACCGTGCCCTACAGCTCACTGCCACCTTGTGAACTGCACCCTTCGAAAGTGCGTCGGGCGCACTCGTCGATCACATCGGCCACCCGTGACCGGCGTGCGAGTTGCCGGCGCTGCACGATCGCCCCGTTTCCGTTGCTGAAGACCTTGTCCAAGGAAGCCGTGACCTGCTCGAACTCTCCGAATGCGGTCAGAGCAGGTTCGACATGATCCACCAATCGCCGAACCGCCTGGTGTGCAGTCAGCAAGCGCACGGATTCCACGTCCAGCGACCTGCCGTCGAGTCCGTCGCGTGCTGCACGCCAGCAAGCCGCGCGGAGTAGCTCCTGATCGACGGCAGGCGCAACCTCACCTTTGGTGATCGCAGCGGATGCGGTGCCGACGAGTGCCTGCACCAGTGTGGCCAGAGTCATCGTCTCCTCCACGGTGGCGGGCACGTCGCTGATCCGAATCTCCACGGTGGGAAGGTGATCCGACATGCGCACGTCCCAATAGACCATGTGCGGATCGAGAATGACCCCCGTCTCCAGCATCGCTGCAACGGCATCTTCGTAGTGCCCCACGGACTCGAAGAAGGGTGGCGGACCCGAACTGGGCCATCTGCCGAACAGAACGTAACGCCAACTCGCATAACCGGTATCGCGCCCCTCGCTGATCGGGGAGTTCGCCGTCAATGCCAACAAAGTTGGTAACCATGGACGCAGATGATTGATGATCTGGACCGATCGTTCTCGATCTTCGACACCCACGTGAATGTGGCAACCGCACATCACACCTTCGGTGATTGCACCGAATTGACCGGCCATCCGTTGGTACCGCGACTTCTGCGTGATCTCGTCGACCGGTGGATCGTAGAAAGGCGTTCCGACAGCGATGAGTTGACATCCCACGCGGGCAGCGGCATCGGCGGTGAGGGCACGAGACTCACAGAGTTGGTCACGAAGGTCACGAATGTGGCTGCCGATCGAAGTAGAAGTCTCCACCTGACAACGTGTGAGTTCGAGTTGCAACGAGATACCGAGTTCTCGCCCGGCAGCAGCAACCTCGGAGTTGCGCAGACTGGGACGCCCAGTCTGCGGATCGCAGAGCAAAAACTCCTCCTCGACACCGAGAGTCGGTGTACCTACCGAGAATAGGTCAGGAGTCGGCTTCCCATTCATAGGCCTTCCTCGCACCGGTTTTCCTCCACACCCGATACTTCGAGCGTACGGCTTTCTCCGCACTTCGGCACTACTCCATCTGTTTCATTCACCCATCGATCGGGTAGTTGCCCTGTGAACCGACGACGAGCGAAGAATCGCAAGTCTTCATGAGCGAAGGATGGAGTGCGCCGTGACCAACATGAGCGGGAGTTCACCGGTAGATGACGAACACACCAATCGATCGCACGTCGGGGAGGCAATCAGCGACGGGCGCAACTATCCCGGATACCTGCTGATCGGGCTGGGTCTGGCAACACTCGGATTGACTTTGGTGGCAGCAGGTTACGGATTTCGCGGATGGGCAGTCATCGCCGGCGCGGTGTGCGTCGTGTCCTTCGTCGTCGGAACAGGGGCCATCTTGATGGAACACCGTCGGGTCAAGCGACTGGAAGGTCAGGAACTCTTCGATCAAGAAGGGCACTGAACCGAACGCTCGAGTTGTATTCTGCACAAGCAGAATACAACTCGAGCAGAATCCGGCTCAGTGATCGCGGAGTTTCTCGATCAGCTCACCCTTGTTCAGTTTCGAGTACCCGTGCAGATCGAGTTCCTTGGCGCGTTTCTTCAGATCGTCGACCGTCCACTCCTCGTACGGCGAAGATTGTCCGCCGGACTTGGCGACAGTCGACCGCCCTCGATTGGCGGCCGCATTGGAGATTCGAGCCGCCTTCTCCTTGGAATCGCCCTTCTCACGTAGCTCTTCGTAGAGTTCTTGATCCTTGAGTTGAGGTTGTGAGTCCTTGCGAGCCACTGTTTCGTCCCTTCACTCGTCTTCACTCCGACGGTGTGGCCGGCACTCAGGATGTGGGCGGCACCTCGAAACGCCCCCACACGCGGTGTGTCTTCAGAAGCTGAGCGAGTGAGGCGAGGGCTCCTTCCGCGTCAGCATCGACGACGACTCCCAATGCAGACTCGTCGATACCGGCGGCAGCCAGCGCACCCATGCTCTCACCCCAACCACCAATTGCCTTGCTGTGACGATACATTTCGTTCAGCAGAGTCTCCACCCGTGGATCCAACTTGCCCTCGCCGATCCGAGAAACGTCGCCGCTCAGCAGGATTGCATCGAATTCGATCGAACGAGCTGTGAGGTACGTTCGCTGCACCGTCACCGCGTCGTCACCGTCCCCGATGGTTCCGCCGTGCGGGCCGAGGATCAGCGGCACCATGCCGGCGTCGAAGATCTTGTCTCGAATGGCAACCACGGTGTCGAGATCGGAGTTCTCGTCGACCAGTAGCGCGATGATCCTTCCGTCGACGGGCCATTCCGCGCCAACCTGAGACAGTGCAGGGCTGGGCTCCGGATCACTCAACGGCTCCGTCGGTTCGGGAACCGGAAGGCCAAGCCCCCCTGCGACGATCGACACGAGGCCCGCGTCGATGTTCGCCAAGATGCTCAGATTCCGGGTCTTGATGTTCTCCTCGTAGCACTTGCCCAATTCGAAGGTATACGCCTGCGCGACGTGCTCCTGTTCGACAGGGGAGAGACTGCGATAGAAGAGTCGAGCTTGCGAGAAGTGATCGTCGAACGATGCCGGCGCCTGCCTCACCTTTCGCCCTGAAACTTCCTCGGGCACCTCGATATAGGCCGCACTGTCCGCCGAGGCCATGAACGGGCACCCACCGTCCAACGAATTGGGATGGTACGGCGCGACTCCGGTATGCACACCGTCCTGATGGAAGCCGTCGCGAAGCATGTCGTTGACAGGCGCGTGAGGACGGTTGATCGGAATCTGGTCGAAGTTGGGGCCACCGAGTCGCGTGATCTGGGTGTCGAGGTACGAGAACAAACGCGCCTGCAGGAGACGATCGTTGGTGATGTCGACGCCCGGAACCAAGTGGCCCGGATGGAATGCAACCTGCTCGGTCTCGGCGAAAAAGTTCGTCGGATTGGCGTCGAGTGTCATCGTTCCGATGACCTGAACCGGCGCGAGTTCTTCGGGCACGATCTTGGTGGGATCCAATAGATCTATGCCTTCGAACATTTCGTCTTCGGTATCAGGGAACACCTGCACGCCCAGATCCCAGGACGGATATGCGCCGGCCTCGATGGCGTCGGCAAGATCGCGTCGGTGGAAATCCGGATCCACACCGCCGGCGATCTGCGCTTCCTCCCACACGAGTGAATGCACTCCGGCGGCCGGCTTCCAGTGGAATTTCACCAGATTCGTATCGCCGTCGGCATTCACGAGCCTGAACGTGTGAATGCCGAAGCCCTCCATCATGCGATAGGAGCGCGGGATGCCTCGATCGGACATGTTCCACAATGTGTGCGCGGTGGCTTCGGTGTGCAGCGACACGAAATCCCAGAACGTGTCGTGCGCGCTCTGCGCCTGCGGAATCTCCCGGTCCGGGTGGGGTTTCGCGGCATGGATGATGTCTGGGAACTTGATTCCGTCCTGGATGAAGAACACCGGGATGTTGTTGCCCACCAAATCGAATACACCTTCGTCGGTGTAGAACTTGGTGGCGAAGCCGCGTGTGTCTCGGACGGTATCCGCCGAACCGCGTGAACCCAGAACTGTCGAGAAGCGTACGAATACCGGGGTTCTGGCACCTGAAGCGAACAACGAGGCTTTACAGATGTTTTCGGCTGCGCCATTCGCCAGGAACGTGCCGTGCGCGGCCGCCCCGCGGGCGTGGACGACACGCTCCGGAATTCGCTCGTGATCGAAGTGTGTGATCTTCTCACGCAGATGGTGATCCTGCAGAAGAGTCGGGCCCCGCTCGCCTGCGGTCAGTGAGTGGTCGGTCTCGTAAAGCCGTGTACCGGTGGCGGTGGTGAGGTACTCCCCCCGCTGGCCACGTCCATTTCCCTTCACCTTCTCTTCGGCACCCGCGACGGTACGCACCTCCGGCTGCCGCTGGTCGTCCTTGGGCGGCAACGGCTGTCGAGGCTTGACCGGTTCTTTCAGGTCCGGCGCTTTCGGGGCCGGTGCACCTGGGACGGACTGAGATGAAGGCATCGAACAGCTCCTCTTGATCGTCATGCTGGGCGCACGAATCTTGTTACGCCATAAGTAAGTAGAGATTTCAAACTGAACGCGGAGCCACGACTCACCCTCGGGCTGGGATCAATCCCAGGCCGAGGGTGACGAGTGCGTCAGGGCTATTGCTCGGACTTCTGTCGCGCTTCGTCTGCGGCCGCTTCGGCGCGAGCCTTCTCGGCTTCCGCCTCTTTCTTCGCGACTTCTCGCTGGCTTTCGGCCTTGTCCTGCTGGGCGCGGCCCTCTCGGGTCAAACTGTCGTTTCCGGAAACCGCACCAACGGCTTCCTTGGCCTTACCCTTGACGTCCTCTACTACGCCTTTGATTCCCTCGCTGGGACCGCTCTTGTCATCTGGCACGTCGACCCTCCAATACGTTTCGGATTCTCGCTCAGGGTTCCCACACAGACAGGACTCCCACACAGAAGGCCCTACCCCGTCGAAAATCGCATAAACATCCGTGCACCGACCAGGCGCAGACCATGACTCGTCGTAGCCGAACGACGAGGTCGTTCCTCGAGTAACGATCAACCGTTCTCAGAAACTGTTTACCGGGCACAGGAATTGGCGGGACTCGTTCCAGAAGGGGAAGAGATCGGTGGTGGTTGCCGCAGGATGGTCGATCTCGGCGAGAGTGTAGAAATCGAGAATCGTCCGACCAGCTGCGGCGCTGACCTCGCATGCTTGCAGGCTCAGCTTTGCCTCCGCCACGAAACCGATGCTGCGGGCGAAGGGACCGAGAGTTCCCGCATTGACGAAACTGTCGAGGTCTTGTCCCCACTGGTTGTAGTCCGACTGCAAAGCGAAGCTGCACGTTTCGCCGAACAACTCGCTGCAGGTGGTCGGCTTTCCGCCGATCGTGTGCACCGTATCGGCAAGCTCGTGTGAGGTGCTTTCGCGCGGAGATCCGGAAAGGAAAAGCAAGATGGCAACGGCCAAGGCAACCACCAGAAGGATGCTTGCGGCCGTTGCCAGTATCGCCTTCACAATCCCTCGATCCACGTAAGTTCATGAGGGCAACCGATTTTGGAACACCGGCCACTAGATTTGTACCCGTGGCGTTCAGGGTCCAAACATCGACCAGGCTGGGAGCCGTACGTCAGTCTGAGGGATCTGTTACAGGAACTGTGAGGGAGGATCAACACTCCCTTCCACTATCAATATATATCCCACTGGGGGCCTTGCGGCAAGGCCCGGGTAGTGCCGCAGAATGGCTCTTCCGATCCCGCACGACCGACTACGGGATCGGAACAGCCAGCGGAAGTGAGGGCACGTGCCAACCCAGGGATACGAAGAAGAACTGCGTTCCGAGCGGAACTATGTGGAGGGGCTCTACGCACGCCTCGATGCGGAGCGCGCCCGAGTCAAAGGCAGGTACAACACCGCTCTGCGCGGAAATGGCGAAGCACTCATGGAACGCGACGCCGAGGTGCGCGCACTTGCCAAAGAGGTGAAAAGGCTGGACGTAGCCGACAACGGACTGTGCTTCGGCCGGTTGGACTCGCTTTCGGGCGAGACCTCCTACATCGGCCGGATCGGCCTTCTCGATGCGGACAACGACTACGAACCGGTGCTGCTCGATTGGCGGGCGCCGGCGTCTCGCGCGTTCTACGTTGCCACCGCTGCCAACCCGGAGAACATGCGTCGACGCCGTCAGTTCCGCACCCGGAGTCGACGCGTGGTCGATTTCACCGACGAGGTACTCGGGCGCCCCGACGGCGTAGAACACGACACGCACAGCGATTCCGCCCTGCTCGCGGCAGTCAACGCACCCCGCGGTGAGGGAATGCGGGACATCGTGGCAACCATCCAGGCCGAACAGGACGACATCGTCCGACTCGAACACCCCGGGGTGCTGGTGATCGAAGGTGGCCCAGGTACCGGGAAAACCGTCGTCGCCTTGCACCGCGTCGCCTACCTGCTCTACACCCAGCGAGAGCGGATGGAACGTCACGGCGTTCTCGTGGTCGGGCCGAACCCGGCGTTCCTGAACCACATCGGCCGCGTACTGCCCTCGCTGGGAGAGTCCGACGTGGTGTTCATGACCACCGGTGATCTCGTTCCCGGTCTACGCGTCACCGCCGAGGACACTCCGGAGGCCGCTGGGCTCAAAGGTTCGCTGAAGATCCTGGACGTTCTCGGCGCAGCGATTGCCGATCACCAACGATTGCCCGAGAACCCACTGATGATCGAATTGGCGGACGTCACGGTGCGGATCGACACCGAAACCGCGGAGTGGGCCCGAGAAGAAGCCCGTTCGAGCGGACTCCCCCACAACGACGCACGCACTGTGTTCACCGAAATCCTCACCTGGGCGCTGACCGAACGGGCGATAGCGCGGATCGGCAAGGGGTGGTTGACACGCAGTGACCGTGAAGCCTGGGAGCAAGTGCGGACGGACCTGACCGCAGAGCTGGTGGAGAACAGCGCATTTACCGCGGCGCTCGACACGCTCTGGCCGATCCTGACTCCGAAAGAGCTATTGACACAGCTGTTTACTTCTCCCGCTCGACTACGCGCGGCAGGCGCGGACGAGAAGCTGCTTCGCCAGGACGGTGACGCCTGGACTGTCTCGGACGTTCCGTTACTCGACGAGTTGGTGGACATGCTCGGCCGGGACAAGCCCGTCGACCAGAGTGCCGAACGTGAACGCCGCGACGAGGCCGCGTATGCAGCGGGCGTGCTGGACATGATGATCAGCCGCGAGGATCTGATGGACGACGAGGATCACCTTCTCGCCCAGGACATGCTGTACGCCGAGGACCTGGCGGATCGTTTCGTCGAACGCGATACCCGGGAACTCGCCGAACGTGCTGCCGCTGACCGAGACTGGACGTACCGGCATATAGTGGTCGACGAGGCCCAAGAGCTGTCCGAGATGGACTGGCGAGTCCTGATGCGCCGTTGCCCAGACCGGTCTTTCACGGTGGTAGGCGATCTCGCGCAACGACGTTCACCCGCAGGTGCCCGCTCGTGGGCGACGATGATGGAGCCGTACGTCCCCGGCCGCTGGATCTACCGATCCCTGTCGGTGAACTACCGCACCCCTGCCGAGATCATGAGCGTCGCCGCCGCCCTGCTCGCCGAGTTCGCGCCGGACGTGCAGCCACCCGAGTCCGTCCGCGCCTGCGGGATCGCGCCGTGGTCCAGACAAATATTCGCCGACGAACTAGCCTCCGCCATCGACGAATTCAATCAGGACGAGGCCGGGCGCGAAGGTACGAGCATCGTCATCGGACCTGCGGACGTGCCGGGCGCTGTGCCTGTTTCAGAAACGAAGGGGCTGGAGTTCGATGCCGTGCTCGTCGTGGAACCGGAGCGAATCATCGCCGACGGCCCACGCGGCGCGTCGGAACTCTATGTCGCCCTCACCCGCGCAACCCAACGTCTCGGCGTCTTACACGAGGGGCCTTTGCCGCAGGCATTGACCGGGCTCGTCCAGGCCGGGACGGCCGGATCACCGCAGTCGTTCGCGGCGAGCGATGGTGCTGTGTAGGCCTTCGGCAGCGGCGCGAACGTAAGGCACTTGGCTCTCGGGAACGAAGCGACTGGTGGGACCGGTGACACTGATGGCGGCGACGGGTTTGTCGTTGGTCCCGAATACCGGCGCCGCAACGCACGCGAGACCCGGCGCTGATTCCTCGCGCTCGAACGCAATACCGGTCTCGACCACTCGGTTCAGTTGGGTATTGAGAATGCCGGGCGCAACGATCGTGTGCGGGGTGCGTCTGGTCATCGGTTCCGACAGCACCTCGCGACGAAATTCGTTGTCGGAGAATGCCAGGAGCGCCTTGCCGATTGCGGTGCAATACAGCGGTATCCGGCCACCGGTCCGGGACGGCGAGTTGGCTTGCCGGTGTCCGCCGATTTTCGCGACGTATACGACGTCGTGGCCGTCGCGGACCCCCAGGTGGACTGTCTCGTGGGTCCGCTCGTACAAGTCTTGGAGGAACGGCATCGCCATTTCCAGGAGGCTGCGTTCGAGGGAGGCGAGCATGCCGAGTTCGAAGAGGCCGCCGCTGAGCCGGTAGCCACCGTCGATACGGTCCAGTAGCCGGTTCGCGACCAGTTCGTTGGCCAGGCGGTGCACCGTTGCCTTGTGCAGTCCGGTCCGTTGGACCAGGGTGGCGAGAGGCAACACGTGGTCGTCAGCCCGGAAGGCACGCAGGATCGTCACCGCCTTGCCGAGCACGGTGTCGAGGTTTGCGCCGCCAGTCACCTGCCCAGCGTATCGCTGAGTGAGACAGTTCCCTGGCGCAATCTCGGCGCCACGGCGAAAGTAATGGCCATGAGCCAGCCCACGAATACCAGTACAGCGAGCGAGACGGACATCTCAGCTGCTGCTGACCGCCTCGCAGCCGCCATCGCGAGCGGTACTCCCTGCGCACCGGTGCGCGATCTGATCGGCGCCGACGATCTCGTCGCTGCCTACGCTGTCCAGCGCCGCGTCGATGAAATCCGTCGGCAGGCGGGTGCCGTCGTCGTAGGCCGCAAGATCGGCCTGACCTCGGTGGCAGTCCAGCAACAGCTGGGCGTCGACCAGCCCGACCTCGGCGTTCTGTACGCCGACATGGAGTTCCCTGCCGGCGGCACCATCCCCATGAGTCGTTTGATCCAGCCCAAGGTCGAAGCGGAAGTGGCCTTCGTACTCGGTGCCGACCTCGTGGACGGACCGCTGGACAGTGCGCAGGTGCGCGGCGCGATCGACTACGCCGTCGCAGCGATCGAGATCTGCGACAGCCGCATCGCGTCGTGGGACATCAAATTCGGTGACACCGTCGCCGACAATGCGTCCTCGGGCGTGTACGTCCTGGGAACCGAACGCCGCACCCTCGACGAGGTGGAACCCGCCGGCGTCGTCATGTCGATGTCCGTCGACGGCACCGAGGTGTCCACCGGCGTCGGAACCGCTTGCCTGGGCGATCCGATCGAAGCAGTCGTCTGGCTCGCCCGCACGGCACGCGAGTTGGGGCAGCCGCTGACGGCAGGCCAGGTGATCCTGTCCGGCGCACTCGGCCCCATGGCACCGGTCACCGCAGGCAACGAAGTCACCGTGACCGTCTCCGGGTTCGGTTCCGTCACCACCAGTTTTTCCAGCGAAGAGGACAACGCATGAGCAAGGTCAAGGTCGCGATCATCGGATCGGGCAACATCGGCACGGATCTGATGATCAAGGTGCTGCGCAACTCCGACTACCTGGAGATGGGCGCGATGGTCGGCATCGACCCGGCGTCGGACGGCCTCGCCCGCGCAGCGCGTCTGAACGTGCCGATCACGGCTGAAGGTGTCGAGGGTTTGATCGGTCTGCCGAACTTCGACGAGATCGAGATCGTCTTCGACGCCACCTCGGCAAAGGCTCACGTCGCCAACAACGCGCGGCTGGCTCCCCTCGGCAAGCGCATGATCGACCTGACGCCTGCCGCCATCGGCCCGTACGTCGTGCCGGCCGTCAACGCCGACGAGCACCTGGACGCACCCAACGTCAACATGGTGACGTGTGGTGGCCAGGCCACGATCCCGATGGTTGCGGCTGTTTCTCGAGTCGTCCCGGTGGCGTATGCGGAGATCGTCGCGTCCATCGCCTCCAAGTCCGCCGGTCCCGGAACGCGCGCCAACATCGACGAGTTCACCGAGACCACATCCGAGGCGATCGTGGCAGTCGGCGGCGCCCGCCGCGGCAAGGCCATCATCATCCTCAACCCCGCCGAGCCGCCGCTCATCATGCGCGACACGGTGTTCTGCCTCGTCGACGCCCCGGACCCGGCTGTTCACGAGGAGATCCGTCAGTCCATCGAGAAGATGGTCGGCGACGTCTCCGCCTATGTTCCGGGCTACCGCCTCAAGCAGGAAGTCCAGATCACCGAGATCCCGGCCGACCAGCCCGTCGAGACGTTGCTCGTCGACGGCAATCGCCCCACCCATCAGGTGTCGGTGTTCCTCGAGGTCGAGGGTGCTGCACACTACCTGCCTGCGTACGCCGGCAATCTCGACATCATGACGTCCGCCGGAATGCAGATCGCGGAGCGCATCGCCCAGCAGAAGGAAGCAACCAAGTGAGCAACCGCAAGATCTTCGTCCAGGACGTCACCCTTCGCGACGGCATGCACGCTGTCCGCCACCGTATTTCGCCCACCGACGTCAAGCGGATCGTCACAGCTCTCGATGCTGCCGGCGTCGACGCGATCGAAGTTGCACACGGTGACGGCCTCGCCGGCGGCTCGCTCAACTACGGCCCCGGCTCGAACACCGACTGGGAATGGATCGAAGCAGCGGCCGAGGTACTCGAGCACGCTCGTCTCACCACGCTGCTGCTTCCGGGTGTCGGCACGATCAGTGAACTCAAGCACGCTTACGACCTCGGTGTTCGCTCGGTTCGCGTTGCCACGCACTGCACCGAGGCCGACGTCTCCGCGCAGCACATCGAAACCGCCCGCGAGATCGGCATGGACGTCTCTGGCTTCCTGATGATGAGCCACATGGCGCCGGCCGAAGAACTGGCGAAGCAGGCCAAGCTGATGGAGTCGTACGGCGCGCACTGCGTCTACGTCACCGACTCGGGTGGACGTCTGGTGATGAACGACGTCGCGGATCGTGTTCGCGCATACCGCGACATCCTCGACGAGGGCACCGAAATCGGTATCCACGCGCATGAGAACCTGTCGCTCTCGGTTGCCAATTCCGTTGTCGCAGTGCAGAACGGCGTCACCCGCGTCGATGCTTCGCTTGCCGGTCACGGTGCCGGCGCCGGTAACTGCCCCCTCGAAGCCTTCATCGCCGTCGCGAACATCGAGGAGTGGGAGCACGGCTGCGACCTGTTCGCCTTACAGGATGCCGCCGACGACATCGTCCGTCCGCTGCAGGATCGGCCGGTCCGCGTCGATCGAGAGACCCTCACGCTCGGCTATGCCGGCGTGTACTCGAGCTTCCTGCGCCACGCCGAGGCCGCTTCGGAGCGCTACGGAATCGACGTTCGCACACTGCTTCTCGAAGCCGGCCGCCGCCGTCTGGTGGGTGGCCAGGAAGACATGATCGTCGACATTGCACTCACCCTTGCAGCGCAGGCAACAAAGGAAGCTGTCTGACGCGCTGCCGAGTTCGCTGATACCCGAGTCCCGCTCCCGTCTCCGGACGGGGGCGGGACTTGCCATTTCAGCCGAGAGAGCCCACCGACACGGCACTCGAAAAGCTGGCAAAGTTCGTCGCACGACATCTCTGTCGCTCAGGGTAGAAACTTCTCCGCTACAGACGAATTCAGGAAACCAGCTTCATCGATGCAAGACCTGCAGGGTGATACCTTCGATATGCTGAGCTCGTGGAACCTACCGAATACCGTGACGAATTGAGATCTGTCCTCGATACCGCGTCGGGGGTAGTGAGCGATCGACTGGCTGCGATCCACAACGCGGCAACCCCGCGCACCGAAGGGATCGTCATCGACGTCTCGCTCGACCAAGACGGCGAGGGAACATTCGGCGTCTGGGCACGATACGAGGGTCCCGACGCATTCAGTCTGAATCAGCAGATCGGTGACGAGAGAGAGCTATTCGGCGTGATCTGGGGCGAGGAGGGCTGGGAACCGCCGGTTCCGCATCGACCGCGAAAGTGGTCACGTGTGGAACTCGAGAAAGTGGTCGTCGGTGTCGTGGCCAAATGGATCGACGGGCTCATTCCCTCGACCGCCACCGAACTACCTTGGGAAGTAACGACTCCCGACGGAACTGTCGACGCTGTACTCGTGGGCCCAGAGATCAGCCGTGGACATTCGCCTCGATGAAAGCGCGGAAGCATCGGCGAACACGTTGCAGCGTCAGCGTCCGGTCGAACCGTCGATCAATTCGCGGAGGATGTCAGCGTGCCCGGCATGGCGTCCGGTCTCTTCGATCATGTGCACGAGCGCCCAGCGGACACTCGGAGCGGGTCGTTTCGCCCCCGGCCGCGGGACGGGCGCGGCAAGATCTGTGCATCCGTCGAGAACTGCGTTGGCGCGCTCGACCGTCTCGCGATAGCGACTGACGACACCGTCCACGCTGTCTTCCGATGACGGTTGAAACGTCGCTTTCCAATCCGTCACGTTTTCTGCAAGGAACATCGATCGTTCGACAAAGGTCAGATGATTGGCCAGCCCGAGCAAGGTTGTTCCCGACGGAACAATTGTGGTGCGCACCTGAGGTTCCGGAGCACCTTCGACCTTGGCGGCAATCGAATCACGGAGGTAGTCGAGAAACGCTCGTAGTGTGGCTGCCTCGCTATTCCCTGTCCGGGGTGGTGGGGCATCTCGGCGGCTGCGACGCGACGTTGCCATGGCGGTTCTCCTTCCTCGGCGAAGAACGATGAAGAGGCTTCATTCCTGGATGGGCAGAACCGATCCTTCCGAACTCACTCCGATCCCGCATCAAATTTTGCCGTTACAGCAAAGACAACTTGGTTGCCGGTGTCAGCGTGCCGAGTTCAGGTCGCGCACAAGTTGGGGTCTCCGCCACTTGCCGACCTCGAAAGGCCACCGCCGCAGCGGATAGGCGAGACGAGCCACGAAGTAATTGACGTACTCGACGACGCCGAAAGCCCACACCGCCACGACGCCCACCGCCGCGCCGGAGTGATCTGGTAACCAGATGACAACGCCGAGAAGAGCTATCGCCAACAAGAGAACATCGAGGACCCGAAACACGCGGTAAAGCGCTGCGAGGCGGGCCGGCATCGGCTCCAACTCGACCCAGCCCCGCGCAAGCAGCCAATAGACACCTGCTTGCACGAGGATCACAAGCAGTGGGGCCAGCGCCGACCACAACGCCGCGGAGTCTCGCGAACCTTCGAGCCGGGGCATCACGACACCGACCGCCACAGCGGCAAATACGGCCGCGGCAGCCAGTTCGCCGAGGCCGAGGCTCAGGTACCTGCGTCTCAAACTCTGTCGCCGTTGATCCACCACGTAAGAACCCTATCCGTTGATCACCATAGCTTGCCACGTGGTGGTCGGGCCGATTCTGCAGCGCGAGTGAGGAATACACTTCATCTCGACTTCGATCTCGAGCACCATAAGGCAGGTGGATCATCCTGGGACGTTCTCGCGGATCCGGTGGGAAACCTTTTCTGCGTGGGTGATCCGCACTAGGCCGGTCTGAAAGTCAGTCCGAGATCGAGTCTCACAGTCCATCCGACAAAGCGTGAAAATGCGTCACCCGAATAGCTGCACATGCATTCGTTGGCTTACAGTCGGGGTGTCCCGGCGGCACCCCAGACTGGAATGTCCGCTGCGTCAACATCTGCCGATTGGGGGCTGGACGGATGGAATCGCCTGACTTACTGGGTCTGACGGTCTCACTGACGTCGTCGACGCTTATCCTCGCGTTCGTTGCTGGGCTCATGCCGCGACTCGTCGGTGATGAACCGAATCCCGTTGTCGGCATACGGACCAAGTCGACGATCGCGAGTCCAGAGGCGTGGCAGTTGGCACATCAGAGTGCGCAGCCGCTTCTGCGCCGGACGATGTGGACTGCCGTAGCGGGACTGTGCATGCAGGTCGCCATCGGCGTCGTGACAGGTTTCGGATCTGTGGTGTCGGCTGTCACCTCAACAGTCGTGTTTCTTGCGGTGCTCCTTGTCCTGCTCTTTGCAGGAGTGAAGGGCAACGCCGCGGCGAAGTCGTTGCAGCGTTGACCGCCTGACCCCGCCGCTGTCAGACGCGCCTTGGATCTCGGCTTTCAGTCCCCGATACGCGGTCGTTCGCGCCGACGTGGTCCTCGATCGCGCATCTCTAGAATCGCTGCTGCCGTGGACGCGACCGTCTTGTCGTCGTCGTGGGTGATCCGGGCGAGCGCTTCGCGTGCTGCCGCGCCGGGAATCTCGGCGAGCGCCTGCGTAATTCGCAACCTCGTCGGGGCGTCGTCAGTGCCGTCGAGCCTTGCCTGCACGGCATCGACGACCTCACCGCTTGTCGGTGAGTGCTCCGCGAGAAGACCGAGCACCTCGCCTGCCTCGACGTCGCGGCGCCCGTCGGCGACCATCTCGAGGAGAGCGGGCATCGAGACAGCCTCTCCGCGGGATCCGAGGGCGAGAGCGGCGTCGGCGCGGACTATCGCGTCCGAATCATCGAGAGCTCGCTTCAGAGACCGAGTTGCTTCCTCGGTGTTGATCCCGGATATGGCCGACGTCGCGCGGCGTCGAACCTCGACGTCCTCCGATTCGAGCCCCTTCGTCAGACCTGCAAGGCCCGCACCTTCGGTCCTCGCCAACGCCCACTGCAACGCTCCCGCCACGTTGGCATCCCTCTCCGACAGGATGGCCTCGACGAGTGCGTCGACCGGCAATGCCGCATTCGCGTCCTGCGAGAGGATCGCTTGCTGACGGTGGGCGGCGAACTCGGATTCGAGTGCACGCAACAGCGAGACCATGCGCAGGACGTCGTCCCACTCCGAAGGGGCGGTGGCGTCGACCCTTTCGAGTTTGGTCAGCAATTCCTCCTCCGCCGCGATCCGTTGCCGAGTGTGTTGCATGAGTTCACCCACCAAATCGGCCGGTGCGAAGTCTGGTTCGTCGAGGGCACGCTTGGCCTCGTTCAACGAGAGCCCCAATGTCCTCAGGCTCTCGACGTGGAAGAGGCGACGGATGTCGTCAGCGGAGTACTCGCGGTAGCCACCGGACGTGCGGCCCGTCGGCTTCACCAGCCCCAAAGTGTCGTAGTGACGCAGCATCCGTGTGCTGACACCACAACGCCGCGAGACCTCGCCGATCAACATCCGTCTCCCCTTCCTACGCGTCCGGTCCGATTGCGGCGACGCGCTTCGCCAACTCGTGTGAGAGAGCGAATCCACCGTCGGGATCGTGCCAGAGTTGCTTTGTAGCATCAGCATGCGCTCGGACACGCGGATTCGGGCTCGTACCGGCCGCGTCGAGCACCAGGAGCACAGCCTCGCCGAGCCCGGTCAGGGCGCGGCTCAGACTGAGCTGCATCTGCAGTTCACCCCGACCGAGTTCTGTGGCCAGATCGGCCGCGAGTGCGCCCTCGTCTCCCGCCGGCACGAGAGCCACAGCCGCGCGCCACGCACTGCGCGCAACCTCGTCGTCCTGGTCGTGGACGAGCGCGGAGACCTCGGGCCACGCGATCGGATCGCCGATCTTGGACAAAGTGTGGAGCGCCTGACTGCGGGCTTGCGAGCCATCAGACCCGAGCTCACGGATCAGCCTCGGCACCGTGATTTCGGCCGGCAAGCGGCACAACGCCCAGGTCAGCATGTCGCGGACGAAGAAGTCCGGCTCGACGGCGCACCGATCGATCAGGGCATCCGTCAACTGAGGATCCGGGCGTGTGCCGACCGCAAGCGCGGCGCGCAGTCGAACCGAGGGATCTGCTGCGGCCAAGGCGTCGACGAGGTGAGCATGCTGCCCACCGTGGTTGGTTGTGTTCACGACAACCACCTCCTTCACCGACCAGTGGAACCCTTGTCACTGTGTCAAGGTCAAGCGTCACTACCTCCGACACGTGAAATGTCGCCTCGGATCACACGCCGGTTGTCGATCCTGGCCGAAAGATCATCAGCACGACGACAACGACCCAGAGCAGATTGAAGATTCCCGTCGCAGTGCCCAGCCGACGCGTGAGCCGCGTTGCGACGTCCACAACGGACCCGGTTCCTTCGATCGCCGCCATTGTCAGCCGTTGGGCGGGAAGCACGACCGCGGTGAGTATCACGGCGGCAACGACGGTGAGTGCGATCGAGGTGAGGATCCACAGGTCACCGAGCACTCCGAGATTGACGGCGGTGGCGACACCGAGCATCGGAACGACAATGCCGATCGTGGCATACACCCGAACGATGCGATGCAGCATGCCCGTCGTCGCAACACTGGCGCTGTCCGGATCGGCGAGCGCGGCGCGGCTCGCCACCGGGAACATACTCGCTGCCACAGCGACAGGGCCGATGGCAAGAATGGCCGCAATCACATGGAGGGACAGCAGGATTCCGGTCATGAGATTTCTCGCGTTTCGGTACGCACAAGCGTATTCACGCGGCGTCCGGGGCGAAGGTGACTACAGGCTCGGCGCCCTTCGCCGACCACACCGTTCCTCGACGCTCGTAGTCGAAGAGCGCTTCGACCTCGAGACTTATCCGAGGCCCGAGGCATCGTTCCAACAGGTACAGGCCCAGGTCGAGACCGGATGTCACACCGCCGGCGGTGATCAGGTCACCGTCGTCGACGATTCGCGCCTGGATCGGAATTACACCGCCCGCCGCCAGTGCGTCCACGGCAAGATGGTGCGTCACGGCGCGGCGCCCTTCGAGAAGCCCCGCCATCGCCAGCGCCAATGATCCTCCACAGACGGTCGCAACGAGCACACCAGGATCGTCGAGTGCACGGCGCATCATGACAGGCAGTTCGGTTTCCGTTGTGGCCGCGAGTCTTTCCGGCAAGCTGGAACCCGGCTGGTCCGCATTGGGTTCGAAGAGACCCGATGCTCCGGGAACGATGATCAGATCCGCGTGTTCGACATCGAGGGTTGCAGTGGCGGTCATAGCGAGTTCACCACTGCCGCTCACGACGGTCCGAGGCCCCTCCGCGCTGACGAGTTCGACGCTCAACGCCCCACCGCTGGCGAGACCCCCGGCGTAAAGCACCTCGTACGGACCCACGACATCCATGGGATCGAATCCGTCGAACAACACGATCTGCGCGTGCACTGCAACCTCCGATTTTGTGCGACGCGCTCCTGTGCACGTCGCTGTTCCCACGACAGTAGGAGGAAGTTGACCTCTATGGCGACGGCTGAAAGCCAACCTTCGACGGCTTTCAGCCAACCTCACGCATTCTGTGAAATACCAGTTGAGAGGATATTTCAAGACACGAGATCACCGAATCTCGCGCCACATACGCTACGTTTCAGACATGCATGACGTTGCAGTTCTCGCGTTGCCCGGGGTGGTGCCGATGGACCTGGCGGCACCCCTCGAAGTCTTCGGACGATGCAGGCTCCCCTCAGGTGCACCGGCGTACCGGACCTCCGTGTGCGCGCTCACCGAGGAGGTGGAGACCGGAACGTTCACGATGCGAGTACCGCACGGACTGTCACGTCTCGCCCAGGCAAGCACGATCATCATCCCGGGCACCGCCGATCTCGACGTGCCGATCGACCCCGAGATCATCGACGCCCTCAGAACTGCCGCGGATCGCGGCACGCGCATCGCCTCACTGTGCGTCGGTGCATTCACACTCGCCGACACAGGCTTGCTCGACGGACTTCGCGCGACGACGCACTGGGCGGCTGCGTCGGAGTTGGCCCGCCGGCACCCGGCCATCGACGTCGATGCCGCTGTTCTCTACGTAGACAACGGGCACGTCCTGACTTCCGCCGGCGCCGCGGCCGCACTCGACCTGTGTCTGTACATGGTCCGTCAGGACTACGGGTCCGCGGTCGCCGCCGACACGGCGCGGCTGAGCGTGATGCCGCTCGAACGTGCCGGAGGGCAAGCACAATTCATCGTCCACGAACCTCCCGTGCCCAGCGGGACAACCCTTCGGCCGCTACTGAACTGGATGGAAGAGAACCTCGGGGAGCAACTCGACATCACGACAATCGCAGCCAAGGCAACGATGAGCACTCGCACGCTCAACCGCCGCTTCCAGGAACAAATCGGTACGACGCCGTTGCAGTGGCTCCATCACGCGCGGCTCCGTCAAGCGCAATTTCTGCTCGAGACCACCGACCACTCCATCGAACGTGTTGCGGGACAAGTCGGATTCAATGCCGTCACCACGTTCCGCGAACGCTTCCGAGACTTGGTCGGCACCAGTCCACAGCGATACCGGACGCAGTTTCGAACGTCGCGCTAGCTGACCTACTTCTCGCTCTGTCGACGCACCATCTCCGAGATCCAGATCGGCGCAAACGGCGAGGTGCAGTTCGGGGGAGTCGGGTAGTCCTCGAGCACCCGCAGACGTTCACCGATGTCGATTGCACGGGCCCGGTACTCGGCATGTTCGATCCCGATCTGGGCCAGGCAGTGGTTCATCGCCCATTGCAGGCGATCAGGGGCATCCTTCATCTCCGCCTCGATGACGTCGAGCAATCCTGAAAGATCAAGGCCCTCGGGCTTCTTCGCTACTCGCTCGGTAGTCAGGGCCCAACCGGCGCTCGCAACCACGGGATCGGAGTCGGCGGTCCAGGCCACCCGCAAATCCTCCGCGTGCGGGTTCTTCTTCACCACGTAGTTGACGAGCCAGTCATGCACCTTGGGAGTACGAGCCTCACGCAACATGACGTCCAACTCGTCACGCTCGAACGCCTTCGGACGACAGATCAAGAGGGCAAGCAGCCTCGCTGCGGTATCGCCCGTCGCCCAAAGTTGTTGTGCAAGTTCTTGCTGAGTCTTCAGTCGCTTCGCGACTGCCCGCAGTTTTGTCAGGTTCACACCGTGATCGTCACCGTGCTTCTCGTTCACTGCGCGCACCTTCGGATCCTCGAGCGCAGCCAACTCGTCCATCACCTCGGCAACCGTCGATTCAGCCACGTCATCCTCCAGTCACTACTTCTGCGATTCACCTACTGGCAAGTCACCTACAAGGAAAGCACGGGACGGCACGCGCCGACGCATCCACGTCCGACCCGTGTTTGAAACTTCGACCAATGGGTACATGTCTGCTCCTGAGGTGGCGGCACGTCACCATGAAGACAGGACGAACCTTGCATATGCGACGCGCCGCGGGTGCCGAGAACGTGGACGAAACCGCAGGCGGAGATGAAGGCGGGAGTAAGAACGTTCTCACTCGGGCTATAACCGGCCCACTCCTTTTCGTGTTCATCCTCGGAGACGTCCTGGGCGCCGGTATCTACGCATTGGTGGGCGTCATCGCCGGTGAAGTTGGTGGAGCCGTCTGGGTACCACTGCTCGTAGCGCTCGTCATGGCATTGCTGACAGCAACGTCGTATGCCGAACTGGTCACCAAATATCCGCGGGCGGGCGGTGCAGCAGTATTCGCCCAACGGGCGTATCGGAAACCGCTGATCTCATTCCTCGTCGGCTTCTCGATGCTGGCGGCCGGTGTCACGAGTGCAGCAGGACTCGCCCTCGCATTCTCGGGTGACTATCTCAAAGCCTTCATCGACGTCCCGACCGTTCCAGCCGCGCTCGTCTTCCTCCTCCTGGTGGGGCTTCTCAATGCCAGAGGCATCAAGGAGTCGATGCGCGCAAATGTCGTCATGACAGTCGTGGAGGTCACCGGCCTCGTCATGGTTGTCGTCCTCGCCTGCGTAGTTCTCGGGCACGGCGACGGAACCTTGAGCCGTGTCGTGGAGTTCGACGACAGTCGATCGCCTGCACTCGCCGTGTTGGCAGCGGCGCTCCTCGCGTACTACTCGTTCGTCGGCTTCGAAACGTCGGCGAACGTCGCCGAAGAAGTGAAGAACGTGAGCAAGGTCTACCCACGCGCACTGTTCGGAGCCCTGTTGACGGCGGGCGCCGCCTATGTCCTTGTCGGCCTGGCTGTCTCGGTGGTGCTGCCCGCCGACGAGCTCGCCGCGTCCTCAGGCCCCTTACTGGCAGTGGTGTCAGCCGCCGACGTCGGTGTTCCGCCTCGCCTGTTCAGCCTGATCGCTTTGGTAGCCGTCGCCAACGGCGCACTGCTGACAATGATCATGGCAAGCAGGCTGACGTACGGAATGGCGTCGGAAGGGTTGCTCCCCAGCGCATTCGCGCGCGTGCTGCCGCGGCGCCGGACCCCTTGGGTGGCGATCATCGCAACCACAGCCGTTGCCATGGCTCTCTGCGTCACCGGATCGTTGTCAGCCCTGGCAGAGACGGTGGTACTCCTGCTGCTTTTCGTATTCATCAGCACCAATATCGCGGTCCTGGTTCTGCGTCGTGACGCAGTGCAACACAGTCATTTCCGGACACCGATCATCTTTCCGATCCTCGCCCTCGGTACGTGCGTTGCGTTGCTCACCCAGCAGAGCGCCGCAACGTGGTTGCGCGCATCATTACTCTTGGCGGTCGGAGTAGTGCTGTACGCCCTCTCCCGCCGTCGATCCACGAAGTAAGGTGCGATGTTCGAAAGGGGGTGTGATGACCGACAGTTCTGACACACCAGATGTAATTCAGCGTCGAGAGCGAAAGATCAACAGGCGAACCCTGACGTACGGCCTGTCCGTCGTTCTGGCTACCGCGGCACTGGTTGTCGCGATCGTCTGGTTGGGCTCCCGGCGGGGCGAATGCTTCGGTACCGACACCTTGCTGTGCTCACAGAAAGATCGCCGACTGGCCGTCTTCGTCCCGAGCCTCATGCTGCTACTCGGCTCCGTGGGCGCGTTCTTGCGAGCCTCCCTGCGATTGCACCGTCTGCGGCGCCTCTACATCCGGCCGTACATGGCGTGGCTCCTGACGGGGCTCACCCTGGTGTACCTGGCGGGAGCCTTCATCTTTATCGAGGGCAATATTCTCTGAATACATCTGTTCGGCAATCGGATTCACAGACCGAAGCGGTAGCTGTCGTTCAGAATCGTGTGTCGTCGATGGCAGTAAGGACCACTTCTCGAACCGATGACGAAGACGACAGATTCGAGATGGAGCGCACGGTATCCACGACGTCGTGCACGGGAACCAGAGACCCATCTCCGCGGGCGGCAGCGATGTCTCGGGACACATCGAGTCCATCTTCCGTGTTGAGATATCCGAGGTGAAGGACCGTCACTGCGAGTCGGTCCTTCCGGTAGCCCTCTCTCAAGGCGTCGGCAATGCCGTTGATCGCGGACTTCGATGCGCCGAACGCAACTTCCGGCCTACCGCTTCGCGGGAGCCCCGAGGTCGAACCGGTCAAGAAAATCCGAGGCCCAGGACGCCCGATCATCCGTGGGATCAGGCGCTTCGACAAAAGGATCGTGCCGGTGATGTTGGCGTTGATCATTTCCAGCATTTCGACGTCCGATTGATCTGTGAACACATAATCGGAAGTGAAGGCGTCCCCTTCCCAAATTCCGACGTTGCAAATCAGGGTGTCCACCCCTCCGACAAGCTCCTGGTCGATCGAGTTCGCTGCCGCAACAGGGTCGGTCAGATCTGCTTCGATCCACTCGGAGACGTCGAACCCGTCAGGGCGCCGACGAGAAATACCGACAACGTCGTGACCATCGCTCCTCAAGCCCTCGATCAATGCACGACCAAGTCCCCGGCTCGCGCCGACAACAACTACCCTCGCCACAATTACACCCTTCTGCCCGCTCTGTTCACATCCAATGGATGACACGACACATTCATGCACGCCGAAATACGTTGCCCTCGAGCGTGACAACGGCACCGGCCGCCACGAGCCGCTGAAGGTGCAGCTGCGCAGTTCGTCGTTCGACTGCATCGACGTACGGCGCGGTGACGTGCGGACGGTAGACGAGGCGATGCGCGACGATGTCTTCCAACTGCCTTGGTTCACCGAGAAATTGGACGAGTCTTTCTTCGCGGCTGAGCAGTTTGTCGCGGTAGGCGGTCAACCGGCGACGGAACTCGTCGCTGCCTTCGACGACGCCCTTTTGATGGAAGGTGCCGTACCACCGAGCGTCGATGCCCGCGGCGCGGTCGATGGAGGCAAGGAAGTCGTCGACGCTACTGCCCAGGTCGCCGTACATCGGGCCGAAGGAGGTGAGATCGATGTCGGCGACATAGAAGAAGCCGTCGGGCTCGACGAGGAGGCCACAATGTCCGGGAGTGTGACCAGGTAGGTGAATGACCGTCGCCGTGCGGTCTCCGAGGTCGAAGACGTGGCCGTCGGCGATCCCGGAAACGTCATCGTGCGTCGGGGGAATGCCGTACTGCGCTGCTATTGAATGTTCGACCTCAGCTCGCTCCTCGGGGCGGAGGCCGTAATTTGTGAGCATCGTGTCAAGGGAGGCGACCGACGGTGCGTCGAGGTTGTGCGCGTACGTCGGTGCTTGAAAATGCCGGAGACCGGCAACGTGGTCCTCGTGGCCGTGACTGATGAAGACGAGGTCTGCGCCAACGGGATCTCGGTCGAGGGAGAGGGACGGGTCGATCACCAGCGTGCGTTCGGATCCGTGCACGACCACGGTGTTTCCGAAGGGGACGGTCCCACCGTTCTCTGGTACCAGCACCGAGACTTTGCCAAATTCTGTGGGTGTGAACATCTCTCGCTTCTCCCTGCGGCCATCGGGTAGTGAAGTTGCAGATCTCGAAGCAATCGAAGGTATCGCTGACAGAGACCTCAGCCAGTATGCATGGCCGGGTCAGCGGGCCGTACGCGGATCATCCTGGACTACCCGGTGAGCTCTTCACGAGCAGCGACAAGGACTTCCTCGGAGAGGGACGATCCCTTGGTGGCTCGCGAGAGGACCAGAGCGCCGATCATGGTCGAGAGACGCACGAGCCCGTCATGCTCCTCATCCGCGAGCGCCTTGGCAAAATCACCGACCCCCTCGACATACACCCGACGGGCCTCACTGTCTGCCGGCTCGCGTGCCATGTCGGCGGCGAGTGCAGCAGCGGGACATCCGTCTGCCGGATTGTCGCGATGCTCCACGGAGAGGTAGTTGTCGATCAGGGCTTGTCGAGCCTCGTCACGCTGCCCAGCGTGCCTTTCGAGACCTGCTGCGTGCAGCTGCGCCAGTTCAGCGAAGGCATGGGTGGTCGCTTCGTCGATGAGCGCGTCCTTGGACGCGAACTGCTTGTAGAAACCACCGTGGGTCAGCCCCGACGCCTTCATCAAGTCGGCGACGCTGAGGTGAGTGCCCTTCTCTCGGAACAGACGAGCTGCGGTTTCCACGACGCGCCGACGGTTCTCTTCCGCTTGTTGCTGCGATACGCGGCCCATCACAACGCCTTCCAGTTTGGATTTCACTTGACATCTATCCTAGCCCACACTTAGATTTGATTCATAATCTAAATGTCACCGACAGTCACAACCCTGGGAGAATCATGGACCTGAACAAGACGGTTGCGGTCGTCACCGGAGCCAATCGCGGACTCGGCCGCCATCTGGCAGCAGGGCTCGTCGAGCGCGGCGCGAAGGTGTACGCGGCTGCCCGCAATCCGGAAACTGTCGATCTGCCCGGCGTCATCCCCCTGAGGTTGGACGTGACGGACGCCGAATCGATCACCGCCGCAGCGCAAATCGCATCGGATGTGACCTTGGTGGTCAACAACGCCGGAATCTCTACCTCGGCACCCTTGATCGGGGGCGACATCGATGACGTTCGCCGCGAGATGGACGTCAATTTCTACGGCCCGCTTGCCGTGACCCGGGCGTTTGCTCCGGTCGTCGAAAACAACGGAGGCGGAACAGTACTCAATGTTCTTTCGGTGCTGTCCTGGTTCCATCCGGCTGCGCTCGGGTCTTACGCGTCATCGAAGGCAGCGGCGTGGGCGATGACCGACGCCGTTCGAGAAGAACTGGCGCCGCGGGGAATCGCCGTCTCGGCACTGCACGTTGCATACATGGATACCGACATGGCTGCGGGCGTACCGGCCGAACAGAAGATCGCTCCGGCCGATGTCGCCGCGCAGGCCCTGGACGGCATCGAACGTGGGCTGGCTGAGATCCTCGCCGACGACACCACCCGGTATGTCAAGGGGAGTCTGTCGTCTTCGAACTCCGAGTAACCAAGGGACTGTTGACGAGTGACACTCATCCCACCGTTTTGAGACTCGCCAATCTGCCCAGGATCGGTGCCCGCCAAGCCGCGAGGTCTTCCGGACCGTTTTCTTCCCACAACTCGTACAACTCCGACGTGTCGCTGTCTGCGACGGCACGCTCGAGTGCGGTGAGAACCCATGCCTTCTGCTCCGGACTCAAGCTTCCGGCGTACCCGGCGGCATCAATCTCGGCCAGCTGCACAGGCGCCGGAGCAACCCCGTGCGCAACCGCAAGGATCTCGGCGACGGCAATAGCTGTTTGAGCATCATCGGCATCGAGGTAGCCGTCGTCGGGGTGGCGTGCGTAATCGTCGATATCGTAGTCACCCGCCTGTACCGCGCTGAGCAGGTCGCCCGCTACGTCGTTGTCGAAAGGTCCTGAACCCCAAGTCCCCATGCTGTCTCTCCGATCCGTACCCGCGTCATCTGTCGTAACGATATTAGTGAATCACCGGCTTCGGCAAGGATCCTCGGGCTGGAAGTACTGCGTTCGCCGGAAATCGACATCAGCGCAACGGCACGCGAATGATGCGGTCATCACCGGGGTTGGGGTCGCCGCGTCCGTCGGTGTTGTTCGTCAGTATCCACAGCGACCCGTCCGCTGCGACTACAACATCACGGAGGCGCCCGTATTCGTCGACGAATTGCTCGTCGGCGGTCGCGGGATCGGTCAAGGGCACCGTGCGGAGTCGCTCACCACGAAGATTGGCGATGTAGATCGTGCCGTCGTGGATGGCGATTCCGCTGGGACTGGCATCGTCAGGTGGCCATTGTTGGAGCGGGTCGATGAATCCGTCTTCACCCGCAATCCCTTCGACCTCGGGCCACCCGTAGTTTCCGCCTGCTTCGATCTTGTTGAGCTCGTCCCAGGTGTCCTGCCCGAACTCGCTGGCGTACATCGTGCCGTCCCCTGCCCAGTCAATGCCCTGGGAGTTGCGGTGGCCGTAGCTGTAGACAAACGAGTTCGAAAATGGATTTTCTAGCGGCACATCGCCATCCGGAGTCATTCGAAGTATTTTCCCGGACATCGAGTCGAGGTCCTGAGCTCTGTCTCGACTACCGGCATCACCGACGGTCACGTACAGCATCCCGTCCGGGCCGAACGCGATGCGACCACCGTTGTGGTAGTTGGCCGAAGCGAGCCCGTCGAGAATCGTCTCGGCCGGCCCGAGCGCGAATTCCCCCGGAGCACCGATGATGTCGAAGCGTTCGATCCGGTTCTCCCCGTTCGCGGTGAAGTACGCGTACAGGCGGTTTTCACGTACTGCGATCCCTAGTAAACCGCCCTCGCCCCTGGGGCTGACGCCGTCGACGACTCCCACCTCGCGGCTGTTTCCGCCGGCGTCGAGTTCGAGGATTCGCGCGCTGTCGCGCTCACTGACAAGTGGTGTGTCGCCGTGGAATGCGATCGACCAGGGCGCGTCCAAGCCGTCGGTGACGGTCTCGGGTTCACCGACGGCCGCGGCGGGCGCCGATCGTGTTGTCGTGCTTGCCTGCGGACGGGGCCCTTCAGGATCCTCGCTACCGCAGGCCGTCAGGAAGGCCGAGACGAGCACGGCGGCGCCCAGTCCTCGGATCTGTCGTCGTGTCATGGGCGCGTCTCCCGGGTTCAGGCAGTCTTTGCGCCGACGGTAGCGCGCAATCGGCCACACCGGGAGTCCCTTCGAGTACCCCCAACGACCGGGACTCCCTCGCAGGCGATGGGCGTGATGCCCTGGACGGGTGCGCCACGACATGCGCGTCGTCAACAGAAAGAGAACTGACCACCTCATGATTTCCGCCCCGACCGTCGAAGAAACCGGCCGCCTGCCGCTCGTGATCTACGTGCTGGCCGTCGGAGTTTTCTTGATGGGCACAACCGAATTCGTCGTCGCCGGCATTCTTCCCGAAATCGCGGGTGACCTCGGTACGTCGATCGCGAACGTCGGCCTGATGATCACCGTCTTCGCGATCGGAATGATCGTCGGCACGCCGGCGATGGCGATCTTGACACTCAGGGTTCCCCGACGCGTGACCTTGAGCTCGGCGCTGGTTGTTTTCGCGATCGGACACGTCATCGTCGCGCTCTCGTCCAACTTCGGACTCATTCTCGGCGCCCGCTTCCTCACAGCCGTGGCGACGGGCGCATTCTGGGCGGTCGCCGCGGTGGTCGGAGCAAAAGCGGCAGGCCCGGCGTCTTCCTCTCGCGCGCTCGGCATCGTCTTGGGCGGAGGCATGCTCGCGAACGTCATCGGTGTTCCGCTCGGCGCTCTGGCCGGTCAGAGCATCGGGTGGCGTGGTCCTTTCTGGGCCCTCTCCGCCCTCGCACTCGTCGCCGCGGCCGTCGTCCACCGATTGGTACCCGCCGACACCGACTCCGGTGCGGTGCCGTCCTGGCGAGCGGAGATCGCGAGCCTACGGGACGGACGCATCTGGCTCGTTCTGTCCGGTTGCGCCGTCGTGTGCGGGTCGTCGCTGGCGGCGTACAGCTTCGTCTCTCCGCTGTTGACCGAGAACACGGGACTTGCTGCGTCGGCAGTGCCACTGGTGCTTGTCGGCTACGGACTCGGTGCGTTCGTCGGCTCCAATCTCGGCGGGCGACTGGGTGCGAAGAATCAGTACGGCGTCTTGTTCGTCTCGGCAGCGATGACGTTTCTCGTACTCGGGGCGCTCTGCCTCTTCTCGCACAACGTGATCGTGACGGTGATTCTCGTAGTCATGCTGGGACTATTCGGCATGTCGACCAATCCCATCCTGATCGGGATGGCTGTGCGTTATGCCGATCAGGCGCCGACGATGGCTTCTGCTCTCAGCACCTCGTCGTTCAATCTGGGCACGGCGGTCGGCTCCTGGATCGCCGGGTTCGCGTTGGCCTCGAGTCTCGGTGCCACTGGGCCGGTGTTGGTAGGCACCGGCGTTGCCGCTCTCTACTTTCTGCCGCTGATGATCCTGTTGCGCAAGGAACGCACGAAGCGCACCGCCGTCGAAGTGGTCAACTGACGACCCGATCAACCGTCGCGCAGTTCGTCAGCCGTCCGTCAGCGACCGCTCCGACACGTGAGGCGCAGAGTCCGCATTCTCACTGGCTGCCAACGAGGCGAGTAACTGCATCCGTTCCGCGGACGGCGATCCCGGCTCTGCGGTGTAGATCGTGAGCGTCAACCCCGGCTCGGCGGCCATCTCCGAACCTTCGAAGGCAAGCGTCAGCTCCCCCACGGCGGAGTGGTGAAAAGTCTTGAATCCGGTGCCGTGATGGCGGACGTCGTGCGCGCCCCACCGACGCCGGAATTCCTCACTCCGAGTGCTGAGTTCACCGATCAGATCGTGCAATTCCTTGTTGTGAGGATCTCGCCCAGCCTCGGTTCGCAGAATCGAGACGGTCACCTCGGCAAACGCGTTCCAGTCCGGATAAAACTCGAAAGCCCTTTCGTCGAGGAACGTGAAGCGCGCGATGTTCGGGGGCTGCCCCGGCATGTCGTAGAGGTCCTTGTAGAACGCACGCGCGAGTGGGTTGACCGCAAGAAGATCCATGCGACCGTTCCGCACGAAAGCGGGTCCTGCGGTGACTGCGTCGAGCGCCCACTGCAGGCTCTGATGGGGCTTCCAGCCCTTCGTATTTCGCCGACGCGGGGGCCTGGCTACCGGGCTTGCCGCGTGCGCGAGATCAAAAAGGTGGGCGCGCTCGGCGTCGTCGAGTCGTAGGGCCTTCGCGATACTGTCGAGTACACCTGGCGATGCGCCGCTGATCGCTCCGCGCTCGAGCCTCGTGTAGTACTCGACGCTCACTCCGGCGAGGGTTGCCACTTCACTTCGACGCAGACCTTCCACGCGGCGGTTCGATCCGGCCGGAAGTCCAACTTGTTCGGGCGTGACTCGGGCGCGCCGCGAGGTCAGGAATTCGCGTACTTGCGCTCGATCGTCCATGCCATCGAGGGTAAGTCAGTGACCGGTAGCGAGGGAGTCCCTCGCAGTACCACTATCGCGCGGGACTCCCGCACGCCGCCAAATCGTGATCAGGTTGAAGTGACACGAAGAAACCGATGGTGAGGAGCCACGTCATGCGCGCTGTCGTCATGCATGCCCCCGGCGATGTCCGGGTCGAAGAGATCGAAGCGCCGGTGATCGTCGAACCGACCGACGCGATCATTCGCGTTACAGCCACCTGCGTCTGCGGTTCCGACCTCTGGCCTTATCGCGGCATCGAAAAGCTGAATGGCCCGACGCCGATGGGACACGAATACGTGGGCGTCGTCGAACAGGTCGGCCCCGAGGTCAACGACATCGAAGTTGGAGACTTCGTCGTGGGCTCGTTCGTCGCGTCGGACAACACCTGCGAAATCTGCGAGGCGGGCTTTCAGTCTCGCTGTATCCACCAGGTCATGATGGGCTCGGTCGGCACCCAATCCGAATACGCTCGCATCCCGCTCGCGGACGGCACCCTCGTCCCTGTCCACGGAGAGCCGACCGAGCGGCAGGCCCGCAGCCTCCTTGCAGCCTCCGACGTACTCGGCACCGGTTGGTTCGCCGCCGTAGCTGCGGAAGCCGGACCTGGCAAAACAGTCGCCGTCGTCGGCGACGGCGCAGTCGGACTCCTGGCGATCCTCGCTGCCAGACAACTCGGCGCCGAGCGGATCATCGCCATGTCACGCCACGCCGACCGGCAGGCACTCGCCACGCAATTCGGCGCCACCGACATCGTCGAAGAGCGGGGCGACGCGGGCATCGCGAAGATCAAGGAACTCACCGGCGGCTACGGCGCCCACTCGACCGTCGAAGCCGTAGGCACCCAAGAATCGATGATGCAGGCTATCGGAGCTACCCGCCCCGGCGGACATGTCGGCTACGTCGGGGTATCCCACGGCGTCGAGCTCGACGGCATGAACCTGTTCTTCGCGACGGTGAGCCTGCTCGGCGGTCCCGCGCCGGTCAGGCGATTCCTACCCGAACTGATCGAGCTCATCATGACCGACCAGATCGACCCGGGCATCGTCTTCGACCTCACTCTCCCGTTGGAGGACGCCGCCGCCGGCTACCAGGCGATGGACGAGCGGCGCGCCACCAAAGTGCTACTCACCCTCTGACCGATACCAAAGGCTCACGAGACAGAACTGGGCTCTACACGCCGATCGAGGAACGTCTCGGCTACCAACGAGAGGCACTCTTGGTTTACCGAGCAGCATGTTCACTGATCACAGCGAATGCGTTTGACGCCGAAGGTGAGGATGGGCACTTCGATTGGTGCGCAGCTGCTTTGACCCAAGAGGATGCTACGCGACTGATATGCACCCCCACCAGCGGAAACCGATTGTACGAGTGAATGTTTCAATGAGAGCGGCTCGGCGCTACTTTGTAGCAACGAAACTCGTCTCTACCTACGGTTGCGTACTGAATTCCTTGTGGGGCAGGCTTTCTTGTGTACTGCTGACGAGCCGTATCTGCTGACGAATCGTATTGCTGACGAACCAAGGTCGGAGAACAATGGGTCACTACAAAAGCAACGTGCGTGATATCGAGTTCAATCTGTTCGAGGTGCTCGGGATCGGCGAACTGTTGGATGCCGGCGCATACGGGGACCTCGACACCGACACTGTGCGCAACATTCTTGCGGAAGTAGCGAGACTGGCAGAAGGCCCGGTCGCCGCGTCCTTCGCCGACGCGGATCGGAACCCTGTCGAATTCGACGCACCCAATCACGCAGTTGTGGTCCCGGAACCTCTACGCAAGACGGTCGAGGCGGTGAACGAGGCCGGTTGGTCGCGACTCGGCCTACCAGAAGGCATGGGTGGTGTTCCTGCTCCGGCGCCGTTGGTCTGGGCGATCGGCGAAATGTTGGTCGCGGCAAACGGATCCGCAAGCTTTTTCAACATGGGTCCACTGATGGCGAGCGTGCTCTACACCATCGGAAACGAACAGCAAAAACACTGGGCCAAAGAAGGATTCGAGCGCGGATGGGCCGGAACGATGGTGCTCACCGAACCAGACGCCGGATCCGATGTAGGCGCAGGCCGAACAAAGGCAATCGCGCAGGACGACGGCACGTGGCACATCGAGGGCGTCAAGCGATTCATCTCCGGCGGTGACGTCGGAGACACGGCCGAGAACCTCTTCCACTTGGTGCTTGCCCGGCCCGAGGGAGCCGGTCCAGGAACCAAAGGTTTGAGCCTGTTCTACGTTCCGAAGTCCCATTTCAACTCGGACACACTTGAACTGGGAGAGCGCAACGGTGTGTACGTCACCGGCGTCGAGCACAAGATGGGCCTCAAGTCTTCCCCAACTTGCGAGCTCACCTTCGGAGCGACGGACGTTCCTGCCGTCGGCTGGCTCGTGGGTGATGTCCACAACGGTATCGCCCAGATGTTCCAGGTCATCGAGAATGCTCGAATGATGGTGGGCACCAAGGCTACCGGAACACTGTCCACCGGCTATCTCAACGCCCTCGGGTACGCAAAAGAACGAATTCAAGGCGCAGACCTCACCGAGCTGACAAACAAGACCGCGCCCCGCGTGGCCATTACGCACCACCCCGACGTCCGACGCAGCCTGGCGATGCAGAAGGCCTACGCCGAAGGCCTCCGAGCGGTCTACCTCTACACCGCTGCACACCAGAATGCCGATGTCGCCGAGTTGGTTTCGGGTGCGGATGCCGAATTGGCGGCGCGGGTCAACGATCTGCTGCTGCCGATCGTCAAGGGCGTCGGCTCCGAGAAGGCCTACGAACTGCTCACCGAGAGCCTGCAGACCCTGGGCGGCTCCGGTTATCTTCAGGACTACCCCATCGAGCAGTACATCCGCGATGCCAAGATCGACACCCTGTACGAGGGCACCACGGCGATCCAGGCGCAGGACTTCTTCTTTCGAAAGATCGCACGCGACCGCGGCGTTGCACTCGCTCACGTAGCCGGTCGCATACGAGAGTTCATCGACAGTGAGGCCGGGAACGGTCGTCTCAAGGCCGAGCGAGTCCTACTCGAGACCGCCTTGACCGACGTGCAGGAGATGGCCGGGACGCTCACCGGGTATCTGATGGCCTCCCAGGACCAACCCTCCGAGTTGTACAAGATAGGCCTCGGCTCGGTGCGCTTTCTGTACGCGGTAGGCGACCTGCTCATCGGATGGCGCCTGTTGGTGCAAGCGGAAGTCGCGTTGGCAGCCTTGGACCGTGACGCGTCGGCAAAGGACCGATCGTTCTACCGGGGCAAGGTGGTCGTCGCGTCGTACTTCGCCAAGAACATCCTGCCTATCCTGGCGTCGACGAAAGAAATCCTGGGTTCCCTCGACAACGAGATCATGGAACTCGAGGAAGGCGCATTCTGACAACGTGCCACAGTGAAGGCATGTATCTGCCCGACATCGAGTACGTAGGGGTCTGGAGCTTTCCGATCATGGGGCCGGATGCACCAGACGACGCTCCCGCCAACGTCGTCGAGGCGTGCCAGGCTGTCGGCAAGGATCTGCAATGCCGCTGGCACGGCCCCGATACGTACATGGAGAACTGTCTGTGGACGGTCTCGTTGCTCGATGACGGCCACTGCCACCTCGCGCTCGACGCTGGACCACGGCCGAAGCACAAGAGTGCAGGAACCAGCCCGCTGAGGGGCTTCGGGTTCGGCGGGCCGCACATCGAACAGCCTGTACAGGAGTTGACGGCCCTGATCGCCGGCGAAGTCCAGGACGAGCTGGCCGGCGGATTTCCCTTTGTGCACTGGCCCATCGAGAAGGACCGACTCTTGATGCCGACATTGCGTGGCGGACGCGCGGTATGGGTGGTTCGCAGCGCTGATCGCATTGTCTCCGAGATCGGCGAACTCTGCCCGGGATGAAAATGCTTGCTGCGTGATTCAAACGTGGTCGTGAACCGGCGACGGAACCTTGTTGGAACGATACGAGTCTCCGCTCCGGTTCGGCCGCCAGAGACGCCAGTGTTTCGCGGACAACCGGAACGGGAGATGGTCTTGTAGGTGACGAGCACCGGACGACAACCGTTCGTCTGCAGGCAGGTTGAGCCACAGGGACAGTGAGGATGTCGCGTTGCCGAGGGTTGCGCGTATGCCTGACTCGCCGAGAATCCGGCCGTATCCATCCACGGCAAAACGGCCGAACGTGTCGGGGGTGATGTCGGGGTACGGCGCGCGGGTGTTGGGGTCGATCAGGCGTACGGGCGCGCTGTAGGTCAGTGCCGCCACAGAACGTCCGTGGGTTGTGACCGCATCGCAACCAACGAGGGCATCGAGCGCTTCGTTGACAGAACCAGGTGGGACGTTCCATTCGGTATGGGTTTGCGCTTTGTAGCGGGGCCCACCGAAGAGCTCGGTAGCGAACGATGACAACTGCGCGGTCGGCTCGGATGGCCCCCTCTGGTAGATCTCGAACGTCCACGACGGCAACGACACTGGTTCGGTGCAGGATTCCAGGAATGTCTGCAGCCGCTGAAATGCAACATCGGGACGCTTGACTCGAAGCGAGTGTGCACCACCGGCGGACCCGGGCAACCCGTCGTATGTCACTACCTCGGGCAATGCGGCTTCCGGTGTCCGCGCCGTCACAGGTTAGCCAATCGCGAAAGCACTACCCCGGCTGGTTCCTCCGTCGCGTGGCGATAGCCGGTGCCGGCCCATAGGTGCATGCGCTCGGGATCTGCCTGCGCAACAGCGGCTTTGCGCATCGGGTTGGTCAGGTGATGGATGGCCGGATACCCGATGGGCGCCCGTGCGTCGTAGCGATCGATGAACTCGTTCCGAAGTGCTCGTGCAGGACGTCCCGTGAAAGCTCTTGTGACGACCGTGTTCCCGCGTGACGTGTCGGCCAGAGCTGCCTTGTGCGGAGCCGAGGCACCACTCTCCTCGGTGCGCAGCAGTACGGTACCGACCACTGCCGCGTCCGCTCCGGCACGTAAGGCTGCAGCGACGTCGGCGGAGGTCGCCAGTCCACCGGCCGCCAATAGCGGAACAGAGGTGCGATGACGGATTTGTGCGATCAGTTCGGTGATCGGTGTTTCTGCCGGAACCTGCAGGGGAGTGAGCGTTCCGGAGTGGCCGCCGGCAGCCGACGATTGCACGACAAGCAGATCGGCGCCGGCGTCGACGGCAAGGAGCGCCTCTGCCTCCGAAGTCACAGTGAGGACGACAAGTGAACCGGCAGCGCGCAGCGCCTTGATGACGCCGGGTGTGGGAAAGCCGAAGGTGAAGCTGACCACCGGAACCGGGCTGGCCAGGAGCAGATCGATCTTGTCCTCGAAGTAGTCGTCGTCTTCGACCGGCTCACCGTCAGCCAGCGTGATGCCGTAGCGATCCGCATCGACCTGGATCACCCTGGTATAGGCACGGTAGGCATCGACGTCGACAGGCACCGGGTTGGGCGCAAAGACGTTGACACCGAACGACACTCCCTCGGCGCGCACGGCGTCGATCTGGTCGGACAGAGCCTGAGGCGTCTTGTACCCGGCGGCGAGGAATCCGAGACCGCCTGCGCGAGAGGCAGCAGCAACAAGTTCCGGTGTGGAAGCGCCGCCGGCCATGGGCGCTGCGATGACAGGGACCTTCAGGTCGAGATCGGTTGTGAGTGCGCTCATTCGAACATCTCCAGTCCTACGTCGGATAGTGCTCCGGCGGTTTCGTCATCTGACATCAAAAACTACCTCCTCAGTCGAGGTGGCCGTCCGAGGGTCCGCATCGAGATCGGAAGGGAATCGGAACCGCAAAACCGCGGCGGCCACTGCTGCGCCCAGAACGACGGCCGCACCCAACAGCAGAGCGTCGCGATACCCGTCTCGCAGCAACGGAGTGACAACGAGTGGGCCGAGAATCTGACCGACGCTGTATCCAGCGGTCAGCAACGCCACGGCGCGTGGGAACTGCAGGTGCGCGCCGATTGCCAACACAATTGACCCGATACCAAGGAAGGTGACACCGAACAGGAAAGCTGAAATCAGTGCGGGGCCGACGCCTCCGATCACAGCAGGAAGCGCTATGCCCACCGCCTGAATCAACAGGGCAACGAGAAGCAGAGCCGGCCTCGACCAACGCAGGCTGAGCCAAGCCCACAGGGCGCACGAGGGAAATGCGGCCAGACCGACCACTATCCAAGCGCCGCTGCCGACCCATTCTGGAGCGGCGAGATCGATTGCGGCAACAAGGAACGTGCCCGCGATGATGTAGCCGATGCCTTCCAGGAAATAACTGATGAACAAGGCAGTGAACCCGCGTTGGGAACTGGGAGTTCCCGGCGCGTCCGGTGTGATGACCGGACGCGGTTCCGGCGTCAATCCCCAGGCTGCGACCGCACACACCACTGCAAGGGCCGCAGATGCCAGCCAGGCTGTACTCCAGGTACCGATGAAGCGGACGACCAACACGAGGACCCCGGACAGGGCGATACCCAACCCAACTCCGCCGAATCCCCATCCGGCCAGAAATTGGGACTGCCCCCGAAGGTGCGCGTGCAAAGCGCTGACGGCGATCATGAAGACGAGGGCACTGGCAATGCCTGCGACGAGCCGCAGGGCGAACCAGATGGATCCGTCGTGGGTAGTGGGCATGAGCGCCAAAGTCGCGATGAGGACCACCAACGACGTACGCATCACCGCTGCCGAGCGCACCACGCCGGGAATGAGGATTCCCGCGAGCGCGCCGATGAGGTACCCGACGTAGTTGGCCGTCGCCAGGGTGGCGCCGAGCGAGGCGGACAGACCGGCCTGCGTGTGCATCAACGGCAGGATCGGTGTGTAGACGAATCGACCGATTCCCATGCTCGCCGCCAGCGCAGCGGCAGCTTGGACAGCGTGCGCTCGCGGGGAGACGCCGTTGTGGACTGTGGTCATGGTCTTATCGTGTGCCCCGGCCGCGCCGGACCGCCACGACCGCTTTGCTCCTGACTGATAGGCACAACCTCCCACCGCACGTAGCATGAATGATCGTGGAGCTGCGTCAGCTGAGATATTTCGAGGTCGTCGCCGAGGAATTGCACTTCGGCCGAGCCGCGGCGCGGCTACTGATAGCCGGGCCGTCATTGTCGCAGCAGATCATGGCACTCGAGCGCGACCTCGGCGTCAAGCTGTTCGTCCGCGACCGCCGTTCCGTCGCTCTGACGCCAGCCGGCGCGGCCTTGCTCCCTGATGTCCGTGCGCTACTCGAGAGTGCCGAGAATCTGCGACGCCGCGCGGAGCGTCTGTCCGGAGCGGAGCCCGTCCGGATCGGCTACGTCAATTGGCTCCCCACGGATCTGATCGCGCGCACTTCAGGGGTCGCGCAACTGCACGTCGACGCCTGGGTGGTGCCTTCGCACGCGCAGGCCGCGCGGGTAGCGGACGGCAGCCTCGACCTGGCGATCGCCTGGGTGCGGAAAACCGATGTCGCCCAACATGCTCTGAGCGCAAGACTGCTCGGTGCGGATCGGCTGTACGCGGTCTCCACCGGAGAGGACACCACACCGGTGCGGGCACGCGACGTCGTCGTACTCGTCGACGACGACACCACCTCCTGGTATTCGTGGAACGTCTACGCCGAAGAATTCGCTCGCGATACCGGCGCACAGATCCTGCGCATCAACGACGGTGGTATCACCGGTCCGGCATTCTTCGATCACGTCCGTGCCGTCGGCCGTCCGGTCGTCAACTCGCCCAAAGGGCAGACCATCACGCTGCCAAGCGATCTCACTGCACGTCCGGTGATCGACCCCGCGGCGATCTGGACGTGGTCACTCCTGTGCCGTGAGAACGAAACGCGCCCTGCAGTTCTCGCGTCCGTCGACGCTCTCACCCGCGGCGTCACTGATCTCGAAATCCACGAAGACGGAATATGGCTGCCCATGGACGATCCTTACCGGAGGACTCGATGACACGACGCGCTATTCGAGTTTTCTGGGGACGACGGCCGGAATCGGTGCAGGCCGTGGCCTCCCGGTGGCGTCGGACGTTGGAACAAGTCGAATCCCTGTTGCCCGAGGTGGTCGGCGGGTCGTGGCAACAGATCCATTCCGCTGGACCTGCTACTGCCGTGACCGTCGACCAGTTGGCACAGGTCCTCGAGAACGCGCAGGCCGCCGAAGACTGGTCGGATCGTCTGGGAATCGGATTGAGGCTCGCATCCAGTGGAGGGCCCGAATGGGGGCTCGAACTCTCCGGGTTGGCGGGCGGCGAACCGGAGATTGTCCTTCAGTCGATGATTCTTGCCGTCAGCGCGCCGGACACCGCCGAAGTTCCTGAGACAGACCTACTTCGGATGCTCGCCGCGGAGTGGGAACCGGACTTCGGAGACGTCACCGACGACAACATCCTCGATGCTCTCGAAGACGAGTCCGACTATCGCGTCGGTGATCCCGTGATCGGCCGAGTCGGTTACCTCTCGTCCGCTCGCGCTGACGCGATCCCGGATGACCTGGCAGCAGGCGTTGCCGCGTTACCGGGCGGCGGCGTGTTGCTACAGATCGGGGCTGTCGATGGGGTCGTTCGGGCGTACGAGCGCCTGCGCGAGACCGGCGCACTCGATCCGCTTCCGCGTCCACTGGACCGCGCAGTCCTCTGAAGACGGTTACCGTTTGTCGAGTTTGGGTAGCCCGGGCGTCGGAACGAACTCTCACCGCGGCACTACCGCCGAAAAATGAACCGAAAGGCCCACCGCATGGTTGACGTCACCCGCAAATTCACCGCCGAGGTACCGATCGAAAAGGCTGCGGCGTTTCTCCGCGACTTCGCCAATGCGCCGACGTGGGATCCGGGCACCGAGAGCTGCACGCAGATCTCCGACGGTCCTGTCGGCGTCGGAACCCAGTGGCACAACGTGTCCAAGCTATTCGGCGTCACCACGGAACTGACGTACACGCTGGTGACCGACGAGCTGAATCACGTTGTTCTCGAAGGAAAGAACAAGACTGCCACCAGTACCGACGACATCACCTTGACTTCGGTGGGTCCGAACTCGACCGAGATCGAATATCACGCGAACGTCGAGTTCAACGGTGCCGCCAAGATTGCGTCGCCTCTCCTGAAGGCGGGATTCGAAGCCAAAGTGGCACCAGAGACGGTGAAGAAGATGACGGAAGCCCTCGAAGCGCTCTGACAAGTCCGTCAGGTTCTTGTCACTGTGTGTTGCCGCCGCTCGCGCCACCGTTGCGAGCTTCGATGGCATCGATGGACTTCGTGAACGACTTTCCCAGCACTTGGGTGCCGACGAGTCCGAGTACCGACGCCAGGAGCTTTCCCTTGAGGTTCTTGCCGTCCCGGACCACGACGGCGTCGACATCGGTCAGACCCGTTGGCTGCCGGGTCAGCGTGTAGGTATGGCTCGACGCCCCGCCCCACAGGTTGGAGTCGGTGGTTGTCATCACGACGCGGTGCGGGTCGGTCCAGTCGTAGTGCAGACGCTCCCAGATACCACTGGAGCCCTCGGTGACATCAGCATCGTGGGGTCCTTGTTGGTGCACTTTCAGGTAGCTGTCCGCACTGCGGCCGAAGATTTCCTCACGGCCCGGGCCGAAGTCGGTCAGGCCGGCAAGGACCTGTTCGGGCGTCGCAGTGGTCGTCTTGTGAAGATGGATCGTGGTCATGGCGCCTTCTTTCAACTGTGGATGATCCGGTGCTGAAAAAGCCGGGGAGTGACTCATCCAGCACACCACTGACACGAAATGAATGAAAGAGGATTGCTAGCTCTGTCTCGATCCGCTATTCGCCGCCGCGCCGGCTGGCAGTGATTGCGCCGTGCGGCCTGTAGCCGCTCCCCGTCCGGGTATGGGTCTCGATCACGTCGAAGCCCGCTGTGACCAGCACCTCGGCAAGTTCGGTCACCGGCCATCGATAACCAGTCGTCGCGGCGTGATCAAAAGGCTCTACGGTCACGCCTTCGAAGAAGCCCACCAGCAACCCACCACCTGGGCGGATCACGCGCGCGAATTCAGCGAGCGGTGCCTCGATATCTTGCGGGTGATGGTGAATGAGCGAGTACCAGGACAGCACGCCGCCCAGTGAATTCGTTTTCGCGTCCAATGCCTCGAAGCCCCCGACCTCGAAGGAGAGATCCGGGTATTGGTTGCGGGCTCGTTCGACGAACTCGGGCACGAGATCGATCCCGCTCACAGCCAGCCCGCTCTGGGCCAGGAAGTCTGTCCACTGCCCCGGCCCGCACCCGGCGTCGAGCACGGGGCCGGTCAAAGTGGCGGCCCAGCTGGTCACCAGGTCCCGATCAGATATGTGCGTCGAATCCATCGAGCCGAAGAGGTCCGTGTACTCCTGGGATCTGGCCGAATACGACTTTCGGACTACGTCGCGGCGCGTTGCACTCGAATTCTCCACGCCGTCAATAATTATCGATGTGCACCATTCCTTCGCCACAACTCGCCGAACCGAAGGTTCATACTCTGTTGAAGGCCTACGGTCACGACCGAAAACTGAGGTCATACGGTGGAAGAGAAAGAACTGGCGGCGAAGATCCGCGAACTACTCAGTGCCCGATCGGCCGAGTCGAGCATCTGCCCCTCCGACGTGGCCCGCGCAGCGGCACCCGACAATTGGCGTCCGCTGATGGACCCCGTCCGAGAGGCTGCCCGCCACATGGTGGCCCACGGCGAAGTGCAGATCACCCAAGGCGGCGAAGTCGTCGACCCGGAATCCGTACGAGGTCCGATCAGGATTCGGTGGGCTCGTTGATCAACCGCGTGACTTCTGGCGGCGCTGCTCTCGCAGCGTGAATCAGCGGAAGCGGTCCAGATGCTCACGCAGGAACGCATCCAGGCTTCGTGGCTCACGCCCCAGGACACTTGCCACCGTGTCGGTGGGTGACTCCGGGCGCGAGACGGCAAGTTGCTGGATCTCCAGAATGTGCTCGGCCAGCCACGGAGGCATGTGGGCATGATCGACGAGGTTTTGCCGCAGTTCGTGCGGTGGCAGGTCGATATATTGGACGGGGCGATCGAGCATGCGGGTCAGAGAATCGGCGATGCCGCCGTAGCCGACTGCCTCGCTGCCCGTCAGGACGTAGGTGCCGCCGGCGAGGTCGGCGCGTGTGAGCACGGCCGCGGCGACGTCACCGATATCTCGGCAGTCGATCCAGTTGCACGGCGCGTCCCGCATCGCGCCCAGAATCACCCCTTGCGCAGCCACCGCCGGAGCCAGGAGCAACAGATTCTGCATGAACGCATAGGGGCGGAGCAGAGTGTGGCGGATCCCGGATGCGCGCAGGTGTTCACCGACGGCGTGGTGGCCGCGGGAGAGAGCGATGGGGGAGTCGGCCGCGGCGGCGGGATCGGAGATCTTGACGATGTGTTCGACGCCGCTCTCGGCGGCTATGTCGATCACACGCGTTTCGAGCTCGACCTGTTCGAGTCCGTTGGCCATGGCGAGGAAAAGTTGTTCAGCCCCTTCGAAAGCCGTGCGTAGCGAAGTTGAGTCTGCGGCATCGGCCCGCACTACTTCGACCAAACCGTCGGCCAAATCGCCGAGGTGGGCGCGCAGCCTGTCCGGGTCGCGGGACAACGCTCGGCTCGGCACACCCGAGGATGCGAGACTGCGTAGCAACGCGCCGCCTGTGGTTCCGGACGCTCCCATGATGACGATCATCGTGTTCCTTTCGGTCTTCCCCGCGAAGCAGGGGATCTTTGACATGTGTTGTCTGTCAGGGATTCTGACGGCGCCATCGCCAGCTGACGATGACGGCAGCCACAGCGGCAGATATCGGTAGATCGAGTTGCAGGCGAGCAAGCCGAGCGGTGTCGACCACGCTCGTGTGAGCTGGTAGCCAACGGGAGGCGAACCACCCGACGAGACCAGCAATCACAGCGGCTCCGACGGCAAGAATTGCCGCCACCACGATGCGAGGCAGGGCCGTGGTCCACGGTCGTGACCTCCCGCGACGCTGCAGCCAGGAGCCGATCAGCAACGCCACCACTGCCGACGTGCCCGCAATGGACGTAAATGCCGCCATCGTGAGGCCCGATTGGCCGGCGACTCCGCCCGCACCCGCCATCAGCGCAGGGGCAAGGTAGGCGACCAGCACCTCTCTCCACAGGGTGAATGATCGTGCGGCGCGACGATCGGCAACCGGGTCGATTCGATTGGAATCGGTTATCTCCCTTTTGTTTTCGCGACGGATCGGCGGGGTGTGTCCGGACATGAAGGAGACCAACTTTCCGTTTATAATTAGGTGGCTAACTATTTGGGCATGGAAGGAGAAGCCTCTGTCGAGAATTGACGACGATTCGAATCGCTACCCGACGGCTTGGAATCCCAGCCGACTACTCCGCAGTCAGCGCACCGATACCGCGAACGACCCGCGAGAGCAGGTCCAGAAAAACCGCACGCTCGTCGACAGTGAGCTCGTCGACCATTTCCTCGAGACGAGCAAAGTGTTCGGGCGCCATGTCACGTAAACGCTGAGCGCCGCGAGCAGTCAGGACGACCACCGCACCACGCCCGTCCTCGGCGGACGGACGCCGAGCGACCAAACCCTCCTGCTCGAGGCCGTCGACCAGCCCGGTCACCGTGGCTCGCGAGACGCCGAGATCAGCGGCCAGTCGCGAGGGAGATTTCTCCCCGTCGTGGTCTTCCAGATCCGCAAGCAATCGGTAACGGCCGGTCGACAGTCCATACCTCGCGAAGTGAACCTCGGTTGCTCGACCGAGCCGCGCGCCCGCCGAAATCAGCCGCACCGCAACCAGCACCGCCTGCGGATCGGACCCGAGGCCGTAATGCTCCAACTGCCGCCGCGCCTGATCCAACGTGGGTGAGTCGTGATCGGTTCCGTCCACTGCCATGCAACTAATATGGCACCTAACTACATTCTGGTCAACCCTTCACCAGAGCGAGTGTCAACGCTGCCGAAGCCGTGCGCGAGTTGCAACAGGTCCAGATCGGCATGACTGCGAGCCAGAACCTGTATACCCATTGGCAGCCCCTCAGAATTGAAACCTGCAGGCAGGCTGATGGCCGACAGGGTCGCAGCGAGGCAAAGCCGAGTGTCTCAACGTGATTCGATGGCCGTGACGATCCGGATCACAGCATGAACCCACGCATCTGCCGACGTCTCCAGCTCACCGAACGAAATCGCACCGGCTACGCACTCCAAGGCTCGCGCCGTTGAAGCCATACCGACCATGACTACCCCCGCTGCACAACGACGAAGCGCAGAAATAGTAGGCTCAGCCGCATTTCTCAGCCCGCGGTGAGCGATGTCCGCGAGTACGGATAGAGCCCCCTCCAGCGCACTGTCGATGGCGTCCACACCGCCCGTCGCAACTGCGCGAGTCATCGTCGCACTGCCGAGGCCTTCTTCGAGATCGGGAACGATGACGCCGAGGTCGCATGCAACAGCGAATGGTGTCATCCACAACGCACCGGCTCGGACAGTCAGCCGACCGCTCACGGCCCTCGGCCGGGCCGACATTGCCCGGACCATCGCGTCGATTGCACCGGGCGCATGCGCTCGATGTACGACGCTCACCTGCGCCAGGTTGCCACGCCCATCTCCGACCCGCATTGTCCACATCTGTTCTGCAGGAGCGTAATCGGTGCTGATTACAGAATCTATTCGCATCACACCGACGCCATCGGTAGTCAGCCGGGCTCGGGCAAACGACGGCGGGCGCTCGATGAACCGGCGATGCATCTCGGCGTAGTCGTCCACCACGTCAATCGATTTTTCCCACGCGTCGACGCCGAGAGGGAGAATGGAAGTACGCCCGATCCCTTTACGCCCGAGGCGGATTCTGTGGTTGGCACGGCGAACCGCTGATTCTGTGAGCACTGTCGATGAAGCCAAAGCGGCGACCGTCGAACCGGCAATTCGGCGAGTCGAGATCGCATACCCGGAGAGTGCCTCGTCGGATTCACTCGACCAATCGTGACTCATGAGAAAGACTGCATCCGAATCTGGTTCGGCGAAGTAGATATCGGCGGTAGTCGAATCGCCAGTCGCCGTCACCCTCGCGCCGAGGCTGATCAGACGTGAACGACGCAGCGGAGTTTCACCGGGAGTCTCGGTCCCTAGTGCTGTCCCGGCAAGCGATGAATCGACCGATTCACCGAGTTCGACCCTCGCATGAATCTCGGCGATGATCATCGCCACTCGTGTGCGACTGTGCCCGGCATGCCGCACCGAATAGGCCTCGATCTGGTCGGTCAGTTCTATGCACGCATCGGCCAACCAGATTGCGGAACCTGCCTCAATGGTGCGGGCGTCTCTGACGGCAGTGGCGTGTTGCACCGCCGTTGTGGTGGACAGACCGTCCACGAGGATCGTCCGCGCCAAGGCCCTTGCCATAGCACTTCGATCAGCATCTCGCACGACTGAACTCCGACCCACGTGCACATGGTCGGTTCCGGATTCGTCCGCCGCCCGAACCGCCCACACGGCAAGTGCTATCGCTTCTGCCGTCGTGTGCGCAGATGCCGAAGAATGGGCGTGACTCAGTTCGTGTGGAACCAAGAACCGGACCGTGCAATGTGGGAGTTCAACTCGCACAACAGGATCTGTACCTCGAGCTCGATGCACTGTTGCCTGGTAGCCCTCCCGCCTGGTCCGATTCGCCCGTGCCAGTACCGCCGCTCCGAGAAATGCCTCCAGCGCCTCGTCATCGAATTCCCCTGGCGTCCAGTCTATGTGATCGAAGCTCGACCCGTGATTCGCCCGATAAGCGAGAACAAGACCGACACGGTGCCGGCACACCGAGCTTGCGCCACACGTGCACGACGCTTCCGAGAATGGAACGCCGGCAGGAAGACTGGTTTCGACACCGTCGACGTACCGGACGAGGATCCGTTCGCTCGTCACCAAGAGTTCGGGCGTTTCCTCGGCCAACATACGCGCGGCTCGTTTGACGAGCCCGCGATTGGCGACCAGCGCAAGCGCATCGTCGGTGAGCGCAGCCAGATCAGGCCGGGGCGTCATCGAATACAACCGGCCACGAATTCGGCCAGCCCTCCGGGAGTCATCGCACCGACGTGTACACCCAGTCGCGTCAAGCGACGGGCAATTTCACGGTCGTAATCAGGGTCACCAGCATCGTCGAGCGCTGCAAGCGCCAGGACACGCACACCATTGTCAGTGAGACCGGCAACGCTCCGTACGAACCGATCCGGTGCACTTTCGTACAGATCGGAGATGATGACAACAATCGTTCGTTGCGGCGTATCCACCAGTTGCGCGGCATAATCGACGGCCTTTGCACCGTCATTCCCGCCTCCCAATTGGACGCCCATCAAGAGCTCGACCGGGTCGAGAACCTCGGACGTGAGATCGACGACATTGGTGTCGTATGCAATGAGGTGAGTCCTCAATCCGGGGACATTCCAGAAACATGCAGCGGTGATCGCCGAGTGGATGACAGAGTCGATCATCGATCCGGACTGGTCGACCAACAGAATCAACGTCCACGTATCCGTGTGCCGACGAGTTCGCGAAGTGAACAAAGGCTTTTCGATAGCAATCTTGCGTGTTTGCGGTGACCAATGCTGCAGATTGGCGCGAACCGTTGCCTCGAAGTCGAAATTGCGCGAATTACGAAACGCTGTTCTGTGTCGGCTACGTTTGCCGTGGAAGGTCCTGCGGACGTCCACCGAGAGCCTCTCGATCAACTCGCGTACGACATTGTCGACAGCCTTTTTTGCCATCGCCAGAACTCGGGGATCCATCAGGTGTTTGGTACGCAGCACTGCTCGAAGCAGAGTCACGCTGGGCTCGATACGCTGCAACGCTTCCAAATCTGTCACCACTTCGGTGATTTCGTATTTCTCCACGGCGTCGCGTTCGAGTCGATGAACTGTCTCGCGAGGAAAAAGACGATGGATGTCGTCGAGCCAGTCCACGGCCGTCACCGTCGTTTCGCCGAGCCCATTGGGGCGATACCGCCCATCCTTGCGACTCGGCGGAACCGCACCCGGGGAACCGGGCGTATCTCCGCCACCCGGGTTGTCTCCAGTCGTTACGGAGTCGGTCCCCTGCAGTCGGGAAGTTCCAGCGCGAACGCCCTGCGCGCTGCGAGCCGGGTCACGGCCGTACAGCCACTCCAACGCGTCGTCGCGTTCAGCCGCATCGCCCGTTGGATCACCGAGTACTCCGGCCGACGCATCACCCAGAATCAGCCGCCATCGTTCGATGTTCATCGCATACCGATCTGGGCAAGCGCGTCGTCCACCCGGGCGTCGAGCTGCCTTCCGACATCCAGGGAGTTCACGACTGCAGCCTCTGGTGTCGACGTTGTCAGGCGGCGCGCGATGATGTCGCGTTCACGGGGAGGGAAGAATTCGAAGGACTGCCGTAGCGCGGGAAGTGCTGTCAGGAACTCGTGTTCGGACAGTCTGCTCACGATTTCATCGACGGCGGTCAACACTGTGTCGCTGGATTCCGCGTCCAGAAAACGCTCACGTGCTACTCCGAACAGTCCGCACAACCAATCACCGAGGTGTTCTGCAGGAATCGATCGAACGGCGTCGACTGCTGCATCGGGGGGAATTCGATCCCAGGACGTTCCCAGGGCCGATCCCCTGATGTCGACCGCGGCACCATTGTCACGAGCCAGAGCGGTCAGTTCGTCGGCCGGATCAGTCGAGAGGATCTCCGTCGCATACTCCATCGCATCAGATAACGCTGCGAGAGCTGATATCCGGAGGAGATCAGCGCCACCGGTCGTGGCCCGAACTCGGTGCGCCAGCGCAACGACCTGCGACGACGCCGAATCAATTATCGCCCCGAGCAGGGTGGACCCTCGGCTCCCGAAGAGTGAATCGTGCCGCCACAGGTCCAGAGCGGCTCGAAGCAGCAGGCCTGTGCCCCCGAGATCTCCTACGCCCTTCAATGATTCGGATGCGATCGACTCGGTTCGGTCAGCCACCGAGTCGAGTCCACAAAGAACTGCATCGAACAGAATGTGTGCAAGACGCTCGACATCAGCCGCAGCCGAAGTCAGCGAAGATTCCAGGTTGGCCCCAGCTGCCTCTACCAGAGTATGGCCTTTGGCTGCAGCCTCGACCAGCACCGGGAGGCGGTCTGCGGAGTCGACAATCATCCACCGTTCTGTCGACACCACTGCAGAACCACTGCCTGGACCTGCAGTTCGCTCGAATCCTGGCACTCCCAGCACACGCAACTGATGTAGTGCACGACTACGCTGACGACTACGCTCGTCGGCCAAGTCGAGTACAACAGGGCCGGGCAAGAGGTCGAACTCCTCGAGCAGCATATCGACGTGACAAACCAATCCCGGTACCGGTGAATCACGGTGTAGTTTGCCCCGCCGATCACCTCGCATCGTGCGCATACAGGCCGAGATGACGGGGTCGGGTTCGGGCCCCAGAGGTTCCCCTGCGAGTGTCCAAGGCAGCGGCGACGCCAACGCCTCACCCACCAATGTACTTGCTGCAGCATCTAATACATCTCGTCGCGTCGGCAGCGCGTGACCACGGATAGCGGCGAGTCCGAGGATCTGCGTACGGAATCCGATGAAATCCGTTGTCGAGACGCGTTGATTCCGGGATCGCAAATCACGGACGATCGCCGCGGCTGCAACCTCCCCGGCCGATGCCGTTTTCTGCCAGAGCTTCTCGTACCACCATGGTGATTCCAGGTCGAGACGACTGTAGGAATAGGGGACCAGGTAACTGCCGATGTCGACATCAGGGCCCGCGGTCGGAACGGCGGGCCAGGATCCGTCGGTCGGTCTACCGCGAGCCAGTTCGGACATGATCGCCGGCCGATGACGCCCGCCGCAGACGACAACGACAGCACCGCTTCCGGGGCGCTCGCGAGCGGCCCGTATCCACGATGCCATGTACTGTTCGCGCTCGGATACTGTGGCGTCACCTACCCGGATCGCATCGAAGTAGTCGTCGAGGACGGCAGTCAGTTCCTCGACAGTGAGCGTATCGGCGCGCGACTCGACGACGTGATCCCACATCGCGTCGACCGTGTCCAGTCCCAGTCGGACCGCCAATACTGTTGCAGCAACACTGTACTCGTCCGGCGGCCCGTCGAAAGCGGGGTGCCAGGCGGGAAGATCGATCAACCGAACCTCCGCCGACACCTTGGAGGCCGACCGAAGGGCGATCCATTCTGGAGACCAATCGGTGAAGGCAGCCCATGTCACACGTGTGTGCGCTCCTCGTCGCACGTGGGAGTACAGCGCGATCGGTAACTTGTGATCGAGTCTCAGTTCATCGATTCGATCGGTGAAGTCTGCGGGTCCCTCGATCAAGACATGCGTCGGCTGCAAGCGTTCAATGGTCTCCGCCACGATCCGAGCACACGCAGGGCTGTGGTGCCGAATCCCGATCACCACGACGTCGCGACCAGCGTCCACCACAGCGACGCTCACGGTCCGGTCAGACGTGCGTGCGCCCGGCGTAGCTCTTGCCATGCCGCACTCGTCCGCTGCGACCCTACTTTCTCGACGTAGCGGCGCAACCGGGCAGCATCCTCACTGTTGTCTTTCGTCGCCGTGCCGGCCAGGGACTCGGCGAGGTCGGTGACGGTACCGGCGTCTCCTCGCAAGAACCACCCACGAATACCGGTGGCATGCGCAAGGGACACCGCTTCAGCCGTGCTCATCACCGATGACAGTCGCTCGACCGGCGATCCGTTCGCGGTGAATCCTGTACGTAGGTCACGAAACAGCGTGACCAACAACTCGGACACTGCCGGATCTTGTTCTGCGGCTACACCGGAAGCACGCAGCAAGGCCGCCGATTCTGTTCGCACGAGTTCGACTTCGGTGTCGAAATCGGCGATCGGGTGCACGGTCTCGAAGTTGAAGCGCCGTTTGAGTGCGGCGCTCATCTCGTTGACGCCACGGTCGCGGGTGTTTGCGGTGGCGATCACATTGAAACCCTCACGGGCATAGACCATTGCGTCGTCTCCGGAAAGTTCCGGGACTGCCAGCACCCGTTCGGACAGCAACGACAACAGAGTGTCCTGCACTTCGAGCGGACACCGCGTGACCTCCTCGAACCGCACGACGCGTCCCTCGGCCATTCCACGCATCATCGGCGCTGGAACCATCGATCGAGTCGAGGGGCCTTCCGCGACGAGCAGTGCATAGTTCCACGAATACCGGATCTGATCCTCGGTCGTGGCGGCACCGCCCTGGATCGTGAGAGTCGAATCCCCGCTCACGGCAGCGGCGATGAGCTCTGACAGTAGCGATTTGGCAGTACCAGGTTCTCCCACCAGCATCAATCCACGTGTCGTCGCCAAGGTGACGAGTGAGCGTTCGACGAGCGATGCGTTGCCTACGTATTTCGGCGCTATTCCCAGCTCGACGTCGCCCATGACGAACGTCCGCGCCGACGTGAGGGTTAGACGCCACCCCGGTGGTCGCGGCCCAGTGTCTTCTTCGGCCAAACGCGCAAGTTCCTCGGCAAACCGCTCCTCAGCCGGTGGGCGCTGGACTCGTGAAGTCACGAGGCGAACCCTGCCAAGTCTGCGATGAGTTCGGAGACCGTCGCACGATCGACATCGTTCAAAGTCCCCCCACGGAGTTCCACCGAAACGAGCTTCTGATCGGGGTACCCGTTGTAAGGGTCTCCCGTCCCCATCCCGGGCTCCAACCCCAGCAGAACAGACACGTCATCGCTGAGCTGGTACAGCAGGCCTTGTCCCCAGGAAGCTGGGTTCTCCCACACCGGTTCCCATCCTCTGTACGTCAACCGCAGTGCCTGACTGGGGCTGGCGGTTACTCCGGTGAATCGACTCAGACCACTCCCGTCGACGTCATCGGGTAGCGGATCGTGGACAGCACGACCCAACTGTGGGAAAGGCTGCAAGATTTCGTAGTCGGCGAACACGTCGGACCACGCGCCCACCGTATCGGGTATGTGCGCGGGGTGTACTAGCCCGATACGGCCCTCCGGTAGCTCGACGGTCTGGTCGTCGATGTCGGCCAAGGTACTGTCCTCCGCGACCCGGAACACGACTGTAGGCAGACCGCTGTCATCGAACGATGCCCACAGCAGTCGCCGTGCAAGGTGAATCAGCAGCGGATGGCCGAGCACGAAGTCGTCGAATTCTGTCCTAGTCCAGCGGCGCCCGGTAACCATCGAACGGTTCAGGCGTTTGATCTGCTCGGCAGCAACAGCTTTCGTCTCTCGCTTAAGCTCGGTGAATCGCTTCTTCGCACTCTCGGCGAGAACAACGTCGTCATTTCTGGTGGGTTTGGGCAGTCCTGACGTCTTCTTACCTCCTCCGTCGAGCACATAAGGCACGAGAGCCTCCGTGAAACCGACGGTGAACATCCGCGTCCCGTAGTCGAAGTTCATAGTGCCGTCCGGCGTCAGATCGAGATCAGGAACGATCCGGTCGGCCAGCTGTTCTCGATCGAGCCCGAGACTGTCGGCCAACTCTGCGACGCGTTGTGCCGCTCCGTTCTTCAACGACTTGAACTTCATTTTTCGGGAGATGTGATCGAGTTCTGTCAACGCGCGGGCTGACCCATGTGCAGCAAGTGCATCGAGACCGAGTTGTGCTCGTGCTGCACCATTCTCACCTGGCCACCGTCTGACGAGGGGTGCCAATCTTGCCACGGTCGAATCGTCGCCGAGCCAACCCAGCGCAAGAATCACCCAGTTGTCCTTCGACGGAGCGCCGGCACCCCACCATCGTTCGAATAGTTCCCACGCGGCCTCGGCGAGCGACGATCGGTCACAGTACGCAGTTACTACATCGAGTCCGGCGTAAGGAGCGTCCGCGGTTCCGATTGCGCACATCGTCAGGATCGTCGACACCGCCGACGTCGGCAGTGCGGCTGATCGATTCTCGTTCAGAATCAGCGGAAGTGAAGAGACATCCACCCAAACCGGAGTTTTCGGTATCCGCTTGGGCAACATCTCGAGCGGGTCGAGATCGACAATGCCGGCGACTACCTGCCCGGCTTCGGGGCCGTACCGGTTCGCTCCGTCGACCACTGTCTCGCGTGAGGTTGTTCTGGCGAGCGCACGCAGGGCGGCGGCAGCATGATCACGTTGAGCACCTGCCGGACCCACTGCGTCTGGAACGAGTAGTGCCACTGCATCTTCAGCGTGTCGGACCAGCCACGCCATCGCAGGTTTGCGGAGATTCTTCCTGGTGGCGAACATCGTCGCATGCACGCGCGCGACATCGATATCGACATATGGCATCAAGTATGGCGCCGCGGCACCTGGATGAGCGCGCGTGAAGCGAAGCATCAGCGGCAGCGCATCGAGTTCGTAGCGAGCGACAACCCGAAGTGGATCCTTGAGCGAGGTTCCGGGCCAGTCCGTCAGGAACGGGCGCGCGATTTCGTCTGGGGCCAGTAGAAAAATCACCCAGGTGTTCCAGTCATGGGTGGAACGCGGTGATACATCCTGCACATACTGTTTGTAATTTTCCCACGTGGTGTAGGAGTAGTCGCTCGGAGTGTTCTTGATTTGTTCGAGTTCACCTGGAAGCCAGACTATTCGGCTGATTTCAGGAGCAACGAGATCACCGATCACCGCGACCTCGAGCGCTTTCTTTCTGTTCGACCATGGCGGCGCGACGAGAATGGGCGGAAGATCCGTGGCCTCGGGCGTCGGCGTCGACAATTCGGCGATCCTTCGCCGTGCAGGCTCGGGAAGTGTAGGCGACAGCTCGGCGGCGATGTCGGGATTCGCCCGCACGTGACGGTCCAACAGGTCGATATCCTTCCCTGCCAATATCTTCAATGCTCGACGTGGGAAATGTTGCATTGCGTGTAGGACCGCGGGCAACGCACTCTTCACGTGGCGACGTTCGACCAGAGCAGTGAACGCTTCGTCGGTGGGTATCGCCGAGAGCGCCCAGAGGATTCGGAGCAGTGTCGCCTCGTCCCTCATGTGTCCGTACTGGTTTGGTTTGTCGAACGCGTCGACCAACAGTCCGGTAAGACCTGCACCTATGCCGTCAACTACTGCGGCAACCATCGCGTCGTCCTCGAGCCAACTGCGCATTGCGTGTGAGTCGGTCACCCGTTCGAGCTGCTGTACCGTGTTCGACGAAACCGTCAGCTGAGTGTTCCAGTGATACCACCGAGCGCGCATTCCCATGATGAGTTCTTCCGACCATCCTTCCTCGGTCGGAAAGATGTACGACGCCGTCAAACGGCGGGTGCTGTTGGTGCGCATCGACGACGCCACCTCTCGGGCTGCGGCGTAGTCCTCGTCAGAGGCTGTCGCCAACAGGCCGCGCATACGGTCGAGCATGTGCTCTCGGACCACTTGCGCATCAGGTTCGTCCGTCCGCCCGAGCTGCTCGCGCAGTACATACTCAGGCATCTTGTATCCCGCAGCTGGCGACTCACCGCCGATGTTCGCCACTACAATTACCGCGTCGGGTCCCAGCTCTGACACAGGCACCGAAACATGAACGAACCGCAGGTCGGCCCATTCCAAGAGTGCTTCGACCGCGAAGACCAACCCGTGCCGTGCCACCAACCCGTCCACGAGAAGTGTCGATTGTTGCCGGTCGTTATCTGCGTAGCGGCCGAGTATGCAGTACAAAGCAGCTGCACCGACAGCGGAGATCTCACCGGCTTGATACTTCCGGGCGGCGAGGGTGAGCTCGTCAGGATCAGGATCATTGACCAAATACGCTGAACTGAATTCGCCAAACTGGTCGTCGCTGTCGAATTGTCGATCGAGTTCGGCACCGGCTGCGGGATCGACAGGTGCCACGTCGGCGGCAAAACCGCCGCGCCGAGGGTACTTCATCGGCAACCACGACGCGGGCGGCACGGCAGTAGATTCGGTCGTGGTGTGGTTCACGCGTCTCCTCGAGATCCCGGCCCGGTCGGCGGGCGTAGCCAGAATGATAGCGATCCGAACGATCGGCTTGTTCGACATTCCCGAACGCGGCCCCCGACAGCGGTTGCGGTGACGTCCTCCTGCACATTGGCACAGGGCCCAATACGGGATCGACGCTACAAGCGACTGGTCGAGTATCTGCTGCTGCTGACAATCGAGCCGCCGACGGACCGGTGGACTGCCCACGGCGCACGCGGAAATAGCGGCGAGCATCTTGGTTCCGAAGAATGCCGCAAGCTTCCTACCTCCCGACACTCGATTGTCTTGGGCGTTAACATCGACAGATGCTCACTCGAGTCGATCTGACGATGGATTGCACAGACCCCGACCGCTTGGCTACGTTTTGGAAGATAGCCGCTGGATACGTCGATGAGCCACCACCGCAGCCTTTTTCGACCCGGGAGGAGTGGCTGGCCACTTTCGACGACGAAGGCGACGGGATGGGCGGCGCTTGGTTGCACCACCCGCTCGGAGTGGCTCCCCGACTCTGTCTACTACAGGTTCCTGAATCCAAGGTCGCCAAGAACCGATTGCATCTCGATCTCCGGGTATCCGGAGACGGGACCCCAGTTGAGAAGTGGGCGGCAATCCTTCGCGAGGTCGAACGACTACTACGCGCGGGCGCCTCAGAATTGGAAAGATTCGAAGGTCACCATGTGAGCATGGCCGACCCAGAGGGCAACGAATTCTGCGTGGCGTGATTCACCCGCCTGCCCGAGATTCTCACGAGAAGGCCTGGCAGTCCGGGTGATTGCCGGGATAGGGCAGGACCTTCTCGAGGGCGAGCCCTATCGCAAAGGCCGTGTGGTCGTCGTACGGCCGCGTGACTATCTGTGTACCGGTGGGGATTCCGTTCCGAGCGAAACCGGTGGGGATTGTCAGCACCGGGCAGCTGCTCAGGATGTTGAAGGTGATGGCCGGGACAGCCTCGAGGTAGAACTCCAATTCTGTTCCAGCGACATTGATTCCGTTCCCGACGTAGTTGTCGCCGGCAAGAAAGCCCTCCGTCGCCACTGCCGGAGTGATCAACGCGTCATAGGTGTCGAACAGGGATCCGATCGACGAATACAGTTCGGCTTCGATCGCGAGTCCATCGAGGAAAGTCGCGTCACCACGGGTGCGGCGTGCCCATCGGGCGAATTCCTTCGCGTACTCGGTGACCTTGTCGGGGTGCGCGGACGCTTCGGCGGAGATCGATGCACCGAACACGTGATCGTAGTGAATGGCGGCCGCACGCATGATTGCAGCGCGTGACAGGTCGACTTCGATGATCTCCGCGCGTGCGCCCAGCGCAGTGATGGTGTCCACCAGCTTGGCGGTGTTGGCGGCAACGTCCGGATCAACCGGCCAGTCACCCAACGCGGGGATCACGGCGATACGCATTCCTGCGCACGAATGCGTTGCGAAGCCGGGCAACGGCGATGCCGGTACATGCGAGGCAATGTCAGTGGAGGTCGGTCCCGCGATGACCGACTGCAGTGTGAGGCAATCACTTACGGTGCGAGCCATCGGACCGCAGTGGCAGTAGCGATCGAGATTGAATGGCGGATCGACGGGGACACGGCCATGCGGTGGCTTGAACCCGACAATTCCGTTGAGTGACGACGGAGTTCGGATCGATCCTGCAACATCGGAACCGGTAGCCAAGTGCGTCATACCGGCGGCAAGTGCGACTGCCGATCCACCGGAAGACCCGCCGGAGGAGTATTTCGTGTTCCACGGATTGCGAGTGACGCCCCACAACTCGGACTGTGTGAACGCGGCCGAGGAGAATTCGGGTGCCGTCGATCGCGCGTGGACGATGGCACCGGCGTCGACGATCCGCTGCACGAAAGTCGAAGTGTGGGTGCCGATCAGGTCCTCATAGACCTTGGACCCTTGAGTCCACGGTTGGCCTTGTACCGGTTCATCCTCTTTCACCACAACGGGAACACCGGCGAGCGGAAGGCTGACATCCGAACCGCGGGCGTAGCGGCGTTCCGCTGACTTCGCTTGCGCCCGTGCCGCATCGAAGAAAGTGTGTCCCACTGCATTCAAGGTCGGGTTGAGCGCCTCGATACGTTCGATGGTGGACTCGAGCACTTCCACCGGAGACAGCGATTTGTCCCGGTAGCGTTCGAGCATCTCGGTCACATCCATGAATGTCGAAACGGGTGTCTGGTGCATATCTGTGTTCCTGCCTCTATGAAGGTTTTGTGTAGGCGGCTAGGTTGTCAGTTCATGCTTTGCCACGACGGGATTGCGGAATGTGGCGAGCAGCATTGCGAGAGTGGCGATTCCCGCGGCTATCCAGAAGACCGTTTCGGAACCGGAGTGGTCATGAATGCGTCCACCCGCGAACGCGCCGAGGGCGATGCTTGCATTGAAGACTGCAACCCACAGAGCCGCAGCGGCCTCTCGGTGAACGGGAGCTGCTTGTGCGATCCATGTTTGAGTACTCACCGATACACCACCGTAGAAGAGGCCCCAAGCCGCCATGAGCAGAGCAGCTGTGATCAAGGTGGTAGCCGAGATCGGGAACAGGGCAAGGGTGATCGCTACTCCCGCACTGAGGATGACGACCACAGTCTTCGGAGACTTGGTGGCAGATGGCCCGGCTATGAAGTTGCCGACAACGCCCAGAGCCCCGTAGATCAAGAGCATCGTGCCGATCTGCGCAGGGTGCAATCCTGCGAAGAACTCCAGCCCCGGACGCACATAGGTGTACGCCGCGAAATGAGCGGTGACGATGAGCGCGGTAATCGCGATTCCGACCCGGACTCCCGGGTTCCGAAAAGCCACCACGAGACTGCCGAGCGACAAAGCTTGATCAGCTGGCATCACGGGTAGGACAGCGAACATGGCGAGCGCGATCAGCGTCGCGGCGCAGCTGAGAGTCCAGAATGCCACGCTCCACCCGGCCGCTGCTCCGATATACGTCCCCGCAGGGACACCGAGAACTGAGGCAACCGCGATTCCGCTGAAGATGATCGTGGTCGCCAACCCGACGGATCTGGAACCCACCAATTTGGGTGCCAGGCTAGCGGCGAGTGCCCAGACTCCGCCCATGCTCACACCGAGTAGGACGCGAGCAACAGCGAGGACAGCGAAGCTTGGTGCGAGAGCCGCGAGGGCGTTCGCCGCGGCGACTACAAGCATCAGAACGATAAGCGTCGACCGACGATCGAAGCGCCGGGTCACGATGGGCACGAACGGGGCAGTGGCCGCTGCCACCAATCCGGTAATGGCCAGTGAGAGCCCGATGGTCCCTTCGCTTTCCACCAGGTCAGCACCGATCGGGGTGAGTAGCCCGACCGGCATCATCTCTGCCGCGACAACGATGAAGGTGGACGCTGCGATCAGGGCGACCGCAGCCCAGTGGTTCTCGATGGTGTGTGCGTGGGTTGAGGACGTGGGCGCGGGGCTGTTTTGCCCGGGCGCGGAATGTGGCATGTAACCAGAGAAGCTCCCGCACGCCCAAGGATCAACGGCGAATCGCTCATCCAACCATTAGCTCAATTCATCGATGAGCCATGATGGAGTGGTCGAATGAGTCGAGGGTCGGAGTGAAAATGTCGGAGCCTCCGATGCGTGAGATCGAGTGTTTCCTCGTTCTCGCTGAAGAACTGCACTTCGGTCGCACCGGCGAACGACTGTTCATCTCCCAGGGCCGAGTCAGTCAGCTGATCAGCGGGTTGGAGCGTCGTATCGGCACCAGCCTGGTGGCGCGCACCAGTCGCCGCGTACACCTGACTGAATTCGGTGCCGAGTTTCTTGCGTCGTTGGCTCCCGCGCATCGTGCGCTTGTCGGAGTAATCGAGGACGCTCAGTCAAGAGCACGCAACATGCCGACGCCGCTTCGGGTGGGTTTCCAAGGAGCAATTTACGATTCGATCGCGGCTGCTGTCTCTCGTTTCGAGATACAACATCCGCAAACTTGCGTGACCATCAAAGAATTACCCCTGGGTGATCCGTTCAGTGATGTACTCGCCGGGCGAATCGATGCGGCAGTGGCACTTCTCCCCGTAGATGAGCCCGAGCTGACGACCGGGCTCGTCTTTTCTCGACAGCCCCAGACCCTGGCCGTCTCAGTCCATCACCCGTTCAGTGAACTGGGCGTGATCGACGCCGAACAGTTGGCGCAGATCTGTCTGGTACCCATCACCGGCCCCGCCCCCGACTATTGGCAGCGTGTGAATTCCCCGAGCACGACGCCGGGCGGAGCCACGATTCCCACGCAGGGTGGGGCGAGCACCGTTCAGGAAGGCCTGTCGCAGGTCGCATTCAGTCAGGTCGGCCTCATCCTGTGCGCAGCAACCGCTACATACAGCCAGCGCTCGGACATCACATTCGTACCGATCAACGGATTACCCGAATCTGCTTTGGGCCTCGTGTGGCGTACCGATCTCGAAAGCCCACGACTCCGCGCTTTCGCGAAAGCGATCGAGGAAGCACACACCTGTTCCGCCTGACGGTGATCAGTCAAGTCGCGGAAGGACTCCGGGACGTGGGGATGCATCGTGTGTGGGATGATCGCGCCATGTCTGCGATCACCGACTACTTCACCGCGCGCACGGATGAGCACGCCACCTCCGCCCTCGAGGGACTCGTCGACTTGGAACCAGCGGTGATCGAGGCGAACGATGCCTCTCGCCCGCGGATTCAGTTGGCTGCGGATGGGACTCCAGTTCTGCAGGCGAAAGGCGTCGATCCAGTTGTTGCGCTCGGCCGACTGGAAGCAGCCCTCACCGCTCGCCCCTACAACGAGGTCGCCAAAGGTCCACGCTGCGGGAAACTCGTCGCAATGAGCGACGACGGCGACACCCTCGTGCTCACGGTTACCGACGAATTACGCGATGCACTAGCAGAATTGAACGCTGAAGGTGTCGCCGCCACTGCGGCGGCCTGGGCGATCGACGAGACGAGTAAACCGTCGGAGGACTCAGTGCCGTTCCTGACCGCCTTCGCCGAACTAGCGACCAGAGCTGTGGCTCAGGGCGAACGGATGTACGGCTACGTCGTCATTTGAGCTCCTCAATTCCGCCGATCTGAACGGACAGGCCGTTCGTCTTCGACAACTCCCGACTTACCGTCACCCCGGGATCTGCAGGGCCAGATCGTTGCGGTCGAAGTCGGAGAACTGCTGGGTGTCAGTGCAGTATCCGCAGCTCGCTCCGAAGAACTCGGTGCGAGCGTTCGGATCGTCGAGTAGCCAGTACCGCAGCCACGCCGTGCTCGGCCCGCGCATATCGCCACCGGTGATCGCCGTACCGAAGTGCGTGGCGCCGCGCAGTTCCAGATACTCGGCAGGCACGTGGTCGGCGTCCTCGTACATCGCCCGCACGATCGCCGGCCAAACGATTGCGTCGGCCTGGCCGGCCAGATAGAGAACCGGCTCGTCGATGAGATCGACATCATTGAGCGGGCCTGGTTGGATCGCGACGGCGGTGTCGACGCGGTCGTCGATCGCCGCGTTGATCGCCGCAGACCCGCCCTGCGAGTGCCCCACCGCACCAATGTGTTCCAGGTCGACTTTGCCGTAGAAGACACTCGACGGGCTGGCCGCCTTGTCTGCGATGAGGTCGATTCCCGACCGCATCGTGATGGCGAAGTTGCTTGCCGGTGTATTGGCGGCGACCACGATGAATCCGTGACTGGCGTAGTGGCGCAACAAGGAGGTGTACGCACCGGGGAGCACACCGGTCCCGTTCCCCCAGATCACAACAGGGTGCTTCTCGCCGCGCGCGCCGAGCTGGCGCGGGTAGTACAGAGTGTGCACCAGCCCGATCGAGACATTCGGCGTGTACGGCCCTGCACTCGCCCAGTCGTGCCCGACGCTCGGGATGCCGGGCGTATCGGCAGCCGCTGTTCCGGTTGCGCCCGTGAGTCCTAGTGTCGCGCACAACGCAACCGCCGCTGCAGCATTCACGAAATGTTTCAGAGACTTTCGCATGAAAGTCAACCTTTCGAAGTTGATCCGGAGTGACGTGTATTACATATTCACGGGAAGGCAACCCGTCGGCTTTGTCCCAGGAAACGGACTATCCCAGAAGTGTTGTGTCTGTAGACAAAAATCATCGTTCTCGGTGGACGCCCGGCCGACGCGAATACCCAGAGCGCAAAGTCGAGATCGCCTCGGCCTACGGCTTCCGCGCGGATTGCTCGGCACACAGCCGTAGGAAATGTTCGACGACCTGCGTGTTCTGGCCGTCCTTTGCCACGGCTGCGATCTTCCGTGGCGGCAGTTCGAGTATCTCACCCACAGTGCAGCCCCGTTCGGATGCTCGCTCAGCACTGGAGAGTTCGAGGATGACAGCACCGATCCCTTCGTATGCGAAATCCGCGAAGGCATCGCGATGCTGTGACCTCATCACGAAGGCGTGGTCGATTCGCGGTTCGATCGACCGCAGATGGCGATAGACATCGGAAGTTTCAAACCGCGGTGCGACGACCAAGCCGATGCGCATGAGGTCCTCGCCGATGAATACCCCGTCCACCGGTGGCGGGGTGCCGGGCGGGCAGACAAGGCGCAACTTGTGGTCCGGAAGGCGCACCATTCGAGTCCCGGGAACGCCGGTGGGCGGCGACTCCATTATTGCCACGTCAGCGGTGCCGGCCATGACCGGGTGAATCGCATCGGCCACAGATGACCCCGGCGGAACCGAGATGGTGATTCTCAGGTTCGGCACCTCCGTGCGCAGCGCTCCGAGCAGCACCGCTGTGGGATCGTCCGCAAGGCTCGCTGTCGTGGCAACACTGAGGTGGGGGACTGCTGACAGTAAGAACTCGCGCTCGACCACTAGTCGATCGAGCGCGGCCAGCGCTTCGCGTGCTGGATCGATGAGATTCCGTCCGCGCGCAGTCAGCGTCGCGCCGGCCCGGCCCCGATTGAAAAGCCGTCCTCCGACGCGTCTTTCGAGTCGCGCAATTGATTGAGAGACGCTCGATGTTCCTGTGAACTGGTTTGCCGCTGCTGCCGTGATACTGCCGTGTTCGACGACCGCGAGGAAGTCTTGTAGCTGCCGCGGATCGATTCGCGGGGTCGCGGACTCTCCGAAGTTGCTCACCCGGCGTTCCCCATTCCACCTTCGTCACGTAATCGGCTGGTCGTCTCGATAAACGCTTGTGCCGCAGGCGATGGCGTCGAACCGTGGAACATCCAGATATCACGAGTGAGCGGGGGCCGAGTACGACACAGCACCACACCTTCTCCGACTGTATCGGCGACAGATTCGGGAAGGAAGGCGACGCCGACTCCCGCGCGTACAAGTGGGATCATCGAGGCCACAGAGATAGTCTCCGCAACCACCGCCTCGTCCACAGTGCCTTCGCCCAGGCGTTCCGCCAACAGTCGCCGAGTGACATCGTCACGCGGGCTGGTGATCAATCCGATTCGCAACAGATCCGTCAACGCCGCTGCCCCCTCGCCTTCACTTCGTGCGGCCGGCACCAGCGCAACGATTTGTTGCCGGCCGAGAAGGATACGTTCAACGCCCTCGTCGAACACCTCGTCCACCCCGAGGCCGATATCAGCCTGACCCGAGGCGACCACCGTTCCGATTCCGTCGGTGTCATTGCTGAGCATCGTCACCGCAACGTTCGGAAATTTGCTTTTGAACGCACCCAGGGCCGTGGCCGCTGGATCACGCGCCAGTGTTCGCGGACACACGACCGTCAGCCGACCCCGCTGCACGACGTTCAATGGATGCAAAGCGTGATCCAAATCCCGGTATGCCCGAAGTACTTGAGCCGCCGGACCTGTGAGATCGCGTCCAGCGTCGGTCAGGGTGACTCCCCGCGAGCCACGGCGGACGAGCGTCAGGCCGCACTCTTTCTCCATTCTGGCGAGAGCCTCCGAGATTGTCGGCTGGCTGACCCCCAGTCCGCGAGCCGCAGCGGAAATGCTGCCCCGATCAGCAAGGGCGAGAAAGTATTCCAGATGACGCCGGTCCATTCGGGGTTCCCTTCTCGTGGCAGTCCTCGCGCGCGCCCGATTTTGCGCCCGTCAGCCATAGGTAAACCCTATGGCATACCTCTCGAATGTGGCGTAGACGGGAAGAAGAATCCCGTGATCTGCTTCACATATGAACGCAGTGAGCAACAACCCGGGGAGCTTCGACCAGACGCACCCGTCTGCTTTTGTCGAGCACCTATCGCCGCCTGTGAGCACTACGGAGAAGGCGCCGAAATGACCGAAACCATCACCGCCAGTTCGCCATCCGGCGCTACGTCACCCCGTTCCGCGAGGCGGGCACGCTCTGAGACGAAGCCCGCTCGACAGCGTCGATCCGGTACACGACGCACCATCGGGGTACGACTGGCCCAGGCCGCACTGCTTCTGGTCCTACTCGGAGCGTGGCAGCTCGTCGCATCGCAAGGTTGGATCGAGCCAGTTCTGGCCAAAACGCCAGGCGAAGCCTGGAACTACTTCACCGCAGCAGTGCAGTCGGGGGAGATTTCGACGAACTTGCGTGCCACGATGACTGCCGTCGTGATCGCGTGGATCCTCGCAAGCGCAGTCGGGGTGGCGGTAGGGCTCTCTCTCGGACTGCTTCCGACCCTCGAACGCATCATGAGTCCGTTTCTGGATGCGGCGAATGCCATGCCACGTCTTGCGCTGGCACCTCTGCTTATCGTCATCTTCGGGATCACGATGACGGCGAAGGTCGCTCTCGCGTTCACACTCGTATTCTTCATCGTCTGCTCGAGTGCACGAGCCGGTGTGAAGTCAGTGGACGACGAATGGCTCCGACTTTCCACTGTCCTGAATGCCAGTAAGACACAGGTGTTCTGGCACATTCTCCTCCCCGTCGCGACACCTGGCATTTTTGCCGGTCTTCGGTTGGGGCTGATCTATTCACTGCTTGGCGTCGTGGGTTCTGAACTGATCTCGTCACGGGACGGGCTGGGCCAGCTTGTGTCGATCTACTCGGCCCAATTCCGGATGGAAGCGGTCTACGCGATCCTCATACTTCTCGCAATCGTCGCAGTCGTCCTCAACCAGGCCATGAACTTCGCCGAGCGCTACCTCCTTCGGTGGCAGCCACCGGCTCGACGATGACAGGAATCATCATGGATACCAACGTGATTACACCCGCAGTCCAACTCGACGGACTGACGATATCCTTCTCCTCGCCCGACGGGTCGGCGAAAACTGTGGTCGATAATCTCGACCTCACAATCCCTCGCGGACAGTTCGTGAGCCTGGTCGGCAGGAGTGGTTGCGGCAAGACCACCCTGCTCAACGCGCTCGCTGGACTGGTGGACGCAACAGAAGGGAAGACCGAGGTCCTCGGCACAACGCCATTCGACGCTCGTTCTCGGATGGGCTTCATGATGGCCCGAGATGCGCTGTTCCCGTGGCGAACAGCGCAGAAGAACGTGGAGTACGGTCTCGAATTGAGGGGAGTACCCAAGGCGGAGAGACGAACTCAATCCGCGCGCTGGCTTGCGGCCGTTCAAATGTCCGAGGCGTCACGGCTGTGGACTTGGCAACTCTCCCAAGGGATGCGCCAGCGTGTCGCGTTGGCCCGAACGTGGGCTCTGGATCCGGACATCTTGTTGATGGACGAACCGTTTGCCGCCCTCGATGCGCAGACCCGAGTCGAAGTACAGCGAGAATTCCTCGAGCTTTGGCAATCCCAGGTAGGCCGGACGGTCATCTTCGTAACCCACGACCTCGGCGAAGCCATCTGTCTCTCCGACCGCGTTCTGCTGCTCGGGGCCGGCCGGGTGATCGACGACGTCTCCATTGACATCGAACGCCCCCGCGAACTCGAAACCCTCACCGCCGAACCTCGATACATCGAAATCTTCAACCGGCTGCGTGGTCAGCTCGACCACTGATGTGCCCAGCCAACTCAGCTTGATTACTGATGTGCCCAGCCAACTCAGCTTGATTTCTGATGCGCCCAGCCATCAAGGAACAGGAATCCCATGAAACTTCGACCTTTTGTCGGCACAGTCATTGCAGCGTCCCTACTGCTTTCCGCGTGTGGAGGGGGAGGGCGTCCGAACGACGGTAGCGTCGCCATCGGGGTCTACCCTGCGAGTGCTTTGTCCCTACCTGTCTACGTCGCCGTCCAACAAGGAATGTTCGACAAGGAAGGCCTCCACGTCGAGCTCATCGACGGAAAGAACGGGCCCGAACTCATCAGCGGTCTCATCGGCGGTACAACCGATCTCGCGGTCGGTGCACCCGGAACCGTCGTGCCGGCCATAGAGCAAGGGCAGAGTCTGCGGCCACTGTCCCCGTACGGGTCGATCGATCTTGCCATCGCCGTGACGAAAGACAGCGGCATCACCACCATCGAGGATTTGTCCGGCAAGCGGATCGCCATACCGTCACGTGGCGGCGCGGCCGAGCAATTCGTCAATCAGCTTCTCGCAGAGAGAAACATCGACGCATCCACGGTGCAATTCATCGCAGCGGCACCCACCGCGAGTCAGATACCACTCGCGCGAAAGGGCGACATCGATGCCGCCGTTCTCACCGCTGCCAGCCAAGCCGTATTCGATGCTCAAGGAATTCCGATGACGGCGATTACAGAAGTAGACCCGGTGGGCTCTGACGGCGTGAGTTCATACGGCCTGGGCACGGTGCTCGTCACGACAGCCACATTCGCTGAATCCGATGCTGCTGCCCCCGTTTGTGCGGCGCTCGAGGCCGCAGCAGGGTGGATAGCCGATCCCGCGAACGAGCAAGCAGGAGCTCAACTTCTCACCGAGCGAATGAATGTTCCTGCTGACAAAGCCAACCAGGTGTGGGCTTCGCAGAAGACCCTCTGGCCGGTCGAGATTTCAGCCGACCGATGGACCCAGAACGTCGCATGGGTGAACAACCAGACCTCGGGCAAGTCCGACGCAGACGTCCCTTTCGACCCCCTCTGCTGACCAACGCCCCCCATACACAATCCAGTTCGTCTACTACGAAAGAGAAGAAACGATGACACAACTCGCTGACCAGTCAACACAATCCGAGTCCCAGCACGATCGCCGGCAGCTCACCGAGGCTTGGTCTGCAGTCACCGACAGTCTTGCGACATTCGGTTCGACAGCTGCCGCCACAGGATCGCCGCTGGACAGCGCCGAAGGCGTACGGCACGCACTTCGTCTGTTCGGATACCTCGCCGAGATGAACATCGAGCGCCAAGACGTACTCCGGCCTGAACTCTTCACCCTGATGTCACCGATGCGAAAGTTCTGGGGAGACGGCATCGACGTCGACTACTGGACTGCGATGATCGACCCCAACGAGACATATCGCATTCACGGTAACCGTGGCACAGTGCCCTACGTCGCCGTCCTCGCCAATCGTGTGGGCGCGTCTGGGACCGACAGGGTCGCCGACAACATCGTCATCGACGACAAGGTGTGTGATGCGGACGGCAACTTCGAGATCTTCGTCGCACAAGAACTTGAGGGGCGCAGCGGCATTCGGCTGGATGAGCGCTGCTTCGACGTAGTAGTGCGTGTGTATCACAAGACGCGTAAGGCGGAGATCGATCCCGTTCTCCACATCGAGCGCCTCGGTCCGCCGCCTGGTGCACGCCCCGATCTCGACACGGCGTGGCTGGCCCAGCGCCTCACGAAACTTGCTCGTGGCATGGACGTGAGCCTTCGACGCAGTCTTCAGCTCATCGAAACACTCAGTCAGTCTCCCAACGAGATTCGCGTGACCTCGGAGCAGCGAGGGTGGGGAGACTTCTACGGCACCAGCTCCAACCAATACGTTGCCGGCTGGTGGTCACTGAAAGACGCTACTGCCGTAGACATTACGTTCACCATCCCCGACTGCACCTACTTCGGAGTGATGCTGTACAACCACTGGTTCGAGTCCTTCGAGTACCGCGACCACACCGTCAACCTCAACGACGCACACTTCGAGCGCAATGACGATGGAACCGTGACGATCCGAATCGGGGGAGTAGAAGGCGACAGAAACCGACTGAACCCCTGCAACCACACCGAAGGCATCTTGTTGGCGCGCTGCCTGGAGCCCGCTGAGGATGTCACTTCGCCTCATGTGGAGATCATTCGATGACCGACCAAGTAGACCTGCCGTTGGCAGGTGTCCGAGTAGTGGAGATCGGTCAACTGATCGCAATACCCAGCGCCGGGCAGCAGTTGTCCGATCTCGGCGCCGAGGTCATCAAGCTCGAGCCTCCAGGTGGTGAACCGGCCCGACAAATCGACGCCGACTACGCGCGCGGCATCTTCTACGGGTACAACCGTGGAAAGCGTTCAATCTGCCTCGACCTCAAAGACTCCGCCGATCTGCAGCGAGCTCGGGATCTGATCGCATCGAGCGACATCTTGCTGCACAATCTTCGCCCGGGAACCCTCGATCGATTGGGATTCTCCTCTGCCGAACTCCAACGCCTGCGACCGGAAATCATCGCCGTCTCGGTGAGCGGGTACGGGGCGGAAGGCCCGTCCGCTACCCGCGCCGGGCTCGACATCGCTGCGCAAGCAGAGAGCGGACTGATGTCGGTGACGGGTGAGGCGGATGGCCCGCCACAGCGTGTGGGCGCACCGGTCATAGATCATGCAACGAGCTACGTCGTCGCCCAAGCGGTACTGGCAGCGCTACTGCGGCGCGATCGCACCGGCAAGGGCTCCTCCGTCCGAGTTTCCCTGCTCGACGTCGCAATCCACTTGCAGACCGCCAACTGGATCGAGTGGCAAGTGTCTGGAAAGGCTATGAGCCGCAAAGGGAACGGACAACCTAGCGTCGCACCTGCCGCAGACGTCTTTCGTGCCGTCGATGGCGAGCTGGTGATCAGCGGCTACCAACCGCGAGCCTGGATCGAACTGTGCAAGGCGATCGACTTACCAGAGTTGGCCGACGACCCGCGGTTCTCTACCAACACACTGCGCGTGGAAAACCGTGCAGTCCTCGTCGCCACGATCGAGAAGCAGCTGTGCCACCGCAGCGCCGCCGAGGCGGTAGAGCATCTCACCGCAGCCGGAGTGGTTGCCGCGCTTGTGCGTGACTACGACCAGGTAATCTGCGCCGACGATGTGATTGCGAACCGTACCTTCATCCCCGGCACCAACGAACGTGGCGAGCAATATTTGACGCCTGCCATGCCCTATCGCGCCGAACCGCCGATGGCACGAACTGATCCCTCGCAGGTCCCGGCCTTGAACGAGTGGGCGTCGTCGATGGGCTGAATGCGTCACTCTGGCCGAAAACGGCTTGGCAACAACGTAACTGACAAACCGATATCCATGCATCATCGAGGAGATGTCCAGTGCTGACAACCGCATTTACCGAGACGTTCGGAGTTAGTCACCCCATCGTCCAAGGCGGCATGCAGTGGGTGGGGAGAGCAGAACTCGTAGCGGCAGTTGCAAACGCCGGCGCGCTCGGCATGCTCACTGCTCTGACACAGCCGACACCTGACGATCTTGCCCGAGAAATATCCCGAACGCGCGAGCTCACCGATCAACCGTTCGGAGTCAATCTCACAATTCTCCCCACGATCACGCCCCCGCCCTACGACGAGTATCGGAACGTAATCATCGATTGCGGAGTGAAAGTCGTCGAGACGGCCGGCTCGTCTCCAGCAACCCATCTGCCACACTTTCACGGCGCAGGCATCAAGGTTCTCCACAAGTGCACCAGCGTCCGCCACGCGGTCAAAGCCCAAGCCCTCGGTGTCGACGGCATCAGCATCGACGGGTTCGAATGCGCCGGGCATCCAGGGGAAGACGACGTACCTGGTCTCGTTCTCATCGCTGCAGCAGCAGAGCGGATCAGCATTCCCATGATCGCGTCCGGCGGATTTGCCGATGCGCGGGGATTAGTGGCCGCCCTGGCGCTTGGCGCCGACGGCATCAACATGGGCACTCGGTTCATGTGTACCGAGGAGTCTCCGATTCATCGCAACATCAAAGAGGCGATAGTTGCTGCCTCCGAGGTGGACACCGAGCTGATTTTCAGGTCACTGCGCAATACCGCTCGCGTAGCACGCAACAGCATCAGCCTAGAAGTTATCGAAATTCTCTCCAGTGGCGGCAATTTCGAAGACGTTGGACATCTTGTTGCCGGTGCGCGGGGCAGAGCGGTGTTCGACAGCGGCGACCCGGAGGCTGGCATCTGGACGGCGGGGACTGTGCAAGGATTGATTCACGACATCCCCACAGTGGGTGAATTGGTGGAACGTATTGTCGCAGAGTCCGAAGCACTGATTGCCGGACGGCTTACCGGCCTCCTGGATCCTGTCAGCGCCTGACTACGTCCCGAACCCGCTGAGCGCTACCGTCGGCCAGTTCTTCGCGCATGATCGCTGCCGTTGCGCTCGCCGACCCGCATGCCGCCGATACCTCGTCCTCGATGCGTCGTGCGGTGACGGTGAGCTCTTCCAGATCGCCTCGCGGCGTGTCATCGCGCTCGATCGTTTCGGATGCGTCCAGACGATCATTGACGCCAGGACGAGGAAAGGAGGTGTACTCCGAATTGCTTGGGGTCATCAGAGTGACGACCGCAAGGATTTCGATCGGCACCGAACACGATCTACTCGACGTTGTGGCCATGGGGCTACCAAAACATCACCGTCGGCCCGCAGCAGCTCCCCCATTACGTCCACCGACATTTCTTGGCTTCGACTGCATACAGCAAGGACGAGAGCCCGGCGTGCCCGTCCCGACTGTGCGATCGTCGAAGTCGTCTGGCAACCCTTTCAAGGCACCTACTCCCTATGGCGCCCCGATCCCCGCAACAATCTTGCGCTTGACCGAACACTGAAGTCTCACGCGCCCGATAGCGTTCGCGATAGAATCCGATATTTCGCTCGCATCGTCTGGGGCACACCGAAGGGGAATCAAGAGCATGCATGCGGTACCGACCCGGAGGGCGAAATTCGTTGCAGCGGGATTGATCATCGCTGTGGCTACTGCTGGTGCTATCGGTGTATCGAAGATCTTCGCTGCACGCCCATCCTCTGCGAATATCGAAGAGACCATCACGAAAGCGGAACGTGGACGGCACAATCCAGCGTGTGAACCCATCCCGTCGAGGCCCGATGTGGCTGCGTTGCGTCGCTCTTCTGACGCGTCGGTTCGTTTGACGAACGTGGTACAGACTGCTGCGCAGCTCTTGCGAGTCAACGGAGCGGCTTGGGGGCCCCAAGTCGCTGTCGGTACTGAGCTATCCATTGATGAAGCTTTCGAGAACGCCGGTTCGATTCCCGGAGATGCGATAGTCGCAGAAGCGGAGTGGCTTCGTCAGGCGCAACGAGATGGACTCTACGACGACGCAGATCGTTCGCTCGATTCGCTTGTCCGGCACATCGAGTCGACAACCATCACGGACGTCGACCTCGCCAGCCATCTGGGGCCGAATTGGCCCGCAGTAATCGATGTCGTCGGGACTGTCGCCGCGATCGGGTTCGAGGAGTACGTGAGCAAGGTGCGCGCGTCACCCCCGATGAGAGCAGCTGACGCGCTCGACCTTCGATCCGCGTTGCGGGAGAACACGGTAGCCCTCGGCCTGGAGGCGGAATGGGACGGTGCTCAGGAGTTGGTCGCTCTCTACTTTCAAGGATGCACTTCGGCCGCGCTGAGCCGGCGAGAAGCGAACCTTTCGGTCGAGGATTACATCCATGATTGGGACCTGGCGGAGGCTCTGGCACGCGACGCCGTAGCTGCTGCTTTCGCAGCAGATCTCACGAGCAACGAGAACCGTGGACGAGTCGAGATCTTGGCACAAGGTCTTCAGATCATCCAGGCGCCAGACGAATTGGGTCCAAACGACCGGTTGACCCGATCCGTGGATCCGAACGAAAACTTGCATCCGGACGAGGTCGCGCTTCTCGAACTGGAAGATCCATTGATCGAGGGCGAGTGACACAACCAGAGCCTCCGGCGAGTGTGGCGCGGCAAGCAGAAGGGCGGTTGCCGATGTGGCACCGCGCTCTTAGAACCGAAGTGACGCAACATCATCGTGCTCTGCTCTTCGGTGCCCCCTTGCTCACGCAGACAACGCAGCACCTCCTTTCGATACGGACGTAATCGAACCCCGAAAATCATGTCCTCTAGCTGACGGTCCATCCAGTCGAAGAAACAGTTCGCGTCGTGCGGCGGCAGCGGATTTACCGTGAGTATGCCCAGTCTCGAAGCCCCAGCAGAAGCCGAGGGTCTCGACTAACTTTGCCGGACCGACTGCAATGGTCAGCTTCGGCGGAGTGAATCTCGGAAGAAGAAACCTTCGTCCCCGATATGCCAAGTCCCTTTGCAGCCGGATCGACCCGCGGCACGCCTCGCGATAATTGTTCACCTCAGTGCCGCTGTTCCGACCAAGGAAAGTTCGAGGCGCTTCTCCACGGCGAAGTCGATGCATGTCGCGCCGTCGACACCATGCACCTGAGTGTTGGGAAGGGTGCCGCACTGGATTCGGCGTCCGTCACCAGAGTGTCAGTGATGGCTACACCATCCCAGTACTCAACCCTCGCGCCATCACGCAATTGGTTCCAGAAACAGACAACCAGCGGTTAGGTAGTTCGATAATTTGCGGATCGAATCCACCGTAACCGATCCTTGTCTGGCACTGGAGATGCAACAGCGCTCTTCATCTAAGCCGTGGGGATTGATAGATAGGTGCAGATCAAGCCTGCAATGTCTCCCAGGAACTCACCTCGCCCCATGGTTTCGCCAGCCAAGCACACAATCGATTGTGGCGTGCGCCACAAATCTCCTATAGGGTAACCACTGTTAGCCTGCGACGGGGTGCGAGACATTTCCCAGCGCCGGATCCACGCTCTATCCCACTCCTGAACAGACCGAGGGAGAGCTGAGCGCTCTTGACGACGTCGTAGTGGATTGAGGATCAAGAAAGAAAGATGGTATTGCCGTGCAGTCATCACTTGTCTCTCTGCCGTCCATGGAGAGAGTCCGCATTGGCGCTCCGGTCGCGGAGGCCGCAGCCCAGGAAGCAGAATTGCTCGGGGCGACCCGCGTCTTCGTCGTATGTAGCGGGACGCTCAACTCGCAGACCGACGAGATCGCTCGGGTGATCGAGGCACTGGGTGATCGATTCGTGGGACTGTTCGATGCGGTTCGACCCCATGTACCGCGCGAAGACGTCATTGCTGCCACCCGAGTTGCTGCCGACGCCGATCCGGACATGCTGTTGTGCGTGGGCGGCGGATCGGCGACGGACCTGGCGAAGATCCTTGCAATCACTCTGGAGCACGGAGTTCGCGAGGCATCGCAAATGGACGCCTACCACCTGCAGGTCAATCCCGACACATCGGTGACCGCCCCCACCTTCTCCGCCCCGAAGATCCCGGTAGTGGTGGCGCCCACGACCCTGGCGGGAGGTGAGTTCAACGCGTTGGCCGGGTCGACGGATGAGAAGAGCAACGTCAAAGAGGGTTACTTGCATCCGGCGATGACCCCGAAGGCTGTCATCCTCGATCCTGCACTCACGCTGCACACGCCGGAGTGGCTGTGGCTGTCGACCGGGGTTCGCGCACTGGACCACGCCTTCGAGACCTTGGGCTCGCTCGAATCGAACGGGTACTACGACGGGATGGCGATGAATGCCATACGACTGCTCTCCGAAGGACTCGTCCGAGTGAAGGAGAACACCGACGACGTGGATGCGCGGCTGATGTGCCAGGTCGGTGCATGGTCGTCAATGGTCGCGATCGTCGCAGGCCTCGACATGGGCGTCAGCCATGCCGTCGGGCATGCACTCGGCGGCTCGTTCAACGTCCCGCACGGGTACACCTCGTGTGTCATGGCGCCTTTCGCACTCGAGTACAACCGCGAGGTCAACGAGCATCGCCAGGCGCTGATCAGTGCGTCCTTGGGTGCGCCGCAAACGCCCGCTCACGAGTTGGCGGACTCGCTCATCCGGCGGCTCGGCATGCCGAGATCGCTGGGAGAAGTCGGGCTGACCGAAAACGACCTCCCCAGTCTGGCTACGTACACGTTCAAGGACATCTGGTGCGGGACCAACCCGAACCCCATTGCGAATCCGGACGCTTTGGTTCCTTTGTTGCGGCGGGCACTCTGATCGAGCCCGAAAACAGGTGATCCCCCTCCACGTCGGGTGGAGGGGGATCACCTGTTTTCGAGCTGAACGGCCGTCACCGTCGGCTGGACGTACCGCCGTTACCACTCTGCGTTCCGGGACGGTGACGGAGAATTCCGACGACGATGTAATCCACGTAGGTTGCCACCAGCGCCTCGATATCGTGGTCGTCTCGAAGCCACCAGCTCACACCATTCATGAGGTCGAGCACCGCAACAGCCGCACGCTGTGGGTCGGCGATTTCGAACTCTCCGGCGCGGACCCCGGCAGCAATCACATCGCGCACACGCCTCTGGTAGTACTTGCGGTACTCGAGCACCCTCAGACGGTGTTCGTCGGTAAGCGCCGAGATCTCTCGTAGGCTGACCAGATGCTCGACCCTGTTCATCGCTAGATGCCGCAGATGAACATCGATCAGCGAGGTGAGACGCTCGGCCGGTGTTCCAGGTTCGTCGAGGACGAGTAAATGCTCGTCGACCGGGTCCCGGGTCATCTTGAGCGCGATCGCGTAGAGGATCTCCTCTTTCGAGGTGAAGTGGTTGTAGAGGCTCGCGCCCTTGATTCCCACCGAATCTGCGATGCCACGCATACCGGCCGAGTGGTAGCCCTGATCAGCGAAGTATTCGGCCGCCGCGGCCAGTATGTCGTCACGTCTGCTTGGAAGACCTTCAAGCCGTGGTCGACCGGATCCGGGTGTCGCGCTGCTGGCAGGATCGATGTTCAGCGTTTCAGTCCTTTGCATACAGGCGGCGTAGTTCTCTCTTGAGCAGCTTCCCCTGAGGGTCCGTGGGCAGCTCGTCCACAATCGTGATCGCCTTTGGAACCTTATAGCCTGCGAGCACGGCCTTGCAGTGGTCTCGCAACTCCTGGCCGGTGAGATCGCTGCCGTCTACGACGATGACGAAGCCGGTGACCGCCTCGGACCAGTAGGCGTCCGGAAGTCCCACGACGGCGGCGCGCGACACCTCGGGGTGGGCTTGTAGTACTCGCTCGACCTCCTGCGAGGACACGTTGTAGCCGCCCGTCTTGATCATGTCCTTGCTGCGATCGAGGAAGAACATGTTGCCCTCCGAATCGCGACGTACGATGTCGCCGGTGTGGACCCAACCACCGTCGAGGACAGCGGCGGTCTTCTCGGGATCCTTGTAGTAACCCAGCATCACCGACGGCGTGCGACAGAGGAGTTCACCTCGCTCTGCTTCATTTCCGTCGGCATCGACCACCTTGACCTCGAGATGGCCTACAGGCTTGCCGATCCAGGTCGGATCCTGATCGGGAATGTCCTCGAGTCGCTTGAACCAGCCGACGGAGCCCAACTGCGTCAACTCGGACTGACCCCAGTAGGTGCCCCACACCGATGCGGGCGCCGCGTGGTGCCATGCGTCCACCGTTCGCGGCGAGACCTGACCTCCGTAGGTCAGGCAGCGCTGGATGGTCCCGACAGTCTCAGGACCGAAGTCAGGATGATCTGCGAGCGAGATGAAGAAGGTCGGGGTTTGAGCCAGGACGGTGATCTGCTCCGTTTTGATCATGTGCAAAGCGTCGGCAGGCGCGAGGCTGGCCGGGAGCACGAGCGTCGCTCCCAATAGCAGGAGCGAGGTCAGGGAGCCGATTCCGGCAATAGTGTGGAATGGCATGACGTAGAGCCAGACGTCATCGTCCAGGCATCGCAGTCCCCATGTGTACGCGGGTGCGGTGGAGACCAGGTAGTTGCGATGCGGCAGCATGACGCCCTTCGGAGCCGCCTCGGTTCCACTGGTGTACACGATCATTGCGAGATCGTGCTCGTCCACATCACAATCCGGCTCTGTCGGCGACGAGGACTCGAGGAGTTGATCGAAGCAGTGGCCGCCGAACTCGTCCGTGCTGTCGAGAACAACGATTTCGGGGCGGGTACCGAGTCCCGCCAGCGCTTCTTCCAGTACCGGCAGGAATTCCGCGGCCACGACCACAACCGCGGGCTCGAGGTGCCCGATCTGTTGAGCCACTTCGTTCGGTCCGAAAAGGACATTGATGCCGGAGTACACCGCCCCTATTTTGAGAGCACCGTAGTAGGCGACTATCGACTCCACGCGATTGCGGGCCATCACGGCGACCCGGTCACCGCGGGAAACACCGAGTCCGAGGAACATGTGGGATGCCCGGTTGGCATCCTGATTGAGCGCACCGTAGGTGGTCACGGTGCGTCGACCACCTGGGGCATACGACACGATCGCCGGCTTCGAGTATCGACTCTGCGAGTGGCGGCGTAGCTGGTCGCCTAACGTCGCTCGCCCTAGCGGTGACGACTGGGTCGCTGTGAGGGATCGGACAAGCGGACCTGAACTCCGTCGCATATCAGTGGCATCCGATTCGACACTTGTCGACAGATCCATGGTTCCTCAACTTCCTGAATGCTTACCGCGGTTAGTATGATGTGGCTCATACTGTCATCGGCATCCTCGCGGGTCAAGCGAAGTTTTCAAGCAATAATCGGAATATTAAGATCGCACTTGGTTGTGCCGCTAACGGCTGTTAGCCTGCATGGCATGACTATCGTCACTGACCTGGACCGTGACCACCTGCGTTCGGCGGTGTTACGGGGCAATGTTCCGACCATGCTCGCCGTGTTGCTGGAGCTGACCGCCGATGAGCGGTGGGTGGCACCCCGCTATCAACCCACGCGCAGTCGGGGCATGGATGACAATTCCACGGGAGGACTTCCGGAGGAGGTTCAGTCCGAAATCCGGAGCGCGTTGATCGACGCAGTGGAACGCTGGTGGACGCTGGACGAGCCGTCCCGGCGGACGCTGGACAGCTCGGAAGTAGAGCGAATCCTCAACTTCACCTGCAGCGAGACCGTACCGCCGGACTTCGCGCCGATGATGGCGGAGATAGTCAATGGTCCGCAGATCAAGCCTGCCACCGCCAAGTGCGACGAGCGACTCCACGCCATCGTGATCGGCGCCGGCATCGCGGGGATGCTGGCCTCCGTCGAGCTCAGCCGCGCTGGGATCCCTCACGTGATCCTGGAGAAGAACGACGACGTCGGCGGATCATGGTGGGAGAACCGCTATCCGGGCGCAGGAGTTGATACACCGAGCCACCTTTACTCGATCTCGTCGTTCCCTCGTAACTGGTCGACCCACTTCGGCAAGCGCGACGAGGTTCAGGGATATCTCGAGGACTTTGCGGAGGCCAACGACATCCGGCGCAATGTCCGCTTCCGTCATGAGGTGACGCGCGCCGAGTTCGAGGAGTCGAAACAGAGTTGGCGTGTGTCCGTCCAGCGACCGGGCGAGTCGCCGGAGACCCTCGAGGCTCCCATCCTGATCAGCGCGGTCGGTCTGCTCAATCGTCCGAAGATCCCGCATCTACCGGGAATCGAGACCTTCCGTGGTCGCCTCTTCCACTCCGCCGAGTGGCCGAGCGAACTCGACGATCCCGAGTCGCTCCGTGGAAAGCGAGTGGGCATCGTCGGTACCGGAGCCAGTGCTATGCAGATCGGGCCGGCCATCGCGGATCGTGTCGGATCGCTGACGATCTTCCAGCGCTCACCACAGTGGATCGCACCGAACGACGACTACTTCACGACCATCGACGACGGCGTCCATTGGCTGATGGACAACATCCCCGGCTATCGCGAGTGGTACCGGGCGCGCCTGTCGTGGATCTTCAACGACAAGGTGTACTCGTCCCTCCAGGTCGACCCCAACTGGCCAGAGCCGAGCGCCTCGATCAATGCAACCAACCATGGTCATCGCAAGTTCTACGAACGCTATCTCCGCGATCAGCTGGGTGATCGAACAGATCTGATCGAGGCATCTCTTCCGGACTATCCGCCCTTTGGTAAGCGGATGCTGCTGGACAATGGCTGGTTCACGATGCTTCGTAAGCCCGACGTCACACTGGTGCCCCACGGAGTCGACGCCCTGACACCTTCTGGACTCGTCGACACGAACGGCGTCGAGCACCAGCTGGACGTCATTGTCATGGCGACGGGTTTCCACAGTGTGCGCGTTCTTTACCCGATGGACATCGTCGGTCGATCCGGCCGGTCCACCGGAGAAATCTGGGGCGAGCACGACGCGCGCGCCTACCTGGGGATCACAGTTCCTGACTTCCCCAATTTCTTCGTCATGACCGGACCGAACACCGGCCTGGGACATGGGGGGAGCTTCATCACGATCCTGGAATGTCAGGTCCGCTACATCATGGATGCCTTGAAGTTGATGCAATCGGAAAACCTCGGCGCGATGGAGTGCCGGGCCGAGGTCAACGATCGATACAACGAGGCCGTCGACCGACAGCACGCACAGATGGTCTGGACCCATCCGGCAATGGAGAACTGGTACCGAAACCCGGACGGTCGCGTCGTGTCGGTCCTTCCGTGGCGGATCAACGACTACTGGGCCATGACCTACCGAGTCGACCCGGCAGATTTTCGTACCGAGCCGGCACGCTCCGAGTCGGTCCCGACTCCGACCGCGCGAGGGTGATCATGCAGGACGAAGCCACGGGCGGAGTGCACGGCGGGCCGCTGTCGGGTATCCGGGTCATTGAAATGGAGGCCATAGGGCCGCTACTGCACGCCGGTCTGATGTTGGCAGATCTTGGCGCCGATGTCGTGCGCATCGTGCGCCCCATCTCGATGGGAGCAGATGACGGAATCGACGATGCGAATGCGGGGATGCTCCGAGGGCGGACCGAAATCACTGCAGATCTGACCAAGACCGAAGATCTCGCCAAGGTGCGCAGGCTGATCGGCCGAGCGGACGTCCTGATGGAGGGCTCTCGGCCCGGCACGATGGAGAAGCTCGGCCTGGGCTCCGAGATCTGCCTGCAGGGCAATCCGGGGCTGATCTACGGCCGAATGAGTGGCTGGGGCCAGAAGGGACCGATGGCCCGAGAAGCCGGGCACGACCTGAACTACCTTGCGCTTTCGGGCGCGCTCGAACAGCTCGGACCGGCTTCCGGGCCGCCGTCACCGCCGCTGAACTACGTCGGGAACTTCGGCGGCGGATCGATGTTCCTGCTCGTAGGAGTACTTGCCGCGCTGCACGAAAGAGAACGCACTGGCCGAGGCCAGGTGGTGGATACAGCGATGGTCGACGGCGCCAGTTCGTTGACTGCGCTCGTCCGATCGTGGCAGCATGCCGGCCGCTGGTCAGCCCGTCGTGGAACCAACCTCCTCGACGGATCTGCCCCGTTCTACCGCGCGTACGAGTGCGCAGACCACAGGTACATGGCGGTAGGGGCCCTCGAAGACGTGTACTACGACCGCTTCGTGTTCGGACTCGGATTGGATCCCGCCTCGTTGCCGAATCGCTGGGACCAATCGAACTGGGACGACTTGTCCGAACGCTTCGGCAGAACCTTCGCCACACAGGATCGCGACGCCTGGGTCGAGGTCTTCGACGGCCTGAACGCTTGTGTCACACCCGTGCTCACACTCCACGAGGCAACACTCCACGACCATGCAATACAGCGGACGGCCTTCGTCGATGCAGGAGGCTTTTCGATGCCCTCCGCCGCACCACGGCTGGACTCGTCACAGGGAGCAGCCCCACCACGGAGAAACGACGAACTGGACGCAACCGTGTCGCGATGGGAGATTGCCTCAGAGCACCACGGGGGCAATTCCACTCGACATCGGTCCACTCGCATGTCGGTTGGTCCACAGACGTGGTGAGCGAGAGAACCGATGGCGCCAGGCGGGCTACGATTTCGGTATGCGCAGGCTGGCCGGATCGTTCGATCGTGACCTCCCCGGATTGCCGCGTGGCCGCGGCCGCCTCGCTGCGGGCGAGGTCCAAGACGCGCAACGTGATCGCATTCTGCGTGCGGTGATCTCGTCGACTGCGGAGAAGGGGATCGCCTCGACCACGATCGCCGACGTCGTCGGGCGTGCCAGGGTATCTCGCCAAGCTTTCTACAAGCAGTTCGAGAGCAAAGAAGCGTGCTTGATCGCAGCGATCGACGCAGGCATCGAGGTGATCGTCTCCAACATCACCTCGACACAAAGCTCGACCACCAATTTGTCTCTACACGAACAGCTTTCGGCTGTAATCGAGAAGTATCTCGAGACGTGTTCGTCCGAACCGGAGTTCGTGCGAGCTTGGGTGGTGGACCTACCTGTGGCCGGCCCGGCAGGGGTGGCGAAGCGCAACGAGTACGTGGAACTGCTCGCCGATGCATTGCTCGTCGGCTACTCGTCCAAGTCTTCAGAAGCCCCGGGGCGTGAAGTGTTTCTCGCGGCGATCGGCGGTTGCAACGAGTTGTTCTACCGCCAGGTGGTTGACGGGTCGAATTCGTACATGAATCTTCATGCGCCGATCATGTCCTTCCTTGAACGGGTACTGGACCTCTCGTCCGACCCTTCGTAGTCCGGTGTTGACAAGCCACGGGTAGATCGCCATGCTCATTCATAAGTACTGCTGCGTACTTATGAGTGAGGAGTGGTCATGCGAATTACGAGTGGACTGACACAGCGTCCGATCGCACCGCCCGGCCGGGTAGCGATCCGTCCGCGGCGAGTCGATTTCGACTGGGAGAAAGCGCCTTTGGTGTGGTTGCCGAACGAGCCGATCGCCTCATACCTCCTCGGCTCGATGAACCTCGTCATCCCGGAGGGCGAACGGATGATGATCCAGGCCTTCGAGCAGGCTCTCCCGGACGTGCACGACGAGAAGCTTCGCGAGGACATGCTCGGTTTCATGGGCCAAGAATTGCTGCACGCAGAGGCGCATGACGAGGTCATGAATCAGGTGTTCACACGGCACGGGATCGACCCGGCCCCGTTCAACCGCCAGATGCAGTATTTCTTCCGTAGAACTTTGGGCATCGGTGACGACTCCGATCCGCAGGCCATCCGGCAGCGTCTGATCGAGCGTCTCGGGATTTGCGCGTCTTCGGAGCATATGTTCGCGTTCGTGGGCGACTGGGCGTTGAACGCGGACTTGGAGAAATTCGGCGCGGATCCGCAGATGCTTGACCTCTATCGGTGGCATGGGGCCGAAGAGGTCGAGCATCGTGCCGTGGCACACGAGGTCGCCACGTACTTCGGAGTCGGCTACTTTCGCCGCTGTATCTCCATGATCATCACGTGGCCAATCTTTTTGGGGTGGTTGCTCCGTGCTGCGATGTATCTGAGCCGCAACGACCCCAACACGCCGAACATCGGTTATCCGCGATTGCTACTGGAATTCGTCCGCGCCGGACGCCGCGGACTGGTGCCTGGTGTATCGAAATGGTTCTGGAGCGGTGTGTCGACGTTCGTGCCGGGATTTCACCCCGACAGTGTGGGGTCCACCGCCCAGGCCCTCGCCTACGTCGCGCAATCGCCAGCGGCCAAGCGGGTCAACACATGACACCCAACGCGCCCGAACTCACACAGCGGTGGCAGGCCCCCCACGAGATCCCGGTCGACCTATGCCGCGGCAAGCGCCGCGACTCGATCCTGCGCATTCTGGATGTCCTGGTCTCCACGCAGGTCAAGTTGGCGGTCTTGATTCATCGCGACGAGCCAACGGAAAACCGGATCGACGAGTACAAGACAACACTCACGGTGTCGGAGCGCACGACGGTGGCCACCGACAACGACGTGGTCAGTCTCGAACTGCGAGCACCTGACGGCAGCGACCTCGAACGGTGGTATCCCGGGGCACACCTCGACCTGTACCTGCCCTCGGGACGGATACGTCAGTACTCGCTGTGCGGCGATCCCGCCGATCGACGCTGCTACCGGATCGCGGTACGCCGGATTCCTGATGGTGGCGGATCGAACGAGGTGCACGACGAGTTGCCAGTCGGTACCGTCGTCGGCGTTCGCGGTCCACGCAACGCGTTCGGGTTCGTCGAACCCGGGCGAATCGAGCGCGCGAAGCGCGTTCACTTCGTGGCGGGTGGCATCGGCATCACACCGATACTGCCGATGGTCCGCGAGGCGGAGCGCATGGGCCTGGATTGGTCGCTGATGTACGTCGGTCGCGAGCGCCGCACACTACCGTTCCTCGAGGAATTGTCGCCGTTTGGTGATCGGGTCACCATCCGCACCGACGACGAATACGGCCTACCCGCAGCGAACGATCTTCTCCCGCCGAATGTCCGCAGCGGCGACGCGATCTACTGTTGCGGTCCGGTCCCGATGATGGACCTGATCACAGCTTGTGTGCGCAACGAGCCCGGTGTGGAAGTGCACGCCGAACGCTTCTCCGCCGCACCGGTCGTCGATGGACGACCCTTCCGCATCCAACTGGCTCGCACCGGTCAGGTCATCGATGTCGCCGCCGACCAGACCGCATTGGACGCGGTCCTGCGTGTGAACCCGAAAGCCCCCTATTCATGTCGTCAGGGCTTCTGCGGCACCTGCATGGTCCACGTCAGCGACGGCGACGTCGATCATCGTGACAATTCGTTGAGCTCAGCCGAGCGCGCCGCCGGCAAGATGCTCCTGTGCGTTTCGCGGAGCAACAGTCCCTGCCTGACGGTCACCACATGAATCCACCGATGAGAAAACACAATTCCAGACGACCGGAGTACCTGTTGAACGACGATCAACTGACATCGCGGGTGGTGGACCTGCTGATCGCACTGGAGGAAATGGACGCCGATGCCGTGCGCGCACTCGTCGATCCCGACATCGAATGGCGCAACACCGGCCTGCCCAGCGTGCGTGGAAGCAAACGCGTCGAACGGGCGCTCACGATCGTCTCTCGCCTGATCACCAGGTACGAGGTCGTGGAAGTGCTCACGATGACCACCGACCACAACACCGTGTCCTCCCGGCGAAGAGAGATCATCCGCATCGGATGGTTTGCCATGCACCTCGACGTAGACGGCCACTACACATTCGCAAACGGCCGGCTGCGCGTTTGGGACGACCGCTTCTCCTACCGCCGACTGCTCCGCGGATTGCGATTCGGCCCACCCACCCGCACCGCCGTGCAGATCCTCTTCCAGCGTTGGTGTCGACAACGTCGGGCAGTGTGAGAAACACCGGTATCGCACTACCGACCGGGTTGGCTCTCAACGCGGCCGGCGCCGCGGTCATCGCCGGGGGCGCCACTCTCCCGGCCGCCGGGGCCGAGGTCGCTCCCGACATCGCAGCCAACTTCGAGGCCCGCTGCTCCGGGAATGGGACTTCCGGTAATTCGGGCAGTACCCCGAAACCGAGTCCTAACGCGCAAACCGCACCCAGGTCGAGGCCCAATAGCGGGTTCCGTGGGTCACAAGGACATGCCTCCGTCAACGGGAATGACGGCGCCGGTGGTCCAGTTGTCTTCGAGAGCGAGGCGAGCGATCCAGATCGCGGCTTCTTCCGGGGTGCCGGCGCGTCTGAGGGGGAGTGTGGCTGTTCGGGTGCTGAGAAGTTCTGTTTCTTGTGCTTCGGTCATGCCAGCACTACGAAAGAGTGAAGTGGGCATGGGGCCTGGTGCGATGGCGTTAACACGCACTCCGTCTGGGCCTAGTTCCAGGGCCCAGCATCGGGTGAGCTGGGCAAGTGCTGCTTTCGAGGCTGCGTAGTGCGAGTTGCTGGCTGTGGGCTTGAGTGCCACCGTGCTGGCAACGTTGACGATGGACCCGTGCGATGCGCGTAGAGCAGGCAAGAATGCTTGCGTGACGAGCGTGGGTCCGATGACGTTGAGGTCGTGGAGTTTTCGAATTTGCTGCGTGGTTGTGTCTTCGAGTGAGGCGTAGAGATAGGCTCCAGCGCAGTTGACAATGTAATCGATGCGCCGGTGACGTGCGATTGCTTCGGCAGCTGCTGTGGTCACGCCTGTCTCGTCGGTGACGTCAACGAGGCAGGTGAGAAGGTGCTCGTCGGAGGGAAGAGCGTCGAGAGTGCTCTGATCCTTGTCCCAGGCTTCGACGGTTGCGCCGAGTTGGCGGAGCAGGGCGACGGATGCCCGTCCTATCCCCGAGCCCGCGCCGGTGACGATTCCGATCGGGGAGGATGGGTTGTGTGGCATCGCACTCACTTCCGTTCTGTGTGTCGCTCTAGGATACGGGGCTGGGTCGAGACCTGCGGGCGTACAACAGGGTCGGGCATTCCTCGCGTGTGAGTATCTGTGTCTTGCCGCTGGCCAGTAAAGTGGAAAGTCATGCGTCAGAATCCTAATAGTTTTCCGGTGCAGGCGAATCCGTCCTGTGGGTGGCCACTGATCCGACCTCATCTGCACCGTTTCGCGCGCATCACTACTCAATACGCGCATCGCTACTCAATAAGGGACACCCAGACAACAATCCGCTCGCCGCAGCTCATAACTGTCAGTACTTCGGGAAGTTCGCCGAACCGCACAAGGGTTGGTACGGGGGCGGATGGCGTGGATCAGGGCGGGTGTCCATCACTCTGCGAGCTGGAGATCGGGTGCACCTCCCTTGTGCGGGTTCCCTCGGCGTTGCCCCGACGGGCTGCTGCCGGTGATGCGTTCGCTAATAAGGTTGTTCGGCATACATCCGGCGTCCCCGTTCGGGGCGCATGTTGTCCCGCCGCTGCGGGTAGCGTCAATTGAGGTGCGGTCGGATCAGACCGTTCTCGTAGGCGGCGATGACGAGTTGTGCCCGGTCGTGGGCCTGCAGCTTGGTCATGATGCGGTTGACGTGGGTCTTGGCGGTGTGCGGTGAGATCACCAGGCCAGTGGCGATTTCGTCGTTGGACCGGCCGGCGCCGACGAGAGTAAGGACCTCCATCTCCCGCTCTGTAAGGTGCGCGAGCGCTGGCGGCACCCGTTCACTGTCGGCGGCGGGGTGAACGTACCGGTTGATCAGGCTACGCGTCGCGACCGGTGAGAGCAGAGCATCGCCGCGGTGGATAGCGCGGATCGCGGCGATGATCTGGTCGTGATCGGCCCCTTTGCCGATGAACCCGCTCGCGCCGGCGCGCAGCGCTCCGACGATGTACTGATCCTCCTCGAAAGTGGTGAGTATCAGTACCCGCACCGACTCGAGGTTCGGGTCGGTGCAGATGGTCCGTGTGGCGGCAATCCCGTCGACACCTGGCATCCGGATATCCATGAGCACCACATCCGGTCGCAGACGGCGAGCGAGTTCGATCGCGCGCTCACCGTCGCCTGCTTCGCCGACGACGGTGAGGCCGACACTGTGGGTGGCAAGGGTGGTGATCGCAGACCGGATAAGAGTTTGGTCGTCGACGACAAGAATGGTGATCATTGTGTGTCTCCCTGTGCGGCCACGTCGTCCGGTGCGTCCAGGTCGTCCGGTGTGTCCTGGTCGTCATGGGCGGGTTCTGTGGGTAGATCGGCAACAAGCAGCCACCTACCTGTTCCGTCGGCCCCGTAACGGAGGGCGCCGCGAACCGAGTCGACCCGTTCCCTCATACCGATCAGCCCCTGGTTCATTCCGAGGTGCCGGGCCCCTGCTCCGTCTGAGGCGGTCGGGTTGCTGACGGTAATGCGGAGCGCACGAGGAAGGTAACCGATCAGCACGTGAGCGCGGTGTCCGGTGCCGTGCTTGTGGGCGTTGGTGAGCGCTTCCTGGACTACGCGCAGTGCAGTCACATCGATCGACGCCGGCAGTTCGTACGGATCGCCATCGATGTGGACAGCGACTTCCATTCCATGACTGGCGAATTCACGCACTACATCGTCGAGTTGGGACAGGCCGAACGGGCCGATCGCGGTGGTGGGGTCTCGTAGGGTGGCCATGAGGTCGCCGATCTCGGTGAGTGCAGTGCGCGACGCGCTGCGAATGACAGCCAGCGATTTCTCGGCGTCGGCCGGTCGGTTACGTAGCGAGGACGCAGCGACGCCGGCATGGAGGTTGATTACCGAGATCTGGTGCGCGACGACGTCGTGGAGGTCGCGAGCAATCGCCAGCCTGGTCTCGGCGACCCGCTGCCCGGCCACCGCGTCGCGAGTTCGTTCGGCACGCTCGGCACGTTCGGTGACGGACGCGACGTAGTCGCGTTGCGTGCGAACCGCATCGCCGATAGCACCACCGAGCAGCACGGTCAGGACGTTCTGGAGGCCGCTGTATCCGTCGACGAAGACGAAAGCGAGCATGGCGAGGGCAACGAGAGCGGTGAGTACGAAACCACGGCGCCGGGTCGCGTACAGCATGGTCGTGTAGACGGCGACTCCCGCCGCCAAGACGAGGCCCGGATTGAACAGTCCGAGTGGCACACTCACTGCGACGACGCCGATCACCGCGGCCAGGACCGCGAGCGGCCGCTGGTGTCGGCCCATCAGGATCGCCGCGGCCACCGCATTGAGGGCCAGGACGTCAGGTGACCACACGAAACCCGCACCCGGGTGGGGCGGGACCACGCCAGGGATAATCACGAGGACCACCGTGGCGGCCGAAACGATCCACCCCCTCACACCGCGATGCCCGTCCGAGGCGCTGCGCGCGACCATGTCCGTCTCCTATCGGTCGCCGGATATCCCACCCGCATGGCGGCCACCTCATCATTTCAGAGGATCGAGGTGTCCACGTCCCACGAGGAGATCAATCCGTGTACCGCGCCTGCGGTACGACGGTGTCCACGCGTGGGGGATTCTTCCACTCACGAATCCGAGGAAGGTCTATTCGACGCCGAAACGACCTCCATGAAAGACAACCAGACGGCGACGCCCTTGATTTCCGTACGGGATCTGCACAAGGCCTACAGATCCGACGGCACCACATTTTCGAGCACTCCACCACGTAGATATCCGACTTCCAATCCAGGAGAACCTGAGGCATGAGCATTTTCGACCGGTTCCGAGATCCTCCCTCGAGGCAGCAAGAGGTGAACATTCCGACTGCTCTCCCCTCCAATGGTTTTCAGCAGACCGCCAGCAAGCTGCACTCGTTCAACCGCTACGAGATCAAATACTTCGTCGACGAGTTGAAGGTGCCGGAGTTGCGCCGAGAGCTAGTGGCACGAATGGAGACCGACCCTTACTCGCCGAAGGGCGGGTATCCGGTGACATCGCTGTATTACGACACACCTGATCTGTTGTTCTACTGGGAAAAGATCGAGGGGCTGAAGTTTCGACGCAAAGTGCGACTTCGTCTCTACGGAGAGCCGTCGGACTGTGTCGATGACACACCGGTCCAGATCGAGATCAAGCAGCGGGTCAATCGAGTTACGCAGAAGCGACGGATCGCGCTGCCGTACGGGACCGCGCAGCGGTGGCTCGACGGTCGAGAAGAAATCGATGTCGATATTTCGCAACGTCCATTCGTCAACGAAGTGACAACGCTGATGGGAAATCTTGATCTTCGTCCGATAGTGACCACTGGGTATCTGCGGGAGGCGTACGTCGGTACGGAAGCCGATCTCGGGCTGCGTGTGACCATCGATCACAAGGTGCACGGGCGGGACCGAGACTTCCACTTCGCTTCGGGAGCGGAGAACAGGTTCATCATCCCTCCGAAGCTCGCGATCGTGGAACTCAAAGCCAATGAACGAGTGCCTTATTGGGCTACGGATATGACGGCGCGAATGAATATGTCCATCATTCGAGTATCGAAATATTGTCAATCGATCGAGGCCTTCGACATGGCCCCTCGATCACGTAGCGGTGCACCGGAATTGGCGATGCCCGCAGGTTTCGACAGTCGCGCACCGGAAGATCTACTTCGGCACCGCACACGTATCGCGTGATCCGACAGCACTATTGAGCATCCACTCCCAACACCGAAACAGGAAACCATGAACTTCGAGATACAGGACCTGAGTGGAACATTCTCCACTTTCGACATCATCGTATCGTTGTCGTTGGCGTTCGTTCTCTCCGCCATCATCGGCTGGGTCTATCGATACACACACAAGAACGTCTCGTACAGCCAATCGTATGTGCAGACACTGGTCATGGTGGGCATGATCGTTTCGCTGATCATGCTTGTCGTCGGGTCCAACGTCGCTCGCGCATTCGCTTTGGTCGGCGCGTTGTCGGTGATCCGATTCCGCAACGCGATCAAGGAAACCCGGGACGTCGGGTTCATTTTCCTGGCGATGGCGATCGGTATGACGACGGGCACCCGCTTCTATGTTCTGGCGATCGCTGCGACTGTAGCGGTGTGTCTTGTCATGTTGATCATGTACAAGTTCAACTGGTTCAAGCTCGATGTCCAGCGTCAGGTTGTCAAGGTTCAGGTTCCGCCTGGACAGGAATACGTCGCATACGTCGAGGACGTACTCATCAAACACTGCTCGGAGTTCGAGTTGGTCTCTACTGATTCGGCGCGATCGGGTGCGCTCAATGAGCTGTACTACACCGCGCAAATGAAGAAGGGCAATAAATCTGCAGAGTTGATATCTGCACTGAGCGCCGTCAATGCAGGTCAGCGCGTGACCGTTCTGACCGGATACGACCAGACGGACATCTGATGACTGTGACGGGCACCGGCTCTTCGCCGCCGCGGAGCAAGTTCAAACATCGGATACCGAAGACGCTGCGTCAGCATTGGAAGCTGTTGGTGGTGTTCGTCGCATTCGTCTCCGTCCTGGCCTTCGTGTTCGGTGAGACACGAATTCGTCCCTACATCACTGGTGACACATCTGTCATCGCCTCCGAGATCACCGACAACATCAGTGGCACCGTGGAATTGTTCGACCCCTCGGTCTCGCATCAATTGTCACTGGAGATAACCGATTCCGAGTATAACGACATGATCTCCTCGTTCCGGAAGAGTGGCGACAAGAAATGGATCACCGCGGACATCACCATCGACGGAACTTTCGTCAACGATGCCTCGGTGCGGCTGAAGGGTAACTCCACCCTCATGGGTGTTCGAGGAGATGGGGTGATGCCAGGAGGGGAAGGGTTCACGCCGCCTGACGGATTCGAGATTCCTGAGGGACTGGAACTACCAACAGATTTCGACCCACAGGACATGATGGCGGGAATGGGGTCGACGGCCTCGGCCGATGACCCGACGTCACTTCCCTTGCTCATCAGTTTCGATGAGAACTCCGAGGGCCGCGCGTATCAGGGGATGACCGAGTTGTCGGTCCGGCCTGGATCGCCGGTGGTCAACGAAGCGATGGCGTTGTCGTTGACTGCCGATAGTGATCAACCGACGCAGCGTTACGCGTACACGGCGTATTCGATCAATGACAGTGCGACGTCGACTCGTCTGGTACTCGAACATCCGGACGACACTTATGCGAACTCACTCTTCGAGTCGGACGGGTACCTTTACAAGGCGGATGCGAGCTCACGATTTGCGTACGTGGGCGATGACCAGACCGCCTATGCGGGCCAGTTCAAACAAATCAATGCCGTCGACAACGGAAACCTACAACCGGTCATCAGCTTTCTGAAGTGGATGGATGCAGCCAGCTCGGAAGAGTTCGACGCGCACCTCTCCGATTGGATCGACGTCGAATCCTTCGCTCGATACGTTGCCACGCAAAACCTCATCGTCAACGGCGATGACATGAGCGGCCCCGGTCAGAACTATTACCTCTGGTACGACCTGGACACCAAGAGGATCTCCGTGGTGTCCTGGGATCTCAACCTCGCCATGCAAGGTGATGCCGCCACCGGCCCTCATGACAGTGTTTCGATCGCTATGGGCCCAGCCGGCGGCGGAGGACCCGGGGGCGGCGCGGGGCCGGGGGCCATACCGGCTGGTGAAGCCCCAGAAGGCATGCCGGAAGGCGGCGCCCCTCGACAAGGCGCGGATGCGACAGCTCCTGGTCAACAGGGATTTCCCGGGGGTCCACTCGGTACTACGAACTCTCTGAAGAAGCGTTTCCTCGAATCGCCTGCTTTCGCCGAGCTGTACGAGAAGACGTATTGGAACCTGTTCGAGCAGATGTACCAAAGCGGCCGCGCGACCGAAATTCTCGACTCACTCGCGACGTCCATCCCCACCAGTGACGAACTGACCGCAGAGACGCTGCAGTCGAGCATCGATCAGATGCGCACGTGGATCGTCGAGCGCACATCAGCGCTGAACGAACTGCAAACCCCCTGAACTGACTAGGGCAGTGGCACCGTGTCCCTCATCCACGCTGCCACTGCCCTGGTCTTCCCTGCAGCGACGCGAAAGACACATTCATGTTCTCCGGTTTCAAACCCAAGTCCGAACTGTTCTACGCACTGTTCATCTCCACGGCACAATATCTGGAATTCGGGGCCAAAACTCTTACCGAATTGGCCAGCCCACAAGCCGATACCGCCAGCATTGCCGAACGCATGGTCGAGTTCGAGCACGAATGCGACCGCATAAAGCGCGAGCTGTTCCGAACCGTGAATTCAACTTTCGCCACTCCGTTCGACCGCTCTGATATCTACACGCTGGGATCAACTCTCGACGACGTGATGGACCACATGGAAGCGGCGTCGCATCTCGTGTCTTTGTACGGAGTGCGCGAACTACCGCACCATCTCTGCGACGTGATCGACACCCTCGACGCGTGCGCAAAGATAACGGCGGAAGCGATGCCCAAACTGGCATCGATGCAGGGACTCGAAAGCTACTGGATCAAAATCAATGAACTCGAGAATACGGCCGATCACCTCTATCGAACATGTCTCGCCAACCTCTTCGACGGCCATCTCGATGCCCTGACCGTCATGAAACTCAAAGACATCGCCGACGAACTCGAAGACGCAGCCGATGCTTTCGAAAAGGTCTCGCATGTGATCGAAACCATCGTCCTCAAGGAATCGTGACCAGCTGTGCTGATGCTGCTCCTGGTCATAGCACTCGCTATGGCATTTACCTTCACCAACGGTTTTCACGACTCGGCCAATGCTATTGCGACATCAGTGTCCACGCGTGCACTGACATTGCGTTCAGCATTACTGATGGCCGCAATCGGCAACCTTCTCGGATCCTTCTTCGGCGCCAAAGTCGCTGCCACAGTGGGAGAGGGAATAATCGAGCTCGACGTCAGCACTCACGCCTTACTGATACTCGGGTGCGCCTTGGTCGGTGCGATCGGCTGGAATCTCATCACGTGGTGGTACGGATTACCGTCATCGTCCTCGCACGCTCTTGTCGGCGGGATGGTCGGGGCCGCGCTGGCCGGCGGGATGACTGTGCTGTGGGGTGGTGTGATCGAAAAGGTGCTGATCCCGATGGTTGTCTCGCCGATCGTCGGCTTCATCCTGGGATATATGGCCATGTCAGGCATCATGTGGCTGTTTCGACACGCATCTCCGGCATCGACCAGTCGAGGGTTTCGAAAGGCCCAGACATGTTCTGCGGCGGCCATGGCCTTCGGCCACGGGATGCAAGACGCAGCCAAAACCATGGGCATCGTGGTCCTGGCTCTTGTCGTCTCGGGTAGACAAGACGACTACTCGATTCCGTGGTGGTGTTTCTTGCTGACGGCAGTTGTTCTTGCCCTCGGGACCGCAACAGGTGGGATGCGTATTATGCGGACTCTTGGGCGCAAGATCATCGAATTGGATCCTCCCCAGGGTTTTGCAGCGGAACTGACCGCATCCTCGGTGCTCTACGTCGCTTCTGCCGGCATGGGGGCGCCGGTATCGACAACACATGTGATTTCGTCGGCGATCATGGGTGTCGGCTCGACCAAACGTCTCAGCGCCGTCCGGTGGGGCGTAGCGGGAAACATGCTCATCGCCTGGGTTACCACTTTTCCTGCAGCAGCAACGATTTCAGCCGTCGCCCTATACGGCGTCACGGCACTCCTGTGACGACGACGTACACAGCAAGCGATGGAAACAGTGTCGCGGACGGAACGTGCTTGTGTAGTGAAAACTCCTGTGCGCGTTAGTCCCGACGATCGGGACACTGCTCGGGTTTGCCCTCATCGATACTCCCGACGTACTGCTGATCAGGAGTGACAGCCTCGTTCGCAGACGACCCACTGCCCACCCACTTCCTGACTACCCTGGACCATGTGATGGTCGAGCTACGCGGTGCGGCCCCCAAAACGTACAATTTCAACTCGATCGGATTCGGAAACGAGCTGTCCGGGGTGACGAACCGGGCGCCCATTGATCGACACGGAATCCTCCATGACCATCGCTGCAGCCTGCTGCACCGTCAGCACGGGGTGTCGGGCGATCAGTGCGTCGACAACCGATCTCGTGGTAGCCATGAAAGAAAGTCTCGGCTGTCGCAGTGGATCGAAAACCTCGGCGAACCAAGCGCCCGCAGAACATTGGGTGAACAACACCGAATCCCGACACGCAGCCCGCCCGCCTGACATCAGTGAACCTGCATCTCCGCCGTACGAACCACCGGAGTCCTGGATACCCGCCGATCAGCGGCGCTTCGGACTCGACCGACGCCCACACCAACCGGGGCGCGATCCCCGGGGAGACGACCATGCTGTGAACGCATGATCGATCGGCTATCGGCCTGCCTGGGTCAGGTACGTCATTCGTTCACCGCGACTTTTTCGGGGAAACCGCATGGCGCTGGGAACTTTCCCGGCAAGGTAAACGTAGATTAAAGAACAAGGCTTCTTCCGCATCGACAGAGAGACCCATGGACAGTCACAGACCCAGGCCGGACACACCCCACTACGTCACCGCGCGTGATGGCGAGGTGTCCGGCTCATGATGATCGCCCTGACACTCCTGCTGGGCGTCCTGGTCGTTCTGCTGATCACCGCAGTCACCGGCTACTTCGTTGCACAAGAGTTCGCCTACATGGCCGTGGACCGATCCCGGCTCAATTCTCTCGCCCAGGCCGGCGATTCTGGTGCAAAGCGGGCCCTTGCGGTGACCCGCCGCACCTCATTCATGCTCTCCGGAGCTCAACTGGGCATCACCGTCACCGGTCTGCTGGTCGGTTACGTCGCCGAACCTCTTATCGGTCAATCGTTCGGAACGATCTTCGGCGGCATCGGCATCCCCACCGCAGTGGGGCTCGGGATCGGTGCGGTGCTGGCGTTGCTGTTCTCCACCCTGGTCCAGATGCTCTTCGGTGAGCTGTTCCCGAAGAACCTGGCCATCGCCCGTCCCGAACCGGTGGCCCGGTGGCTGGCTCGCTCGACCACCCTCTATCTGAAACTGTTCGGCTGGCTGATCTGGATCTTCGACCAGGCATCGAACCTGCTACTTCGCGCACTGAAGATCGAGCCGGTGCACGACGTCGAGCACTCCGCCTCCGCCCGCGATCTCGAGCACATCGTCGCCGAGTCCCGCGAAACCGGGACTCTGCCGCCCGAGTTGTCGACGATGCTCGATCGCATTCTCGATTTCCCCACGCGCCCAGTTGAGCACGCGATGATCCCCCGCACCCATGTCGATACCGTCCGCGCCGACGACTCCCTCGACCACATCCTCACTCTCATGGGGCGAGGGCACTCCCGATATCCCGTCGTGGGGGCAGATTCCGAGGACATCGTCGGAGTCATCCACCTCCAGGATGTTCTCGACCTGACGCCGACCACTGATCTGACCGTGCGCGCACTCACCCGCCCCGCACTGATCCTCCCGACCACACTTCCCCTTCCGAAGGCCTTGTCCGAACTCACCGACAGCAAGAACCAACTTGCCTGCGTCATCGACGAATACGGCGGATTCGCCGGTGTCATCACCCTCGAGGACATCGCTGAAGAGCTCGTCGGCGAAATCACCGACGAACACGACCCCGATCTTCCACGCGAACTCCCCAGCGAGGACGGATCGTGGACCGTCAACGGTGGCGTGCACCTCGACGAGATCGAGCGCACCATCGGACACGACCTCCCGAGTGGTGACTACGAAACGATCGCCGGCTTCACCATCGCCCATCACGGCGAACTCCCACCCGAGGGAACCCGGATCCGCGTCGAACTGCCACCTGATCCCGCCGACCTGATTTCCGACGACGAACAACCCCGACATTCACTGGTCATCGATGTCCTGACCGTCAAGCGGCACGTCCCCGCCTTACTACGACTACGCCTCGACCTCACCGAGATGGCCGGGACTGAAACCGCGGAGGAGAACCGATGAGCAACCCCTGGATCGTCATCGCCATCACCGTCGCTCTCATCGCACTGAGTGCCTTCTTCGTCGCCGTCGAATTCGCCCTCATCTCCGCCAAACGGCACCGCCTCGAAGATGCCGCCCCCAA
>NZ_JBWZNF010000015.1:0-132645 GCF_056945715.1 Rhodococcus sp. MurmanLake-1 | reverse complement strand
GTACTCACTCTTGTATCGGTTGATGTAGTCGAGGATCACTTGTTGTTGCGGTCGAGCTCCGCTGCGAAGAAAACCGACGCCGACTTCAGAATCTCGTTGGCATGCTTGAGTTCCCGATTCTCAGCGCGAAGCTTGCGCATCTCCGCCGCCATTTCGCTCGTCACACCAGGCCGCTCGCCGGCATCAGTTTGTGCGCTCCGAATCCAATTGAGCAGCGTCTGCACTGTTCCGATACCGAGTTTGTCGGCGACGGATTCGACCGCGGCTCCTCATGCTCGGTCTGCTTCTCCGAATGACACCATCGGCCGTGAGATGTCGATACCCACAACCCGATCATCCCCAGGGCCAGTTCGGTGACTGTCAGGATCAGCGAAGCCTGCATGGGAACATTGGGGCTGATCGGGCCCACATCACCGCCCGCAACAATGTCCATATGGTGATGACCGGAGTCGTGCGATCCGGGCAGGTGTACCGCGACCATTCCCACGGACATCAGCGACGTCATTGCCCAAGCGCCCGCCGATGCGCGTCGCACCAGATGCACGCCGCAGGCAATACACGCCAATGTCATCGCGGCCCACAATGCCGATTGGACGAAAGGCATCGTGCCCAGCATCGAGCCGTGTATTGCCGCATTGGCGAGCGCGATGGTGAAGGCGCCTAACCGCGCGGCCCGTCCGAAAGACCAACCAACTGTCGGTTCCCGGACCGGCCGCGGCGCAGGACCGTCCCATTTGGTTGACATTGGGCCCGGCCTGTAACTCAGGACTTGTGGCAGTTCGCAGCGCTGTCTCCGCCGCAGTCGTCTTGACCGACCGCCGGCGGCGGTACGTTCAAAGTGGGGTTTTTGTCGAAGAAGTTGTAAGGGCGGAGACTGAATTTTGCGTAGTCCATGGGCATGATGGGCCAATCCTCAACACGGGGAAAGTGCGTCAGTCCGAAGGTGTGCCACAGGACCAAGTCCTTTCCGACCAGGGGAGCGTCGCCCGAAATGAAGTCCGGGATGCCCTGGCCGCCAGGACTGTTCGTCACGAAATCACCTGCGGCATAACGCTCGGCCGGGTCGTACTCGGTCACGAAGAGGTGTTTGGTGGCGAATGCGGCACGGGAGCTGACGGACGACGAGGCGTCGGCCATCAAGGTCGGGCTGTCAGTCGGATGCAAGACATATGAAGTCGGATACCCGAGTCTGTTCGTTGCTTCGGTCGACGCGATCTGCCACACTCGTCCCTTGCTGCCGTCGGATGTACGACCGGAAACTTGCTCCGAAACGATCGGAGTGACGGACTTGGTGAACGCGTTCCCGTGCGGATTGGTCGGAGAAACTGGAAGTCTCACTGCATCGATCTCGTTGACCACATTCGCAGTCCCGTCCACGCTCAGGTCCAGGCGCGCGCCGAAGAGGTGCTGGTGATACGGGGCGCCCAGGCCAGGAGCGACCTCGGATGCGAATGCGTACTTCTCGCCGTTCTCGTCGTCACCCGGATACGCAGAGGTGAAGAGGATGCCCGTTAGTTTCGCTTCGCATTCGATGGTCCCGTCCAGATAGAGGTACCAGAAGAATCCGTAATCGTAGTTGCCGACATTGGTGAAGAACGAGATCACCAGCCGGCGTGCTCGACGGACCTCGTGGGCTCCGGTAAACGGATCGGTATGCTTCCAGAGCGAACCATAATCCTCCTCGTGCATGCAGATGGCATTCGGAATAAGGCGTGGCACTCCAGACTCGTCAGCGAAAACCCCATCAAAGTACTTGATCTCGCCAACGCAGTCGCAGCCGAGCGTAAGCGAGTTCGTAAAGCGCCCATAGATGATCTCACCGGCATCAAAATAGTTCTGCCAGAAACGATTAGGGCCCGGATCGCCGTACGGAACGACCATCTCACTGATCGATCCACGATACATGACGGGGCGCTGGACACCCTTATCTGTGAAGCTCACTTGGTGAAGGACGAGACCTTCGCGCACGTCGAATCCGATACGCAGTTTCCAATTCGCCCATGTGACATGCTCACCGTCCACCGAAAAGCTCGCCCCGTCGGGCTGAGTGATCTTGATCGGCTTGAGTCCTTCCAGCGGCGGACCCTGCACTTCGGGATCGTCGTAGTTTCCGCCCTCGGCTGGCACCGCGAACTCGTGCACGTCGAGGATTTTCAGGATGGCTCCAGTATCGACATCGGCATATGCCGACAGGCCGTCCACAGGGTGCGCCCAGGGGTGATCCTTGGGATGGTCCTGCTTGAAGGCCAGGCATCTCACGATGCGCTTGCCGTCTTCGTCTTCGTATCCGAAGTTTCCGGCCGGAAGCGGGATTACCGTCACATCCGCCGGCGTCAAGTTGCGGGAGCTCAGAGCCTTTGTCCACGCAGCGTTCTCGGCGAGGATCGTCATGATCTTGCCCTGTTCCGAGTCGAGGACCGGCAGTCGGCCTTTCGAGCCGTCGACGGCAGCCGATTTGACCACGCTGCTCGATGACAGTGAGACCACTCGGTCGACGGACAATCCCGTGCTGGGATCCAGCAACCAGACCCGGGCCTGCCTGTCCGGCAGTGGACCGCCACTGGCCTCCCACGCCAGGTAATCGGCCTTCACGGGTTCCTCGAGACCCACGTAGGCGAATCGAGTGCTCTCTGTGAAGTCGGGTGTTCTTTCGACTATTCCACGGATGGCGTCGATCTCAGTTCCGCTGAGTGATGCGAGAGGATGGACGCTGGCCACTGGTCGCATCGACGTGGAAGCCGGTTCGGTGAGGGACATGGAACAAATCTCCTTGGATGTTGGCTCTGAGACTCGATACGCGAGTGGTCCAGACGCGGCAAGCGGACCGATTACTCAGACTGTTCACAGATTGATGAAAGTAGAAGCAGTGCTCGATTCCAGACGGGCTCGAGATATGTTGCAGCCAGGCATATTTCAGATCCTGGGTCGAGCGCTGCCCTGGGCCCCCGCGGCAGGGACGGGGCGACGAGGACAGGGCTCACGCCGTCAGCGCGTTTGGGAACCGCCGTTCAGATCGATTGTCTGTCCGGTGAGGCCGCCGGATTCGTCGGATGCCAGGTAGACGCACGCTGCGCCGATCTCTTCGGGCTCGCCCAGTCGTCCGATCGGAATTGCCGCCAGGATGTGTTCGATGACCTCTGGCGGCATGACGTCAGCGAGGTTCCTCTGCTCGCCCAGGGCGAGGATGTTCGCGGTGACGCCATACTGGCCTGTCTCCGCCGCGAGATGTCGCACGAATCCCTCTATGCCACTTTTTCCGGTCGCGTACATGGAGACGTTGATGTTCTCACCCGCACGCGCCGACCCGGATGAGATCTGTACAACTCGTCCCCATCCTCCCTCGCACATCCCGTCGATGACTGCTTTGGTGCAGTTCAATGAGCCGTAGATGTTCAGGTCGATGGGCAGTCGCCACAGATCCGGCGTCAGTTCACGGAAGGGCAGGTTCCACCGCCCCTCCGCTATGCCGGCATTGTTGACCAAGATGTCGACATGGCCACCGAGTTCGGTCTCGGCGGCGCGAATGTGTTCGATCGTCGCTTCGTAATCGGTTACGTCCCAGGCGGATGCGAGCGCGCGATTGCCCTCCGAGGTGATCTTCGCTGCAACCGACTCTGCCCTGTCCGCGTGCAAGTCGTTCACGATTACCGATGCGCCCTGTCGAGCCAGCACTGTAGCGATGCCCGCGCCCACACTTTGTCCGGCTCCTGTGACCAGCGCTGTATGCCCATGTAGATCGAACACAGGTAACTCCCTTCGAGTAGGCGATTGTGACTACTGAAGGATTCCCCAGCAGCGCGACACGGCCAGTGTCTACACGGGACCTCGGCCGGTGTCACCGAAATCGATAGGTGACGACGTCGTATTGAGCAACACTACGACAGGGCGGATGCCAAACAAGTAATAATTTGTTACGGCCATGTTACGTATATTCGTCCCAGGCGATCGGGGCGCCGGACCCGAGGGCCTTGAATTCCAGTGGCCTGAACCAGATAAATACACGTTTAAACAGGTGGTATGTCGATCGATCGTTCACTGTCGAGGGTAGTCTGCAACGGGAGGTTGATGCGTGTGACCGAAAAACTCTCGACGAAGTTAACGATAACGCGACACAAATGTCACAAAAAATTGCTAGCGTGATTTTATCGCTTCACGCCGCATCGTGAGCGATTCCTCAGCCTTCCTCAGCCTCTTGTAGGGACAACTTGTATGACGAATACCAAATTTCACCTGGGCTACTTCACCAAGTTCGGCAAGCCCGCGTGGGCTCTCGACACCGAGAAGTCGATTGGGGCGAATTGGCCCGATGGGTCCTACCACGTCGATCTTGCCAAGAAGTTGGAAGCCGCAAAGTTCGACTTCGTCCTCTTCGAGGACACGACCGTTGTCGCTGACAAGTTCGGTGACACGATGGAACTGGATCTCAAGCATGCGGTTCTCGCGCCGAAGCATGATCCACTCCCGTTGCTGCCCTTGATGGCTCACGAGACATCGAATATCGGTCTCATTTCGACTGCCTCCACGACGTTTTACGAACCGTTTGTGCTTGCACGCTTGTTCTCCACGCTCGACTCCCTCACGGGTGGTCGTGTCGGCTGGAACATCGTCACCTCGAGTGAGACCAACGCAGCCAAGAACATCGGTCTCGATGCACTGCCGCCCCACGCGGAGCGTTACGCGATCGCTGACGAGTATGTCGAACTTGCCGTCAAGTTGTGGGAATCTTGGGAAGAGGGAGCCCTCGTTGCGGACGAAGAGACCGGCGTTTACGTCGACTTCACCAAGGTCCACACAGTCGATCACGTCGGCAAGTACTTCAAGTCGCGGGGCCCCCTCAACACATTGAGGTCTCCTCAAGTCGCACCGTTCCTCAGTCAGGCAGGAGCGTCAGATCGTGGACGTAGTTTCGCGGCCAAGAATGCGGAGATGGTCATCGGTCTTACGGCCGGCGGACTCGAAGGAATGAGGGAGCTGCGCAAGGATATTCGTGGGCGCGCCGAGTCGTTCGGCCGCAACCCCGACGACATCAAGATCATCTACCTTGCCAACGGGCTTCACTTTGCCGGAACTGCACCCGTACTCGATGAGGCTACGCAGCAACGTATGGACCAAGCGTCGTTCGAGTACGCGATCACCATGGGTGCGTCGACGATGGATGTCGACTTCTCGCAGTACGACCTCGATGGCCCTATGGATCAGAACATGACTGCCGGTGGTCACACCTCAGCGCTGGATTTCGTGAAGCAAGCCGGCGCCCAGGGAGCGACGCTCCGCCAGGTCTTCTCCAGCGGCATGAGAGCCGAGGGCGGCTTGGATCTCACCGGAACCCCTGAGGAAATCGCGGAAAAGATGGCGGATGCCATCAACGAGGTTGGAGGCGACGGCTTCCTCCTTGAGGGGGGTGATCTGGCCAGCAGCATCGACGTCATCACTGACGAGCTCGTTCCCGCTCTGCAGCGTCTGGGAGCCGTGCGCTCCGAGTATCAGGGTCGAACCCTCAGGGACAACATGCTCGAGTTCTGAGCGGATTCGTCTGTGCCACTCATATCGGGCAGGGGTGGCGTCAGACCGGCTGACGCGCACGCTCTTGCAGGGTGAGGAACCTTTGGCGCCGCCGGACCGCAGCCTCTTTCGCATACGCGGTCCCGATTGCCGCTTCGCGAGCGCAGCTATACTGCTATGGCGCTGTCGCAGAGTATGGCGGCGTATTTTGTGTGGGTTGGGAAGGCGGTCCGGCAGTGATGCCGAAGAGTGTGTTCGTGCCGAAGGTTGAGGTACGTGGTCCGGATCGTCGCCGCAAACTGATCGAGGCCACGGTGCGGCTGCTGATTCGCGACGGTATCGCGGGCATCAGTCATCGCGCAGTCTCCGACGAAGCGGGCCTGCCGATTTCGGCCACGACATACTACTTCTCGACCCTGGACGCACTCCTGTCGGCGACATTCCGTGCGTTGTTCGAAGCGTTCATTCTGGATCCTGCGACCCGACCTCATGTGGCGAAGGGTTCCTTGGATGACGAGATCGAAAACGTCGTGAACGGCTTCTTCGGTACGGTCCCGGAGCGGGCCGAGTCCTACCGAGTTCTGTTCGAACTGCAGTTGGTCGCCAGTCGTCGGTCGGATTGGCGTGGCCATTCGTCGATCTACTGGGAGGGCCTGCTACAGGGCGTCGAAGCGCAACTGGGGGTTTCCTCGAACACCGCACGTGCGGTAATTGCGCTGTTCGACGGATACATCGTGGCTTTTCTCAGTACCGGGTTCATTCCCACGCGTGAGCAGTTTCGCTCCCTCGTGACCATTATCGTTAGCAACGATAGTGGTGCGAAGACTGAAAATTACGAGAGTCGCCCTCGGTAAGATCCGCGGTAGTTTGAGATCGACATGATCCGCTGCGCGACCTTGGCCAGGCGTAGCGCGGCGCCGTCCCTCGGTCTGCACGTCTTCTACTGCTTCACTGCGGGTAGCCGGAAGTTGTCGGCGTGTCCGCGTGGAATGACAGCAGGTCGGGACGGTTGCGATTTCGTCGCGGCCGGATACTGCACTCCTCTCATTCGTATCCTGTCGAGGAGGGGTGGTAGCTGGACCCGCCTCGGATGCACGTCTGGTGGCGTAACGAAATTTCGAGCAATTGAGCTGGTGTGAGGCGTACGAAGTCCACTACGAGCTGAAGCCCCTGCTGTCCTAGGGATAGTCATTCTTGTACAACGGTTTTCGGTATTCGCTCCGGTCTGCCATGGAGATCGCCGCCGATCGGAGTGATCGCCGAATTTCACCCTCATGCACTATCCAGGACCGAACACCCGAATGAGACCTTTCGAGGACTGCATGGGCGGCGACATCAAGGAACTCGGTCCAGACTTGATGGCGGAGCCGTCGAGGTTTCCGCTTCGGGCAGTTCGACGATGTGGCCGACAGATGACGCATCGGCGCAGGCGCCGAGTGTAGCGAGGTAGGACGGCACATTCGTGAACCCGTTCACAGGAGAACCAACCGGGCCTCCGGGCCCAACCTTTCAACTTCGAAGGGAACCAAATTATGAAATTGACTGTCGTGGCATGAAACCCGAAGCCCGGCTCGCGGACATTGGATGCGGCCTCGACTCTTTCTCGAGCACTGACTGGTTCGGAGCCCGATGCGGTAGTGGACGTGATCGCGTTGGGATCCGGGCTGTTGGAGTGGGGAGACAATGCGGTGAAGGGTGCGGTGGAGTCGGTGTCGTCGTCAGATCTGGTGGTGGTGGCATCGCCGACATTCAAGGCCACGTACACGGGGTGCTGAAGGTGTTCCTGGACCAGTTCGCCGGCGGTGAAGGATTGCGGGATGTGGTGGTGCCGGTGATGTTGGGGGCGGGTCCAGGCCATACGATGGCCCCGGATGTTTTTTTGAAGCCGGTGTTGGTGGAACTGGGTGCAACGGTGCCGGCCCCTGGTTTGTATCTCATCGATTCGACATATTCGACGGATTCGCTCATCGCTGACTATGTGGAGCGGTGGGGCAAGATCCTGCTGGCCGCTACGACCACCGGGACGGAAGCACGATGACTCTCACCCAGACGGGTCTCGATTCGGCCACGCTGCGTCATGCGTTTGGGCAGTTCCCCAGTGGGGTCGTGGCGATCTGTGCTGCGTTCGACGGCGAGCCGATGGGGCTCGCGGCGAGTAGCTTCGTCGGTGTGTCGCTGGATCCGCCCCTGGTCGCGTTCTGTGTGCAGGACACCTCGACAACGTGGCCGAAGTTGCGCACTGGGGAGCGACTTGGCGTCAGTGTGCTTGGGGAGGTGCACGAGGGCGCGGTGCGGACCCTGGCGGCGAAGACCGGCAACAGGTTCGACGGGTTGGCGACCACGACTACGGATGAGGGTGCCATGTTCGTGGACGGGGCGTGCGCGTGGCTGGATACAACGGTGACCCAGGAGGTACCTGCAGGGGATCACGTCATCGTGCTGATGCGGGTGAACTGGCTAGAGATGCGGGATGCCATGCCGATCGTGTTTCACCGCAGTGGGTTCAGTCGACTTCAGCTGTGCGCGGAATGAGTGCCGTCGAGGCGGCCTCGCAGCCTTGCGTGCCAGTTGTCCAGCGCTGGTGGCGGACGACCGCGTCGGGAGAACGAAGGCGATGTAATCCTCGCTGCCGGTGACGTATCGCAGGAGTGGGACGCCTGGATGGTGCGGTACACCTCGGGACTGCTCTGTGTTACGACCGTGAACTCACCGAAGATGCAACTATTGTCTTCGCGAAAATGACTGTGCTGGATAGTATTGCAGCTCTGATCGGGAGTGCCGGTGATGGCTACGACAGGCGCGATTGCTTCTGAATCATCCAAGTGGAACTTGCCCTCCGATGTAGTAGGACGACATTGCGGCCGCAATCAAAATGCACACGGGGGTACAGGCAATCATGTACCCGGTTCCGAAGCGGCGTGAGCGAGAACGTCCCATGCCCATTGGTGAGGGAAGCAGACATACAACCCACCCGCCCCACCAGCTGATCCAGAAAGATGCCGCCGTCTGGTGCAGGTCTGTCCAAAGCGTGAGTGGCGGTATCGGTTCCGGTGTAGGTACACCGAAGATGTTCTGGCCGAGAGAAGTTAGCGGAAGGTAGAGGAACACGCTGACCATAAATCCGGTGAAACTCCTATGTCAACACTCTGTTGGGGACGATCTGGACTGGAATTGGTCATATTTAGGTTATTTCGGCCCACGACTGCGCTGAGCCCAAGCCGTGTATCGGGGGGTTCTTTGTGAGCCGGGGGCGTAGTTTTGGCGCGCGCACTCGAAGTTGATGTTTCCGTACTCGACGTGCGGTTTCGCGAAGTCGTTCATGTGGCGCACCTGTGTCTCGGGATGAAATCTCTGTGATGGTTGACAGCGCTTCCTGGTTGATCGGTCGATGCGGTTGTCAGAGGGCTGGCATGTTGGCGCACGGTTGGACGTGATCCCTGGTTCCCTGTTGTGGTCCATCGAAAGGGGCATCGCAGATCCTCGTCCGCACCGACATGACAGCTCCATGGTGCCGACGGACGGCGCGCCAACGGTGGATCGTCGTCTTCGCACCCCACCCTGAAACATCTGAGCAGACTTGGTCATAGGCACCGTTTCTTGAGAGGCTGCCCCGCGGGGTGAGTGTTGCGTGACGATGGGTCTAGTTCATCTCATACGTGGTGGCACGCCACCTGGTGTCCGCCCTCGACGAGACGAAGTTCGGGAACTTCCTCGGCGCAGAGATCGGTGGCCAGCGGGCACCGCGTGCGGAAGCGGCAGCCACTGGGCGGATTGAGCGGCGAGGGCAGTTCGATGACCTTCTGCTCGACGTTCTGCGCCGCGGTGACGGTGGCGTCGGGATCGGGAATCGACGACAGCAGTAGCTGCGTGTACGGGTGCAGCGCGCGGTTCTGCATGTCTTCTGCGGGAACGATTTCGCAGACGCGGCCCAAGTACATGATCATCACGCGGTCGCTGATGTTCTTCACGACGGCCATGTTGTGCGCGATGAACAGCAAAGACAGCCCGTGACGCTTCTTCGCGTCCTCGAGCAGGTTCAGAATCTGCGCCTGCACGGAGACGTCGAGGCTCGAGACCGGCTCGTCACAGATCAGGACCTTGGGGTCGAGCATCAATGCGCGGGCGATGCACACGCGCTGGCACTGACCACCCGAGAGTTCGCGCGGGGTTCGGTCCCACACCATGTCCGGGTCCAGCCCGACCTCGGCAAGAACCTCGCGCGCCCGAGCTTCGATGGCGGCCTTGTCTTTTCCGCCCCAGATCGACGGACCCTCGGTGATGAGAGCTTTGACCTTGCGTCGCGGGTTCAGGGAGGAGATCGGGTCCTGGAAGATCATCTGCAACTGAGTGCGGCTGCGACGCAATTCCTCCGCGCCCAGTGCCGTCATTTCCGTCTCACCCAGGCGAATGGAGCCCGACGTCGGTGAGGGCAGCTGCATGATCGCCCGGCCCGCCGTGGACTTGCCACAGCCGGATTCACCGACCACGCCCAAGGTTTCGCCCGGAGCGACGGTGAAGCTGATTCCGGACACGGCGTGAACGGTCTGGCCCTTGCCGACGTTGAATTCGACGACCAGGTCCTCGACCGTCAGGGCCGCGTCCACCGTCTCTGGCTTTCTGGTATCGGTTGCTGCAGTCATCAGACCATCTCCTTCACCGCGAGCGTCAGGCCCGCTGCGGTAGTGCCGGCCTTCTCGTTGGCGACCAATGCCGTTGTGCCTTCCGGGGTGTCGACCGGGTAGTGGCACGCGAACGTGTGGCTTTCGGTTGTGTTGTCTCCCGGACCGCCGGGTGCCAGGGCCGGGTCGCCGGTCAGGCAGTCGTCCTGGGCGTACCGGCAGCGGGCGGCGAAGCGGCAGCCGGTGATCGGCTTCGTCATGTCCGGGAGACCGCCCGGAATTGTCTGCAGCACTGTGTGCGTCGGTGATTCGAGTCGCGGAATCGCGGCCATCAGCGCTTCGGTGTACGGGTGGCGAGGACGAGTGAACAACTCTTCGGTTGCCGACGTTTCCACGACGGAACCGGCGTACATGACCGCAACACGGTCCGATCGACCCGAGACCACACCGAGGTCGTGGCTGATCAGGATGACGGCCATGTTGAGCTTGTCGTTGAGTGAGGCGAGCAGATCGAGAATCTGCTTCTGCACCGTCACGTCGAGGGCGGTGGTCGGCTCGTCGGCGATCAGCAGTTTCGGCTCGCAGGCCAGGGCCATCGCGATGACCACACGCTGACGCATACCGCCCGAAAGTTCGTGGGGGTACTGATCGAGCCGACGCTTCGGCTCGGGGATACCCACCATCGACAGGAGTTCCGCAGCGCGATCGCGGGCCGCGTCCTTCTTCAGACCCAGGTGGAACTTCAAGGATTCGGTGATGTGGGTACCGATGCGCTTGAACGGATTGAGCGAGGTCATCGGATCCTGGAAGACCATGGCGATCTCGGGTCCCCAGAAGTGCTTCATCTCCGACTTCTTCATCGTCGACATGTCGCGGCCGGCAAACGTCACCGTTCCGGTGATGTCGAGAGCCGGACCCTTCTGGAGCAATCCCATGATGGTGCGTCCGAGAACCGACTTGCCGGAACCGGATTCACCGACGATGCCGAGAGTCTCGCCGGCGGAGACGTGGATCGAGACGCCGTCGACTGCTCGCAACTGGCCACGGGGAGTGGCGAATACGGTTCTGATGTTGTCCGCCTGCAGCAGCGGAACGCCGTGCTGAGCTGAAGTGGTCACAGCTTACTCCGATACTTCTCGCCGATGAGGTTGAAGGAGAACACCGTCAGGAAGAGGAAGACGCCTGGTACCAGGACGATGAACGGATGCTTCTCCACGATCCCGCCCTGACCTTCCGCAATCATGTTGCCCCACGTCGGATCAGGTTGTGCGATACCGAGTCCGAGGAAGCTGAGTGACGCTTCCGCGACGATCAGGCCGGAGACGGCCACCAGGCCGAGCGCGGCGACGGGGACGAGGACGTTGGGAACCAGCTCGCGCCAGATGACGCGCCATTTGGTGGCGCCCATCGCCCTCGCGGCAAGCACGAACTCCCGTTGGGCGACGACGATGGTGTTGGCCCTGGCGATTCGAACCATGCTGGGAATGCAGAGAATCGAAAGTGCAAGGGTGATGTTGCGCAGGTTCGACGTGAGCACCGCCGCCAGTGCGATCAACAGCACCAGGGAAGGAATGGCCAGCAGGGAGTTGGTCAGGATTCCGACGACTGCGTCGACCTTGCCGCGGAAGTAACCGGCCATGACGCCGATGGTGCCCCCGATGATCATGCCGATCAGTACGGCGCAGATTGCCACGGTCAAGGATGCCCTGGCACCGAACAAAGCGCGGGCAAGCAGGTCGAGACCGAAGTTGTTGGTACCCAACGGGTGATCTGACAGCAGGCTCGGCGAGGCGAAGCCCGGCTCGGCCAAGGTCTTGACCGTGTCCTTGTACTCACCGAGCGGCAGCAGCGGTGCGAAGATCGCGGCCAGGATCAGTGCGACCAGCCAGATGCACGCCAGCCAGTACGAGAGATCGAACTGACTGCCCCACTTGGACGTACCGAGTTTGCCGAGACCTTTGAAGAGGAAAACCAGGGCAACGAGCGCGAGCACGATGCGGACGGTCATCATGATGGCCGAACCGAAGAGTGCGGTGCCGAGCAGCGCAACGCCGACCACCGTGAGAATCGATCCGATCAGGACCAGATTCTTGGGCTGTTCCAACGTCTCGACGGGACCGGGAGCCAGCAGGACTGTCTGCTGCCGGTATGTCATCACCTCGGACGGGGCCGGCGACGGGGCCGCTCCGTCTGGCGTCACTTCAGACATGGACACGACGACTCCTCGGGTCAAGATAGGTGTACAGAACATCGATCGCACTGTTGACGAGGACGTAGATGACCGCGATCACGACCACCGCGCCCAGCAGCATCGGTGAATCACCCTGCTGCGCTGCGCGGACGATGAGCGTGCCCATTCCGGGCAACGAGAACAGCGTCTCGACGATCACGGTGCTGCCGATCATGCCGCCGAGAGCCAGACCCATCATCGTGATGAGCGAGAACGACGACGGGCGAAGCGCGTCACTGAAAAGCACTCGCAGCGTGGGCATTCCCTTGGCCTTCGACGCGAGGATGTAATCCTCACGGAGCGTCGTCACCAGGTCGGAGCGGAGAACGCGAGTGAACATCGCCATCTCGAGGAGGCTGATGGTGATCGCGGGAAGTATTGCGTGTGAGAGGTTTCCGGACAGGCTGTCTCCGATGCGCACCCACTGTGATCGCGGGAACCAGCCGAGCCAGTTGACGGTGACCATGATCAGCAACAGACCGGCGAGGAAGCTCGGGACGGACAGAACACCGAACGTCGCGGCGCTGATGACGCGGTCGATGACGCCACCCTCGTGGTGCGCCGACCAGAGTGCGAGCGGAACTGCGACGACGAGGGCGATGACCAGACCCATCACTGCCAACTGAACGCTGACGGGGAGAGCGGAACTGATCGCGGTGAGGACGTCCTGCTGCGGGGGAACGAGCGAGTTGCCGAGGTCGCCCTGGAGAGCGCTGGTCAGCCAGTCCCAATAGCGAACCAGGAGTGGATCGTTGAGCCCGAGCTGCTGCCGAACCTCCTCGTACTCGGCAGGCGTTCGGCCTTCACCGAGAACGGAGACAGCGGGATCGCCGGGGATCAGTGATGCCAGCACGAAGGTTCCGAAGCTGACGATCAGGATCACAATGACGAGCTGGCCCAATTTCTTACCTATTGCGCCGATGTTCATCGATTTCGTCTCCTTCGGACAGCGAGCTCGCAATACACAGCAGTTCCTCTGATTTCAGGTCTTCGTTCGACTCGGTTAACGTGTCTAGTTTCGAGGGAATAATTGCGGAACTGGACACGCATTGATGTATTTACCTGATCTGTCCCGATTCTTCTTTGCGGCAAGGGGTTACTGTCCGCGGCTTCGTCACACCAGGATCATGGTGGCGGCAGTTGGCGCCACCCGTGCACGACTTTCTGCCAAGTGACGGAAGTCATCAACGCACTTGTCGAAACATTGGGAGCTGTCTCCTTCCGCGGAGTCTGGATTTCCCCGATGACCCGCCGGAACGCAGTCTCGTCCCCGAAAGCCTGCGACAGCACCAGAAATGCACCCGTCAAGTTCGACCATCCGAGTCCGAAACGCGGGGTCTATGCCGCAATGTTGCGATTAACTTGCTCCAATGTCTGTGCGAAGGAAGTGTTTCTCGGCAAGGATCCATCTGCCGAGATATTGCTTGGGGGATCGGGAAGATCCCGAGCTCACAGATTGGCCTGAAACCGGCATGCACCGGAACGAACGAATCCTCCGATGTCGACGGTGTCGCCAGCCGTCGCCACCGTCTCTGACACATAATCCGTCAGACCTTTGTCAGCATCCCTCCGTCGCACACAAAAGAGGCTGCCGTGATGTACTGCGCCGCATCTGATGCGAGAAACGCAGTCAGTTCGCCAGCGTCATCAGGGGTCCCTATGCGACCGAGAGGCACCCTCGACTTCAGATTTTCTTGCAGTTCTTCCACGTCGAGCGCCTGTCCGAGTTGGACGCGACGTGCGAACGACGCCCGAAGCAGTGGCGTATCGATCATTCCGACATGGATCGAGTTCACCCGAACTTTGTGCGGACCCAACTCGCGAGCGGCGCACATCGTTAGCATGCGCGCGGCTGCTTTGGAAACGCTGTAGGGAAGATTACTCGGGTCACCGGTGTAAGCACCGATCGACGAATTGTTGATCACAGTGGTGCCGCCAGCCCAATAGGTAGACCGCTTTACAAGAATATTTCGAAACGTCTTGAGCCCCAGAAACTGACTCTCGAAGTTTACCGCCATGCAGCGTTGGAGGTGCTCAAGCTCGACGGTCTCCAAGGTACCTGCGAAGCTTGAGCCAGCGTTATTGACCAAGATGTCGAGGCCCTCAAAACGTGCGACGATTTCTTCCCGCACGCGCACCCAGTCCTGCTCGGACGACACATCGTGGTGAAGGTAGTGGGTGCGACCTTGTCCGTGTTCACGGTCCAAGATTTCGAGGGAGCGGAGGGCAGCGTCATCGTCGACGTCAGAGAAAATCACATCAGCACCTGCCCGCAACAATGCACCTACGATCCCCTGCCCGATGCCCTCGGGATGCGCTGCGCCAGTTACTAGGGCTTTGCGTCCCGTCAAGTCTGCCACGTTGTCATCCTTCGCTTGGTGAACCAATCTGGATCGGCTCCTACGGAAAATTGCGTGTCGACATTTGTCACTGCGAGGAATCGTTTGATAGCCAAGTCTTTCCGAACAACATGATGCCGTCCGCACTTGGCGTGACTCCATGGACGTTCTTGCTCCAGGGGATGAAGAGTTTAGCTGCGCTGAGGGGAACCGATGGCACGGTTTCGTTGACTAGTGTCTGGATCTTCTCAAGCACCATTCGGCGCTCGCTCTCGGATGGAGCGGTCTGCAGCTTGCCGAGCAAAGTGTCCATCTCGGGGTTCTGGTATCCGAGTACGTTAGACGGAGATTCGCTGTAGAAGTTGCCGTACATTCGCACGTACGGCGATTCGTCGAGGATGTTGAACCCGCTGTTGCCGATGTCGTAGTCATGCTGGGCATACATGCGTTTGACCAGATCGTTGATGCTTGTGGCGTAGACGATGTCGACGGTGAAACCTACTGCCTGCAGCATCGATTGGACGGCCAATGCGCTCTGTTGGGTGCCTGGGTCGTTGAGGCCGACGTACGTGAGCTTGCCGTCATATCCGTCTGCCTTGGCCTCGGCGAGTAGCTTCTTCGCCGCCTCGGGGTCGTAACCGGGGCCTGCGATTTCGCCGTGCCATCGCGACCACGACTGGAACATTTCGGTGCCCGGGCTTCCGAAGCCGGCTTGGGCCCGCTGAAGGAAAATTTCTGGGTTGGAGGCCGCAGCAATAGCTTTTCGGACTCGTACATCAGACGTCGCCCGTCCTGGCCGCTGATTGATAGCTAAGTTGTCACCCATGCTCGCGGAGTAGACGTAACCAACGTCCCCAGCGGCAAGGGCGTTGTGCACCACTTCGGCGCCACGTAGGTACGCGGCCTGAATGCCGCCGGTGTGCAGTGCGTCGAGCTTCGCCTGCTCGCTGACTATGGCGGGGAAGCGCAGCTTGTCCAGATTTGGTTTGCCGTTCCAATACTGCGGGTTCGCTGCCAGTACTAATTCGTCTTGGGATGCGAACTTCTCAACTGTGAAGGGACCGGCACCGATCGGGGCGAACGTCCCGGATGCCATCGACGACGGCGCCACGACCATGCCAGGGCCCGTGGTGAACATGATGGGGAACTCGTTCCAGGGTTGCCTAAGGGTGAAAATTACCGTGGCCGGGTCCGAGGACTGTATGTCCGCGACCGTTCCCTTCCACACCTGCGAGTGTGTGGCTTTCTTGTCGAGGTAGTGGTTGATACTCCACTGCACCGCCGCTGCATCCACCGCGGTGCCGTCGCTGAAGGTCGCGTTCGGACGCAGCTTCAAAGTCCATATGGTGTTGTCGCTGTTCGCCTCCAACGACTGCGCCAGTTGCGGCTGGTACTCCTGGGTCTGTGCGTCGTACCGGATGAGGAGATCGTAGATGGATGCCATTTCACTGCCACCGGTGGCGCCGCCGTCCTGACGGTCTGCCGGATCCAGACTGCTCACACCATTGAATGTTGCGAACGACAGCGTGCCACCCGCGATAGGTTCGCCACCGTCGGACTGCTCACCGACCAGTCCGGTTGATATTCCCGTACTGTCGGTTCCGGAACTGGTACCAGAGCCAGCGCAACTGGTCAGGGCCACTACTGCGGCGGCTGAAAGCAGCAGTGCCCCAGTGGAAGTAAAGACGGTGTGTTTCAATGCGATTTCCTTTCGGGGAATCTGCGAGGCGTTGCGGCAAGCGGCGTAGTGACTTCCTGCGACTTCTCGTAAGTGGGGTTCCTGGGCTGTGCAGGGTATGTCGGGCTTGGGATCGCTGATATTCATAACCGCGGCCATGTCGCGTACGATGCTCAATCATGTTCTGCAGGAACGGATTTCAGATCAACATCTGCGTCGGCACATCGGGGCTTGAGACCAGGATCGTCGCGCATGAGGATCGTCGTGTGACGATGAACGCTCGCTGGTATTGACGCTGAGTGTTCGCCGGTGAGGCGCTCTCGGGCGATGTCGGGTCCAGTCCGACCAGTAGCAACAATTCACGCCGGAGCGAGACAATGGTTTTGATGCGGCCCCACGTGCGAGGTTCGGCGATAATAAGAACTTTGACCTGGCGGCACGGGTTCGGCGACGAGATCGGGTTTGCATGGTTGTCTGCCTCTGCGCGCGGGTCTCGCGCAGCGTGTGTGTGGTCATCGTAGCGAGCTCGATGCCGTCAATCTTGACGTTGTCCGATTTAGGTGCCGAAAGTTGCAGGTTGGAGCGGTCGGAGCTGGCAGTCTCCCCAACCGGATTCGCCGACGTTCCCGAGGGTGTTGCTGCGAAGAAGGTCGAAATTGATGTGTTCGGCATTATATGCAACATGGGGCCCGCGTTAGTCGGGAACTTCACGACGAGGTTCGCGAACGCAGGCCTCTCGTCTTTAGGTGGGTGCGCAATGCCAGTTCCGGCCATTAGATAGTCTCACTTCCGGCTCATTCGGGCCCGATCCAGGCAGTGGCAGCTGCTCGAAAGTGCCGCATCAGAACTCGAATTACTATGCACTGCTGGATGATCGCAGTATCACCATACAGAACTCAATATGAGATGCAACACTTGATCCGGAATTGGATCCAAAAATGCATCGGAATATTGACATCCGTCTTGATCGCAGTTCAAAGACGAATGACCGAACACAGGTGTCATGAAGTCCTTCATCCTGCATGCCTTGAAGCACTAACCGAACTTGGACTTTCATGGTCGTCGCGGGTAAGTCAGTGGTGTTGGCAGGTGAACGGGACCAAGGTGAGGGGAGTCGCGTTGCCACCTCCCTGGTGCTGCGCAAAGCGTCGCGCAGCTCGGTTTGGGCCGGCTGGTCGCTTCCTTGTGAAGGCGAAGGTGATGTGACAGTTGCCAACAGTGCCGGGGGCTCAAAGCGTATGGGTCGAGAGCCGACGCCTCAAGGCGATGTGCAAACCCTCAAAATGGTTGTACTAACGCCGACTCAGCCCAAAGGTTGGCGGGGTCATTTCAATCGCCCTGCGCGAGAAGGCTCCGTGTTGTGGAACTAGTTGGCAGAGGTAGGCAATGAGACTACCCGCTTACCTCAGAACACACGCCACGCACGCGTCCATCATTGCCGTGGAGTTGCCTCTTCCGCGCCACAACCCGAAGCAGGATTCGAGTGCCTCGGCGACCAGATCATGTGCCCAATCCGGTTCGGAGATGATCCCACTCTCGTAGAGCTTGCATGGCAGTCCGTGTCGATTAGCGGGACCGCGATTTCCTCAAAATCGCTTCGGCGTCGATACGGAGACCACGAACCTCAGGAACGTTGAGCAAGACCACACTCACGCCGCTGCGACGAGAACGACTCCCACGTCAAACGCGATTCAACCTGTATGAGTCTGCCGCGCTCCCCCTGGCTACGTGCTGCCGTTGAAACTGGCCCTATTTGCCGCGTATTGCGTCGAATACCTTGGGGTCGACCAGGGTTGAGGTGTCTCCGAGGTCTCGGCCTTCGGCTACGTCGCGCAGGAGGCGGCGCATGATCTTGCCGGATCGGGTTTTGGGCAGTTCCGGCACGATCGTGATTTGACGCGGTTTGGCGATGGGGCTGATGTCGGTGGAGACCTGCGCCTTGAGCTCGGCGATGAGGACGTCGCCGGTGTTCTCGACGCCTTCGCGCAGGATCACGAACGCGACGATGCCTTGTCCGGTGGTCTCGTCGGCGGCGCCGACGACGGCGGCTTCTGCGACGCCGTGATGGTTCACCAGTGCTGATTCCACTTCGGAGGTGGAGATGCGGTGACCGGAGACATTCATGACGTCGTCGACGCGGCCGAGGACCCAGAGTGCGCCGTCGTCGTCGTACTTGGCGCCGTCACCGGCGAAGTACCAGCCTTCTTCGGCGTAGCGGGACCAGTAGGTGTCGCGGTAACGGTCCATGTCGCCCCAGATGCCGCGCAGCATCGCCGGCCACGGCTCGTCGAGGACGAGGTAGCCGTTGCCGCCGGGGCCGAGGGGCTTGGCGTCGTCGTCGACGATCTTCGCGGAAATACCGGGCAGGGGTGCCATGGCGGATCCGGGCTTGGTGGCGGTGATACCGGGGAGCGGGGAGATCATGATCGCTCCGGTCTCGGTCTGCCACCAGGTGTCGACGATGGGTGCTTTGTTGCCGCCGATGACCTCGCGGAACCAGCGCCACGCTTCGGGGTTGATGGGCTCGCCCACAGATCCGAGGAGGCGGATCGAGGACAGGTCGTGGGCGTCGGGGATCTCGCGGCCCCACTTCATGAAGGTGCGCACGAGGGTGGGTGCGGTGTAGTAGATGGAGACGCCGTACTTCTCGATGATGTCGAAGTGGCGGTGCTCGTTCGGGGAGTTGGGGGTGCCTTCGTAGACGACCTGGGTGACGCCGTTCGAGAGGGGGCCGTAGACGATGTAGGAGTGTCCGGTGACCCAGCCGATGTCGGCGGTGCACCAGTAGACGTCTTGTCCGGCTTTGTGATCGAAGACGTTGTGGTGGGTGTAGGAGGCTTGGGTGAGGTAGCCGCCGGAGGTGTGGATGATGCCCTTGGGCTTACCGGTGGTGCCGGAGGTGTAGAGGATGAACAGGGGATGTTCGGCGTCGAAGGCCTGCGCCTCGTGCTCGGGTGAGGCTTGTGCGACGGTTTCGTGCCACCACAGGTCGCGGCCGTCGGTCCAGTCGACGTCGATGCCGGTCCGGTTGACCACCAACACGTTCTGGACGGAGTCGGCGCCGTCGACGGATTCGTCGACCGCGGTTTTGATGGGTGCTGCGGCGCCGCGTCGCCACTGGCCGTCGACGGTGACGACGAGTTTGGCTTGGGCGTCGTCGATGCGTGAGCGTAGGGCGGTGGCGGAGAATCCGGCGAAGACGACCGAGTGGGTCAGTCCGAGGCGGGCGCAGGCGAGCATGGTGACGATCGCTTCGGGGATCATCGGCATGTAGATTGCGACGCGGTCACCGGCGACGAGGCCGAGGTCGGTGAAAGTGTTTGCGGCGCGGCTGACTTCGGCGAGGAGGTCGTTGTAGGTCAGATCGCGGGAATCGCCGGGTTCGCCTTCGAAGTGAATGGCGACGCGGTCGCCGTTGCCGGCGAGGACGTGGCGGTCGACGCAGTTGTAGGCGACGTTGAGTTTTCCGCCGACGAACCACTTGGCGACGGGGGCGTCGGTCCAGTCGAGGACGTCGGTCCATTTCTCGTGCCAGTGAAGGCGCTCAGCCTGATTCGCCCAGAAAGCGAGGCGGTCGGTATCTGCGGCAGCCTGCAACTCCGGTCCCGCGTTGGCGGCCGCAGCGAACTCTGCGCTCGGCGGATATGCCTGGGGGACGTCTGTTTCGACGGAACTCGCCACAGTGCGTGTGCCTTTCTGTTGGTGAGTAGTGAGACAGCAGGGCCTGTCATCGGTTAAGGAGTGCTGTCGGCAGGAAGCTAGTGTCGCGATTCTGTGGCGTGTGTGGATTGAAGTTTCCCGCGTAGTGGACATTCCTGCGATTATGACCGCGAATGAGCGCCACTGTAATGGGGCTGGGTCGACATGTAGACCGAGTTGCCAAGCAGGCTCCCCGCATCAATTCGGCGGAGAGTCACAGTATTCCGACAGAGGCGGTGTGATGACAGATCTGAACTTCACGAGAACCGAGTTGTTCATTGGTGGCCGGTGGTGTGCCCCGATTTCTACCGATTCGTACGAGTTGGTGGAAGCGTCGACGGGGAAGCCTCTCGGATCGGTTCCGCTTGGCGCCCGCGGCGACATCGACGCGGCGGTCGCTGCTGCGCGAGCCGCGTTTGACGACGGGCCGTGGGGGCGGACGACGCCCGCGGAAAGGGCTGAGATGTTGCGTCGGTTTGCAGCCGAACTCCAGTCACGTGGTGAGGCGACCGCAGAGTTGATCAGTCGCGAGAACGGCTCACCGCTCGCGACTTCCTACGGTGCGAATGTATCCGTCCCTGTTGCCACCCTCAACCAGTATGCTGCGATGGCGGAATCGGGTTGGTTCGAAGACCTTCGGGACACCTATCTGGGGGCGACAGTCGTCCGCAAGGTTCCGGTCGGCGTCGTTGCGGCCATCATCCCCTGGAATTTTCCGCACCTCATCGCGATGGCAAAACTCGCGCCGGCACTCGCCGCCGGATGCACAGTTGTCGTTAAGCCCTCTCCAGAGACTGCCTTGGATGCGTTCGTGCTCGCAGACGCGGCAGAGGCGGCCGGTCTGCCAGCCGGTGTAATCAATGTCGTGCCTGCAGATCGCGACGTCAGCGCCGCGCTCGTGGCGCATCCCGACGTCGATAAGGTCACCTTCACCGGCAGCACGGCCGCGGGCCGTCTCATCAGCGAAGTCTGTGGACGGCTGATGCGGCCGGTCACTCTCGAATTGGGCGGGAAGTCGGCGTCGATCGTTCTTGAGGACGCGGACCTGGACGTGTTCGAGGCGAATCTGGCCGCGACGTCGTTCGTCAACAACGGGCAGGCATGTGTCCTGCTCTCGAGGATCCTGGCTCCGCGGTCTCGCTACGACCAGGTCGTTGACGTGGTCGCACGGGTCGCGAAGAGTCTGGTAGTCGGTGACGCGCTCGATCCCGCCGTGACTTGCGGGCCGATGGCAGGCCGTGTCCACCGCGATCGCGTTCTCGGCTACATCGAGGAGGCCAAGACCTCTGGCGCACGGCTCGTGACGGGCGGTGGCGTGCCGGAAGGCCTGGAGGACGGATGGTTCGTCGAGCCGACAGTCTTCGCTGACGTGGACAACACGAGCCGACTGGCCCAGGAGGAGGTGTTCGGGCCGGTGATCGCGGTCATCGCGTACGACGACCTGGATGAGGCGGTGGCCATCGCAAACGACAGCGACTACGGCCTCGCCGGGGCGGTCTGGACTGCCGACGAGCGTCGTGGCGTCGATGTCGCTCGGCGCATCCGCACCGGCACCGTCGGCGTGAATTACTACCAAATGGACCTCGGCGCGCCTTTCGGTGGAGTCAAGGCTAGTGGACTCGGCCGCGAGTTCGGTGTTGAGGGAATGACGCCTTACATCGAGTACCAGTCGGTCTACGTAAGTGCAGATTACAAGGCAGGAGAGCCGCAATTGAATCTCTGAACACCGCCGACGATGGTCACGTTCGAGTATAAGGATGCCTGGCGCAACTGCTGTGAAGCGGCAGAAAGAGTCGACAGGATCGAGCCGGGCGAGCCGCGGATCAGCGAGGTGCTGGTCCGCAACTCGTCACCACCGGCAGTGAGGTCGAGAAACCTATTCGCCACCACAGCCGCGCCGTCGAGTTGCGAGCCCGAACCCGACGGCTCATCGACCGCGGCGCGGGGTGGTCGCCGGCCAACCGGCCGCCACCGCTCGCCGTCGACCCTCTGATTCGCCACTGCCATCATCGCGTGAGCACCCTCGCTCCAGAGACTCGCTCGTGGCTGTTCCCCGGTGACGTCGGGTCCCCGGACGCTCGTGTCGACCTCGAAAGCTCCCGAGGAATTCGCGCCTCTGTCGCCCGGGCGCCCGACTTGATCTGCCTGCTCACGTCGCAGCCTTGGCCTCACGCAAATCGCTGACCTGGATTTCACCCCGTCCGACCAGCTGCACATCAACGCTGCCACCTCCCTGCCTCACGGCAACTCTGGGACGCCAGGGTATGGGCGCGATGGAGGACACGCTCGGGTGGACGAACGGTGAGAGTGAAGAGCATCTGCACGGCTGCGGCCGCCACCACGAGGAGCGCCGAAAGGGAAACGGGCGCTTATTGAATAGCCAGCGCAGCCTGTCTCGGCTTCGCGTCGACGCACCACTGAACATCTCGACCCACCATGACGCGCCGTAACGGAGCGCGACCCTGTGACCCCTACCCCCGGTCGCAACTCAGTCGGCAAGCCAGCGATCGATCTTCGCTTGATTGGTTCCCGTCCTGCCGAGTGCACCCGTTTGCGCGGGCGAGGGCGGCGGAGTGCCATGGAAGCGAGTCGCGGTCCGCGCAACGAGATACCGGCCGCCGGTTGCGTCGTCGATTTCCTGAAAGAAGTTCACCGCCTGCAGGTGGGGGTCGTCGAAAAGCTCGTCGGTGGTGTTCACCGTCGTCGCGGGGATGTCGAGATCGTCGAGGATTTTCAGCCACTCGGCAGTCGACCGCCCGGCGAGGATCTCTTCGAGGATGATGTACAGCTCGTCGATGTGCTGGTTCCGTGAATGGGCCGTCCGGAACCGGTCCTCTTCGAGAACATCTACGCGGCCGACAAAGTCGAGGAACCTGCGCCAATGCCCTTCGTGGTAGACCACCACCGAAATCATGCCGTCCGACGTCTCATAGGGACGGCGATGGATCGATCTCATGCGCGCGTAGCCGGTGGGCCCCTCGGCAGGGATAAAGGCGCGGCCGCCCCACTGCTCCATCATAGTAAAGCTAACCATCGTCTCGAACATCGGGATTTCGACTGCCTGACCTTCGCCGCTTCGTTCACGTCGTAGGAGTGCCGCAAGGATGGCGTTGGCTGCGGCCTGACCGCTGACTTTGTCCGCGATCGCCGATGCTACATACGAGGGCTTGCCTACCACGTTCGACTGAAGCCAGGACATGCCAGATGCAGCTTGGATGCAGTCGTCGTACGCGGGGCGGCCGGAGTACGGACCGTCGCTTCCGTATCCCGTGATAGCGGCGTGAACCAGCCGCGGGTTAACCGCGAGTGCTGTTTCAGGACCGATGCCCAGCTTCTCTGCGGCGGGCAGCCGCATGTTGTGCACCAGGCAGTCAGCTCGTTTGATGAGGCCGAGGATAGTGTCCCGCGTCGCCTCCACCTTGAGATCCAGCTCGATGCTGTTCTTGTTGTGATTTCCCGCGATGTAGACACTGGCTGGCCCGAGCCCGCGGGAGGCGCCGAGACTTCGCGTGATGTCTCCTCCCGGAGCCTCCACCTTGATGACATCCGCGCCGAGTTCGGCGAGCAGGAGCGTGCAATACGGGCCCGAAAAAGTCGTGGTGAAGTCGAGGATTCGGATTCCTGCTAGAGGTCCGGCTGGAGTGTCTGCCATTTGTGTGCTCCTTCTTGAGGGGCCCGGTGATTCCGGGTTCTCGGCAAGCTGTCTTCAACTCTAACAAGATAGGATCCAATAACGGATTCAGAACCAGTATCCGGAATCGAGCGCGGGTTCGGATAGCACAAGACTTGGCGAAACCTGTCCCCGAAGACGGACGACCTCGATGCCCGGAATGCGCGGTGCGACTCATTGGCTGTTCTCCCGCTGCCGCGAACGCAAACCGGGGGTTGGTGACGTTCTTCGAGAACAGAAAAGCGATGTCGATGCGGAGTGGATCCGACGCCGCGACGTCCGCGCGTGGGGTCGACGCTCAACATTGTCCCGCCAGTTCTGGATTCGCTCGACGACGGGCGGAGGCAGACTGGTGGGGGCGAGCCGAGGCGACCGACCTGGGGACGTCGTCGGCCCTCCGAATTATGGGTCGGCAGTGGATGCTGAGACTATCAACGACGAGCACCGATGTGGCCTCAGCCGGAAAACCTTCGAGTACATTGACGCAACAGTTCAACGGACGGCGAAACATTCGCTCGTCGTGTAAATGTGAACACTGCGTCCCGGAACTCTTCGCGCCACCCTCGCTCTCGGGGTTTCATCTTCGATACGTGGCAATTTCGCACAATCCCGTCGGCATTCGCACCCCCGGCGCCCAGGAGTGTCAACCGATGAACCTTTCACGGGAAACCCGGCTCGATGGGCCGATTGACAGGACTAGTGAAAACGCCGGAGGGATTGTGATGGTCCTCGAGCGTTTTTCGCTGTCAGCGTCGCCGTGGCGTCAGTAACCCTGTCGCCGTCGCTATCCCCTGAGACTATGGCGCATACCGGGTGTAATTCGCGGCCGCCTGATCTTCTTCATGGTGTGCTGGGGATGGCCACCTGCTTCGCCGGTGACGCCGAGGATCTGGCTCCCGGTCAACGGGAAGGCGGGCGTAGCCGGGTGGCGCTTGGACCTAGCGTGGATGCATGACCGGCCACACGATTTTCATCGTCGATCGCATCCTCGTCGAGCCGGGCAAAGCTCGTGCATTCGTCGACGCGTACAGGGTCGACTACGTACCTCGTGCGCAGAGGTTGGGGATGGCTCTGGACGGAATACTCCTCAGCCCACCGGTGTGGTTCGAGGATGATTCCAACGTGGTGACGGTGACGTGGGCGGTGTCCGGCTCCGCAGAATGGTGGCAGACGGCCATCGGTCGCAGGTTCGACCCGGTCGTCACGGCATTCTGGACCCAGGTCGAACCGATGGTCAAGGAGCGTAGTCGAACCATGGCGGCGCGGATCGAGGACGTCGAGGAGATGTGTGATGTATAAAGTTACGCGTTTGATTCACCTCGAACGTCCGGAAGGTCAGGTGGCAGACGCCGTGGCGCGGGTGCGGCTTGCGGCGGACACGAGCCGGGCGACCCGGGCGCTCGTCTCTCCGACCCTGGCGGGCGCGCGCAACGGGGGCGATGTCCTTGTGCACCTAGAGTTCCCGACTCAGGACGAGTGGTGTGTCGCGCGCGATATCATCGACGAAGCCGTCCGAGGTGATGACACGCGCCACGTCGACGGGGTGGAATACTGGGGGGGCAGTACCGACCCTTCCTGGACGGGTGCGCGCCCCCGTGCCGACGAGGCATCGGTGTATCGGGCGCTCCTCCTCAAGGTCGACGACAGCGCGGCGCGATCGCTTGTGGAGAAATTCGAGAAAGAACTGCTGAGGATGCCGCCGTATATCGATTCGATGATGTCCTGGCAGCTCAGCCGCGTCGGCGCCTCTCAGGGCGCGAGTGAGTGGACGCACGTGTGGGAACAGTCGTTCACAGATCTGGACGGACTGCTCGGCCCGTACATGCACCATCCGGTGCACTGGGGCTATGTGGACAGGTGGTTCGACCCCGAGTGTCCCGACCAGATTGTGAAGGAACGCGTGTGCCACAGCTTCTGTGCCATCGCACCGTGAGTCGGCCGGCCATACGCGTCACCGGCACGTTGCGGGCCGAGGCGCGCTCCACCGAGAACCGAGTACCCGGTCCTCGGCTACGCACCAGCGTCGGAACACCGCACGAATTTGATACAGCGCCAAGCGATTCTGCGCGGGGACGTCACTCGCTGCGTAGACAGGCTCAGCAGACGGCGTGGTCGCGTCGGCGACCGATTCACTCCCGAACAATCCGGCGAGGAATCTCGCCGCTACACCGTCATTCTGGCGGCGCGCACGATGTCGGAGGGCGACGATGTTCGTCAGCGACAACGTCTCAAATCAGAGTGCTTGCGAGGTTTCTTGGACATGTGGTCTTCGGAGATTGTGGATCCGATTGCTCCCCGTCGCTCAATAACTGTCCGCGCAGTGGGCAATCGATATGCGTCACGGGGTGCGAAGCGGCAAATTGAGCCTTGATGGAGGTGCGTCGTGACGCTTTCAGACCCGGCCCAGGTGGACTAACGAGAACCGACGTGTTCATCGGACGCTTGGAGGGTGTACCAATCGGCCGACCGGTACGAAGTGGTGGAGACATCGTCAGGCCCCTAGGTGCCGTCCCTATCGCCGGATCGAGGATGTGAATGCTGTGGTAACTGTAGCCAGGCATGCCGTTATCAGACGGATCTCGCCGCCGGTACGGCGGTGCCTCATCCAGCGGGCTCGGTTAGGAATTCGGGCCGTGGTCTCGCGACCTTCATTGATTAACAAAGCGTTTCGCCCGTTCGGGTCAGTTGCTGGCTCGGATCAACTGAGTAGAAACACGGCATTCGAGGGAGAAAGAGATGGATCGAAAATGAGGACACGTGCAGCAGTGTTATGGGCGCCAGGTGAGCCATGGTCGGTTGAATCGATCGAACTCGACGAGCCCCGATACGGTGAAGTATTGGTACGGCTGGTCGCGACCGGCCTGTGTCATTCGGATGAGCACATGCGTGACGGAACGAACGTGATGAAGTATCCGTTCATCGGTGGGCACGAGGGTTCTGGCGTTGTCGAGCGAGTGGGTCCGGGCGTGCACGACCTGGAGCAGGGGGACCACGTCGTCTTCAGTTTTATTCCCGCTTGTGGCCGGTGCAGGGCCTGTTCGAAGGGAATGTCGAGCGTGTGCGACATGGGGGCGCATCTGGGTATCGGTCTTCAAATCAGTGACGGTACAGCTCGGCACCGTGCCCGCGACAAGGATGCGCACCTGATGTGTGTGACAGGGACCTTTGCCGAACACACTGTCGTGCACGAGTCCTCATGCATCAAGATCACAACGGACGTTCCACTGGACAAGGCAGCCCTGGTCGGGTGCGGCGTCACCACCGGGTGGGGATCCTCGGTTTATGTCGGCGAGGTGACGGCTGGAGATTCGGTGGTGATCCTGGGGATGGGCGGCGTCGGTTGTGGCGCGGTGCAGGGAGCAGCGCAGGCCGGTGCGAGGCACGTCGTGGTGGTCGACCCGTCAGAGTTCAAGCGTTCCGAAGCCAAGCGATTCGGTGCGACCCATGTCGCCGAATCCGCCGAGGAAGCGCTGGATCTTCTGCGGGAGTTGACCTGGGGTGCAATGGCTGACGTTGTGGTAGTCACTGTTGACAAGATGACCGGCCAGCACGTGGCGCCTGCTATGGCATTGCTGGGCAAGGGCGGCATTTGCGTGCAGGTGTCGGTCGGCGATCCCACGGAAACCAGTATCGACATCAGCCTCATCGATCTTACGTCGATGAGAAAGTCGATTCGCGGGTCGTGGTACGGCAATGCAAATCCGCGATCCGATGTCCCACTACTCCTCCGCTTGTACATGGAAGGAAAGCTTCGTCTCGACGAGATGATCACCAAGACATACACGTTGGATGAGATCAATGACGGTTTCGAGGACATGAGGCGGGCCGAGATCATCCGAGGAGTGATCGTCTTCTGACCGCTCTCGCCGAGAAAAGACCCTCGCGCTGATTCTCTGCTCACGTCGCCGAGTGGCCGCTCCCCGGGCCCATATCGGAGGTCTAGCGCGCAATAACTTCTGAGCTGGGAACGTGTCAGCTGAGTGAGACGCGAGGTGTCGCACGGATGCACCACGCGGCATCGTGTGAGGACGCATACGTGCCATACGAAGCTGGTCAAGAGCGAGGAGTTCATTTCATGACGTCGCATGTCGGTGAAGGATCCCGCGATAGCAGCAAGCTGAGCCAGTTGGTCAACGGATGGTGGTTTCACTACGACGAGTGGTGTCCAGAGGCGCTGCGAGCGCTGATCGCCGACGACTTCAACTTCCGCTGCAGGAGTGACACGGGCGCAACCGCGTACGAAGACTTCATTCGCGTTGACTTGACGGGGGCGGACGAGGTGATGGCATGGCAGGAAACGCACCGTCTCGCCAGTCCGTACCCTTTGCGCCACCACTGCAGCAACATCTTGTTCACGTCACATCGTGACGGGGTCACTGAGTTCTGCGCCTACATATTCGTAACGAAGGTCGTTGACGGTCGTCCGCACGCACTGTCTAGTGGAATCGTGCACGGTGCGGCACAGGAGTCCGGAGGACAACTGGTGCTTGCGAAGCTCCAGGTCGTGCTCGACACCAGGGAATCCGTTGCGTACTCGGACCTGCCTACGATCGCGCCCTGAGAGCTGTTTGGACTGTATGCGGGCCTAGCCATTTGGTGCCAGAGAAAGGAGGTCACAACAATGACGATCAATGAACACGAAGTCGCCACAGAACATCCCGTTTTCCACGTTCACCTCTGTCCTTGCTGACCAGCATCGAGTTTGACGCCACCCTGCGTATCGTGGCGCTCTGCCAGACTTCACGACCAACACACCGAGTTGGGTGCGACTGTGTCGGCGAGATCAAGTACTTCGATGACATGTTTGCTGACGAGCTCTGCGTGCCGCGGATTGTCCCGCGACGGTGAACGTGCCGCCTCGACTCCTTCAAATGAAAAGGATTGTGGAGCAGTCGATGACGCGGCTGGCAACTGCCAGGAGCGATAAGGTGACGCCTGGATGGGGCGCCACGGTCGGAAGGCCTGTGAGGAGGCAGCGCCCGACTGTCAGGGGAGCGGATCGTAGCTTGCGCGCTCTTTCTTGTTTTGCTCTACGGCGGGGCTCATCTCGGGTGCTGAGGCACATGGCCCGTGTTCTGGCTGGTCGTGGCGGCAGCGTGTGTCGGGTGCGGAGTGCACCTGGTCGGAAGTCCATCCGCACGGGGGCTGGCAATCACTGAGCTCATGTCCGTCGCGATGATAGCGGTACATTCGACCCCATCTGACCCATCGACTCATGATCATGTCGGATCCGCGTCAGCCGTCAGCCGTCAGCCGTCAGACTCGATTCGGCCGGCATGTCCCATTCGATGAAGATGTCGATTGCCTTCACCGCGAGCGAGCTGGTCCTCGCGCGCACAGCATTGTCGGCGAGTATTTCCGAGTCCTGCTAACAGGAACGAGCCTGCTACACCCAAAAGCGCGCTCCGACGGCCATCGATAGGGCTTGGTGGTCGATACGGGGTCGCGACTCGACACAAAGTAGAAAATATCAGAATCATGACTGCCGCCGAGCCAACGGCGGGGGAGCGAGCACCGTTGCGTACCAATGTAGATCCTTCAACGCCGAGGCCGATAGATGGCGCCGAGAAGGTAGGGGCGTCCTCCTCGGTGACGGTCCGAGGTGCTCGCAGGACGATGATCGGCATCATTGTGTTGTGCACGTCGGGGATAGCAATGTCCCTCACTCAAACGCTCATCATGCCGTTGATCCCAACCTTGCCGCGAATACTCGACACGTCGGCGTCGAATGCCTCGTGGGCGGTCACCGCGACGATGGCGGTCGGAGCAATGGTGACGCCGATCGTGGGACGCCTCGGGGATATGTACGGGAAACGTCGTCTCCTGCTTATCTGCGTCGCAGCGGTAGCGGTGGGCTCACTGATCTGTGCTGTCGCGCCAGGACTCACGGTGTTCCTCGTCGGTCGTGCACTGCAAGGACTGGGCGTGGCCTTCGTGTCGGTTGGAATCAGCGTGATGCGGGAATTCGTCCCGGCGGCGAAACTCGGGACTGCCGTCGGAATGATGAGCTCGTCATTAGCTGTGGGAGGTGCGCTCGGGCTGCCTCTTTCTGCTTTCGTGGCAGAGGTCTACAGCTGGCGACTGTTGTTCTTCCTGGCCGTCGGGGGGTCGGTGGCTTGCTACGTTGGCATCTACAGCCTCGTTCCTCCGAGCGTGATCCGGACTGGCGGGCGGTTCGACCTCGTCGGTGCGGTCGGCCTGAGTGCCCTGCTCCTCACACTCTTGCTACCACTGAGCAAGGGCCCTGACTGGGGTTGGATTAGTCCGATCACCATGTCGCTGGGCGGATCGGCAATCGTCATTTTCGTGGGTCTTGTGTACTACGAACTGCGGCGGCCAAATCCGCTTCTAGATCTACGCATCGCAGCACGGCGAGACGTGCTGCTTGCAAACATCGTTGGCGTTATGGCGGCCTTCGCCTTCTACGGGATGGAACTCGTTCCTATCCAGATGTTGATGGCGCCATCTTCGGCACCACACGGACTCGGGGTATCCATGATGGCTGCTGGTCTGCTTATGGCTCCGGCCGGACTGGCGGCATTCGTGTCGTCAAACATCGGTGCACGCATGGTGACGGGTTTCGGGGCTCGCAGCACGCTCCTGACCGCGGGTGTACTGCTAATTACCGCTGTGGCAGCGATGTTGGTTGCACTCGTGATTGAGTGGCAGTTCCCTATAGCCTTCTTGGTCGGCGTCACCTGCGTGATAGGGACGTCTGTGGGCATGTCGTATGCGACACTGCCGACTCTCATCATGGAGGCAACTCCGATCGAACAGACCGGAGAAGCCAACGGTCTGAACGCGCTGATGCGGATCATAGGGCTCGCTGCGGCCGCCGCAGTGGTGGGAATGATTCTGGCGAACAATGTCACCGATGCTGCCGGCACCAGTTTCGTAGTGCCATCTTCCTCGGGATACATTGGGGCTACTGTCACCACGTTGGTCGCTGGTGTAGTTGCGACCGTCGCAGCGATATTCTTGTCGCGGAAGCAACATGCAATGGCTGCGGATGTCCCGCGACAGTACGGGCGGTGAGCGAACGTCCGAGATGAAGTGCCGTACACGACAGTGCCCCCGAGTGTTGACTGGTTCCTGGTTCTGGCTTTGTTCGATTGTCACGATGTCGATCAGAGGCACGGGGCAGAGGCACCTTCGGACGGACATTACCTCGACCGTATTTCGACGTGTTCCGTGGCCCAGGTGCTCGTCGATTTAGACAAGAGGTGCTGACCGCGAGTGAGGTTCTCGGGGCGGCACAGACCCGCGAACCGTTTCGTTCATCGGCTCGAACCGGGACCACAGACTCGCCCAGTCAGGGGGTGAACGCAAACCGTGCCGCGACCAGTGCTCCGACTTCGCGGACCGCGGCCCGTGCCCGGATCACCGTCGGTACCTGCATAGCGAAACCGTGTCCGACACCGGGATATCTCAATTGCGCGGTGGGAACGCCCGCGTCTCGAAGGCGATCGCCGTACTCTTCGACGCCGTCGCGGAGTGGGTCAGCGTAGCCCACGGCGATGACCGCAGGCGGAAGACCCGCGAGAGATGTCGCCAGCGCGGGTACCCCGTATTCGTCATCGACCGACGGATCATCACCCAGGTACAGGCTCTTCATCCAGTCGATGTCTTCGGCGACGAGAAAAGGACTGTCGCCGAACTCCCGCATCGAGGGCCGGTCACGGCGCCGCTCGAGGCCGGGATAGAACAACACCTGCTGGGCAATGGCCGGCCCGCCTTCGTTCCGTGCCCGCAACGCGGTCGACGCGGCGAGCCCGCCGCCCGCGCTGTCACCACCCAATCCGATCTGTGTGTTGTCCAAGCCGATTTCCTCGGCGGATTCGTGGGCCCAACACAGCGCCGCATACGCCTCGTCGTTCCCGACCGGGTAGCGATGTTCTGGCGCGAGCCGATAGTCGACGTTGATTAAGACAGCTCCGGTAGCGGAGGCGACGTCGCGAGCGAGCCGGTCGAAAGAGTCCAGTGTCCCCATGATCATGCCGCCGCCGTGGAACCACACGAGTCCGGGAGCGCCGATAGCGGGGACCCCGACCGGTCGGTAAATTCGCACCGGGACAGTTCCATGTGGACCGCCGAACTGAGTCGTCACCACCGACTCCATATCGGGCCCGGCGGGGCGGATGATCGCCTCGAGGTTGCGCCGCACCGCTTCGACACCGGCAACCCGCGCAGGCGGCAAGTTGGCCGCGACAATCCGGTCGACGATGACGGCGACGTCCGGATCCCAGACCCCACCACGCGAAGGGGTGATCGGTGATTCAGGGGAAGTGCTCGAGCTCATGGTCTGACTCCTTGATCTCTTCATTTGATCGTCGTGGCGAGAGTGGGTACGCCTCACCGAGTGCGTTTGGCTGTTGTGGGACAACACTCCCTCGCGTCGCTCACCGCCGCGACGATGTTCGTCCATCAGATTGCCAAGTCGATCGTCGTCGTTCCGGCGAGGGCATCATCATCGCCTCGTGCCCTGCTACGACCCTGTCGCGCGCCTGCCAAAGTCGTAGAGATTAGGTTTAGCGGTAAGGAATGGCAAGCTTCCACAGGCGCCGCAGTTCCGCGACAACCAGACTCAGCGGCGACGGCTCGGACATGGCGAAGTGAAAGTCCCAGTTGGCCAGGCGCATCGGAGGAACTCGGCTCAGTCCGTCGCGGAGGTGACTGGGTCCGCCTCACGGCGAGGCTGATAGCGTCGAACACCGGAAATTTCGCCAGCACCTTGCCTTCGAGCACCGCGCGCGAAGTATGTCCGAGCGAACTCCGCCCCTGTGCAAGGCGGGCCGCGCATAACCAATATTGTGCCTGTGTTCGACGATGCCCTGGGACGCGAACTCACGTAAACCCCCTGGATCGGCAGCCGACCTCGAAGTTCTCGATTACGACGTCGGCGCCTCCGAACGGATGCCCGACTGCAACACGGCCAGGCCCGGCCCGCAGGTCGAGACAGAATCGTTATTATCGTTGAGCCTCCGGTAGTGCGTGTTGCTCCGGCGGTTGGCCACGAAGGGCGGCTCTGCGCGCTATGCGGGCCCGCTACGCTGCGCGATCATCGATTGCGTGGATGGCGCTCAGACATGGCGTCGCCCTCGCTGGCGGTCACGCCTGCTCCGCAGTCGTCGTCCCGGGCACCCCTGTGACGAGATCCCAGATGTCGATTCCGTCATCGAGAACTTGGCCTGCCAGGACGCCTGCCCAGTACTGCTCCGTTCCGTGCCGGTCACGCCAACTCCACAGCGAGGTGCTATACCGCCCCAGAGCGTGTTCGGATGTGAAACCGATCGCGCCGTGGATCTGGTGTCCACTCGCGGCGACCGGGTGAGCCGACCGCGACGTCACCACCTTGGCGGCAGCGACGGCAGTCAGTGCCGTGCGACGGTCGGCGGATTCGTATGCCGATGCCGCTTCGCGTGCCGAGATGTCCATGAGGGTCGTCAGGGCCGCCATGCTCGCGAGTCGCTGCTGGACGGCCTGGAACTGGGTCAGTGGCCTGCCGAACTGGGAACGCTCGGTGGCGTAAAGCAGCGTGTGGTCGCGGACGGACGCGGCCACCGCTGCGGCCGCTATGGCATAGGCGAGTGCACCGCGCTCGATCACATCATCGGCGGTGATCGCCGTGGGACCGTCGAACAGCACCGGTGCGCCGTCGAAGGTGATGGTGGCGAGCGAGACACCGACAAGGTCGGTTTCCGCCGACACGTGCACTCCCGGGGCATCGGTTCGTATCGAAGCCAGCCTCGCACCCGACGAGCCGTGTTCGGCAGGCAAGACGATCAGTACGGTGTCGCAGTCGGCGGCGAAGGCGACGTCTGTGACAGTTCCGTCGAGGGCCGTCTGCTCACCGTTTCGAGTAAGAAGGCACGCGGCGTCGCCGATCGCGATAGTCGCTGACGTGGATTCGAGTGCGTACCCGGCGTCAGCGGCCAGCCACAGGGCCAGGATGCCGTGTTCGATGAGGGGTGTGAGTGCACCCTTCCCCGCTGCCGTCGACACGACGGCCAAAGCATCGCTCAACGCCGCTCCGCCGCCCCCGACCTCCTCGGGCGCCCCGACGGTGGCGAAACCGCCTTCGTGTAGCTGTTCCCAGATCGCCGTGTCCACCGCGCGCGCGGGGGTCTGATGATCGACCCCGATGCGATCGATGACGGATGCAGTGACCGCCGTCAGTTCCGCGGTGAAGTCACTCATCGAACCCCCAGTCCACGCGCGACGATGCCGCGCAGAATCTCGTTGGTGCCGCCGCGAAGCGTGAACACCGGTGTGTGCAGAGTGCTGTGTGCAAGAAGTGTCGCGAACGGGTCGTTCCCGCCGAGCTTGGCCACCGCGAGGCTCGAGGAGCGCACCGCGTCGCCGAGGTCGCCTTCGAATATCGATCCGAGATCCTTGACCATAGCGGCCAGGACATCGGGATTGCGACCCGCGGATAGTTCGGCCGCGACCTGCAGCGACATCCGGCGAAGACCCCACGCCTGTGCGGTGAGGGAGCCCAGAGTGTCCCGCTGTTCGGGCGTGGCGCCCGTCCGGGCGAGAAGTGACGCCCACGCACGCAGCAGCGGCATCGTGCTGAGATACCGCTCGGGTCCCGAACGCTCGAACGCGAGCTCATTCATTACCTGGGCCCAGCCACCGCCGCGCTGACCGAGCAGCGCGCTCGCGGGAACCGTGGCGTCGTGGAAGATCACTTCGTTGAAGTGCGCTTGCCCGTCGATGCTCCGGATCGGGCGGATCTCGATATCCGGGTGGGGGATATCGACGACGAACTGCGACAGCCCGGTCTGACGGTCGCTTGGCTGTCCATCGGTGCGGGCGAGCAGGACCATGGCATGCGCCGTGTGTGCGCCGGTCGTCCACACTTTGGTGCCGCTGATCGTCCACGAGTCACCGTTGTCCACGGCGCGGGTGCGCACCGACGCAAGGTCGGAGCCGGCGTCGGGTTCACTCATGCCGATCGCGAAAAAGGTCGTACCCGAGGCGATCCCGGGGAGGTAACGCTGCCTCTGTTCGGCCGAACCGTGCGCGAGGATGCTCGGCGCCATCTGACGGTCCGCGATCCAGTGCGATGCCACTGGCGCGCCCGCGGCGAGCAGTTCTTCGTTGACTACGAATCGTTCCAGCGGGGTGCGGCCGTGACCGCCGTACTCGGCGGGTACGGTCATTCCCAACCAGCCCTGCGCCGCTAGCCGAGCACTGAACTCGGCGTCGAATCCGGTCATCCAACTGTCCACAGCAGGGGTGAAGGTGCTGGCAACAAGCTCGTCGGCGAGGAATCGCCGAACCTCGGCCCGCAGGTTGTCGAGACCGGATGGACTGGCAGAAGGCACGTCTGTCATGGAGTCGGTCATGAGGCGCTCGGTCCCCGGGACGACCATGCCGCATTGCCCTTGCGTGACATCGACCACATCTGCACACCGCGTTCGATCTCGACCGCAGACGACCAGCTGACGGCCGGGGGTCCCAGTTCCAGACGTGCGCTGGCCTTGACTCTCCTCGTCAACTGCGGATCCGCCGCTGCGGTACGGACCAGAGCGTCGACGAACTGCGAGATCTCGCTCGCTTCGACTGCCGCGTAGGCGAGACCCTTCGCCGCAGCCTCGGCGCCCGTGAGTGACTGCCCGCACGCTGCCAGTGCAATCGTGTCCGCCCATCGCAGCGAACGGCCGAGCAACGACAGATGGCCGCCGCCAGGATGGATACTCCGGGCAAGGAAGCCGCTCTCTAGTTGGGCGTCCGGCGTCACCACCATGATGTCGGCGGCCATCGCTAGGTTGAGCCCGGCACCGACAGCGCCACCGGAGACAACCGCGATGGTCGGGACTGGAAGACTGCCAACGCGGACAAAAGCGCCGTAGATGGCGCTGGTGCGGGCCACCGCGTCGGGTGAGGCAGGGTCGGACGACGACGACGCGAGATCCCGAGTATCGGCCCCGCTACAGAAGTAGCTGCCCCGCGCGTCGACCACTACCGCCCCGATGGTGTCGTCTTCCTCGACCCGATCACAGAACCGCACAATAGCGGCTGCCATATGGAGCGTGATCGCGTTTTTTCGGCGCGGGTTGTCGAGGGTGAGCCGGGCGACGCCTCCATTGAACGACGTGAGTGTTGCCGGGGCTCCGTCGACCTTCTCTGCAGTTTCGGTACCGAGACCGTTTTCAGTCATGGCGTGACGGTAGCAGATTGGATCCAAAATAGTTACCAATGTGTTGACAAAATCAGTTTCCCTGCAGTGCACTGGATCTGCACCAAGGGCAGCCGCACTGGGCGGAAGCCACAGAGAGGAGCAGGCGTGTTCGACTTGAGTGGAAGAATCGCACTGGTCACCGGCGCAGGACAGAGTGTGGGCGAAGGAATCGCGAAAGTCCTTGCACAACAGGGTGCTGCGGTGATAGTCAACGACTTGCGCGGCGACCGGGCACGGAAGGTGGCTGCGGGTATCGTCGGGTCGGGTGGTCGTGCGGTCGCGGCCCCGTTCGATGTCACGGACTATGACGCCACGCTCAGTCATGTTCGCGCCGCGGAGACCGCACTCGGCGGTCCTGTCGACGTCGTCGTCAACAACGCCGGCGTCGCCGAAGGGCGTGTCATCAAGCCATTCCGGGAGTTGTCTCCCACGGAGTGGCGTGCTCCCATCGACCTCAACGTCTTCGGCGCTATGAACTGCATCAAGGTTGCCATCGATGGTATGTGCGAGGCAGGCTGGGGGCGAATTGTTCAGATCTCGTCGGGCTCGGCCCGCACCGGCCAGAACATCAATCAGACGATGTACGCCACAGGCAAGAGTGGAATCGAGGGCTTTATTCGGCACCTCGCGGCCGAAACCGGACAGTTCGGTGTCACTGCCAACAACGTGGCGCTCGGACACCAGGAGAACCTCCGGGACAAGATGAGCCCGGAGATGATCCAGCAGATCCTCACCACCATCCCGATCGGACGGTTCGGCGATCCGTTCGAGGTTGGAGCGTTCTGTGCCTATTTAGCGTCAGACGAGGCCGGTGGAATCACCGGTCAGACATTGGACTTCAACGGAGGATCGCAAACTCGCTGAACGAGGTTCCCTCCACCGTGATGTCGCGGATACCCATTCGTGCGTCAGATCTCGGACGCTGCGTCGAGATCTACACGTAGGGAGACGAATTCACGCATGGCAGGGATCCGAACACGCTCCTTTGGTGCATTCGTCAACGTGATGGGACGGCAGAGTAGGCGGTTGTCAGTCCGATTCACGGAAGAGCGGAGACGCACGTCGACCACCGCAACAGTTCATCAAAATTGTGGTCAGTATTGACGGCGTCGAGGGCAGGATGACAAGTGCGTGTGTACATGAGGCGTCGAAGTCACACCTTTAACTCCCAGGGCGAACTAGGGCACGACCATCGGAAGTGTGCGTGATCCGAGCACGACGGCGTGAACAACTCTGTTCACCATGGATTCACCTATTTTCGCTCTGTGGTCGGGTCCCGAATTCTGAGGACCCGCAGCGCGCTGATCTAGAGACTGGCCCGACGGGGGCGTCGACTTTCTCGAGTGGTCGGCAGGTATTGCCCCTCGAGCATCGTCCTTTCCCGGATGAATTCGATGCCGCGGGGCGTACTGGAAACGGGCGCAGCGTGTTTGAAAATGCGATCACCTGGAGCGAACTGGCGATCGGGTGAAGCGCATTTACCCTTCGGTCCCGGCGGATCCGTTCGGTATCGGGGGGCGCGCCGTCCCGATGGTGGGCACGCGGGGGTGGCGCGAATCGTTCAGGTCCGCGATCGATCCGGCGTTGCCCGCCTGATGTCAACACTGCCGCCGAGGAACTTGTCCCGGAGGAGGCGGAAAGGGTGACCGGCCTGATCGTTCGTCGAGCAGGAGAAGGGAGCGGGTCAGGATAGGTGCGAACCTTGGTGTCTAGTCGCGGGGTCGGCTTCGAGGGAGATGCCCCAGCTACGGCGAGAGTGGGAGGCCACGCTTACCTCGGACTGGTCGTCCTCGTATCCGGTCACAGGATCCGGTGACTCGCTAACAAGGCTGCGTGTCCGGGCTGAACTCGACTTGGTCGATCAGTCATGGTTTGCTCCGCGACGCTGTTCCCGAACGGCGATACCGTGTTCCGCCCTCGGTGTCCGTGCCGGGACTACTGGGGACGAGACTGTAAGTCGATTCGCCAACGAGATGCCCCCGTTAGATGAGATGGGTCTTGCGATGCGGGAACCCATGAACGCAGGCGCCGGTGATGGCTTCTGGTTGGTGTTGGACGACAGTGCCGGAGGCTGGCCAATTGCCGGCCATCTGTGTATCTACTTCCGCAGGCGAACTCCGAAACTCAAGCCTGTGGCACACGGCTTCGAGTATCGCAGGACGCGATTCCGCGATCGCTGTTGATCCGGACACCCTGCGATCCACCATCAGTCGATGCGGCGAGTTCGCCAAGGCCTGGTATTACGATGACCGCCAGCGTGGAGGGATTCGTCTGCGGCACAGTACCTTCAAGCTTTGGAGGGTTCGTAGTTCCACGCTGTTCGCCTCATGCTGGGCGGTCTCAGGACCGAGGGAGGCACGATGATTGATTCCTTCGGGGCAGTCCGGCGAAGTGACGGTTCAACTGTCCCCGGTGTGTAGGCGGCCGACAATTCGCTGGCCTCAGCTACTGGTGAGACCTGCCCAGGGTCCGGCATCCACCGGGATCGGGCATCGCCATTGGCTAAGTGCCATCTCACACGGGGCGGGCGGCATCACTGCACGCCAGCATGCCTCCGCGGCTGCCTAATCTAGCAATTGAGGGGTACTGCAACCGACCGAATCCGTGCCGCAAGACGCTCACTCAGAGCGGAGTCAGTGGCTAGCAAGGTCAGCCGCCACACACCTGTCCCAAATGTCGCGTGCGGTCGAGCGTAGGGGGCCGATCATCTTCTGGTGATCTAGTGAGCCTATCGAGGCACAAATCGACAACCCGGCCATATTGCCGTAAACGTGGTCGGGGGGGCCGATCGATACTCCGACGCAGCCGATTCCGGGAAATGCATCGCCGCGATCGAACGCGGCGCCCTTCTCGCGAACCTGGGCAAACTCCCGGGCAAACTGGCTTGATGTCGCATGAGCGAAGTTTTTACGTGGTGACGTCGGCGAGTTCTTATGACGACCGCCCAGCGAGTACGACTTCGCAACGGTTGCGTTCGCCATGATCACCTTGCCCACCGCAGTCAGGTGCGCGGGCACGCGTTGGCCGACAGCAGTCGGGGTCGAACCCGAGGCACGTCCATTGACCTTGGCGAGGTACACGGTGTCGGCTACATCTACCACCGCGAGTTGGATTGTGTAGCCCGTCCGCTGGGCGAATGCGTGTAAAACCGGACGTGCATGTTGGAGCAAGCGATTCTGGTTCAGCGCAGCCTGTCCCATTTCGTAGGCCTTGACGCCCAGTTCATAGGTTTGCTCGGGCGATCGTGCCAACCAGCCGACCGAAGCCAACTGTTCGAGCAATCGGTGCGCTGAGGACCGTGGAATGCCGGTCTTTTGCGTCACTTGGGCGAGGGTGAGAGGGCCTGCGGAGTTGAAGGTTTCCAGAACCAGCGAAACCCGTCCGACCGCGGACACCGGGGGGCCTTCGGTGGGTGATGTGCTCAACCGTTCCTCCTGACAGATCCTGCCAACGTGACACACGTCACGGTACCTTCCCTATGCTGCGTGCATCAAATGCGGCCGGTGACGGCTGCCATCCGTGGTTCGACTTCGTCGTGAATTGCCTCCCGCTACACGAGCGGATTCGCTTGTGCACGCGGCCCCGCGATGATCCACCGCAACCTTTGTCGGAGGTCAGGCGTGCCGACCGGTTCGAAGGTGGTCCTGCCGTAGGGGATCTGAATGTGTTCCCGTTCTGCGGGAGACCCATGTCACCGAGCTGTCCATAGTTGCCAAGCTGTTCAAAACGCGACGGGCCCAGTTGATGGGTGACCAGTTGTCGTGCCCAGTCCGATCAGGAGGCAAAAGTGAATTCTGCAGAGACCGAACAGGTTCGCGTCATCGATACCGGGGCGCCCCCCGAGAGGTATGCACGCGGATGGCACTGTCTGGGACTGCTCGGGGATTTCGCGGACGGCAAGCCCCACCAGGTGTCGGCCTTCGGGACCGAGTTGGTGGTCTTCGCGGGTGAGGACGGAAAGATCAGCGTCCTCGACGCGTTCTGCCGTCACATGGGCGGCAACCTTGCGCTCGGCACCGTCAAGGGGAACTCCATTGCCTGCCCGTTCCATGATTGGCGGTGGCGAGGTGATGGGAAGTGCTCGGGAATACCTTATGCGCGCCGTGTCCCGCCGCTCGCAAGGACAAGGGCTTGGGTGACTTCCGAGGTCAACGGACAGCTTTTCGTATGGCATGACCCCCAGGGGTCCAAGCCTTCAAGCGACCTCGCGATCCCTGTCATCGCGGAGTACGGCGATCCGGAATGGACCGATTGGGTTTGGAACTCGATCGTGGTCGAGGGATCGCACTGCCGTGAGCTCGTCGACAACATCGTCGACATGGCCCACTTCTTTTACGTGCACTACGGAATGCCGACCTTCTTCCGCAACGTGTTCGAGGGACATACGGCGACTCAGGCGATGCGTTCCCTCCCGCGTCCCGACGCGACCGGTGTCAGACTCAGTGAGAGCACCAACTACTCCACGGAAAGTCAGTCCGATGCAACGTACTTCGGACCTTCGTACATGATCGACAAGCTGTGGACGGGCGGTACGGATCCCGAAGCCGATCCGAATATCTACCTGATCAACTGCCACTATCCGATCTCGCCCACCTCGTTCCGCCTCCAATACGGGGTGATCGCGAAGAAGCCGTCCGGCGTACCCGATGAGCAGGCACAGACGATCGCCGAGATGATCGCCAAGGGCGTTGCAATCGGGTTTGAGCAGGACGTGAAGATCTGGAAGAGCAAGTCTCGGATCGACAACCCTCTGCTGTGCGAGGAGGACGGCCCGGTTTACCAGTTGCGCCGCTGGTACGAGCAGTTCTACGTGGACATCGAGGATGTCCAGCCGGAGATGGTCAACAGGTTCGAGTACGAGATCGACACTGAGCGAGCCCTGACAAGTTGGCAAGCAGAGGTCGACGAGAACCTCGCCGCCGGCCGGACCGCATTCGGAACCATGATCGAAAACACGGCGCAAGCTGACGTCCCCTCCTGACCCATCGGTAGTCACGTCGGCCCGGCCACATTCCTCAGAAAGAGACACATGAGTTACGAAGCGCTCGACTACATCGTCGCCAATGCCGACGCATTGCGCGACGGCGCGCAGGAATCCGACTCGATTGGCAGGCTTACAGATGACACCGCCGATGTGTTGCGGCAGTCCGGAATCATCCGTCTGTTGCAGCGCAAGAAATACAACGGTTTCGAAGCCCACCCTCGCGAGTTCTCCGAAAGTGTGATGAAGCTGGCCAGCGTCTACGGATCAGCTGGTTGGGTGGGTGGCATCGTCGGTGTGCATCCTTGGCAGCTCGCCTTCGCGGATCCGAAGGTTCAGGACGAGGTATTGGGCGAGAACTCGGACACCTGGCAGGCCTCGCCTTACATGCCGGGCGGAATCGCGGTGCCGGTAGAGGGTGGTTACCGGATGAACGGCCGTTGGCAGTTTTCCTCCGGCACCGACCACTGCGACTGGATCTTCCTCGGCGCGATAGTCGGGGACGAGGACGGACAGCCTCTGATGCCGCCGGTGGGTCTGCACGTTATCCTGCCGCGTTCGGATTACCAGATCGTCGAAGATTCCTGGGAGGTTATGGGACTCCGTGGTACGGGAAGCAAGGACATCGTGGTAAAAGATGCCTTCATCCCCGACTATCGGGTGATGAATGCGCAGGATGTCATCGACGGCACTGCGGCCCAGAAATACGGCGTGACGGAGACGCTGTACAAGATGCCCTGGTCGACGATGTTCCCGCTCGGAATCACCTCCGCCACAATCGGCATCTGTGAAGGTGTGCTCGCGGCAGGGATTGCCTACCAGCGCGAGCGCATCGGTTCGACCGGAACGCCGGTCCGGGACGATCCGTACGTGCTGCATGCGCTGGGGGAGGCCGCGGCCGAGATCGACGCTGCGCGACAACAGTTGCTGAGTAATGTCGACCGCATCTGGGATCTCGTGGACGCGGGCAAGGAGATCGACTTCGAGTTGCGTGCTCAGGTACGACGCAACCAGGTTCGTTCGGCCTGGCGAGCCGTCCGAGCTGCGGACGAGGTCTTCGACAGGGCGGGTGGCAACGCTCTGCGGCTGGACAACCCGTTGCAGCGATTCTGGCGGGACGCGCACTGCGGGCTCCACCACGCGATCCACGTCTCCAGCACGCCCTACCATGGTTCGGCCATGGCTTCGCTGGGCGTTGACGTGCCCAACGGTCCACTGCGCGTGATGATCTGATGATCGGGTCCGGCTGGTGCTTGTTGAATCTACGAAAGGACGCTTGACAATGACGGAAATCAAAGGACTCGGTTATGTGCGCGTCCTGGCTACGGATATGGACCGATGGCGCGAGCTCGGCTTCGAGGTGCTCGGCTTCGCGCCGGGGGTCGGAGACGAAGAAGATGCGCTGCATTTCCGGATGGACGAGCGACCCTCGAGAATCACCGTGGTGCACGGGGAGGTTGACAGGGTGACCGCAGTCGGTTGGGAGGTGCGCGACGCATTTGCGCTGCGCCGGCTCGCGGCACAACTCGACACCGTCGGATACGAGTACGAGACGATGCCGTTCGACCTGTGCGAGAGCCGGAAGATCGAGGGTGGCCTGTCGTTGAGAGATCCGGGAGGTACCCCTCTGGAGATTTTTTACGGGCCGGTTCTGGAGCACAGCCCAGTGGTCACCAAGTACGGGCAGAAGTTCATCACTGGGGCGCAGGGTCTCGGCCACGTGGTGATGCCGACGGCGAACTTCGACGAGTCGTACCGCTTCTACACGGAGGTTCTCGCATTCCTCCCGCGTGGTGCCTTCCGGATGCCAGCCCCTCCCGAGGTGGGACCGCAACGGATCCGGTTCCTCGGTGTGAACCAGCGTCACCACAGTCTCGCCATCATGCCGACGCTGGAGGGACGTGACCCGGGCCTCATCCACGTCATGGTGGAGGTCGACGAACTTGACGCCGTCGGTCGGGCTTTCGACCAAGTGCAAACGCGAGATTTCCCCGTCTCGTCGACGCTAGGTCGTCACACCAACGACAAGATGATCTCGTTCTACGTCGGTGTACCTGGGGGATGGGATATCGAATACGGCACCGCAGGGGAGCTGGTGGACGAGTCGTACTACACGGCGGAGGAGATCACGGCCGACAGCTACTGGGGCCACGAATGGTTATGGGCTAAGGAGATGAAGGCCGCGGCACAAGCGGAGGCCGACCGTGTTGCCAGCAACTCGTTGGTCACGAAGGCTGACGCCGCACATTGATTCGTCATGCCCTGACAGCCCAGTCCCGGGTCGTCGGGCGTGGTCGCTGAACAAACTCCAGCTGTCGGTTTTGCCACCCGCATCGAGGTAACGGTGAGGACGCACCCGACCCACAATCCAAAGACCCGAGATGGTCCTCAGCAAGGAAGTGAATAGAGTGGATACGCAGAGTGACGCGTCCGATGTCGTCGTGATCGGCGCCGGCATCTCCGGGCTGTATGCAGTGCACAAGTTCCGGCAACGTGGAATGAACGTCCACGGATTCGAATCCGCCGCGGGCGTCGGTGGCACCTGGTTCCACAACCGCTACCCCGGCGCCAGATGCGATGTCGAGAGTATCGACTATTCCTACTCGTTCGACGAGGACCTCCAGCAGGAATGGACGTGGTCGGAGCGTTTCGCCACCCAGGAGGAGATCCTTGCCTACCTCGAGCACGTTGCAGACAGGTTCGATCTGCGCAGCGCGTATGACTTTCTCACCAGGGTCGTCTCCACCGTCTACGATGAAGAAGCGGCATTGTGGACTGTGACCACCGACACCGGAAAGTCCGTGACCGCGCGCTTCTGCGTGATGGCGACCGGCGTCCTGTCTGCGACCAACCGTCCTGCGATCGCAGGTAGGGATTCCTTCGCTGGAGAGAGCTACCACACCGGTGAATGGCCGCATGAGCCCGTTGATTTCGTGGGTAAGCGTGTCGGCGTGATCGGTACCGGGTCGTCCGGAATCCAGTCAATTCCAGAGATAGCGAAGGATGCCGCTCAGGTCGTGGTGTTCCAGCGGAGCCCCAATTACTCAATCCCCGCAGGCAATCGGCCGCTGACCGAGGAACTGATCGCGCAGGTGAAAGCCGGATACCCCGAGCGGCGGCGTCTCGCCCGCCTCAGCGGTGGTGGTACCCCGTTTACGCCCTATCCCAAGGGCGCGATGGAGGTCGAGGAGCAGGAGCGCACGCGGATCTACGACGAGTGGTGGCAGCGCGGCGGTTACCTGTTCGCCAAGGCATTCCCCGATCAGACCACCAACCTCGAGGCTAACGACACCGCACGCAAGTACGTCGAGGCCAAGATTCGTGACATGGTGAACGATCCGGAACTCGCCGATCAGCTGATCCCGAACGACCATCCCATCGGCACGAAGCGCATCGTCACGGACAGCGGCTACTTCGAGGCATATAACCGCGACAACGTCACACTGGTCAACTTGCGGCAGACCCCAATCACCGAGATCACCGAGAACGGTGTCCTAGTCGGCGACCAGCTGCACGAGCTGGACATGCTCATATTCGCCACCGGATTCGACGCAATGACCGGCGCGCTCTCGCGTATCGACATCGTGGGTCGCGGTGGCCGCACCCTGAACGAGGATTGGGCCGCCGGACCACGCACCTACCTAGGGCTTTCGTCCGCCGGATTCCCCAACCTGTTCAACATGGTAGGACCTGGCAGCCCGAGCGTGCTCGCGAATATGGTGCTCATGGCTGAACTGCAGATCGACTGGATCGCGAAGTGCTTCGACTACCTGGACGAGCACAACGCGGTGTCGATCGAGGCGACACAACAAGCAGTGGACGAGTGGGTCGCCGAGTGCAACGCCAAGGCTGCGGCCACCCTGTTCCCAACCGCGAACTCATGGTATTTGGGCTCGAACATCCCCGGCAAGCCACGGGTGTTCATGCCGTACATAGGAGGATTCGCGAACTACGGGAGCATCTGCGCCGAGGTTGCGGAGGCCGGTTACAAGGGGTTCGAGATCGTCACATCTACGGAGGAAGCCTGAAATGACGGGCGCACGCAGGACCGATCTGCATCCTGACGTCGAGGCAATGCTCGCGGCGCTCGAGTCCGGATTTCCGGATGTGACAGCGTATTCGGCGACCGAGGTTCGCGAGATCATTCTGTCCCGGCGGTCTCCGCTCACTCGGACGCCGGACATGAAGCGGGTGAAGAATGTCACGATCGACGGTCCGGGAGGTGGTCTCCCTCTGCGGGTCTATACGCCACATTCCGTCGGCTCGTCGCCAGCACCCGTCGTCGTCTTCGCGCACGGCGGTGGATTCGTCTTCTGCGATCTAGACAGCCATGACGAGCTCTGCCGATCGATGGCGGACGCACTCGGCGTCGTTGTAGTGTCCGTCGACTATCGGCGCGCGCCGGAACACCCGGCACCTGCGGCGGTGGAGGACGTGTACGCGGCGGTGTGCTGGACGGCAGATACAATCGCCGAGTACCAGGGAGACCCGAGACGAATCGCGGTCGTCGGTGACAGCGCGGGCGGCAATCTCGCCGCGACCGTATCAATCGCGGCGAGAGACCGTGGCGGGCCACGGATCACGGCGCAGATCCTGATCTACCCGCTCATTGACAACGACTTCACCACCGAGTCGTACGAAAAGTACGGTGTTGGCTATTACAACACCGCCAAAGCGATGAGGTGGTACTGGGATCAGTACGCACCGGACGGTACCGACAGCGAACTCATCGTCCCCACTCGCGCTGCATCGCTGACGGGACTCCCCGCGGCACTCGTCGCGACCGCTGAACTCGATCCGCCCTGTTCAGCGGGGGACGACTACGCGAAGAAACTCGCCGCTGCGGGTGTTCCCGTCCTCTCGCACCGCTTCGACGGGTTGTTCCACGGCTTCCTTACCTTCCCGCAGCTTTCCCTCACCGGGCCGGCTCGAACAGAACTGTGGGAGTTGATGCGGCAAGTGTTGGCGTTAGGTGGCGAATCACCCACATGAGCCTCGAATTTCGCTTTCCATCCAGCGGTCGATTCGGTGTCGCCGCCCGCCGATGCGTTCGACCATGAGTCACCACCGGTGTGAATCCGGCCGCACGCACAGTAGAGGAAGCCATGAACTACCGATTGACAGGGATGACCGCCCTCGTGACGGGCAGTAGCCGAGGGATTGGACGAGGCATCGCGCAACGTCTTGCAAGCGAGGACGCCACCGTCGTCGTCACCGCTCGCTCCAACACCCCGGTACAGTCGATTCGCAACGGCGAGAGCCAGATCATCGAGGGCTCGCTTGACGAGACGGTCGACCTGATCGAGAAGGCAGGCGGCAGGGCGATCGCCATTCCCGCCGACTTGGAGGACGCCGAGCAGCGGAGTCGGCTTGTCGAGGCCGTGGTCAAGGCGACCGGTGGCATCGACATCCTTGTCAATAATGCGGGCTTCGCGGACTACAGTTCCATCGAGAAGATGAATCTGGAGATGTTCGACCGAACCGTCGAGCACTATCTCAGGGTGCCATTCCTGTTGTCGCAGGCCGCGATTCCACACATGCGCAAGGCAGGCGCTGGGTGGATCGTCAATATCGGGTCGTCGACCGGCTTGAGCCCCATCCGTCCGTTCCGGGAGTACAACAAGACCTCCGGCGACGTCATCTATGCATCGGTTAAAGCCGCACTGCATCGGTTCTCTGAGGGGCTCGCCGCGGAGGTGCAGGACGACAACATCGCGGTAAACGTCGTCGGTCCCTCCACGGCAGTCCGGACCCCGGGTGCTGCGGCGCTGCTGCCCGAGGGTTACGAGGCCGAGCCGGTCGAATACCTGGCTCAGACGGTGCTGGAGATGTGCACGGTGCCGGCGGCCGAGCGTACCGGACTGGTGGCCTTCAGCCTCCACTACCCGTGGTCGAAGGAGATTCCGGTGATGACGCTGGACGGCCTCGAGGTTCTCCCGAGGCTGGAGCCGCCCGAGTGGGCGAACCCCAGCATTAAGCCGGCAGGTGTTTGAGCCGCGATGACTAAGGAAACCGACCAGGCTTCGGCCAACTCGACGGTCGTCGCACCCACTCGTTTCGCGGACGGCGTCGCTGTCGTCACGGGCGCCGCGGCGGGCATCGGAGCGGGACTCGTCCGTCACCTCGCGCATCTCGGCATGCTGGTGATCGTCGCCGACGTCGACGAACCGGGCGCGAAGCAGATCGCCACGGAGATCGTGGCCAAGGGTGGACGCGCCGAGCCGTATCGCGTGGACGTCAGCGACCCGGACGACGTCGAGGGCATGGCGGCGTTCGTCTTCGAATCCCACGGCGGGGTGGACCTGCTTATCAACAACGCAGGTGTCGAGTCGGCCGGTCTGCTGTGGGAGATCGACCGTGATCGCTGGCAGCGGGTGATGCAGATCAACGTCGACGGCGTGTTCTTCTGTCTGCGGTCGTTCGTCCCGCGGATGATCCAGGCGGGTACCCCGTCGTACATCGCGAACCTGTCCTCCGTGGGTGGACTGAACAGTGCCGCCGTCCAGTCCCCCTACATCGTGAGCAAGCATGCGGTTCAAGCGATGACCGAGAGCCTGTACCAGGACCTCGCAGTGGTCGACGCGCCGATCCAGGTCAGCGCGGTGATCCCGCATTCGATCCGGAGCGACATCTTCACGTCGGCTCAACGTGAGGCCCCGACGGGTAACGAAACGGCGAACGAGGTGTTCGCCGCGATGCAGCGGGACAACGTCGAGAAGGGGCTGGACCCCCTCGTTGCTGCCGAGCACATGATCGAGCAGATTGCGCGCGGAGACTTCTGGATCTACTCCGACGACGAGATCTGCATTGCCTCAGCACAGCGACGCGGTAGCCAGCTGCTCGATCTCAGACCACCGGCCGACCCACGCGAGATGTTGCTCCGCATGGGTGTGCCCCTTCCGAAAGGTGAACAATGACCGAGACGATAGCCGCAGATGTGGCGGAAAACGTGCCCGGTGGTGACCGCGAGGTTGAGCTGCACGCAGCGATCGACAGCTGTGATCCCGCGCCGTTGCTGATGTCTCTCGTACACGTGACCGGCGACCCGAGCCTCCTCGAAGAGTTCAGGTCGCGGTTGACGATCACAGAGCCGGGCAACCACTACAAGACAGGTATCAAGCCCACCGCTCCTCCCGGGCAGTACCCGGCAGACGTGATTGCCGACATTCGATCCCGCGCGCACGAGCTGCTGTCCGTAGACATGATGGACCGTCTCGGTACACCCGACCGGGAACTATTCGGCCGCATGGCGACTGTCGCGACCTCGGAGCGGGTCGACGTCGAATTCTTGCCGATCCTGCTTGAGCAGGCGGGTTTCTCGCCAAGCGAACGCAAGGTGCCGGTGACGGTCGCGCCCCCGGCCGAGTTCTCGGTGATCGTGATCGGCGCGGGCATTGTCGGCATCAACGCCGCGATCAAACTCGGCGAGGCGGGCTTCTCGTATCGGGTGTTCGAGTCCCGCAACGAGATCGGCGGAACCTGGTCGCGCAACACCTATCCGGGAGCTGCGGTCGACACGCCGAGCCACTACTACTCTTACTCGTTCGAGCTGAATCCGAATTGGTCGAAGTACTACCCCTCCGGCGTCGAGTATCAGAAGTATCTTCGTGGCGTCGTCGACGCCTACGGGATCGTCGACAACATCTCGTTCAACACCCGCGTGCTTTCCGTCATCTGGCTGGAGAGTGAGAACGTGTGGGAGGTGACGACAGAGACAGCCGACGGCACCCGTGAGGTGCAGAGGGCCGCCGCGGTGGTCACGGCGCTTGGCATGCTCAACTCACCGAACATCCCGGACATCGAGGGCCTGAACTCGTTTGGTGGCACAGTGATTCACACCGCCGAGTGGGACGAGAACCTGGACCTGACGGACAAGCGGGTGGTCGTGCTCGGCACAGGCTGCACCTCCGTGCAGGTGGTCGCGAACATCGTTGAGCAAGTTCGGTCGATGGACGTGGTAGTGCGGTCGCCGCACTGGATTGTGCCCGAGAAGACCGTCGTTCACGAGGTCTCGGACGGCGAGCGGTGGGCGATGGCGAACATTCCGCGCTTCAACGAGTGGTTCCGGCTACGGTCTTACTGGTTCGCATCGGACAATCTGTACGTGTTGCCCCGCATCGACGAGGAGTGGGCGCAGACGCACTTCTCGGCCTCCGCTGCCAACGAGATGGTGCTCAAAACGGCGACTGAATACCTGCAGAAGAGCTTCGCGGACCGCCCCGACCTGATCGAGAAGCTGACGCCCGACTTCCGGCCGTATGGCAAGCGGATCGTGAAGGACCCTGGGTTCTTCAAGGCGTTGACCCGTGACCACGTGAACCTGCACCGGGCATCGTTCCAACGCGTCGACCACGACGGGGTGCTTACCACTGAGGGCGAGTACATCCCCGCGGATGTCATCATCCTGGCGACGGGTTTTCAGCTGGAGTTCACCACTTCGATCGAAATCGCCGGCCGCGACGGCCGAACCCTCGCGGACGTGTGGGAGGGCGGTGACAACCCGCGCGCCTACCTCGGTATTCAGGTGGCCGGATTCCCGAACTTGTTCGTGACCGCAGGCCCGAACTCGGCGCCAAACCACGGCGCCGGCCACAACATCCTGAGCGAGGAGCACGTCCATTATGTGATCGAGTGCCTCCAGTACCTGCTGGAGAACGATCACGCCGCGATGGACGTCAAGCAGGAGGTGCTCGACGACTACAACCGCCGGGTCGACGAGGCACTCGACAAGACGGTCTGGGTGCATCCCGGTGCCACGGTGAACGGCTACTACCGCAACAGCCAGGGGCGCGCAATTGTGCCCTGCCCGTGGCGACTGGTCGACTACTGGACGCTCTTGCGGGAACCCAACCCGGTCGACTTCGAGTTCATCGACGGCGCCGGAGCGAAGGGAGACAACGCATGATCGCCACCACCACCATGTCGGTTGATGTCATGACGAGCGACGGGCTCGTCGGGTCTGGGCACGGCGCAGGCGGCCCACGAGACGAGACTCTCGACACTGGTCACGGAGAAGCCCGAGTACGTCGGAGACCCACCGCCCGCACCGGCGGAACGGGCTCGATCCCGAGCAACCTGCTGCGCGAAGCTGACACCATCCAACACGGTCACGGACGCCGCACACTGCCTGCAGTCCCTGGCTGTAGGCAGCTCAAGCGAGGAGCGCCACGAATGCTTTTTCGCGTCAGGCGGGCAGCCGTCGAGAAGCTCAGGGACTCGCCTACGGCCAATTCGCTTGCGTGACACCGTAACTTCCGCCTCCTGGCCGAGGTGGAATCGGGGCCGCGGGCGCCCTCCCGGTGGTCGGGATGGCAACCGCGGCGCTGCCGCCTCAGCGGTTAGGTTCGCTCTCGTATAAGTTCGGAGAGGAGCATTCGATGACGATGCAAGCATTGGGTTGCGACACTTGTGGCCGGAAGGTCCTGGTGGAGAAATTCAGCCAAGCCCACACCTCCATCCAATGGACGACGGATGCATCAGAGTGCCCGCTTATCTCGGCCTCCTCGACCCGGGTGGGCGATCCACGGCGTGGATGCCCGTCTCTTCGGAAGAGTATCGACGAGGCGGTCCGCTCAGCTGAACTGGGCGAGTCTTGTCTAGAGCTTCCCGTCGGGGCAGGCATTCCGCGACTTCATTGAGACCGCTAACCAGCAAGTCGGCGCCAGTCAATGCCGAGGGACCGAGTAGCATTCGGCCGGATTGCCCAGCGTTCCGGCTGAGTGTTGCGCACGGTGGTCCGCGAGTGTGAGGCAGCGTGTTGCGCGAAGATTGTTGCCACCCGGGACTGACGCGTCGTACCGTCGGGCAGTGAGATACGGGATTTACGATGCCGTGCTTATCGTCTCCGACGGCGGTACCAATCGGGTGCCGCAGCCAAGGACGCATGAGTCGCCGTGGCGGCCGCACAGGCGAAGTCGGATCTCGCGGCAAGGCACAGAGCGCGGTGTCTTGCCTCATTCAGGTCGCCCGGGCGAAGTCACTCCCCGCGGTCGATGCGAATCCAGGTTTGAGGAACAGCTGGAACACCCTCTCGTCATTTGCTTCGAGGTTCGACTCCCCAAGGTCGTCTGAGCCTCGATGTCGGGTCGGAAGATCCTGGCGCCGAACCGAGAATTACGTGCCCTTTCATCCTGTGAGAGTTTGCAGACTTCCACTGGAGTTCGGTTGTCTAGGGGCACGGAAGCTGCTGAGTGCACTTCAGGGACGAGACCTGGCCGCGCTCGGCGTCTCGCCTAGGCGCGTGCACTTTCGGAGGTTTCTGCACCAACTCGGCTGAAGTCGCACGTCGATCCGCCGGTGTACGGCCACGACGATGCTCGTCTCGGACTTGTCGGTTACGGACAGATATCCCGGTTGGTGGGAAGGGTAGAGGACTCATTGAAAATGTCGGCAGACAATAACGAAAATTCTGAAAGCACTGCTTGAAGGAAGGACAAGCTACCAAAATAGGTCCGTTACCCGGCGGCCACATGGACGTGATCACCGATCGCTGGATTCTGGACGGCCTGCGCCGCGTTGATCGCGCCGGCCGCGGACATTGCCGAGACCAAACGGATACAAACTCGGTTCCCGATGGCTCAATTCTTCGAAAGGTATTGGCGCGCAACGGGTACCGGTATTGAACCGAAGCCTCAACAGGAGCTATCTTATGAGAGAATTGCGTGATCGAATCGCCGTTGTGACAGGGGCGGCCCAGGGCATCGGATACGGCTTGTCGGTTCGGTTTCTCCAGGAAGGTATGAAGGTTGTCCTTGCCGACAAGGACGCCCAACGACTGGAGTTGGCGGCACAAGAACTGTCGGCGCTGGGCGAGATTCTGGCAGTCGAAACCGACGTCGCAGACGCTCGATCGGTCGAAGGGCTGCGCGATGCGGCCGTTGACCGGTTCGGAGCCGTCCACGTGCTGTGTAACAACGCGGGCGTCGGCGGAATACAGCGCTTCAGCACCATCAGTGAGATGACGTGGGAATGGACTGTCGGTGTAAACCTGTGGGGTGTCATTCACGGCTGCAGGATTTTTCTGCCGGTGCTTGCGGAACAAGATGAAGCCTACATCGTCAACACTGCCTCGATGGCGGGCTTTACAACTGGCCCTTACCAGGCCGACTACAAGGTTACCAAGGCAGGCGTCGTGGCGTTGTCAGAGGCGCTCTCCAATGAATTCGCCGTGGAGCACCCCAACGTAAGTGTCGCGGTACTGTGCCCGGCCTATACCGCCACGGCAATCCGGCACGAAGAGCGCAACGCCCCAGAGGGGCATGTACCGCGCGCACAGGCCGATCCCAAGATCGCGGAGCTGCGTGAGAAGGTGTACCGGGCAATTGAGCAAGAGGGCATCTCGCCCGAAGTAGTTGCGGAGATGGTGGTCAAGGCGATGGCGGCGCGGCGAACTCATGTCTTCCCTCATCCGGAATGGCTCGACACGTGGCAGCAGCGCGTCGACCTGGTCAAGATGCAAGCCGCGCCCTTCACCATGACGGGCTGACCCGACATTCGAACGCGCTGTACGAAAGCACTTCGCAATGGCGAGTCGACGCTGGGGCTCTTGTAAGCGCGTGAGGAAGTTCCCGCACTACGCCGGATCGGAGTAACTGCTGTCCGGGCCCACGCGTTACCTTGGCACGCCGCTGGTCGGCGTGAAGCTACATCCCACAATGGCGGAATCGGCCCACGTGACTGGGGGAGCGGAAACAGCAGCATCCCGTGAAGCGGCTCGCGTGATCCTGATTCATGAGGCGGCGCGATCACACGCGAGGGGGTGAGGTGTTGCGCGAACTGCTGATCTCCGTCGATTGGCGTTCGCCTCTGGCCCGGACCTTCGTGCCAGGCACACTCCGCGTTCGCCGTCAGTGACGTTGAGCCGCCCGTGGCTCCCGACGCGTCACGTAGTCACGATAATCTCCGAAGGGCTTCATTGGGGTTGAAGTGGCCGATCGCTCGTAGGTCCAGGGAGCCAGTCCCCGGTGCACGCCAGCGTTGTAAGTCTGACTTCTTGGGTGCTCTTCGCAATCATGATCGTTTGCTCTCTGTAGTTGGATCAGTCTCCGGCAACCACGGTCGCGCGAGCGCCGTGAACGACTTGGTGTGCAGGGCTCGCAGACCGTTGATCCCGCCGGAGCGGCCGTTGTCCGTCCATTCCATGTAGGAGGCGCGAGAGGCAGTCATGATGGTCAGAGCCGTGACACGGCGGGTGAAGTGCTCTTGAGGATGCACGGACCACCTTACTAGCCATTCACTTATTGCATCGATGAGATTTCGATCAGTGCTTTCCCATCGCAATCGATATTCGGGCGTGGCCATGAGCAACTCGAGCAACTCGGCGTGCTGAGCGGGACCTGCAGCGACTTCTCTTGTGAAGAGCTCGACCAACGTGTCGACGATGTCGCACATGCCAGGATCGGACTCACTGAGGGAGCAGATCAACGAACGGTTGGAGCGTTCGAACAGCGGTGAGATCAGATCGGCCTTCGACGGGAAATGCCGGTAGAAAGTCCGTTCAGAAACTTCGGCCCGTTGCGCTATGGATTCGACTGTGACGGCGGTGGAACGGCACTCAAGGAACAGGTCCCGCGCAGCGAGCGCAACCGTGAGCCGAACGTCCTCAAAGCGGCGTTCGAGGAGCCTGCTGCTGCGAGCACTGCTCATGTCTCCTCCTGGTTCGAATGGGGCGATGGTACCGGTTGCAGATGCGGCGGCCGACCTCTCGGTTGCCCGCGCCGGATGAAGATTTCAGTAGGGGTTCTGGGACCGTGTCCGTTGCTCACCCCACCCGTGGCTCATCCTCGAACATGGAGGCGGAATATCGGGTTCGTTCGGACCGCTGGGCCCCTGAAGGCGGCGATGCCGGCCGCCGGGTGGGACCACGTTGTGCAGCCCTCCAGATCGCGCGCCCGGTCTGCCGCAGATGCATTTCGATGCCGGGCTTCTGCACGAATTCGGATGGACCCCAAACTGACAACGCGGTCGACGCGTCTTCCGGCGGGCCGATCTGTACCGCCAAGGAAGTCGAACCGAGCAGGAATTCCTCTCGGTTCAGCGCCACACCCGAATCTCGAATCGCAGCCAATGCCCGATCCAGCTCGATCTGCGACCTGATGCTGTGGCGCGTCTTAGCGTGGATGCCGCTGAAGTCGATCCCGGGTCTGCGCTCGGGTAGCAGGCATGCGAGGAGCATCTTGCCACTCGCGGTCATATGCGCAGGATGAACGATGCCACGGCGCAGCGGTGCCGCCCAGTCGGTCCACACATTGTCGATGTACACGACATCGGAACCCGAGAGCGCGGCGAGGTAGACACTCATACCAGTGGTTCGGCTAAGTCTGGCCATGTGAGGCATCGCCACACGGTGAACGCTGTGCTGCGTGACCGCAGCGCTGCCCAACTCGTAGAGCTTGACACCTACTTGGTAGTCGAAGCCGTCGCGAGTCACGACGCCGAGGTCGACCAACTGCTGGAGCAGGCGATGCACAGAGGAGCGGGGGAGGCCGGTCTGCCGCGCGATTCGGGACGACGTGAGGGTGGTTGCGCCAGAGAAAGCGCTCAAGACCGCGATCACCCGGTCAACGACGGCATTCGGGGTCTCGTCGCGGAACGTCATGGTGAACATCCTTCACTGAGCTGGTATCTGTCTACATGGCAGATGCTGTCACACGGTGACGGCAATCACAACTGCCCCGGTGTGATCTCTCCTCCACAGCTGAAGGCCTGGACGCATCAGGTTGGGACAAACTGCGCTGAATCCGTCAACGTGGTGCTGTCGCTCGGGTAACGGGAGGGCGTCATCGCGCAATCGCGTAGGTTCGATTGGCACCATCGGTCAACGAGCTAATATGAAGCGGAGCAGAGGGCGAATCAAGCGATTTGCCTGCACGCATGTCATCAATGAGCGCGCTCAGCGCGATGTCGACCACGAAATCGTTGGTGTGGTTTAGATTTGGCCTCAGATCCGCTCGATCTTCGCGAATTCGGTTGGATTTCCAATAGCTTGTGTCGATCGCAAGGATCGTTGGCCACGCCGCGACGAAACATCTTCTCGTTGTCCGTGAGGAGTCCGCTGCTGGCGTCGGAGTATCGAGGAAAGTCGACGCCAACCTCGTCATGTGTTGCTCACCCTTGCAACACGTCTCATACCTTCAATTATTTAGAGCAATTTTCCTTCGAAACAGAGAGTCCGTGATCGCGGTATGCACATTCAAGAAACACAGGCTCCCACAGGCACCGCGCAACCGGAAGCCCTGGACAAGGGCAGCAAATTATTGATCGGCGTGCTGGTTGTTTCCGCGTTCGTGATGATCCTCAACGAGACGATCATGGGCGTGGCATTGCCGCGGCTGATGGTGGACCTCGACATCACTGCCAGCACAGCGCAGTGGCTGACCACCGGCTTCCTACTCACCATGGCCGTGATCATCCCGACTACGGGCTATCTGTTCCAACGCTTCACCCTCCGGCAAGTCTTCGCAGCAGCGATGACGCTCTTCAGCATCGGCACGCTCCTCGCGGCATCTGCACCCGGATTCGAACTTCTGCTGGCTGGACGAGTGATCCAAGCCGGTGGCACCGCGATCATGCTCCCACTGTTGATGACCACAGTCTTGCGTGTGGTTCCCGTGGACAAGCGTGGATCGATGATGGGGGTGATCTCCATCGTGATCGCCGTCGCCCCGGCGATCGGCCCTACCCTCTCGGGTGTGATCCTGCGCTCGCTGGACTGGCGGTGGATGTTCTGGATCGTGTTGCCGATCGCCCTGGTCGCGTTTGCCGTCGGTTCGGCGTTGGTCAGGAACCTCACCACGATCGGCGCGGCTCCGTTCGACGGGTTGTCGGTCCTATTGTCCGCGTTCGCATTCGGGGGAATCGTGTACGGGCTCGGCAGCCTCGGGCACTCGGCCGAGGGATCCGGGGTGCCGGTGTGGGTATCGCTCGGCGTCGGCGTCGCCGCGCTGGCGGTGTTCGTGCTGCGTCAGTTGTCGCGACAAGAGGACGGACGTGCGCTGCTGGATCTGCGGCCGTTCCTGACTCCGACGTTCAGCATCGGGCTGGTGATGTTGGCGATCAGCATGATGGCGTTGTTCGGTGCGCTGATTCTGCTTCCGCTGTACTTGCAGAATGTGCTCGGCTTGGACACGTTGAAGACAGGTCTGGTGCTTTTGCCCGGCGGTCTGCTCATGGGAGTTCTGGCGCCGTTCGTCGGGCGGGTGTTCGACCGTGTCGGTCCCCGCCCTCTGGTTATCCCGGGTGCTGTGGTGGTCAGTGGCGCGTTGTGGCTGATGACATTCCTGGACACGGAAACCGGGTTGCCTGTGGTGGTCGGGATACATTCGCTGCTGATGGCGGGTTTGGCGTTGGTGATGACACCGCTGATGACGTCCTCGCTCGGATCGGTTCCGGCGGAGTTGTATTCGCATGGCAGCGCCATTTTCAATACTGGTCAGCAGTTGGCTGGTGCGGCGGGTACAGCGCTGTTCGTGACGATCATGTCGAACACTGCTGCCTCCCGCCTCTCCGAGGGCGCGGCTGACGTCGCTGCTCAGCAGTCAGGTATTCACACGGCATTCGTGTGGGGTGGCGTTATATCTTTGATGGCGGTGGCGGGATCGTTCTTCATCAAGAAACAGGGCGTCCGACGATAATGCCCACTTTCCGCAGCGTGCAATTTACGCTGGCGCATCAGGCAAGAAAAGGCAGAACGTAGTTGTGCGTTATGATTTCAGCCGGGTAGTACGCCACCGCTCAATTTGTGAAAACAGCGCACCGCCACTGCGGCCGGTCCGTGCGGACCCTTAGCAGTCGCGTCGGTTTCGGCCCAACTCTCGAATGCGATGCGTATCGCAGCGGTCGCCGCAGCCGCGACAATGCGTATCGTCAGGGCGTTTTCTCTTGGAATGACCACTTGTGCCAGAACTTTTCGAAGTTGAGCTTCGGAGTCACCGTTGACGCGATTCCACACTGCCGCGAGGGAGGGGTTTCGCGCAACCACTCGGAGTAACTGTCTCATCTGTTCCGAGTCTGACTCGACGGACGTTTCTGGATCGAGTGCAGCTTTGATTGCATCTTCTATTGCTCTCAGCGGTCCGTTCTCTGCGGCAGCGGAACTCGCCACCAGCCATTGCCACTGGTCGGCACCAGCGGAAAGAAGTGGACCAATTGCGTCTTCCTTCGTCGAAAAATAGCGATAGAACGTCCGAGGCGAGACACCTGCCCGTCTTGAGATGTCCGCCGCGGTAACTCGCGAGAAGTCCTGCTCAAAGCACAGTTCGGTGGCGGCGTGGGCGATCGCCAGCTCCGTCTCGGCCTTGCGCTTGTCCATCAAAGAGACGGTTATGTCCGACATCGACCCATGGTATCTGTCGGTCCCTGTCAGTCCGCATCCGGATTGATGGCAATTTGTGCCAGAATGTCATAGAATGCCACGTATTCAGAATTTTCTCATCGACGACAGGATGTCAAAATGGATCGTTTCGAAGGACGCAGAGTTCTCGTCACCGGTGGCGGGTCAGGAATCGGACAGGCAACCGTGCTGAGGATCCTCGCCGAGGGCGGTTCGGTCGTGGCGGCCGATATCAGTGAGGCTGGATTGGCAGACACCGTGGAGAAGCACGCTCACGGCTCCGATTGCCTGAAAACTCAGGTTCTCGACGTCTCGGACGAGCAATCGGTGATCGCCGGCGTCCGCAGCGCGGTCCAGGTTCTCGGGGGCCTTGACGTGCTGGTGAATGCCGCTGGGATTCTTCGCTCATCGCATACTGCTGCGACATCCTTGTCGGCTTTCGAGCAAGTGATCCGCATCAATCTCACGGGCACGTTTTTGGTCATCCGGGAAGCGCTCCCTGCATTGCTGGAGGGCACCAAGTCGGCCGTCGTGAATTTCAGTTCGACGTCCGCCAATTTTGCGCATCCCTACATGTCTGCTTATGCCGCCAGTAAAGGTGGGATTCAGTCGATGACACACGCACTTGCTGCTGAGTATTCGCAGGAGGGTATTCGATTCAACTCGGTTCAGCCGGGGTCGATTTCCTCTGGAATGACCGACGCGAGCGGTAAGAGTCGCCAGAGCGTAGGGCCAGGCATACCGGAGGACGCCGATTACCGGGTGTTCTCCAAGTTGGTGCCCGCCTTGGGGGAGGGATTCGCCGAGCCGTCCGCGGTTGCAGGCGTCGTGGCGATGCTCGCCAGTGACGATGCCGCATTCATTACCGGTACCGAGGTACGTATCGATGGTGGTACACATTTCTGAACTCGATCCGCGCTGAGGATGCGTCGGCGGAATCGGCACCGGAGTGCCCGCTGACGCTCACTCGCTGGCAGCGGGGGCCGCAGGGTGTTGTGAATGTGGCGGATCCCAGTTCTCGACATCGAGCACGATAGTGCCTCGGTGGCACAGCGCTCGAAACGGGGCATAAACGAAGGGAGCAATCGGAATGGATCTATCAATGGGGCTTCCGTCTTTCATTCCTCACGGACGCAATGAAGAACTCACATGGTGCCGGAAGATCGACGAGGGACCGTGGGACGGCCTGGCGATCTGCGATCGATTGGTCTACGACAGTTGGGCATTGACTGTTCAGCTCGCCGCTGCCGCGGCTGTGACCGAGCGCGTGAAACTGTGGACTGCAATCGCAACACTTCCGACGCGGAATGCCGTCCATTTTGCCAAGGAGATGGCAACGATAGACCAGCTTTCAGCGGGTCGCCTGACACTAGGTGTTGGGATAGGGGGCCAAGGTGAGGATTACGCCGCGACTGGAACCGAAACTTCTTTTCGCCGAAGGCAAATGGATGAACATGTAGCTGCGATGAAGGATGTCTGGTCTCAGAAGCCACCGGTGGAAGGTTACGGTCCGGTCGGCCCCCGTCCGTATAGGGGCAGCACAGTGCCCCTCGTCGCAGGCGTGTCCGGCCCGAAAGCGCTTGCGCGCGCTGCGCAGTGGGCTGATGGTGTCAATGATCCCAACCAGACTATCCAGCTCGACGGACAGAACCTGTCCGACCAAAGGAAACTGGTCGTCAAAGCATGGGCCGATGCCGGGCGCGACGAAGTCCCGCATTTCTCGGCGTGTATGTGGTTCGCCCTCGGACCCGACCCTGAGGAGCAGTTCACTCGACACTTGGGCGAGTTCTTCCAGTCCTACGGGGCAGATGTATCAGCGAAATACTCGCGGGCTTCTCCCAACTTCGGCGCCACGGGTCTGTTGAACGCTGTAAGTGGTGCGCGGGAAGCGGGGGTCGACGACTTGATTCTCATTCCCACCACCTCGGACCCTTCGGAGATCGACCGGGCTCGGGAAGTACTGGGGATCTAGTGCCGTTCGTTCACGCCCACGAGCGACCGTTTCATTGTTATCGGTTAGTAAACCATTCTTTCTTCCATTGACGACTCTCCGAGGCGAACGTATTCTCGAACGAGAGTCGGACATACGTCCCACTCTGGCGGTTGTCGTAACGTCGCTCATCGATGCCTGTGATACCGAGGATTCCAGGCAGACGACCGACGCGTGTTGGCGCGTAGACATATCAGGCATGAGCTAATGGCAATTCCGTCCTGTTCTCGACGCGTCGAGGGTTCCGCAACCGCCACCGCCTCAACCATCAAAAGGGCTGGTGCATTGTGAATACTGCTCTTCGCATCGCTACATGTATCGGAGACACATGGATCGAGGCGGGCGCGCCCGATGACGAAGCCTCGCCAGGCGAAATCGTTCGTATCCAGGCGGAAGACCTTCGCGAAGCGCAGCGCCGCACGTCGGGAATACGGGCAGATGCACGTGCGGGAAACCGCGATGTTGCAGTGTTCTTGGACATCGAGTCGTATACAGCGGTCGATGCACGCACAGCCAGGTCTGAACTTGCCTCGATCTGTTCGGACGAACCAACGTCGGTTCGATACGTCGGAACTGAAGCGGGACTTCTTAGTCTCATCTCCGACATCACGGCTGCCGGCGTGGCTGACGGTGTCACTATCCTTCGATTAGGTCCGTCCAAGGACGCGATGATGGGCAGGGGATAGTGCAGCCCAGCGCTTGTCGGTACCGTTCCAGCAGTAATGGGAATTACCACCTCGTCATTGTGGCCGTCAGTCTGTACAGGATGAAATGAGGCCAGCTGAAATTCGGTCCACTCGATCCCGATTGCTCCCGACGGAATTGCCTGACATAGTTTGCAGGAACAGGCCGTCGATCATTGCAGCGACTACTTGAGACAGGGCCTCCGCATTGACGCCAGGGTATTCATACGATTTCAAAAATGTTTCAATGCTAAAGATCGCAGGTGAGTAATCGGTTACGTCGTTGTCGCCGCCATCTGGAATTCGAGACGCCCACAGGTAAAGCTCGTATTGCGCGCGCTGGGCATTCTCGATATGTGCCCGTGATTCCGATGATGACTGTGGAGTGATCGGCTGTTCACCTCCGACGAATGCAAGGATCAGCGTCGATACCGCACCGTGTAGGGTCTTTGGCCGAGAATCGATGACCTCTTCGACGATCTGGAACACGAGTTGATGGGAACGGTCCCAGGCGTCTCTGAGAAGATCCTGCTTGCTTGGGTAAACATGGTTGAGGCTCGACAGCGGTACGTCTGCTTCTTGCGCGATTCTTCGCAACGAGGCTGCAGCTATGCCGTCACGGCTGATCACTCGTATTGCTGCGTCAGAGGTAAGCGTTCGCCGTACTGGCTCCCGCATGTAATGCGAGTGTTTCAACTTCAGGACTTCCTTCCTCACTCCCCGTACCCTCTGCCGCATCGCCTGGGTGTGCTCAGCGTAGCGCGGTCACGGAGTGCATGGGGTTCGTGACCCGTCGGTGGAGCAAGGATGTTCGCGCTGCCCGGTCCGGAACCGTACGGCCCGGAACGAGGGCGCAGACGAACTGCCACTTCGACGCCAACTAATTGATTAATTCACTTCTGGCCTGCAGTGGATGTGACCATAATCTGGGAGTGATTCAGAATCAGCATTCGAGGAAGGATTTGGGGTGGGTGGTGCCGGATCACATGCACACCGAACTGGTCCTCGAAGTGCTGGAATTGGCGGTCGACGCAGGCGACGTCGCAGGCTCGATCACGTACTCGGGCAGGATGGAGATCACGAAGCAGACGTGCGCACGGTACGGGTGTGGCGCCTGATGCCGTAGTAACGGCACGTGGTGGCGACCTGCCACTGACCTTATCGGCATGTGTAGCACTGCGAGTTTAAGTTTTGCTCAGCGTTTGAGTGCTCGTGGTGAATGGAATCTCCCGCTCGTCGGAACTCCAACGGTCAACAACCTCTACGAGTTTTAGACCTGGCGGCGACGAGATGTAGCTGAGAGGCAAGGCAGCAGACGCGGGTGATGCAACAATGGTGTATCCGAGATTGACGCCGATTGCCACGTGGAGTTTCGGAACTGCCAAGAAGACTTTGCTAGAGGAGAAATTCGTGTCCCGCAGATCGAAAGCGCGCCAGCCCGAGACAGTGTCAACTTTGACCGGACGAGTGGAAGTTCAGGGGCGATCGGTCTCGGAGCAGGCAGCGTCTCGAGTCGTTGCGGAGATCGAGCGAATGATCATCAGCGGGGAATTGCTCCCAGGACAGCAGATTCGGCAGGAAACCATGGCGGAGCGCCTGGGTGTCAGCCGACTGCCCATTCGGGAGGGACTGCGGCAACTTACGTCGGAGGGCCTTGTTCGGCACGTACACAATGTCGGGTACGCAGTAGCCCGGTTGGAAAAGTCGGAGTTCGACCAGATCTACCTCATGCGAGCTGCGCTCGAGAAGGAAGTGCTGCTGTCGTTACCGGTTTTTGACGACGCGGCTCTGGCGGAAGTCAAAGATCTGGCCGTCGAGATTGCTGCAGCCGCCGATTCGGAGGATTACCTGATGATGCGGATGCGAAATCGGGAGTTTCATTTCTCGATGTTCGACCGGTCGTCGCTGCAGTTGATCGTTTCGGAGCTACGTCGATTGTGGACGCTTGCCATGCCTTACCATGCCGTATATCTGTACGATCCCGAAGGGCGTGCGCGAGTGGTGCGCGAGCACGACGAAATGATCGCAGCATTGTCAGTGGGCGACAACGAGCAGCTCGTGAATTTGATGAATGCGCACCGCACCGGGGGTGAAGCCAGTACCAGTCTGATGCTTCGAGCCGGGGGAGTGACACCGCTGGCGCACTAACACACTGCCTTGCCGCATTCGGTGAATGGAGAGAACGCCTTTCATCACCTTCTCGGATTCCACTTTCTGGATTCATATTCTTTCCGCTCGTGCCAACGGAATTCGCTGGGTCAGGTGGGTGCCGGCATTGCCTCCGGCCTGGAGGATGCCGGGGTGATAAAACCGGACCTGTGCCCGCACCGATAGCCGCAGGTGCGTCTTCCGGGCATGACGGGGTACGACCGGCGATCGAAAACGACCTTCGGCCAGGTCGTTTCGGCTCTTTCTGGATGCAACGCTGCTGTTCAGGGTTAGCATTTGCATGAAGGCTGTCAGTTCAGAGGCGAGCGTAACGATCCCCAGCCAGATTTGATTCTGCGCCAAACCATGTGAAGTTGGGTTCTTCAGACCGCATCCTTGGATGTGCGAATTCGGTCCTCGCAACGGGCCCGACGACGGTGTCGTAGCTCCCAGGTTTGTAGGGTCCCGACGAGTTTGGTCAGGCCGGATTTTCGGCGGTGCGGATCAAGATGATCGCGCCAGATTGCGACACGAGTGCGCTCGCAGTGGCGTCGACAGAGAGTTTCGGGTAGCAGGACGTATGGTTACCCACCAATCTCTGTTGGTGACACGAGTCTACCGCGAATTCCTTTGAAGGCCTGAGGATAACCTTCAGGCAGCGGATCCGAATCCTGTTGTTGCGCGCCAGTACGTGATAGGCGAATGACGCTTCACCACCGGTAATCTCCGTCGATTACTGTAGGCAGCGAGGGGTGCAACGCGTCGCCTGTGGGCGCGATGGAGTCGATACCCGCGCGTCGGTGCCAGATGTTCCTCCGGTGCGCCAGGGCGATGCGCAGGTCACTCGGGAACTGCTTGTCGACGATTTCGACGTGTTCGCACGCTTAGCAGATCGAAGTAAGCGGAGGTTACTCCAAATTACTGCCACTGTGGGAACAAAATCGTTTGTATCGTCGAAGTCAGTTTTACTCGCCTCAAGTCTCACCTGCCAGGTATCCTAATCGCTGTCCGCGGCGCCGAAACGGCCTGAATCAGTGCTGAAATCATGGCGGAGCGTTTCGGATACGAGAACGAGATTCCCGAACCGTGAATTGCACGTCAGTGTTTGTAGCAACTGGCCCGGGGTGGCCACTACAAACGCTCACAAGCGATTCAGAGTGACTATTATTTGGCGCTCGGATTGTTAGTAAAAGTGACCGAATCCAGCAAATTGACCTCTCGGATAGACGCTCGGCTGCATACCACCGAAGAGTGTGGGGGCACTCCGGGTGGGAGAGACTCACGCGCTTCGCCGCAAGGTAAGGCTGTTTTGCTATCGGTAGTCCGAGGACTGCTTGCGCTAGGCGGTCGACAGGCGGTCGACACAGAACGTGAGCCAGCGGTATGCGGAAACGCGAGAGCGGTGAGTGTAGAAGGTGAGGATTTCCGGGCGCCGTTGCAAGTCATCGCCTCGGTGCACAGGGTATGAGCGACGACGCGATTGGACAACACTCTGCCGAGCATGTGATGCCACTCACTTTTCTTCCCGATGGGCGGGAGGATCGCAAATTCGGACGCGCGCACTTGAATACGCTCGCCGGACTGCAGACCCAAGCTGACTTGGCGCCCCGGTAAAACTGGATCCGAGTCGGACAACGAGGAGAGCGACCAACTGTGAAGCCCAACAAGTCCACGAAGCTGATCGTGGCACTCGCCGCGACCGCCGTTCTGGCGTCAGCCTGCGCATCGAATCGTGGTGACGATCCCTACGCCGTCGCTGTCGGCGGATCCGGCGTCGGCGCCGACCTTGCGTCGAGCACCTCCGATGCGAAGTTCGGCACCCTCGATTCGCCGTGTGGCGAAGGCGACGCCACCGGCGCAACCGATCAAGGCGTCAGCGACACCGAGATCAAGATCGGGTTCGGTGACGACCGCGGGTACGTGAAGTCACCGGGGCTGAACAAGGAAATGAGCGATGCCGTCAACGCGCTCATCTCTTGGTGCAACGATCAGGGCGGCATCAACGGCCGCAAGGTCGTCGGTACCGACTACGACGCCGCTTTAATGCAGGCCAACTCGGTCATGCAGGAAGCGTGCGGGAGTCAGTTCATGATGGTCGGGTACGGCTTCGCGATGGATCAGACCGCCGAGCAGACGCGTGTCGCCTGCAACCTGGTGTCAGTGCCAGGCTTCACCGTCTCGCCGGACGCCGCGAACGGACCCATGACGTTCCAGGGAGTTCCGTTCCCGGCTGATTACGCCAATGCCGCGGCTTGGTTCCAATTGGCGGAGCTACATCCGGACGCAGTTAGTGACTTCGATATCCTTAACAGCACCATTCCAGCCACCATTACCGCGTCTGCGAAGTCGCGGGAGATGGCCGAGGCGGCCGGTTTCAGTCTGAAGGATTGCGGCGTCACGCTGAACTACGAGGGCGAGGCGAGTTATCTCCCGTTTGCCGAGAAGTTCAAGGAGTGCGGGGCGAAGGGTATCTGGACGTCGCGTTCGCCGGTGCCCGCCGAACTGAATTTCATCAAATCGCTGGGTCAGGTCGGCATTGATCCCGTCTTCGCCGGTGAAGCCACGTGGTACGACTCCGGAGTCGCGACCTGGAACAAGGACACCGGACTGCTCGACAACCTCAACGCGGGCTCGATCTTCCAGATGCTCGAGAACGCGGACAAGGTGCCCGCAGTGAAGAAGTACGTGGATCTGGTCTCCGAGCAGGGTGGCAAGACGGCGCTCCTCGGGATGCAGGCGGCGTCGTCGTTCCTGCTGTGGGCGGCCGCCGCGGACGAGTGCGGCAGCGATCTGACGCGTCAGTGCATGGTGAACGAACTCTCGAACATTCACGAGTGGGACGGCGGCGGATTGCATGCCGTCACCGATCCCGGCAAGAACATGCCGGCCTCGTGCGGGCTGATTGTCGGTCTGACCGGAGGGACCTACTCGCAGGCGTTCCCGTCCACCGCGGGCGAATTCAAGTGCGACCCCAAGTACCTCGTCGCGACCGACAAGAGCACCTGGGGAACCGAACTCGGCGCTGACCGCGTGTCGACGAAGTACCAGAACGCCAACGTCATCAAGCCGCAGTCCTGATTCTTCCGACTCGGGCGGCGCGCGCCAACCGCCGCCCGAGTCCCTAACGAGGGTTCAGCCATGAACACTTTTGTCACTTTCACGATCCTGGGCCTGGTCCTGGGGTCGGTGTACGCGATCGCCGCCTCCGGGTTGGTGCTCACGTACAACACGTCAGGCATCTTCAACTTCGCACACGGTGCACAGGCAATGCTCGGTGCGTTCATCTACTGGCAGTTGCGCTACGGCTGGGAACTTCCCACCGTCGTCGCCTTGCTGATTTCACTGGTCCTCGTCGGTCCATTGATGGGTCTCGGGCTCTACGTCCTGATCATGAAGGGCCTGCGCGATACTGCCGAGGTCACCAAAATCGTTGTGACGGTCTCGATCCTGCTCGGGATGCTCTCGATTTCGCACTGGTTCTGGCATCCCGAGACCGCCCGAACGATGCAGATGTTCTTCGGCGACCAGTCCAAGATCACGGTGTTCGGAGCGAGCATCCGCTACCACGAGTTGATCTGCATCCTCGTTGCGATCGCAATCGCAGTCGGCCTGCGGGTTCTTTTCACACGCACCCGCGCCGGTGTTGCGATGCGCGGCGTCGTCGACGATCCGGAACTACTGCGCCTCAACGGCCACAACCCGGAGCGTCTCGCGGCACTGTCCTGGGCGATGGGTTCGACGCTCGCAGTGCTCGCCGGCATCCTGATCACCCCGATCAGCGGCGGCACACTCGAGGCGAACATGTTGACGCTCTTGGTGATCGACGCGTTTGCCGCGGCCATGTTCGGCCGGTTGCGCAGCATTCCGCGCACGTTTGTCGGCGCCGTGGTTCTCGGCCTTGCCGGTACGTACGTGTTGGCGTACTTCCCGACCAGTTGGAGTTGGACGTCGAACTTCCGTGTCTCCCTGCCGATGATCGCGCTGTTCGTCGTACTCATCGTCCTACCTCAGGACCGGCTTCGCGGTGCGGTCACTCGTACCCGTGAGCGCTACCACGTGCCGAGCGTGCGCAAGGCCGTCGTCTGGGGCGTGGCGCTGATCGTCATCGTGTACCTGATCCGTCTGCTGATGGTGACGTCCGCCGTCACGACACTGACCATCGGAATGACGTTCGCGATAATCGCGCTCTCGCTCACACTCCTCACCGGCTACGCGGGTGAATTGAACTTGGCGCCGGTGTCTTTCGGTGCTATCGCCACCATCGTGGCCTTTCACTTCGGGATCTCCGGTTCCGGGTTGGCTGCGCACCTCAACCTGTGGGGCATCGTCGTCGGAGTCCTGGTCACCGCAGTCATCGGCGGCCTCGTCGCCCTGCCGGCGCTGCGGCTCAGAGGGCTGTATCTTGCGCTTGCAACCATGGCCTTCGGAGTGTTCCTCTCCAACATGGTCCTTCGTGACACCACCGAACACGAGATGTTCGGCATGAAGTATTCGCTGTTCAAAGACGGCAACATCGCTCTCCCGCCGCTGAAGATCGGCCCGCTCGATCTGAGCAACGAGACGGTGTTCCTGATGACCGTGACCGCGCTGTTCTCGGTACTCGGCGTCGGCGTCATCGCGTTGCGTAACAGCGGCTACGGGCGCCGACTCGCTGCGATGAAGGACAGCCCGGCCGGTTCGGCCATGCTCGGCCAGAGCCTGGTTCGGCTCAAGCTGAGCGTCTTCATGATCTCTTCGGGGATCGCCGGTCTCGGCGGCATTCTGATGTCGAGCGCGATGGGTTCGGTCTCGGGTGAGAGCTTTGCCATCATGGTCAGCCTCTCGCTGCTCATGCTGACCGTCGTCGCGGGCATCGGATACGTCACCGGCGCACTGTTCGGTGGGCTCATGGCCGGAATCGGTTTTGCCGTCATCATGGTCTCGTTCACCAATCTGGCTTCGGCGCAACCGGAGTTGGAGGGAATGTGGCTGCTGCTGGGCAACATCGCCGCGGTGAGCCCGGCGCTGATCGGTATCGGTGTCGGCGCGAACCCCAGTGGCACCGTGCACAGCGTGATCGAGGGCTACCGACGGCTCGCCGATGCCAAGCCGGTTCTGATCGGCGGCGCCGCGGTCGTTCTGCTGACCTACGTCCTTGCTCTGACCGGCGTTTTGGGCAACTGGTGGTTCGCGTCCATCACGATCGCGGTGGTGTTCATGCTGCCGGTGATCGGTGAGATGGTGATGCCCCGTGCGGTTCTCACTCCGGAAGAATTGGCTGCCAAGGCGACAGTCGTTCCCGAAGACGTCGGGATCGACGTCCCGTACAGCCCCGAGATCCGTGACGAGATCGACCGCGAACTGGGGATTCCTCAGTACCAGGGCGGCTCGCCGAAGGAGTTGACCGCCCATGTCTGACACACCTCTTCTCGAAACACGCGGTGTGAGCGTTCGTTTCGGTGGGCACGTCGCGGTCAAGGACGTTTCGCTCACCGTGCAACCCGGAACCGTGACGGGACTGATCGGACCGAATGGTGCGGGCAAGACGACGCTCTTCAACACCATCACCGGGCTGCAGAAACCCACGTCAGGTCAGGTGTTTCTCGGCGGCGTCGACGTGACGAAGCTACCGCCGCACAAGCGGGCAGGTCGCGGGCTTGCACGTACCTTCCAGCGGCTCGAACTGTTCGTCTCGCTGTCGGTACGTGACAACCTGCGTGTCGCCGGAGACATCCACAAGGCGAACGGCCGCAACAAGATCGACGTGGACAGCGAGACGGATCGTCTGCTGGAGCTGACCGGGCTGACGGATGTCGCGGACAAGGACGTCGCGGACATCCCCACCGGACGCGCCCGCGTTGTCGAAGTTGCACGGGCGCTCATGACCGACCCGCGAGTGCTGCTGCTCGACGAACCGGCCTCGGGCCAGACTGAGCAGGAAACCGAGGTCTTTGCCGAGATGCTCACCGAGCTAGCGACGGGTGGACTTGGAATCTGTCTGGTGGAGCACGACATTCCGCTGGTGATGAAGGTGTGCTCGACCATTCACGTGCTCGACTACGGCGCAGTCCTCGCCTCGGGTGATCCGGAGAAGATCCGGACGGATCCGGAAGTGATCGCGGCCTACATCGGGACCGAGGAGGAGGCGGTATGACTTCAGCGAAAATTGGCGAGGCGAAAATTGGCGCGGTGAAAATCGACGAGGGATTACGCGGCGCCGACCGCCCCGAACCGCTGCTCGAACTCTCCGGTGTCCGTGCCGGTTACGGATCCATCGAGGTTCTGCACGGGGTCGATCTGGTTCTCGAACCCGGCGCCGTGGTGGCGCTACTCGGACCCAACGGTGGTGGCAAGACGTCGACGCTCAAGATCTGCTCGGGGGTCCTTCCGGTCACCCGCGGCGAGTTCCGGCTCGCGGGCCAGGTCGTGAACGGCGTCGAGCCTTCGGAGTTGGCTCGGCTGGGGGTCTGCTCCATCCCCGAGGGACGCGGGATCTTCGCCAACCTCACTGTGCGGGAAAATCTGTGGATCGCGACCGGAACGGGCGTCGGCTTGGCCGAACTCGAAGAGGTTGCGTACGGCAGGTTCCCGATCCTGGGGGAGCGGCGTGGTCAGTTGGCGGGATCGATGTCCGGTGGCGAGCAGCAGATGCTGGCGCTGTCTCGGGCACTCGGCACTCACCCGACGGTGCTCCTGCTCGACGAGCTGTCGATGGGTCTCGCACCTCGAATCGTCTCGCAGATGTACGACGTCGTCGGCTCGCTTGCAGCCGAAGGCATTTCCATTCTGGTTGCCGAGCAGTTCGCACGAGCGGTGCTGCCCATCGCGACCTCGGCCGCACTGATGTTGCAGGGACGCGTCGTGAAGACCGGCGATCCCCTCGACATCGAAAACGAACTTTCTACCAGTTATCTAGGAGGATGACGATGACTACTCTCGCCGAAGATCGCCGTGAGGAATTCAAGAAGAACATCGCAGAGTTGAAGCTGGACAAGAAGCAGGCAGGCGGCGACGCGGCGACGCGCATCGCAGGCCTGGTGCTCATGGTCGTCGGTGTGGTCGGCGCCTTCGTCGTCTACATCTCTTCGCTGACGCTCTCGGACCTACGGGATCTGGTGTCGTACCAGATTCTCACCGTGGTTTTCCTCGCCCTGACAGTGGTCGGTGCTGCGCTCTTCCTGGCCGCATCGGTGGCAAAGGTGCTGCGGCTGTGGTTGGTTCGCCAACTGCTCGAGGGCCAAGCCCAGACAGATCAGATCTCGCAGGCGCTTGACACGGGTGCTCGAAAACTTTGAAATCGACGCTGTAAACAATCAGGAAACGCCCCCTGATGGTCTCCGGCCAGTGGGATGCACGAACGCATCCCACTGGAATCCGATAAATCTTCAAGGTGTTTGCCTTGAGCGAGCGCTACATGGGGAACCGATCCGTGTCAGGTCCTGCCTCGCGTCGAAACGGCAACGGGCGCGCTGGTCCGAGCGTCGGCGGATAGATCGAGGGTATCTTGATCAGGTACTAAAGGCTTCGATGCGTAGATACGCTGCCGCCAAGTTCGGGGACGCGTACAGGCCAGGTGGATGAGGTTTACTGCCGAGGGCGCGTCGTGGGGACACATGGATGCACCTGAAATCGCACTCACGTCGGGTACTGCCCCAAGGATTTGGCCTGCCGGTTTCTTGAATCGTATGAATTAGCATTGGCGTGCCTGCCGTACGACACAAAGGGGCTGGCAGGATGTCCTGCGTAATGAACGCCGCCTCCGGCATCCGCGCCGACGGTCTGACTTTAGACCTTGTTTCATGGTCGACCCTTACCTGACCGAATCAGGAGTGCGGCGTCGCCCGGAGCATTCGCGGGACCAACTGCACGGTGCTTGTTTCGAAGAAGCACGAAGAGAAGGTTGAGCAGAAATGCGGTCTCACCGGATTCCGGCGATCGTGTTTGCCGTGGGTACACGGGACCAAACGAACTAGGTGAGGTATTCCGCGACCACGGCGGGCAAGCAAGCGTCTTCCGATTAATTGGATGTCTTCGACGCCGTGCTCCAACGTCTTGGAAACAGAAAGCTGCTGTGGCGCAACATGTGTGACGGTTTCGCCCGTCGAAGACGCGAACATCCACCCGGCTTCCGAATGCAACGATACGACGGGGTCGTAGGGACGTCAACGATCGGCGAACGGTCGTCTTCTAACTGGCGCTTCGGCGAGGAGCGCCGCGACCGGCCAATCGCGAACATTCTGCAAGGCAGTGCCTTACGTCGGCAGGGCAGGCGCGTGATTTGGCCGCCGAGGGTGCACGCGCGTCGCCGGTTCAGCCAAATTTCACCGGTTGTTTCGTTTTTGTAACATCGGTTCGTTTGTCTTGCTGGGTGCGAGGTTGGGGCATAGGCTCCAAAGCAGAGACTCGGACGATCGTCCGTCTCTGGATGAACAACATTTCGGCGCAGAATATGGCCCTGACGCCATTGGGCAGTGTTGGTCAGTATTTTCGGAACACCAACTGCATCAGACTGTTTGGCGCCCACTTATGTCACATGCTCGACTACAGGAGGCTCAACTCGTCATGTCTGCAACCCTTCACGAAGACCATGAACTGCCCCAATCGGGTCACCTGACTACATCCGCTTCGTTGCAGAGGCTCCCAAATACTGCAACGGTCGAGGAAGTCGTTGCAGTCTTGGACGAACACGGATACGTCATCATCGACGAGCTGGTCTCCGGCGACACAATGGATCGAATCGTGCAGGAGATGCAGCCGCACATCGATTCGTCAGTGCACGGCGATGAGTACTTCAGTGGAACCAAGACCAGGCGTACGGGTCGATTGATGGCGCATTCGCCTACAGCCCGTGAGCTCGTCATGAATCCGCTGGTTCTGGGTGTGGGTCGGAGTTTTCTGTCGGCGTCCCACGGAATTCAACTGGGATCGACCGAAATGATCTCGATCGAACCAGGCCAGACCGCGCAGATGCTGCACATCGACGATATGGTTGCCGGCGAATATCCGTATACGCCCGACTTCAAGATCTACTGCAACAATATCTGGGCTGTCACCGACATCACCGAGGCAAACGGTGGGACGCGCATCGTGCCCGGCAGTCACAAGAAGCAGTTCGAAGAGCAGAGTTACACCCAGGCCGACACGGTGCCCGTCGAGATGAGCAAGGGTTCTCTTTTGATTTTCTCGGGCAAGCTCGTTCACGGTGGCGGTGCCAACACCACAACCGATGAGATCCGCCGGGCGCTCTCGCTGCCGTACATCGTGTCTTGGATGCGGCAGGAAGAAAATCAATACCTGGCTTGTCCGCAAAAGATCGCCCGCACTCTGCCCACCGACTTGTTGAGGGTCATGGGATACGACGCGTTATACGGCATGGGCCACGCGGGCGCATTGTCGGATCCGTTGCCGGCGCTCTTCGAAGAATGAGCTCGACCGCCACATTGGCTTCGCATTCCACAGTATAGAACCAGCCACTATCTGAAAGTTGTACCCATGTCCAACAGTAAGTTTCACCTCGGCTACTTCACCAAGTTCGGAGCACCCGCGTGGGGGTTGGATTCCGAAGAGAACAAGACAATCGGCGCAGACTGGTCCGATGGCTCGTACCATATTGAACTTGCTCGTCGGCTCGAAGCGGCCAAGTTCGACTTTATTCTCTTCGAGGACACCCTGACTATCGCTGAAACGTACGGCAGTTCGATGGAAATGGACTTGAAGCACGCGGTGTATTCGCCGAAGCATGACCCGATGCCGTTGATGGCGTTGATGGCCCAAGCTACCGAGCATATCGGTGTGATCGGTACTGCATCGACAACGGCTTATCCGCCGTTCCTCCTGGCGCGGCTGTTCTCCACGCTGGACTCGCTGAGTCGCGGGCGTGTGGGCTGGAATGTTGTCACGTCGAGTGAGAAGAATATGGCTCTCAACTTCGGATTGGATGCATTGCCGCCACACGCAACTCGATACGAGGCCGCTGACGAATATCTGGAGTTGGCAAACAAGCTCTGGGAGTCATGGGAGGAGGGGGCGTTGGTTGCTGACCCGGAAACGGGCGTGTACGTCGACCACAACAAGGTCCACACAGTCGATTTCGAGGGCAAGTTCCACAAATCTCGGGGACCTTTGAATACTGTGCGTTCACCGCAGGTCAAGCCTGTTATTTGCCAGGCCGGTGCGTCTTCTCGTGGTCGTGCCTTTGCAGCCAAGTATGCGGAAGTAATCGTGGGGCTGGCTGCTGACGGTGTCGAAGAAATGAAGGCGTTCCGGGATGATGTGCGGGCACGAATGGTGGGTTATGGCCGCAACCCCGACGATTGCAAGATCGTTTACCTGACACCTGTTCACTTCACCGGTCCAGCAGTGAAGCCCAGGGCTCACAGCGACGCTGCATTCGAGTACTCGATCGTCATGGCGGCTACCGCGATGGACGTCGATTTCTCGAAGTACGATCTCGACGGCCCAGTCGACCAGAGCATGGAAGCCGGCGGCCACACGAGCGCGATGGATTACATCAAGGGCCAGGGACTCGAGGGTAAGACCCTTCGCCAAGCCCTCGACTTCGGGAACAACACGAGCGGACTCGATCTCTCCGGCGCCCCGGAGGTAATCGCCGAGCAGATGGTCGACGCGATGAACGAGGTCGGCGGCGACGGATTCCTCATCGAAGGGGCTGGCCTAGCCTCGCATCTGGGAACACTGACTGACGAGCTGATCCCGGCTTTGCAAAGGGCTGGCGCGGTGCGCGATCAGTACAAGGGTGACACCCTCCGCAACGTACTTCACGAGTTCTAATCCATCCGCGACTTACCCTCGACGAGCCCCACACCACCGACCAAGGACGGAAACAATGGCCACAGACACCACAATTCACACAAATACGGACAGCAGCAGTTCGAAGCCGACCTTCGTCCCCCTCGACTTTGCCGGACCATTGCCCACGCCGACGGACAGCGTCGATCAGGCGAAAGCGGACCTCGATCGTGCCGGATACGCCATTCTCACCGGTGCAATCCCACTCGATCAGATTCGTCAGATGCGGCAGATCCTGGCTGACGAAATTGTCCGCGAAACCGCAATAGACGAAGCAGCGATCAGCGGCGGAGCGTTCGACCCGGACAAGAAGAACCGTCGCCTCAATCGTCTCCCGAACAGGCACCCGTTGTTCCGCGATATTTTGGAGCATCCAGTCGTGCTGGAACTGACTAAGTACATTCTTGGCCCCACGGTGGGCAATGAGAGCTATCTGGTGCACAGTTACGATGCAAATGTCACCCGCCCCGGTAGCGGTCAGCAAGCCATTCACACCGATGCCAGCACCGGAATCCGCCACCAGCCGGCCCCATTCCAGGCTCGGTTCATCTGGACATTGGACGAGTTCGAGGAAGAGAACGGGGCGACCAGAATTGTGCCTGGTAGCCATCTCGCAGACGTCGACATCACGGGCGCTACGCACTACGAATCCATTCCTGCCATTGCGCCGCTCGGGTCACTGATCATCTACACGGACAAGCTTTTACATGGTGCAGGGGCGAACATTTCGACCGACCGTGAACGAGCTTCCCTCAACCTCGGCTACTGCATGCCATGGCACCGGCCGATGATCAATTTTCCAGTTATCGTTGAGCCTAAGGTCATGCAGGGAGCGTCGGTCGCGCTCCGCCAACTGCTCGGTTACAGCGAAACAACCATCGGCTATTACGAACGATGGGACGGCGCTGGCAGCGAGCTTCGTGAACTCTGCGTCTCACCCACGATGGCCTACTAGTTCCACCGCATCTGCCTGCCGAGGGAGCGATGGATTCATGTCGTGGCGCCACCTGGTGCAGTTCTCGGCCAACCAATGGTTTGCTGTGAAGTCTGCCTGTGCAGGTGTGCACTCGAACATGCATACCAGCACAGGTGGAGGTAAATGATGTGGGATTCAACGTGTTCCAAATTTCGGGATGCCGTCGAAGCAGACCTTTGGACCTTTCTCCATCATAAATATTCGAGGGGCATTTCAGGACGCGCTCACGGACGCTGAACATTGCGGGGGATGTCGTCTCGTGACGGGTTGTGGAGGCGCTTCCGTCCCTGGGGAGCTCGGATGTCGACTCGGAACGGCGACGCCGAGCACCAGATGGATGCCGAGGCAAACCTTCGCTCCAGTCAACGGCCGTGTATGGGCCAGGCCCAACCAGTGGACACAACACCATGGCGGAGGTGTCGTGTGAGACGACAAGCTGGGCTGGATGAGGTGGCAGCCTCGACGGGGTAAGCGAGATGAGGTCTCAGACGAACCTCGGTAGATTCATCCCCGGCATGGCGGGAGGGCTCACAATGTGATTCCGGACGGCTCACATTGTGAGTGCCTCTGCCGGATTGAGGGTGCGCAGCTGACCTGGTGGGTTGCTCAGCGCGGTCGGGTGAGATCGTCCTAGTGGCCGTTCGGGGTCCTCGGTTGCGTGCAACCATTGCGCGGTGGCCAACGACACCTCGGTACCTGGGGCTGGGCCATTGTCGATGAGTTCGTTCTAGTAGTCGGCGTTCAGTCCTTTCGGCGAGGGTTTGATGCTCCACGGGTTCGCAACTCGTATCAGCACTGGTTACGGAGTAGTTGACGAGATGGTCGACCTTGCGGATTCCATTCGACTGCCTCGAGATCAAGGGTGAGCCGGCGACGAGCAGATGTTGCCAGCAGAATTCGTATTGAGTCGACGGAATTGCCCACGTGGGTTTCGGTGGTCGGGGCCGCTCAGCCGCAGGACAGCATGGTCTGAGTCCGCGTGCGTAGTACTTCTGGTGCACACGCCAGCACTGCTTCGAGCGTCACTATTATCGTGACGCCGAGCCTTGACGTCGGTATCGTGCGGAACCTTATGTTGGCGAATCATTTCCACAGTGCTATCAACAGTTAACGGTTCGGGTGGTGAACCCTGCGATCACTGCTTTCGCTGCATTCTGGGCGTCGATTGTGTCAAATTTCACGGCGAGTCGGCGTATCTGTCGATCCAGGTGGGGAAACTTCGACGGCCAGATCGGCCAAGAAGCCGCAGGCGAGTGAAAGAGCGCAGCACCAACGGATCCCGTGCTCTCGAGACCGAATGATGCGGGTTGCCCGGATGACTCAGCCCACGAGAGCAACTGAGAAATCCAATTTAGTCGGTTGGGACGCTGATTGGGTAGACGACAAACTGGCGATGGTGTCGAATACTGCACTGGGAATGCACGTATCGGTGTGGTGTCGCCTTCTCCAAGGCTGCGACGAGATCCCCGGCCGTGACGGACCGTTCGACCATGTTGAGTACGGACTGCCGTGTGTGTTCGTCGACCATTGACGCGACCAAAGAACCTCCGGCAGTCGGTGGTGGTCGAACTGGAAGTCGATCGCCCACACAATCTTCGGTGCATGTGCATCGATAAATCGGGGTGGTTGAAGCGCCGGCTCGTTTGCGGATTTTGCGGACCTTCACCCGCAATCCTTCCTCGCGCCAGAGTCGTTGCACCTTGTTTCTTGTTAATCATTCAGCCCATGGCACTCAAGTCCGCCCACGCCCGACGAAACCCCTTGCGGGCATTCGCTTTGGCCCAGTCTCGCAACCACTCCCGCAGATCGGCGTGCGGATCGGCCGGTGTGTTCCTCGCTGGCGTTTTCCGTTGAGTCGATCGCGGTTGCCCGACAACCTTGCAGGCGAAACGCTGTGAGAGGCCCATCTTTTTCTGGAGCATGCCGACAGCGTTTCGCGTGGCGGTCGGACTCAGAATTTTCCAGTGATGATGGTTGTGGGCGCGGATCCGAATGGCCTGAGCCGAAACTTTCCTTTCATAGCAGCGATTGCCCGCGACCCATCACTGCCCCGTCCACCCTGGCCGTGGTGCTCAACCTACGGAAAGGACACTGCATGGGCCGGCGCAACGGCCATCGATTTTCATGCACAACGCCCGCGTGTTCTTCGCCGCGCACGGCATCACCCGTATCGAGCGCGTGATCACAGACAACGGATCATGTTATCAGGCAGCTGATTTCACGGCTTTACTCGGAAACCCTCGACACCAACGGATCAGGCCGTACACCCCGAAACGCAATTGGGAGGTCGAACGCTACAACCGCATCCTCGCCGGAGAACTGCTCTACTCACGCGAATGCACCAGCGAAGCTGAGCGGCGCACCGCGGTCGAAATCTGGATCATCCACTACAATTATCACCGACCGCATTCAATACGCGGAGGACGACCGCCCGCCGCCTACCATTGGCACCGGGTCACCAACGTCCGTTCCTCCTATAATTAGTCCCCTTTCCATATCGAATCTAATCAGCCTTCGTATTCGGCAGAATTATTTCTGGGCAATTTGAGTTCCCTGGGAAATCCGACCCGCGAACGGCGATTTCATTTAGTGTAAATGCTCAATTTTCGGAAACGTGTGTTTAGATTACCGCATCCGCACTCGTAACGCATAGTTAAAATCAATTCAATGGCCTGAATCGGGACCCATGGTAAACGAGTGGATCCAGATCGTGGTCTGACATGACGCTGTGAACCTGTAATACGATTACGTCGTGATCTCCCGCCTCATGCGTGGCGTAAACGCTACAGTCCAACCAGATAGAAGCTCCTGAAAAGAACAAAGCATCTGTCTCAGTTCTTTTTAAGGGGACGTTGCTGAAGCGAGTCTCGCGTTCCCCTGATAATTGACGGCAAAGAGATCCTTGTTCATTTCCCAGGACGGATACACCCAAATGTTGGGCTTGGCGAAGACTTGGCCACGATTGTGATGATTTTTGGACTGAAAAGAGCACGAGAGGTGGCTCAAATGAAACGCCGACGGTAAACGAGGACGATATGAGAACGAAATCTTCTCCCTGAATTGTCGCGGCAATTGCCGCAACTCCAGAAGGATAATGTCCGAATACTCTTCGTAAGGTCGCGGGGTCTGATGCGAGCGGCACGAGGTACATATTTTCCTTTTCGGCTGACGAGTGCATGGTTCCTACCTTGGCGGAGTTCTAGAGTAGTTCTTAGCAGATGTATTGAGTAGCTGGATATTCGGTGACGAGAGGTCTAATCGGTGTTCAGGCTCCGACAGTCTTCGTTGAGGGTTCACTAATCGCCGCGGAGATGGTCGCCACCCGGCGGAGCGATGTCGAATTTAGTTCAATCCAAGTTCGAATTCTATCGGCGACTCGATCCATGTCGCTCATTACAAAGTAAAAACCGCGCGAGGGGATGGATGCGCCCAACTCGACTAGGAGCGGACGTAAATTTACTTCCGGACCCATGGAGTGTGTGAGGTCTCCACCAGTCATTAAGGGAATGGCTATGATATCTTTGAGGCCATCAGCGGGAAGTCGATCGAGGAAAGCCTTCAGCATACCGGTATAAGTTGCTTTATAAGTGGGTGATGCAACGATGAGCAGATCGCATTCGGTGATCGTTTCAATAAAATCGGACATCACGTTTGATGGCCACGCGAAAATTTGATCGGCATGCGCGGGCAGATCAATGATTGTTAGATCATAGGTGCCTTCTATTAGTAGCTGTTTTACGAGAGCTTCGGCGATTCCTAATGTGCGTGATTCGCTTTTCGGGTTACCGCAAAGGATGCATATCTTTAACATGGACTTCCGCTCCAAACACTTGTTTTTTGTCGGGGAACTTATCCTTTATTCGTGCTGAGAGTCAGAAGTCCTGACATCTGGATCAGCGTGATTTCGGAAAAGTGGTCCACCGAGGTTGGGTGTCTCGGTTGGCGTGCAGCGTCTCATGCTGTCCTCCGCAGAATATCACCTGATCACTCATCCGTCTCCCCGTTGAAGGATTGGGTGCTTGGCGAGTTGCCTTGTGAAGCATCGCGAGAGTTCACCGACTGGGGTCAGCACCTGTGGGTGTTAGGCCATAGGCAGAGAACAGCCAAAAGCAGCGAACTGCGGTGGACCGACAGTCGCCTGCGCGGTTACCCGACGTGCCGGCGCGGTGTTCTCGCCACACGGGCAGACGGCACCTGGCGAGAATGGAGAGCGCGACGCGCCTGGACAGGCAGGGGAGTAGGCGTATGAGTTCGACTGTGCAGTGCGCGTCGGCGGCGGACTTTCCGAACAGAGATGAGGAGCACCGGGGCGGTGGCATGTCTTTCAGGATGGACGGGCATCCCCAAGCGTGAAGTGTGCTGGGACCCGAAACGCGGCTGCTGACCTGCGTATGTTCGGCATAGCGCGCTGGCTCCGTCAGAGCCCGTGTGTTCCGCAAGCAGTGCGACTGGCGTCGTGTGGATCCTAAAGTTTAATTAAAATTGGATCCAATTGTGAAGCCATGATGTAATCTCCAGAGGGCAACCGGCCGCTGTACTCGCAATGGAGCGAATGGGTGGGCGTTGATGTGTCCCGAACTAGTTGAAGGTGAACTCAATGATCACGAACACAGTTCTGTCATTTTCTCCTGAGAAGCAAGTGTTTCTTGCGCGATCTCCGGAGTGCGGTCTGTGACCGCCGCGGCACCCGAAAACATCGGGGATGCGACCGGAGATCCTAGGAAGGCGGCGTCTTCGATCGAGGTACCGCTTGATCCACATCCAGGTGGAGGATTGCGTTGGTACCACGGGGTCGGCGCAGTGGGTGGGGTGGTTGCTGCACCTTTTGCGGTGGGGCTGTATTACCCCATTCTCGGAACCTGGGGTGCTGTACTCGTTTACGGCATTCTTGCACTTGTCGCATTCTTGATGAATAAATTGTTCGCGGAGATGGCCGGGATGTTCCCCACCAAACAGGGAGGAATAACAATTTATGCGAGTGAGGCCTTCACGGGCCGAGTTCGTTGGGTTTCTGTCGTAACGACCTTCAGCTACTGGATGGGCTATTCCTTCGGCTTGAGCTTCATGGCCACATCGATTACCTATATCGTCCAAGCGCAATGGTGGCTCGCTGGAATACCGGAGTGGACAATTATTGGCCTGACATTGACTGGGGATAAGGTTGTCAGCATTGGAGCCATCTTGCTTGCAGCAGCGCTCGCGTACCTCGGCCCAAAGGTGTTCGCGCGAATCAGCCTCATCTCCACGGCTGCGCTTGGCATCATTATCGTCCTAGCCTGTTTGTCTCCATTATTTGCTCTGGATGATCTGCAGATCTCCACAGCTGCGTTGGCGTCGCCGGGTTGGATGACGTTCGCTGTCATGTTGTATGTTGTCGCGACGAGTGTCTTCGGTACTGAACTTATTGCTACCATGGCGCCGTCCTTTCGAAATATCGTTCATGACACCAGACGGGCGCTACGTGTGGCTGGCGTACTAGTTCTGCTTTCGGTGATCATTGTTCCGATCTCTGCAACGGCTGTTCTCGGAGAAGACGTCGTAAGCCAGAACCCTCTCAATTTTCCGTCGCTCGTTGTGGCGTCTATATTTGGAGGATCGTCGACAGTAGTAATGATCGTAAATATCGTACAAATGACGATGACATTCAATCTCATGGTGATTGTTATCAGTGGCGTATCGCAATTGTTATGTGCGATGGCCGAGGAAAATTTGACGCTCCGTCAAATAGGGCAACGTAGCAAGTCGGGCGCGCCAGTTGTAGCAATTCTAATTGCAACGATCATGAATGTCCTACTACTTTTGATTGCTGAAAATCCTGTGGCAATCTTACTGGCAAGTAACTTTGGTTACGTTCTTGCTATAATTCTAGTTATAGTTTCGTACATTATCTTGAAGCGACGAGCGTTATTGCGCGATACTTCTGGCCTGCTTCGGGTCCGACTAGGTGTTCCGATTGCCATCATCGTGCTCTGTGTAGTGGGAACATCTTTTGTTTGTGCGATTCTGTTTCCTAGCCTTGTCGGCGGAACCTTCAGTGAATCCTCGTTGTCCTTCGTGATATTGGCTGTGGCAATGCTCGCCTTCCTTTATCGGCACAAAATTCAGGATCAATCGCAATCAGACCGGATCTGATTCGCCGTCCGGTAACAGTCTTAGGATCTCTCGTCTGCGAATTCGTTCGGCTGCTCCACGCCGGAATATGCAATGACTATTTGTCTATCTATGTCGTTGCCGACCCTCGTCAGCTATGCGGTGACGGACCGGTTCGACCACGCCAGACTTGGACAAGACAACATCTGCGACTGCGCTGGGGAGACTGCAATGGGCCTGCGGTTGAGGGTCAAAGGGGCGACTCAAGTCGCCGGCCGGTTTATGGAGTTCCAGAAGGCAGTCGCTTGGCGTCATCCTTTCGTCCCCAGCGCGCCGTTCCGCGAGTTGAGACTTGGACGAGCTAGCGGGTCTTATCCGATCCGCATGAGGGCGCGACCGGTACGTTAGCGCGAAGTGTTTGGCGAGACGGTACCGTTCCATTCCGGACTGATCGAACACTGAGTCACGTTCTCAGGTGAAGCGATGGCGAAAGCAGACTTTGCCCTAGAGACGGGTGCGCGTTCGCCTGCCGATGACTTTGTGCTCGTTACAGGGTTGCTGCCGCTATGTAAATCGTTCGTCGTGTTGACGGCGGTGTCTCCTCGTCGTAGGCTGAAAGCATAGAGTCGGACGATCGTTCGACTGTCCAGTTTCTGAAACTTCTTGTCCGCCAAAGCTGTCATGAAGCTGCCGATGTTGCTGGCAGCGTCTTGCAGTTGTTGGTCGAGAGGAAGGGGGCTCCCTGATCTGGCCGACGAGATTGTCACCGCCCGCAATCGCTCGTCGACGTGAAAGTCCTGCCAGCTGAAGCCGCAATGGCTTCACGTTACGGTCGGCGCAGTCGAACTGCCTAATGCAACGGCGAGGCAGCGAATCCGCGGGTATCGCCTACACCTAGCCGCGACCCTTGCATCGTCGAGAATGCGGGCCCTCGGCCGGGTAGACCTCGAATTCTATTGCTCATCATTCGGGGGTCTCGCCGAATGCATTCGGTCAAATACACCCGACCTCCTTGCGCCCATCCGTCCGCGAAATCGGCAGCTACTGCCGGAAACTGATCGCCACCTAGTTGGCCGCAGGGAAAATTTTTGTGTAACAACTGAATTCGCACTATTCCAAGCTGCGTCGAGCCCGCGGTCGTTGGGAATGGTTGCGGCTCTGTATCGACACGCTCGGCTCTCGACACATCCAAGTGAATGACCGATGGCCTCGACCGGAAGAACGCCAGCAGCTTCCGGAAACCGGTGCGATGTGTGGCTGCAGGCACCGTGCATGAACGAATTTTGGTTTCCACCGCTACATCGAGTCTGGACACTCGGCACACAATAAGGAGAACTTCGACCGTATGAACACTAGGAACCTCGACGTCGCAGCAGAACAACGCCAGCTAGCCAGTGTCGTTCACCCGCTTGCCTCGCTCAGTAGTGAAGAGATAGACGTTGTTCGCGGGATCGTCGCAAATATGCCCGACTTCACAGAAAACACACGATTCTCCTACGTGGGACTCGAAGAGCCGATCAAAAGCGATGTGTTTGCATGGGAGTCAGGAGAAGCTCCCGCACCCGACAGGAGAGCACGTGTCTGGCTGCACGATCTTGATAAGGGAGTGTCAACCGACTCGGTAGTCTCACTCACTACCGGCCTTGTGGTCAAGACCGCTGTAGTCGACGGTTCGGAAGGCCAGCTCCCAGTTCTCGACACCGAAGCCATGAATATTATCGCTATTCTCGCTTCAGATGAGGGTTGGGTCGCCGCTCTGGCTACGCGCGGATTGACGACTGGTGACGTGCAAATCATGCCTCTCTCTGCTGGTCATTACGGTTACCCGGACGAGGACGGCCTACGTGTTGTAAGGTGTCTGGCGTTCAAACAGGACTACCCGGCGGATCATATCTGGGCACACCCAGTCGATGGTCTCTCGGTCTACCTCGACCTCCTGCAAGGCGTCGTTCTGAAAATCATCGATACGCGTATTTTCGATGTGCCTGCCGAGAGTGGAAATTACGATGATCCCGAGATCCAGGGTGCGCCACTCCAGGGCCTCAAGCCGATCAAAATTACTCAGCCCGAGGGTCCTAGCTTTACAGTGGACGGAGAGCACATCGCTTGGGGTAACTGGAAATTGCGGCTCGGATTCGATGTCCGTGAGGGCCTGATATTGCACCAACTGAGCTTTGCTGATGAGGGCGTGGATCGACCGATCATGTATCGAGGGTCCATCAGCGAGATGGTTGTGCCATACGGCGATCCGAGTCCAAATCGATTCTGGCAGAACTATTTCGATGCCGGCGAGTTCCTTTACGGACGGTTCACGAACTCGCTCGCGCTTGGATGCGACTGCGTCGGTGAGATTAAGTACTTCGACGCTGTTTTCGCTGATGAGCTAGGTGCGCCACGCGTGGTCGAGAACGCCATTTGTATGCATGAAGAAGACTTCGGCTCGCTATGGAAGCACACGGATCTCTTCACGGGGGCTCACGAGGTTCGTCGCTCTCGGCGACTCGTCATCTCCTTCTTTACGACGGTGGGAAATTACGATTACGGTTTCTTCTGGTATCTCTATCTCGACGGGACAATTGAATGCGAAGCCAAACTTACTGGTGTCGTGTTCACTTCGGCGTACCCAGGCGACAACGCCGACGGAACTCCCTACCCGTACGCCTCACAGATCGCGCCTGGGCTCGGTGCGCCTTATCATCAGCATTTGTTCAACGCACGGCTCGATATGACTATCGATGGTACTTCCAACGTAGTCAACGAGATCGACGCTGTTCGGCTACCGGTGTCAGCAACAAATCCTCACGGCAATGCCTTCACCAAATCGAGCTCGCCCATCACTTCGGAAGCCGTCTCCGGTCGTGTCGCGGACGGTAGTCGAGGGCGCGTGTGGCAGATCGCGTCGACCGATGCGACGAACCGGCTAGGCCAGCCGACATCATATGTGTTGCACCCCACAGACGCGCCGACGTTGATGATGGACCCATCGTCTTCTGTCGCAAAGCGGGCGACCTTCGGTGCCAAGCATTTGTATGTAACGCGATATGATCCGGCCGAACGTTACGCTGCGGGCGACTTCGTGAATATGCACCCCGGTGGCGGTGGCATTCCCGAGTTTATTGCTGATGACGAACCCCTCGTCGGTGAGGACCTTGTTCTGTGGCACACCTTTGCCCTGACTCACTTTCCGCGCTCGGAGGATTGGCCGATCATGCCGATGGATTACGCGAGATTCACACTCAAGCCATATAATTTCTTCGACAAGAATCCCACGTTGAACGTGCCCGCACCGGTTGGTGAGGGTCACTGCATCGCGTCAAGCGATCAGGCTTGCGGGGAGGTTCGCTCTGGGCTCGGAGTACGCGAGGATCACTGTGTTGACGGAGACGGATCGCCCTTACCCTGAGGGCTTTTCAACTTTGCCGGTTTCAAGATCTAACGCTGACGGGAGGTGCGGAGCGGCGTCGCAGACCACCTCCCGTCCGCCAAGGCGCCGCTTTTGGGGTTTCGTGGTGCGCAGTGAGTGCCTAAAGGAGGGAGGGTGCGGTGATTGTGGATCTGCCACTACGGTGGGTTGCCACGATTCTCTTCGGATTCGTGCTTGGATATTCCCTGTATTGCATCTGGTCCGTCCAGAGTGTGGCTCAGAGAGTAAATCATGGGTTTCATGTCGCTGCATCCCTGGCGATGCTTGCGATGGTCTGGCCAGGGTTTCCCCGAATTCCGGTAACACTCCAAGTAGTTTTCTTCGCCGTCGGAGTAGGTTGGTTCGCGGTCTCAGCTGTGCGATCGCGCTGCGGTTTTGTGAAGAGAATTAACACTACGTATCTGCGCCAATCGCACGTTAGCTTCTATCACTCATTGATGATGATGGCGATGCTGTGGATGGTCTTCGTCATGACGGGTGGAGCCTCCGGAAGCTTAATTAAACACGACCATTCGACTGAATTCACTCATCCCATGGCTCCGCCCGCGGCCCGAATCCCAGGACACGCGCAACACCGCGAAGGAATCGTTCTACCGTCGGTATCAGCGTCAGCGGACTGGGACTGGATATCAGCAGTGACACTTGCGATCGCTCTTACCTTTGCAGCGGCATCTGTAATCTGGTTTTACGGTCCTGCACACGCAGCGGGGGATTTGAGACCCCCGTTAACATCCGCGGCGATCCCGATAACCACTGTCAAGCTCCATGATTCGAGCAAATTGACGTCGATGGCAGCAAGTGAGGCTGGCATGGCGGCGGGCATGGCAATCATGACTTTGCTTCTTATCTGAGAATGCCGGCACCCGCGGAGTCGGGCAGAGTAGGCAAGCAGCAAGCGCCCGCCGCGTATATGTGGGTTGCCTGCGATCTTTTTTCTTTCCGTCGCCGGAGAAGTTTTTCGACAATGCTACCCAGTGCCGTTCGTGTGGCTATTTGCGCTGATAGTGAGTGGACCAGGTTTGGCTGTTCATCGAGTCACCAGGAATCTTTGAGCGACTTGTTCGGCAACAAAGCCGCCGAACTTGCAGCGGCACAGAATTTTTTGCGAGTCGCTTTCAGAAGCGTTCGCAAAGTGCCGGAACACCTGAGCATTTGGGACGTTCAGCACCTGTCTCTCCCGGAGAGAAGTGAGGCGGCCGGCTTTGCTTTGCCCGAGGTATGCTCGGCCCGCGACCCCGGAACTGAAGTCGGACTTCCTGGCCTCATCGTCGCCCTTAACTTTGCCGGTGTCGCGGACGGAGCTACCTCGCATATACCTAGACGTTACATTCACGCGCGTTCGTTACTCAACCTTCTATCCCGATGAACCGTTCCGGAAGCATTTCGATGATAATGTAGTCGTCCTGCTCGTTTATTTCCACGTACTGAGGAACTTCCTCTTCTGAAACATATCTTCTCGCTATTTCTCGGGTAACCGCATTCGTCGCATCGGTAGTGCCCACTACCGAGCCTTCAGCTCGCACAAATTTGTATGGCGGCTGCTCGTCCTGGACAACGAAGGAAAAAGTGCCGGCTGCTGCGATCAGCTTTGCCTTTGCTGAATTTCGCGCGGTCCAGATTCGCAGAGTTCCTGCAGGTGTGTAGTCGTACCAGATGGGCGTTGCGAACGGCGCTCGATCGCCTCGCCCAACCGCGAGCACACCCACGTGAAGTTCTGATAAGAACTGCTGCTTTTCTTCTAGCGACTTCATTACATCTCCATATGTGTTGGCGGAATAAACCACGTAATGTCGAAATTTCAGTAAGACGCAAAGCCAGAGTCGGTATTAGTTAGATGGTTCGGATGTGGCCGTATTCCTCGGGGACAAGGTATGGCTAAATCGGTGGGTGAAAAGTAGCCGCGTGTAGCGCCTGTCGTACGGCTTGGGAGATTGAAACCATCACCTGCTGCAGCAGGTGATCAGGTAATGCAACGAATTGCAGAAGAGTGGTCGGGCAGTGCTTAATTTGGATTTCGTAGCCGTCTTCAAGTTTACGGGGTATTTGGTGGCCTGTCCATCGGTCGGTATTTGAGTTTGTGCCGTTGATGAGGCCGCATATCTCCCCAGTTCGTTCGGCTCAAAAGGTTGGTGCCGGGTGTGACGCGCGCGGGAGCCTCGCGCCTGACGCCCGGCTGGACGGTAGGAAGGTTGTTCGTTTCTGGCGTGCGTACAAATTTCGGTAATCGCGGATCGACCCGATGTGGGGATCATCGGTTCTCGCACGACCGGTACCCGCTGAGCGGAACGTCGCATTGTGACGATGGCGGCATGGGTTCATACTGGCCGGAGTCGAAGGCAAGGAGTCGTATGGAAGAACGTCCTGTCGATGAGTTCGACTATGGTCGTGCAGTTTACGAACCATTGACACAGTCGGTTCGACAGCTCATCGATGCCACGATCCGAACCGAGGTCGGTGAGGATACGGTGGCGAAGGTACAGGCACTAGTCGATGAAGGTGCCCGGCTGTTATCCGAACGTCTTGTGCCCGAGTCATTTGGGGTTCAGTACACTCGCGACGGGCGTGGTATGCCGTGGGGAAATGCAATAATAGGTCTTCGTAATCCCATCGCCCCTCCACTCGTAATCGAGCGAAATCGGGACGGGTCGGTATGGTGTGATGTTGAACTCGGCGCTGCGTATGAGGGGCCCCCGGGCTGTCTGCATGGTGGAATATCCGCACTGATTCTCGACCAACTGCTGGGTGCGACGGCACATCGGCCCGCGCAGCCCGCGTTCACCGGCACCCTAACTGTCCGCTATCAGCGACCGACGCGGCTCGGTCGGGTGCACGGTGAGGCGCGAGTGGTGCGCCATGACGGAGTCAAGACGTACGCGGTGGGGCACCTTGAGAATGGCGAGGGGATCATGGTCGTGGCTGAAGGTGTTTTCGTTCGCCCCGCCGGGCGGGCTTGATTGAGTTGCCAAATGGCCCGGAGAGTTTCCTGTTGCGTTCGTCAAGTGGTAGCCGCGGCAAGCGGTTACCTGCATATTCTGGGTCTTGGCGCGTGGACGCAGTCGATGCCATTGCATAGCGATCTTGAAAAGTTCTGCGACGGAGGAATCTTGATGGGAGGAGACACTGACTGTCCGACTTCGGGGCATGTGCGAGAACAACCTACATTGCATCATTGTCGGTCCTTCCGTCCAAGCAATGTCGAGATTTCATGGCGTATGCGAAGTGGTGGCAGGTCCCCGCGCTGTACCCCGAAGGTGACCGTTTTCGCCGGCCGAGCGCGAGCAGCGAGACGACAGCCGGTGATTGGCTTCGTCATGTCCTGTACTCCATCCGGAATTGTTTGCAGCGCTGTGTGCGTCGGCGGTTCGAGACGTGGAATCGCGGCCATCGGCGCTACGGTGTACGGGTGGTGAGGACGAGCGAACAGCTCTTCGGTCGCCGACGTTTCCACGAAGGAACTGGCGTACATGACGGCGACACGATCGGTGCGACCGAGACCACACCGAAGTGGAGCCAGCGGGACTGTGCGCTGCCGATTATGCCGTCGAGACCCAGACCCATCATCGGGATGAGCGAGAACGACGACGGGCGGAGCGCGTCGCTGAAAAGCACTCGCAGCGTGGGCATTCCCTTCGATTTCGACGCGAGGATGTAATCCTCACGGAGCGTCGTCACCAGGTCGGATCGGAGAACGCGAGTGAACATCGCCATCTCGAGGAGGCTGATGGTGATCGCGGGAAGTATTGCGTGTGAGAGGTTTCCGGAGAGGCTGTCACCGATGCGCACCCACTGTGATCGGGGGAACCAGCCGAGCCAGTTGACGGTGACCATGATCAGCAACAGACCGGCGAGGAAGCTCGGGACGGAAAGAACACCGAACGTCGCGGCGCTGATGACGCGGTCGATGACGCCGCCTTCGTGGTGCGCCGACCAGAGTGCGAGCGGAACTGCGACGACGAGTGCGATGACCAGACCCATCACTGCCAACTGAACGCTGACGGGCAGTGCCGAGCCGACCGCAGTCAGAACGTCCTGCTGCGGGGGAACAAGCGAATTACCGCCGTCGCCCTGCAGAGCACATGTTCGCTAACCGAAGGCTGAATGCCTGATCAGGTGTGAACGGGGCAACATGCTTCACTGTGGATGTCTTCTAAAGTGCTGGGGGTTCGCACGATACGGTGCCCGGTGCTGTGAGGGCCGTGCACCGTATCGTGGGGATCAGGCTGTGGTCGCCGGGGTGAACTGGGATGCGAATGCGTGGATGCTGGCGACGACGTGGTCGAGTTCTTCGGTGGTGGTGCCGTGACTCATTCCCAGTGACATTCCGCGTTCGAATACGATGTCTGCGTTGGGAAGTCCGTCGGTGGGGACTCTGTGTTCTACGCCGCGCATCATGGGGTGCCTGGTGACGTTGCCACTCCAGACGGTGCGGGTGTCGATGCCGGCAGATTCGAGGGATTCTTGCATGTCGCCGCGGGTGAAGCCTGCTGTTTCTCTTACCAGGACGGGGTAGCACAGCCATGCGGTGTGGAAATCTTCGAGTTGTCGGGGGAGTGTGAACAAGTCCGGGTAGGTGCCGAATGCGTCGCTGAATGCTTGGAAGATTTCGGCGCGCCGCTTGAAGTTGAAGTCCAGTTTTTTGAGCTGCTGAAGTCCGAATGCTGCGCCTAGTTCGGAGGGTTCGAAATTCCACGGCAGTACGTCGAAGATGAAGTCGTTGTCGTATTCGACGCCGTCGAGGTTTTCGCGGAACACGCGTCCGGTTCCAGCGGAGCCGAACAGGTGTGGCTCGGAGCGGCGTCCCCATCGACGCAGCATAAGTGCTTTGTCGCGCAGTTTCTCGTCGTCGAGGCAGACCATGCCGCCGTTTCCTGCGCAGGTGATGATGTGTGCCATCGCGAAACTTGTGACTGTGATATCGGATCGTGATCCAGTTTTGGTGCCGCGCAGCGTGGTTCCGATGCAGTCGCACGAGTCTTCGATGATTTTGAGGTCGTGTCGGTCGGCGATGGTGCGGATCGCGTCCCAGTCCGGTGCGTTGCCGGCGAGATTGGGAATGAGGATTGCCTGGGTCTTGTCGGTGATCAATTCTTCGATCTTGGATACGTCGACGTTGTAGGTATCGGCTTCGACGTCGACGAAAACAGGGATCCACCCCCCACGAACGATGGGGGAGACGTCAGTGGAGAACGTCAAGGGGGAAGTGATGACTTCGGCCCCCTTCGGTAGATCCAGAAGCTCGAGGGCGAGGTACAAGGCGGACGAACCGGAATTGCACATCAGACCGAGTTTCTTGCCGTACAGGTCTGCGACTTGCGCTTCCATCGCGGCGACGTTCTTCCCGATCTTGAGTCCGAGGGGTCCGCTGCGAAGAACTTCGAGTACGGCGTTGATTTCTGCGTCGTCGTGGACGCTTCGGGCGTAGGTGACGCGAGGGGGCATGGTTTTTCTCCTTGTTGGTGACTTGATGTGGTTGCGTGAGGTTGCAGAGATCGGGGCGGGCTAGCGGATGGCGGAGCCGGCATAGACAGGCGGTGAGACAACTGTGACGTACCGCGCGCCGTCGGAGACCGGGCGGAGGAGTGTGTTGGTGACGTCGGATATTTCGATGCGTTCCACCGGGAGTGAAATGGTGAAGATGGGGCCGAGATCCGGGCGTTGTTCCAGCAATCAGGCAGTTCCCACTTGTCCGTCTTCGCGTCTCATCGTGTAGGGGACGAAGCCGGTTGGCTCGCAAACGTCGATGACATTCGCTCTCCGTGAGGCCATCTCGACGGCATGGTTGCCTCCTTGACATTGCACAACACTGGCGACAAACGTAACTTTTCCGAAGAGGCTCACACTTAACACCTTTCGGCGGAATCGGGCGACGCGCACTTCAATTGTGCCGTGAGTCGCGCTTCGGTGGCTTTGTCCAAGAGTTCCACAACCTGTCCGAAAGGATCATGGTGATACGTTGCGCCCGTGGGGAAATCTCCGTCCTTGACCCCACCCATCCAGATGGGAGATCCAGCTACTTCCAATGCGTTCGCCGCACTCTTGAGGTCATCGACGGTGAAGCCGACGTGATGAATGCCAGGCGCGTAGTCCCACACCACTGAGTCGGGAACTGCGCGCAGCAACTCCAGATGCGGTGGCTCGCCGACCGAAAGGCCGATCTGGGTCTTCCAGACTTGGTCGGCACCGTTGATCCTGCATGGATAGGGCTTCGTGTCGAACAGTCTGATCTCTATGCCGTAGAGGTCGGCGAACTGGGCGACAGCGGCATCGAGATCGGGGACGACAATGCCCAGGTGATGAATGCGGCCCAGCGAAAACGGGCGCTGTCGAGGGCATGCGTCACCCCGGGATTGTAGGTTCACCAGGTATCTCTCGTCGAAGATGTGAAGACCGAGTGATACCATGAAAAGCCAGATTGAACGCTCATTCAAGCACCCTTCCCGCTCAGCGGGAAGATTCGCTGGCTGTGTTGAAAGTATTGGCCAGCAGAGCATTTCGATATGTCGAAGGACTGTTGACGTGAGTTCGGCGGCAACCTAGTCTCGGTTGACTAGGTGTTCAATCCGGGCTTCACATCCGGTGATCGGGAGGACTGATGGCGGACGTCAAGTCGCGTCGCGAAGATATTCTGACTGCCTCCGCGGAACTGTTCGCGAAGAAGGGTGTCGCATCGACCTCGATGCGAGAGGTGGCAGATCTGGTAGGTGTGCAGCCTGGTGCGCTGTATCACCACTTTCCGTCGAAAGACGCTATCGTCAACGAGCTGATCACGAGGTTTCTCGTTGATCTACAGGCTGCATATGACGCGGGGGCTTCGCCTCGCCTCGACCCGAGGGAGCGGCTCGGTCGAATAGTTGAGCTCTCGCTCGAAGCCGCACAAGCGCAGCCTCATTCGACTCAGGTTTTTCAGAACGAATTGGCGAGTTTGCGGGAGCGGCCAGAATACGCGTGTGCCAAAGATCTGGCGGATCGGGTGCAGCAGACGTGGCTCGACGCGATAACAGCCGGCCAAGGCGCCGGTGCGTTCCGTTCGGATGTTCCTGCGAAGGTATTTCACCGTTTCCTTCGAGATGCGGTATGGCTTTCCGTCAGATGGCACCGCAACGACGATCTCTACACGAACAAAGAACTTGCGCACGACTGCCTTTCGGTGTTCTTGGAAGGATTCGCATTGCCGCCCCGGACGCGGCTTTCCTCGTCAAGACAAGTGAGTTAACGAGGACGGCTTCGTTGAGGACTCGTTCCAAAAAAGCAGTTGCATCTGTCGGTGCTATGAAGCAGACAAGCGAATTTCGCCTTGGTTCAGCCTGGTAGTCCCAACTCTGCCGCGCGTGCACCCAGTTGGAAACGGGTGGTGATGCCCAGTCTTTCCATGATGCTGGCGAGATGCCGCCGGTAGGTACGTGGCGAGACCGAAAGTTGCCGTGCCGCAACTTCATCGGTCGATCCGGCGCTGAGTGCACGTATTATCGCGATTGCGATATTGTCGAAGTCTCTGCGCCGCAAGTCAATATGGTCCCGTAGGGGAAGACCCGAGGACCAGACTCGCGTGAGAGCCTTTTCCATCGCCTCTGGTAGGTCCCCGCCAGTGATCGTATACACCCTCGGGGCCCCATCGTTGCACGTCCACAAAACAGCTTCGCGCCCATCGATGGCCATCTAGTTGCGGAAGTCGCTGTAGGAGAAGCGAATACGATCGGTCAACAGGCATCCAGTTCGGAGGATATTGCCTTTCTGGCTTTCGACATACTCAGGCGAGACCAATATCTGGACCCGACTACCTGCGGCTAGACTATTTCGAAGCAGTTGATCAGCTGCCGGGTACTCGCTACGTACGGGACGCGAGAGCGAAACGCGTTGCCTGGGACCACGTGACACCGGACGTACTCATCAACAAGCGTCCCGAAGAAACCGACGACCGTGCGATTCCCGGACACCACGAAGGAGACCTCATCATCGGCACGGACAGGTCCGCGATCGGCACCATCGTCGAGCGCACAACTGGGTACACCACTCTCGTGCACTTACCTCGGGAACAAGGGTGGCGAGCGCAACCGATCACTAAGACCGGGCCGGCACTGTCAGGCTACGGCGCAATCTCGATGAACAAAGCATCGGCACAAGCGCTGGCGTCGATGCCCACCGAACTCAAACGCTCGCTGACCTGGGACCGAGGAAAGGAAATGTCCGCGCACACCCAGTTCACCATCGACACCGGGCTGAAGGTCTACTTCGCCGAACCGCACAGACCGTGGCAACGAGGCACCAACGAGAACATGAATGGGCAACTCACTAATACTTTCCGAAGGGAACCAATCTCTTGCGATGGAACCCAGACGATCTCGCGGCAGTCGCACACGCTCTCAACACCCGACCGAGTGAGCGACTCCAATGGCGAACCCCCGCCGAAGTATGCGACGAACACCTACAAATCAATTCAACAGCAACGTGTTGCTTCGACCAGTTGAATCCGCCCTGCACTCCATGGTCCGAGTGAATGAGTGTGCCGGGGGTTTGGCTTCGATTCGAAATGGCCATTACCAGAGCTTTCGTCACCAATCTCGCCGTCTGAGAACTGTCGATCGACCAACCGGCGACCCGCCCCGAGAACGGATCCAGGACAACAGTGCAGTAGATTTTTTCGTCGCGCGTGGGGTGTTCCGTAATGTCCATGACCCACAGCTTGTTCGGCTCCTGGCGCGTGAATTTACGATCGACGAGATCGCTCACGGTCGGGATCTGATGCTTGGAACGCGCACGTTTGTCGCCCGGAAGGCCTTTCACACCAGCAGCTCTCATCAACAATTTGATGCAGCTGTGTCCCACGACAATGCTGTGAACAAGGGTGAGTTCAGCGTGGATCCGACGAGCACCGTAGGTTCCGTGGGATGCCACGTGGACCTCGGTCATCCGCTGTGTCAACCAGGCATGGCGCAGTGAGCGTTCTGAGGGTGGCGGGCTTCGCCACTCGTAGTCTCGGACACCTCCAGGACCCGGTATGCCGTCTGAGCGGGTAGCCCGTCCTTGGCATCACCTCGATCGCTTCGAACCGCCTTTTGGGAGCACCACCGACTTCGGCAGATCCGTGAAGCGTTCGGCGATAGAAGGTTCAGTTTCCAACTCGACGACACGGCGATTGCCCTCGCGATGCTGATGGCCGTTGGATGGCAAACCGCGTCACACATGTGCACGTCGCTGATCGTCGACGCGTTGCAGACGGCCGTGATCGGCGGGCGCGTCAGGACGGGTGCGGTTGTTTTTTGAGAACGTGTAAGGCCGTATACTTCAATCGAATTCGAAGATTTTTGAGAGTCGAGGGACGTGCGCACCAGTGCCGGATGAGAAGGGTGTGTTGGGGCAACGCCGCGAAGGCCGTTCTTCGCGTCCCTGTAGAAACGAGATCTACTGCCGGCAGATGTTCGACACTCGGAGCCGGGCACGGTTCGCGGTCGCCGAGTAAATCGAGGTGTTCTACAACCGGCGATGTCTGCATTCGACACTGGGCTGTCGCACCCTCGCGGAAGCCCTCGCCGAGTAGCGAAACGCAGGATCAGACGCCCGAACCGTCAACCTCGGTGTCCAAGAACTCGACTCATTCCAGGTATCGCCTGCGGTCCGGAATGACACTGATGACGAAGCCAAGGCATCTTTTTCTGGAACAACCTGTCGATCGGTCTTGGGGTGGCGGCACTCTCGACCGATCCGCCACCCCTCGAACGCTTCTTGCTCGAAACGTCGCCGCCACCCATTGTGGCGTTGCCGGCCGATCTCCTAGTGGCGGCACGTGGCGGCGACACCGCCACTGGCTTACTTGAGTGGCGCAGTGCCGCGAGCTTGTGCTTTTCTCAGCGCCTGAGGGCCGTCGCGAGTCTTGACGGCCCTCAAGCGCTTCGCGACTGCGGAGGTCACTGGAGAATTCCGAGCGCAACCGGAACAGATCTCAGCTGCGGATCGATTCGACCGCCGATTCGGATTGAACGGTCGCTGTAAAACGGGGAGCTTTTCGGACGAGTATCGGCCCGGCTATGGCGATCAATGCGAGGAGAACCAGCGGGAGCAGAGGCATCCACTCGATTCCCATGCGGTCCACAACGGTCGTGATGGCTGCTGGACCAAGGAACATTCCCGTCACACCGACTGCGTTCACCAAGCCGATGTTGCGACCGGAGTTCTGTGGATCCATGCGCCCCGCGGCGGACAGCATGATCGGGACAATGCACGACACGCCTAGCCCGACCAGCCCGAATCCGAGGAGAGCTTGCACTGGCGACACTGCGGTCATCATGCATGCCGCGCCGAGCGCGCCGATTACCCCGCTTCCGCATATGACCGCTTTCTGGCCGAACCGTTCGGTGAGTTTGTCGCCCAGCATGCGGCCTACAAATTGGGAACCGGAGAACACGGTCACTGCTAACGCAGCGGTTCCCGCTGTCGTGTCTAGAGTCCGGCGGACGAATTCTTGGCCCCAATCGTACGTTGCGTTCTCGGCGAGGTAGGACACGAAGGCGAGCAGGCCGAATCCCACCATGACAGCCAGACCGGCATACTTTGCATCGTTGGACTTGGAATGCTCTTCAGACTTGCGCACACCTGCGGGAACAGGGTGTGCAGCCGGAACGATCTCCTCGTCTCGCCGCAGATACATCCGGCCGAACACATATCCGAGGGCGGACATCGTTAGGCCCATTGCGAGGAATGGAACCACTGCACTTTCGGTGAAAGATCGGGCGAAAGCACTTCCCACGAGTCCGAACAGGAATCCGCCCGCTGGATACGCTGCGTGGAACGATGAGATGATCGGCCGTCCGTAGTGGCGTTCCAACTGGACACCATTGACGTTGATGACGATATCGACGAATCCGCGCAATGTTCCAGCCAGCAGACCGAATGCGAGTAGTCCGATCATTCCGTCAAGGAAGGCGAGTGGGATGTACATGAGGGGATATACCGTCAAGGATGGAATCGCGATATTGCGGCAGCCCCATTTGTCGATCAGCGGTCCCGAGACGGCACAGCCGATTGCAAAACCGAGTCCGAGAGCGAAGGCAAGGGAGCCGAAGCTGGCGTCGCCGTCGTCGCCCTCCCATCCGAGGCTGAATCGAAGTGACGTGGTGCTCGTGGACCACATGACGATGACCGCGCCCAACTGAAAGAAGCCGAAGAATGTTGCTAGGCGGGACCACTTCAAACGGTTGGAGACCGTCCGATAAGGGAGTTTCGTCTTTTCCAAGATTCAACCTTACTGGTAGCAATTTTGGGGTGGGCGGCAAATTGTGTCGACACGCCACGAGAGGTGCTGAGTGCATGAGCGGTAGCGTCGAAAGCGCCGACCTACTGAAGCTTACGAACGGACGTTAGTCTATCGAGGCGCATGCCCGCAGCCGTTTCGGATTTGTTAACTCCTGATTTCTTCGTATGTGGTTCGCACGGGCGGGGGGAACGATGAGATGTGCAAACCAGCGGTGTCCACTACCCCTTCGATGTAGTACCGACTACGGCGCTAGCGCCACATGATGGCTACGTCCATCGGCAAACAGACTGCGAGAGATGTCATTTCGAATCGACGAGCGATGCGTGTGTAGGGAATCGCGTTTACGTGACACCCTCGGTTCGTGCTGTTGCCGCAACTGCGTCGCAATGGCCGGGGCGACGCGCGCCGTATGCTTGGTCGAACGTCTCGGGGCGGGGTGGTCATTCCGAACGCCGTGGATTCCGATGCATCGACATGATGAATGCTTCGTCGATCTGCACTGCCGACACACCGAGCAACACGGCGGCTCAGCGAGAGCGTCCTATGCGCCGCCGGACGGCCCAGAGGGTTGATGCGTGCGGTGAGGTCGACTTCATCGAGTCCATCGCGACGATGTTCCGAATACCGGCTGCGAGAAGAATATTCGCGCACGCAACGCGGACGGCGTCGTCGAGGTACCCGCCGGCCGCCTACGATTGCTGACACAGAGTAGATGTCGCCGACGAGATACGGCGTTAGATCGATGTGTGAGCAGGTGACACCACCACCCTCCTTCGCACGCTGTCCACTAAACACTCCGCCGCGTGGCGGTAGTCGACCCCGACCTGGCTTCGCCGAGGACCCATCAGCCTGATGTGCCCCATATGTACCCATCCTCATAACCCGTCGAGCTGTCGGCAGCGGGATGAAGGTCGGTCGCCGTCCCCTCCCGGTCATCGTGGAGGTCAACTAACTGACGGTGCTGCACATCGCGCAGTCATAAACATCTCGCGTCGCCTCGTTGATAAGGGACACTTGATTCCCGGCACGGTGGTGGTATTGGTTCGGTTGGAAAGTTCCGAGTCGTACCGAACTGCATCGTGCGTAATTCGCGATAGGTGATGCGGCCACCTCGGGCAACGACGGGCGGTCACCCGGGGAAGTGAAGTACATCGTCTTGGGTGACGTGCTCGGAGGCTATGGTGATGCGTACGGCCGACTCGATTGTGCTTTGTCTGCGCAGAACGAGCGTCATGGGCTGGGCCCGATCAAAAGTTTTCGAAATCGGGTGCCGTTAAACTGCGTAGTTCGCTGTCCGCGTGCGAATGGAGCCTCTCTGATCGGACCGCTCGACCGAATAAACGAGACAACAGACGATCGAAACCGGAGGTTCGGCGGGCAGTGTGGGTGTCAGCGTCACATGACGGCAAGGACTGGGTTGCATGGTCGAAGCACAACAGCATGGAGCCGACCGGCAGTTTGAGCATGTCCTGGACTGGCAGCTCAGCGAAGTGTTCTTCATATAGTTTGTCGGATTTTTCTCTTTCGAGGGCTTTCATGTGGGCATTGATAATTGCGTCTTCGAATGCCAACCCAACCAGTCCTTTCACGATGACGGCGGGACGATATCTCAGCGTCCGTGTGGTTTGATGACGACGTTTTCGCGCGCCGTCGTTTTCGGGGCTTGTGCGGCAAAACGGCGAACAATCAGTGGCCAAGTACGGTGGCTGTAACGACGAACATCACCATATATGGCATCCGATTTTCACTGTGTGGCGAGCTCGCGTTCGTAGTATTCGATTCCTTCACGAATTTCACGCAGGGGGTCCACGGACATGTCGATCTCTGCCACACCCCAACCACTCCACTGTTTCTCACGCAAAATCTTCGTCCATTCGTGCCAGTCCACAACGCCCCCGGACCCCATAACGCGGAAGTTCTTGATCATGGCGTCGTGGCGGACCATCGGCGGACCGCTGAGGGTGTGTGGTGGTAGATGGACGGAGCAGTCTTTCCAGTGCAGCACGGGCGCGCGCTCGGAGTGCGAGCTGATCACCGCGAGTGGGTCGCCACCGTCGAGAGCAATGTGGCCCGCATCGACGCACAGTTTCACGCGTGCTGGGTCGGTCTGCGTCATGAGCGCGTCGATGTCTACTGTGCGCGAGGCAAGCGAGTACGCATCGGTGTGGATCGCTAGATGCAGGCCTGCATTGGCCGCGACCGCGCCGATACCGTTCAGTTGGTCGGCGACCCGGCTGAGGAGTTCCGTATCGCTGGGTGCGTCGAAATCTGCAGATGAGGCTTCGGCGCCTTCGATCTCGGAGAACTGGGCGCGAGGGATGGTGCTGGTGATCAACGTCGGACAGCCGACCTCGCGGAGGAACGCGGCGTGTTCTGCGGTGTTCTCGTGGAGTTCCTGCTCGGCCAGTCGGAGGGAGCGGTCGTCGGGGGCGTCGAGCACCGCCTTCAACTGCACAGGTAAGGCGTAGCTCGACGAGAGTACGAGGTTGCGGTTGTCCAGTTCTCTTTTGAACCCTGCCGCGGATCCGTATGCCCGTAGCGCGTTGGCCCAACCGCCGGGTGCTGGTGCGAGTTCGATTCCGCTTAATCCTGCCGCCGCCGCGCCGTTGAGCATTCCGTCGAAGAATCGTTGCGGGTCGTCGTCGACCAGCTTTTCCCATGCATCGTAAGGTAGGTCCGCCGGCAGGCCCCAGTAGGTCGGGTTGAAGAAGGTGACGATGTCGGTGCTCCATCGCAGATCCAAACTCATGCGGTCACCTCGTCGACGTTGACCCACTGGTGGCTGTCGGCGGAGCGCATGACGGCCTCGATGACTCGCTGGGTGCGTGTGGCATCGGCGAAGCTGGGTGATCCGGCGCGTCCTTCGACGATCGCGCGCACGAATTTCTGAAGCTGGAGGGCCGCGTCGTCGATATAGCCGGATCCCATGCCGCCGAGTGGGTACCAGTAGTCCTCGTGGTTCTCGTTCAAGGAAACCGTGCGGAACCCTTGTTGATCTGGCTTGTCACTGACCAGGCTGAGCTTGATCTCATCGGAATGGTTCCAGTCGAATTCGACAGTGCCGCCGGTGCATTCGAGTTCGAAGAACATCCGGTTCTTGCGTCCGGAGGCGTATACGGTGGCGGCGAACGAGCCTATGGCCCCATTGGAGAACTTCGTCATCCACAGTGCGGCGTCGTCGAGGTACTGGCCTTCGCGGCGTTGGTCGTCGGAGAGCCATGCCGAGTTCTCGGCCGGATCCTTGGCGCCGATGATCGCGGTGACGGACTCGATGTCGCCGACCAGATATGACGCGAGGTCGATGATGTGGGAGCCGATGTCACCTGTGACCCCGGACCCACCGGCGCCCTTCTTGGCCCGCCAACCACTGAGTACTCGTCCGAGCGCCCCCACGTCTTGCGTGTAGTGCGCACGAAACTGCAGGGGGTGGCCGAGCGTGCCGTCGTCGAGCATGTGTTTGACAAAGCTGATCGCCGCTGCGTGGCGGTAGTTGAAGCCCACCTGACTGACGGCCGAACTCTTCTCGGCTGCATCCTGCATCAGGTCCGCGTCGGCGAGATCGTTGGTGATGGGCTTTTCCACGAAGACGTGTTTCCCTGCGGCGAGTGCTGCAATGGCGATCTCGGCATGCGATGCGGGCGGGGTGACGATGTCGACGACGTCGATGTCGTCTCGGGCGATAACCTCACGCCAGTCTGCGGACCATTCGTCCCAATTGAGGCGTTTGGCAGCGGCTTTGGCTCGGTCCTCGTCGGCCTCGACCAGTACAGCCTTACGGATGGTGGCCCCGGTGTCGGCGGTGATGGGCGCCAGTGCCCAGCCGAGGCTGTGGGCGTATCCCATGAATCCGCCGCCGCCGATGATGGCGACTTTGATTTCGGTCATGTCGGTACTTCTCCTTCGGTACATCCGTCCTCGACGGGTGAGCGCAGATCGATTTGAATAACTCAGCTAGGGGTAGGGCGCGATGCACGATTGCCGGCACCGCTCGTGCGTGAGTCGGCTGCCTGTGCGGAGAATTCGTTGAGGTCGACCAAAGTGGGCATGGCCAGAGAACATTGGGGGCGGGTGGCCACCAATGCGCCGGCCGCGTTGGCAAAGTCGAGTGTCTGCTGCAGCGACATGCCGTGGAGGAGACCATGGCACAGGGCGCCGCCGAAGGCGTCGCCTGCTCCGAGTCCGTTGACGACATCGACGGGGATGGGCTGCGACACAACACGTTCGGTCCGGGTTGCGGCCATAACCCCGTGTGGGCCCATCTTGACGATCGCCAATTCGATGCCGCGGTCGAGTAGGGCGTCCGCGGCGCGGCCGGGTTCGGTTTCCCCGACTGCAACGCGGCATTCTTCCAGGTTGCCCACGGTGATGGTGACATGGTCGAGTGCTTCGGACACGGCGGTGTGTGCGTGAGCTTCGTTGTCCCAGAACATCGGCCTGTAGTCCAGGTCGAGAATGGTGTTGGGTCGCCGCCCACGCTTGCGCCAGGCCGTGTAGTGCGCAGAGCGGCTCGGCTCACGTGAGAGTCCGGTCGCGGTTGCCCAGAAGATGGGGGCGCGTTCGATGAGGTCGAGTGGGAGGTCACTGTCGTCGACGTACATGTCGGGCGCTGTGGGCTGGCGGTAGATGTAGAGCGGGAAGTCGTCTGGTGGGAATACTTCGCAGAATGTCAGAACTGACTGTAGGCCGGGTACGGACGTGATTCCTGTGTTGTCGACACCGAGACGCGCTATTTCGAGGCGCGCGTATTCGCCGAAAGGATCGGCCCCGGTTCGAGTGACGAGCCGTACCGAGTTCCCGAGCTGTGCAGCAGCAACGGCCACGTTGGTGGCGCTGCCGCCGATTGATTTACTGAAGCTGCGGATGTCCGCGAGTCCCACGCCGAATTGCTCGGGGTAGAGATCGATGCAGACGCGGCCTATGGCGACGATGTCGGGGAGGGCAGTCGTGTGCGTTGTGCTCATGCGAGGCTCGCCCAGACTCGGTCGGTGATTTTCTGCAGGTTGTTCGCGGCGTGCGTCTTCAGGTACGCCTCGGGCTGCGGCGCACTGGTGGCCTCACTCCAGACGGCTCGACCGGCGAGGAAGCCACTGGCTCCGCCCGTGACGGCTGCGGCGGCAGCGGACGGGAAGTTCTCGCCGCTGACGCCCGAGGATAGTACGACCCACGGGCAGTACAGCTGCTCGGAGATCGACCGAGCGGTGGCTACCGCGAGGTCGTGGTCCTGCTCGCTGGTGTAGACGACCTCCGTCTTGTACAGATCGGGTTGAGTTTGCGTGAGATCGGCAGCTGCGGTGATCAGGGCTTCGGCGAAGCCTTCGGATGTCACGGTGTCGCCTTCGCGTGGACGGACGACGCCTTCGAGCACGCCGGGCAGTCCGATGTCCCGGCACCGTGCCATGAATGCGTAAGCAAGGTCGATGGCTTCGGATCGGCGCGACGGGTGCCAGGGGAGGAGAAACTTCAACGCCTTCGCCCCGAAGCGTTCGGTGGTTTCGGCGGTCACGGCGTCGTCGAGCACGGCGATGTCGACAGGACCACCGGGCTCACTGGAGGAAAGAATGTCGGCGGCGAGAATGACGGGGCAACGGGAACTCGTGGCTGCGGCGAAGCCGAAATCCTGGTCGAGCAGCACCCCGCTTGCTGCGTCACCGACCGCGTCGATCACGTGCGCTTTGAACGCCGTCAGGTGCTCGTCCGTGACGACGGTATTGCCGTGCCCTGCGCTGAGCATGTGGCGCAGTGAGCCGCGTTGATCGACTGCAACCATCGTGAACAATCCACGTGCATCACGAAAGATGTCGATTGGGTCGGTGGGGGCTGCGGAGGTTTCGTCGGTAACGAGGTTGGAGGAGAGGGGACTGTTCATCGAATGACCACCGGATTGACGGGGGCGCCACTGGCGCCGGAAATCTTGAGGGGGGCTGCGGTGTAGAGGAAACTCCAGCGCCGGTCGGCAGCGCAGGCCTCGGCGAGAGTGTCGAGTTGGCAGAGCTCGGTAAACGCGACTCCGAGGTTGCGCATGAGTGCGCAGTGCAAGGGAAGCTGGAGTCCGCCGGGATAGAAGCTGAGTTCATTGGCGATGGTGTCGGTGACCAGATTGGGGATTTCCATCGTCTGGAACCACTCGACGAGCTCGCGGCTGTAGACCAGACCTGGCTCGTTCCAGTCTGTGTAGAACTCGTCGCCGACACTGCGATAATACGAACCGATCCAACCGGTGCGGATGATCAAGATGTCGCGCGGTTCGATGGTGGTTCCCTGCGCTGCCGCTGCAGCGAGCAAATCCGCGAGGGTGATCGGCTCACCACGGCCGAGGACGTCTTTTCCTCGGGCGCGGGCCATGTCGATGAGAATCCCACGGCCGACGACACCCTTCTCTGCGATTGGCAGTACCGATGCGCGGCGGAGTTCGCCGACCGTGGTGTCGGCGGAGTAGCCGTTCCAGACCTGACCGCCGTACCAGTAGTGGGCGAGGGCGTCGTACTGGGAGGACCCTTGGGTGAACATTTCGATCTTGTCGTCCGCCCAGTGATGTCCGTCGGACGGTTCGGGCTCCTCGCCGCGCGAGAAGTAGCCTTCGTCCATGACCGGGGTGCGTACAGCCGGTTCGCGGCCCGGCCAGACGGGATCTGGTCGTTCGGTATCGCCGATGGGAATCTGCAGAGTGAACACTTCACCGCTGGTGACTGCTCCGATTCCGCGCATGACTTGCGCGGCGTCGAGGTAGTTGAGGCTGCCGACTTCGTCGTCCGGGCCCCACTTTCCCCAGTTTTTCGGGCTGTCGGGACCGAGTAGTTGTTCAATGGTGGTCGCGTCGATGTCTTCCGACATTATTTCCTCCTTTCGTACGTGCCGACGACGGCTCCGGTGCATACCGGAGCCGTCGTCCGGTGCCCGCGACGCCTCGCCGATCAGCGGAGAAGTCGCGAGCGGTGGGTCCACATCAGCGAGGCTGTGTGGCTTGCTCGAGCAACCGTTGGATGTAGAGCGCGCGGTGAACGTCCACTTCGTGGGAGACTCCGGACTTGACGACCTTGGCGAATTCGCGGCGAATCACGTTGGGTGCCTCCGGGTCTCCGTCCTTGCCGACGAACTCGCACTCGAGTTCACCCTGCTCGGTGTAGACCTTCACGCCGGCAACGTCCGCGACGACAGGGCTGGTCAATGACAGTGCGGCCTGACTGATCACGCCGTTCTCGTGTGTGGCCGTGAGGATGTACCAGCTCTGTGGGTCGCCTTCGCCTCGGACCTCGACGATGGGGCCGACAGCGGCGTCGAGGGTGTCGAGAACGTGGGGTCCGAGATCGAGGAGGCCGCCCTTTTCCACCCGCCACGGCGTGGCGAACGTTCCCCCTGGGAGTGCTGCCTGATTGATGTAGCTTCCGATGGCGCCGATCGGCTTCTGCGACCTGGCCTTTTCGAGAAATGTCCGGATTCGGGGGCTGAACCGGTTGGTGAACATCACCTGTGTGGCGACACCGGACTCGTCGATGGCCTGTGTGAGTTTTTCTGCTTGGGCCAGATCGACCCCGAGCGGTTTCTCAAGCAACATGGGCTTTCCTGCCGCTGCGGCCTGCGCCGCCAGTTCTGCCTGAATGAATGGGGGAACTGCGAAGACGAGCGCGTCGACCGAATCGAGTAGTGCTTCGAACGAGGGCGCTACGGTTCCGCCGAATTCGTCGGCGATTTCTTGTGCGGCCTCCGGGCGGCGTGCCCAGACTGCTGTCAGTTCGGTCTCCGGTCCCCCGGTGATCATCGGTGCGTGGAAGATTTTCGCCCACGGGCCGGCTCCGACCAGTCCGACTCTAACTGCTGACATTTCTCTTCCTCTTTCTGTTGCGGTGACAGTGGTCATGGGGCATTGGCCGTCGGCCCGAAAGTTGGGCGGAGTCCGATGTGGTCGAATCACCGCGTCTGTATGGGTGTCTCGCTGGTCGGATCGGTGTTCGCGTCATCGCCTTCTGCACGGCCGAGGCGAGCGTAGAGATCGGGTCGGTTGCGCTTCATGTATTGAGCCACACCGCAACCCGCGACGATGAACGCGATGGGGACCAGCAACAGCCACAGTTTTTCTCCGGGGGCACCGCCGACGAGTAGGTCGAATCGCACCAGGGCGAAGACGACGACGATGCCGAGGATCACGGCAGCGATCAGTGGCGCGATCGTTACGCGCCAGGCCGTCTCGGTCGCGGGGCGCCCGGTGCGGGCGAAGTATCGGAATACGGCAACGCTGACGAGCGCCATCAACGTCAGAACGCCGGCGGTTCCGAGACCGCTACCTGTGCCGATGATCATGGTCTCGTCCGAGATCAGCAGGGCGCCAAGGATCAGCAGCACAGCGATGACGGTCGAGTTCGCGAAGGACGCCCGGTATGGAGATTTGTGGGTCGGGTGTACACCGGCGAGATACGTCGGCAGCGCGTGGTCGGCGCCGAGGTTCTGCAAGTAGCGGGCGACGACGTTGTGGGTGGAGAGCACAGAGGCGAGTCCGGAGGTAGCCACGAGAACGAGGGTGATCGTGGCCAGGCTGCTGCTGACGTATGTCGCCATCGCGTTGTCGAACATGGTTGTGGGGTCATCCAAGGCGCGATCGGTCGCGCTGGGCCCGTAGGCGATGATCAGCGAGTATGCCGAGAGTGCGTAGAAGCCACCGATGAGAAAAACGGCGAGGTAGGTTGCGCGGGGAATCGTTTTGCGGGGGTCGCGCACTTCGTCGCGGTAGAGCGCGGTGGCTTCGAACCCGATGAAGTTACCGAATGCGAACAGTAGTGCAAGGCCGGTGCCGCTGTTGAAGAACTTCGTCGGGTCCAGCGGGGCCGCGGAGAGTCCGCTGTCTCCGCCTTTGGCGAGGACGAAGACGTTGAAGATGGCTACGAGGATGATTTCGAGGACCATGACGGCTCCCAGAACTTTCGCCGAGAGTTCGATCTGGAAATGTCCGAGGACGGTGATGAGGACCCAGCCCGCAGCTGTGCATGCCCACCAGGGGATGGAGGGGCCTCCTAGCGCTTCGACGGCGGCGGAGATCATGGTGCCAGAGAAGGTGTATATGCCGACGGTGATCAGCATGTAGGACACCGTGGCGAGGTATGCCCCGCCGACCCCGGGCGTTTTGCCCAGCCCGAGAGTGATGTAGGCGTAGAAGGCGCCGGGGCGGCGGATGTGTCTGGTCATGGTTGTGTACCCGACGGCGAAGATCGCCAGCCCGGCGGTGGCAATTACCCAAGCCAACGGGGCTGCCTCACCGACGAAGCCGATTGCAAAAGCGATGTAACCGGAGACGGTGACAATGGGCGCCGAGAAGGCGAGCACGCTCAGGACCAGTGATGTCGCGCCTAGATTGCCCGACAGGCGAGTTGCTGAGGGGTCACGCCCGGGGGTATTGGATGCTTCGGTCACGGTGGAATCCCTTGGAGGAGGAGGGGAACGAGTCACGCCGAGCGACTGTGTTGCGCAGATCACTTGTGCGATGGACGCCACACTACCTAACGTTCGTAAGCTATGGAAGACTTCGAGCGATATCGGTCACACAATGTTTACAAACTATAGTGAATCACACCATGACTCACGAACGGTAGTTAGGTAGGGTAGTGTGCGTCACATTGAGCCGGTTCGATCCGGTTACCACTTCCCGCTTACGAGGAGATGCAATGTCGTTCGACTCTGGTCCGCCGACCGCTGACAGGTCTCGGGACACCTCAACGCCGCAGCGGGCGACAGGCCACGTGGCAATCGTCGGGTGTGGCCCCTCAGGCTGCTACACCGCGTTGGCCCTACTAAGGGCGGCGCCCGATGTGCGCATCACCGTCTTCGATACCCGCCCCACCCCCTTCGGGCTGCTGCGATACGGCGTGGCGCCGGACCACCAGGGCATGAAGAACGTCAGCCGCCAATTCGATCGACTGTTCGCATCCGATCACGTCGAGTTCGTCGGCAACACCATTATCGGCCAGGACCTGTCTCTGGACGTGCTCGAAGAGAACTACGACGTTGTCGTCCTCGCGACCGGGCTGGCTGTCGATCGACCGTTGACTGTGCCCGTCGATCCAGACGCTCGGGTCTACGGCGCTGGCCAACTGCTGCGCTACCTCAACGGAGACCCTGACAGCATCCTGAGGCAATCGACACCGCCGTCTCTGGGCGAAGAGGTTCTCATCATTGGTACGGGGAACGTAGCGATGGATGTCGCCCGGCTGCTGTGCAAGGCAGACGACGGCTTCCGCAACTCCGACGTCGACGACGACGCGCGTGACGTCCTGCACACGGCAGGCCTGCGGCACCTGACGCTGCTCTCCCGCGGTCCACGAGACCGCGTCCGGTGGGACGGCTCCATGTTCGCCGAACTCTGCGCACTTCCTGGAGTCGCGGTGTATCTCGATGGTGACCTCGAGGACCGATCCACACTCTCCGCCGAGAGTGGCCGCGATATTCGCGTGGACGTTCGCTTTCGTGAGATTCCGGTCGGAATCGACGCCGACGGTCACCAGAGCGTCATACGTACGCGCTTCCACGACGAACTGGGCGCAGCGGATGACGGATCCGAAGCTTTTGTTCACCGTGCCGACACTGTCGTCACCGCCATGGGTTTCGTGGAGGAAACCGCATATGGTGACTGGGCAGGCCGAGAGGGTGTCGTCCGAGTAGGCGGATGCGGCAGTGGTTTCCTGGGAAACCTTGCCGAGAATCGAACCCTTGCCAAGGATGCCGCCCGCAACATTCTCGCCCGCCTGAGCAACAGCCCTGGCCACATCGGCCTCGACGGAGTGCGCCCGTACCTCCCGCCTGCATCCACCACTTTCAGTGATTGGGCTGCGGTCGACAGGGCTGAGGTCGACCGTGCCCGGCCTGACCGCGTTCGCCGCAAGTTCACCGCGTGGGCCGAGATGGCCGACGTCATAGCCGAATCCAAGAAATGACCACACGCGCGGGTGGCCTCACCGTCCGCGCGCACCCACTTATGCACCGACATACGAAAGGACACTGCCATGACAATGATCCACGTCTGGTATGGCACCGAATCCGGCAACGCAGAGATGGTCGGCGACGAAATAGTCGGCACCCTCACCAGCGCCGGCATCGATGCACGCCTGAGCGAGCTACGCGATCTCACTGCAGCCGACGTCGCCGATGCTCAACTCGCAGTCGTGATCACCTCCACCTACGGCGAAGGCGGGCTTCCGGCCACGACGGAGCCGTTCTATGAGACTCTGGCCGCTGAACGCCCTGATCTGCGCGGACTGCGCTTTGCTGCCTTCGGACTGGGGGACAGCAGCTACGAGAACTACAACAACGCAATCAAGACCGTGGCGAGCCTGCTGATCGAACTCGGCGCGACGCAAATCGGAACCACCGGCAAGCACGACGCCACTACCGGCCTCGATCCGGTGCAGGTCGCGCAGGACTGGGCGCACAACGACGCCCTCCCCATTCTCATTCCCGCTGTAGAAAGGCCCCCCGTGAGCGCGGCACCACCACACGAGGACCTCTTCCCCTGGAGCAACAAGGAATTTCAGGACAACCCGCACCCGTGGTATGACAAAGCCCGAGAGATGGGACCAGTCCATCAGACCGATGAACGCACGTTCGTCGTGCTCGGCTACGACGAAGCGATGAAGTTCGTCAAGGAGCCGAACATGAGCATCCGCGAACCGGACTGGGTCGAGGAAAACCCGTGGCTGGCCTTCGGTCACACCGTCCTCTCCCTCGACCCGCCGGAGCACACGCGCGCCCGCCGTCTGTTCTCCCGATGGTTCACCCCGAAGCTGATCAAGCAGTGGGTCGAGGCCACTCGTACGTCGATGAACGAAATCCTCGCGAACTACGAACCGGGACAAACCCTCGACGCACACTACGACCTGGGCGTACTTCCCACTCACACCACCATGGCGCAGGTCTTGGGCTTCCCCGACGGTGAAGTCGAACCCCTGTTCTGGGCATTGTGGAACGCCATGCTCATCCAGGCCACCGACCCGGCACCGGGAACCCGTGAAAAGTCCATCGAAAGCCTGGACTACATGTTCGACACCACCGCCGCCCTACTGAAGGAAAAGGAGGTTCACCCCGGCAACGGCCTCGCAGACGAGCTCCTCGCAGCAAGCAAACGCGGCGAGATCACCGAGCGTGAAGTACTCGAAAACATGGTGCTGTTCTACATGTCCGGAGCACCCAACCCCGCGTACCTCGTCGGCGCCGGTTTCGAAATCTTCGCAGAGCGCCCCGATGTCCTCGAGGACTACCGTGACAAGCCAGAAGTTCGGGAACGCATCGTCAACGAAATCGCCCGACTGAACCCTGTCGAACTCCTCCTCACACGCTTCCCGACTGAAGACGTCGAAATCGCCGGAACTGTCATCCCAGCCGGTTCGATGGTCAAGTTCCCCATCGGCGCGGTCAACCGCGATCCGGCAGTATTCGAGCACCCCCACGAATTCGATTACACCCGCCCTATCGAAACCAGCCGCAACCTCACCTTCGGCCTCGGAACACACAGCTGCGCAGGACAATTGATCGCTCGCGCTGAGATCGACGTCATCTTCACCATGGTCGCCGAACGATTCAGCAAAGTCACCTTGACCGACACGCCCACACGGGTGATCACCGATCGACTCGTCGCCTACGACAAGATGCCGATCACGTTGAGTTGACTCCACAACCGTGACCGGTGGCGGCGGCACCGCATCTGCGCGCCGCCACCGGTCGCTCCGCAGCGCGAAATGTACTGCGGCAGAGCCCCCGAGGGGGCTTCGAACCACCAAGAAATCTTCTCGACCGACTCTGGTGTATCACCTCGAAGGAATGGCCATGCCCTTGCACGTCACAAACGCTCCAGCTTCCGCATCTGCTCGCACCGGCTCGTTCGACGTCAACGACTGGAAAAGCGCGCTGCACACTGTGCCCACCGGTCTCTACATCGACGGATCGTGGCGTGAATCTTCCGACGGGTCCAGCATTGCGGTGGAGAACCCCGCAACGGGAGAGACCCTCACCGAAATCGCATCGGCAACCACCGAGGACGGCGCAGCCGCACTCGACGCCGCAGTTGCCGCCTCCGACGGCTGGGCGCACACACCCCCACGCTACCGCGGGGAACTGTTACGCCGAGCCTTTGAGGTGCTCACCGAACGCGCCGACTACTTCGCCACCTTGATCACCCTCGAGATGGGCAAACCACTCGCCCAAGCACGTGCCGAGGTCGCCTACGGAGCCGAGTTCTTTCGCTGGTACTCAGAAGAATCGGTGAGAATGGACGGCCGATGGGCAATCTCACCCGACGGCCGCACCCGCCTTCTCACCATGCGTCAGCCCGTCGGCCCCACCCTGATGATCACCCCGTGGAACTTCCCCCTCGCGATGGGAACACGCAAGATCGGACCTGCCATCGCGGCCGGCTGCACCATGGTCGTCAAACCAGCCTCGCAAACCCCACTGACCATGCTTGCTCTGGCAGCACTACTGGCCGAGGTGGGTGTGCCCGCCGGCGTGCTGAACGTGATACCCACCAAGACCAGCGGCAAAGTGATGACACCGTTGATCACCGACCCACGGCTTCGCAAACTAACCTTCACCGGATCCACCCCGGTCGGCAAGGACCTCATCAGACAATCCGCCGATCAGGTGCTTCGCGTCTCAATGGAACTCGGTGGTAACGCACCATTTCTCGTCTTCGAGGACGCCGACCTCGACGCCGCCGTCGAGGGCGCAATGCTCGCGAAGATGCGAAACATGGGCGAGGCATGCACCGCGGCCAATCGATTCCTGGTCCACCAGTCCGTCGCTGCGCAGTTCGCCCAACTACTGTCCGAGAAGATGAGTTCGGAGATACTCGGACAGGGCCTCGACGACGGAGTCACCGTCGGCCCCCTCATCGACGACAAGCAGCGCAGCAAGGTCGCCGAACTCGTCACCGACGCCACCGACCGAGGCGCGGAAATCACCACCGGAGGGCAGCGACTCGATGGACCCGGCTACTTTTACACGCCGACTGTTCTGAACAATGTTCAACCCGGAAGCGCATTGCTCAGAGAAGAAATCTTCGGTCCCGTTGCGCCCATCGCGACATTCACCGACGACGACGCCGCCATCACGCGCGCGAACGACACCGAATACGGCCTTGCTGCATACGCCTACACCTCCAGCAACGCACGCACCGTCAAGGTCGCCGAATCTCTCGATTTCGGCATGATCGGCATCAACCAGGGCATCATTTCGAACGCGGCGGCACCCTTCGGCGGGATGAAACACTCCGGGTTCGGACGCGAAGGCGGCGTCGAGGGAATCGACGAATACCTCGAAACCAAATACGTGGGCATCAATCCCACCGAGACCTCCACGTATCGCGTGCCGAGCAGAGACGCCCGATGACATGACCGGTCCTCGAATCGCGACAGGCGGCCGACCCCTCCGCGTCGAGCGGTGACTATGATCATGTCTGTGACGACCGTTCAGAGGGCATCGACGTACGGGGCAGCAATGCCCTCTGCTCCGGCCGACTCGTTCCGTCAACGCGCCCTCGCCGAGTTCACTCGGCAGTTCGACACCGCCCACCGCGACGACATGTCCCCCGCCAAGCGACGGGTCGTCGAAGCGTTCCTGAAGCTGTGCGTCATCCACGGCATGGACTCCGTCAGCATGCGCACTCTCGCAAAAGAACTGGACATCAAGGCACCCAGCATCTATACGCACTTCCCCGGCGGACGTGATGAGATCATCACCGAATCCCTCCGCTGGCATTTTCACCAGTTCTGCAGCGCGCTCGTCGATGCCGTCCTGCCCACCCAGGATGCGTTCGCGTTCTGGGATGCAATGGTGCGACTTCACTTCACCCGCCAGGTCCAGCTTCCCGAAAGCAACCTGTGGGATCTGATCGTCGCAACGGATCGGACGGCTCACGTTCTTCCCGAAGAACTGAGCAAGAAAGTCTCGCACTGGGTCGGGCTGTACGAATCGCTGTACATCGCGGCCGCTCGCGACATGGGCATCGAAGACACCGACCGCCGAGTAAAAGTGGTCAACACGCTCCTCGAAGGTTCCACACGATGGTTCGGCATGGACCACACCGCCGACGACATCGAGCGCGGAGCCGATCAAGCCGTGCTGATGTGCCGACAGATCCTCTCCCTGCCCATCACCTGACGCCGCCGTCACCCTTCCCGCGCAACAGTTTTCGAAGCATGGAAACTCTGCGCAGAACTCGGTAAAGCGCTATCATCAGATGGCTAACGAATGTTCGTTAGCCATCTCATGTCGCTACTCCCACACGCAAGCGGACGCCCGCCTGGAGGAACAATGATCAATGTCAAGCGAGCCTTCGACCACGTAGGGATGGCAGTTCCCGATCTCGAACAAGCCGTGGACTTTTTCGTCGACGCTCTCGGTTTCGATGTCGTGATCACCGCCGGCCCCTACGATGATTTCGGCTACATCTGGCCAGGTGAAACGTCACCCGAGTTAGGCACACTACGACAGGCGAACCTCGTTCTCGGTGATTCCTTCAACCTGGAACTGCTGGAGTACACGAACCGCACCGCAGAACTGCCGAGTGAGGCGCCGCGTCCTGCAGATCCTGGCGGATGGCACCTGTGCCTGCACGTCGACGACATCGCAACCGCCGGTGCAGAACTGGTCGCCCGCGACGACACGGAATCGATCTCGAAGATCATCCGCGAAGAGGACGACATGGACGGCCTCCAGTGGGCGTACTTCCGCACGGACTGGGGCCTCGTCCTCGAACTCATCCAATGGCACCCCGGAATGCCCTACGAGCGCAAAACCCCACACCGTATGGCGCTCCCGCGTTGGGCCTGACACCTAGTTTCGCTCCCAAAGTCACCCTAGTTCCGTAGCGTCCCTGTGCCGTTGACGATTCGTCGTGTCACAGCTTGGACCGTCATACGACGGGACCTCTTGTCGTGTGGCTCTCGCCGAGGCAACGCACCATTACCTAGGAACCGCTGAACCGCTATGAGCACACCTACCACCCAAACCGACCGGTCACTCACACGAGAACGTTTTGCAGTCTGTGCAGTTTTCGTGGCATTCGGTTTGGTACTCGGCACCTGGGCAGCCCAGCTACCGGCTGTCAAAGCCGCGATCGGCGCCTCGACCTCAGGCATGGGCGCTATCTTGTTCATCCTCGGTCTCGGTGCGTTCCTCGGCATGCAAGCCAGCGGTTATGCCGTCGACCGGTGGGGAAGCGCCCGCATCGCTACCGTCGGTGCCGCAGCCATGGCGCTCGCCCTGTTGCCCCCACTACTTCTGACCTCATGGCCTGCTGTTGCCGGGACAGCGCTCCTTCTCGGTATCGCGGTAGGCATCAGCGAGGTCGGAATGAACGCCGCAGCGGTGGAGGTGGAACGCGACTATCAGCGCCCGATCATGGCGTCGTTTCACGGGATGTTCTCGATCGGAAATGTCATCGGTGCACTCTTCGGTGCCGCAGCTTTCTCCCTGGGGATCGGCAGCGTCGCCACAGCGGTGACCATCACGGTCATCTCCCTGATTCTGGCTTCGGCCGCCGCGCCGACCTTGATCCGCAGACGCACCTCTCATCCCGCAGCACCGCCCGAACCAGAGCACGCCGGCGCGGAGTCGAAGACGGGTATACCGAAGTCACGACCGCGCGGCCGACTGGCCCTCCTGGGGATTCTGGCATTCCTTCTGCTCTTGACCGAGGGCTCGGCGATGGACTGGAGCAGCCTGCACGCTCAAGAGCACCTTGGGGGTTCATCGAGCTCCGGCGCACTTGCCTTGGCCTGTTTCGTATCCGCAATGACTGCCGGCAGATTCACCGTCGATCGAGTAGCCGCACGCATAGGGCCGGTTCACGTGTTACGTGGGGGCGCGATTCTCGCAGTCGCTGGGTTGGTCATCGTCGTTCTCTCACCGATGTTGGCAGTGACATGCCTGGGATGGGTAGTCCTCGGCCTGGGGTTATCCGGTTGTGTACCGCAAGTGTTCACCGCCGCCGGGAACCTCCCTGGATCATCAGGCAAGGAACTTTCACGAGTAGTCGGCGCTGGATACCTCGCAGTCCTCGCTGGTCCGGCCCTTGTCGGGTGGATGGCGGACTTTATCGGACTGAACAATGCGTTCATATTGCCGATGATCGCGATGGTGGTCTGTGTCTGCGCAGCCCATGTGCTCGCACCTCGCAAGCCTGCCGTAGCCGCCTAGACCCGGCTTACTGCCTGTCATCGAGGAAGACGTCAAAAGACAGCGACTTGCCGTGCCCTCGACTTCACCGACGCCAAAAGTCTGTTCCAGACCGCGATATTAAAAGACTCACGTCCTCCAACTGCAACCATGTCAGGAGACTTCATGACAATCACGACCTCCTCAACCACCGCCATCACAGACAGTGAAATATTCTCCGGACACCTCGGCGGTAAGTTGTCGGTCGAACTGACCACGCCTCTCACGACGCAACGCGATTTGTCCATCGCGTACACACCTGGTGTGGCACAGGTTAGTCGAGCGATCGCCCAGGACGCTCTCCTGGCTAAGCAGTACACGTGGACCGACCGTCTCGTCGCAGTAATATCCGACGGTTCGGCCGTGCTTGGTCTCGGCGATGTCGGCCCGCGCGCGTCGCTGCCCGTCATGGAAGGCAAAGCAGCACTGTTCAAGAACTTTGCCGACCTCAACGCCATCCCCATCGTCCTCGATACCCAGAACGTCGACGAGATTGTCGACACCATCGTGCGTCTTCGGCACAGCTTCGGTGCTGTGAACCTCGAAGACATCTCGGCGCCACGCTGCTTTGAGATCGAGAATCGTGTTATCGAAGCACTCGATTGTCCGGTGATGCACGACGATCAGCACGGAACAGCCATCGTCGTTCTCGCTGCCCTCAACGGTGCAGCGAAGTTTCAGGGCCGCAGCACTTCCCGTCTGAAGATCGTCATCTCGGGCGCTGGCGCAGCTGGCGTCGCCTGCGCGAACATCCTGCTGCTGGCCGGAATCCCTGACGTGGTGGTGCTCGATTCGAAGGGCATAGTCTCGGTGAGCCGAACCGACTTGAATACGGTCAAAGTCGATCTCGCCGCACGGACCAACCCTCGCTTGCTGGTTGGCGGTGCGGCTCAAGCTCTAGCCGGTGCTGACGTTTTCATCGGTGTGTCTGCCGGTAAGATCGACGAGAGCTACATCGAGTCGATGGCGCCGAATGCGATCGTGTTCGCGCTGTCGAATCCCGACCCGGAGATCCACCCCGAGCGGGCGTCGCAATACGCTGCCATCGTCGCTACAGGGCGAAGCGACTTTCCGAATCAAATCAACAACGTGCTCGCCTTTCCCGGCGTGTTCAAAGGCGCACTCGATGCCGGAGCATCTCGAATTACTGAAGGGATGAAACTCGCTGCCGCCGAGGCGATCCTCGCGGTTCTCGGCGACGAGCTGGCCGCGGACAAAATCGTCCCCAGCCCACTCGACCCTCGCGTGGCCCCGACCGTTGCAAACGCCGTTGCAGCAGCGGCGCGAGCGGAAGGCGCTGGCACAGCGCGTAAAGGGAGCTGAGATAGCGGCGCGCGGGTGATGGTCGCGTTCCCGCGCATTCACTTTCTAGACGGAGCGTCTACGTTGACCAGTGAACAGTGCAACTCGGTCAGGGTGTTATCTCCGTCGACGCGCGGTTCCAGGGATTGGCCTCACGGAATGAGGCGTGCCGGACAGGGTAAGGTGAAATTCTCCCGCTCTCCGGAAACTTTAGAACCAGGTTCGATCGTGGAGACCGGCAGTGGACGTCGTCGTGAAACAATTGAGTATGCACCGGAGCTGCGTGAGCGCGCGGTGCGGTTGTATCGGGAGTCGGAACCGAAGCCGGAACTCCGCTGGCTGGCCGAGCAGTTGAACGTGCATCTCGACGTATTGCGGAACTGGATCCGGCGGGACCAGGCTTATCACGGGGAGCGCGACGATCTGGCGAGCATGGCGATGCTCAGAGAGAACCGGCGCTGGCCCAGAACAACGCGAAGTTGCGGCGGGCACCGAGGAGCTGCGGGCGGCGAGAACATATGTCGCCGCCGAGACCGACCCGCCCCGATGGAGTCGAGCCACAGATCCGGCAACTGCTGTCCGAGTATCCGCGGATGCCGGCGACGGTGATCGCCGAACGGATCGGCTGGGAACATTCGCTGACCACGCTCAAGGATCGGGTGCGGCAGATTCGGCTGGAGTGCCAGGGAATCGACCCCGCCGACCGAATCACTTACGAGCCGGGTCAACTCACCAATGCGTTCTCTGGATCCCGTTCGCAGCCGGGCAGGAACAAATCTTGCCTGTGCTGGTGATGTCGTTTGGCGTTCTCACGGTTCGCGACCGCGACGATGATTCCGTCGAGGTAGAGCGGGGACATTCTCTCGGGTAGTCGGACCTCGATCTCGCAGGTCGGTCGAGTGACCAAAACGCTGTTGTGGGATGGGGAATCGGCGATCGGCGGCACTGGAAAGGTGACCACTCCGGCGGTGGCGTTCGCGGGAACATTGGCCACGTAGATCAAGCTCGCTCCACCGCGGGACCCCGAGTGCAGGGGCATGGTCGAACGGCACAACGGTTACCTCGAGACTTCGTTTCTGCCTGGCCGCCGGTTCGCTTCCCCCGACGATTTCAACGACCAACTCGAACGCGCCAACTCTCGGATGGTGCGCTCGACCGGGGGCCGCCCGATCGGTCTGCTCGACACGGACTATTCGGCGATGCTTCCGCTGCCGCCGGTGAACCCGCCGCATCGGGCTGCACCACCGAATCCGTTTGGCCCGTGACTATTACGTCAGGATGGACGCAGTCGACTACTCCGTCGACTCACGAGTGGTTGGCAGGTTCGTCGACGTCGCCGCATCGCCGAACGAGGTGGTGGTCGCCTGTGAGGGACAGGTCGTCGCCTCGCACCGGCGGTCTTGGGCGAAACATGCCGTGGTCACCCATCCGGCTCACGTCCAGGCGGCCGCGTAGTTGCGGCAACAGTTCACCGCCGACCAGCGACGCCGCCGTGACGCCGACCGTCACCATCGCGACGGGTGCCGGGTCGCCTTGCGTGCTCTGCTTGACTGCGACGCCCTCTTCGGGGTCGATTTCTCCACTCCCACAACGAAAGTGAGAACGTAAGAGGTTACATCCACCAATTCGAAGACCGCAACACCAACCAAGCCGGCAGGGCCATCCGATGGGTTGCCGTCGATGATCGCCTACCTCACCCGTGTACTGAAAACCCCGACGATGGGAGTGGCAGGTCATCAATACTCGGACCACCGTGTCTTAGAGCCACGTTCTGATTGATGTCGGTCGATCTCGCAGCCCACGGTCTGGTGCGTGTGGGTGCATTGTGCTGCGTACTCAGCCGGGGTGAGGTAGCCCAGCGATGAGTGCCGATGCCGGTTGTTGTGGTCGTTTTTGAAGTCTTCGATCACGACTCTTGCTTCGAGGAGGCCGGTCCAGTGATTGCGGTTGAGACATTCCTTCCGAAGCCTATTGTTGAACGACTCGATGTGTCCGTTGTTCCATGGTGCGCCCGGCGGAATGTAAGAGATTCCGATCCGATCGCGGGAGAACTGTTGCAGCACATGCAAAATGAACTCGGGTACGTTGTCCATTCGCAGCACCCAGTGGCGGACCGCCCCACAACGCAAACGGCTTGTCCAACTCCTCGGTCAATCGCTGCGCGGTGATCGACCGCTCCACGATGTTGAGCACCGACAATCTCGTGTGTTCGTCGATCATCGATGCAAAACTTGATCGCTTTCCCGTCGACGGTCGAGTCGAACTGAAAGTCGATTGCCCACACCACTTTCGGAGCGTCTGCCTCGATCTGTGGAGTCGAACTGACGCCCGTCCGTTGGCGCGGATGGTAGATCCGAACCTGCAGACCTTACTCCTTCAACAGCCGGTGCACCTTCTTCTTGTTCACGGACAGGCTCAGATCGTGGCGCAGATGCGCCCAGGCGCGACGAAACCCGTGCAATGGATGCTCGCGTGCATATTTCCGCAGCGTCGCCCTCAGATCGGCGTCAGGGTCCGCAGGTGTCTGGGCGATCGGAGTTCGCCAGTAGGTGGAGCGGGCAATCCCAAATAATTTGCGCGCCAGACATTTCGACATGTCCATCGTGGTCACGAGCGCGTTACGACTTCGAACGCGTCACCGCATCTCGCTGTACATCAGGGATGGATTGGGCCCGGTACACCAGCTGCCCGTCAACAATTCCTGAGGCTGGCGAACGTGGTGGTACCTCATGAGACCGCCTTCGAGGCCGCGCTGAGGGCGATCAGCTGTTCGAGATATTCAGCAGGGACCGCGCCATTTGTGAATGCAATGAACTGCTGCATGCGCATCGACCCGACCATCTTGAGCTGTTCGTCGTTCATCGCCGCCTGCTCTTCCGACATTCCGGCTGTCAACTTCCGCTCGATAAGCGGGCCGACAATGGGATGCCCGAACCAGCTGCTTACCGCCGATTCCATGGTCAGCGGACGTGTGAGCGTATCGCCGGCGAGAGTCACAGTCGCTTGGCGCAGCACCGTGGACGCGTCGGCACAGATCTGGATCGAGTAGGTACCTTTCGGCACAACCCAGCGTTCGAATTCGACATCCCAGTAGGCAAATGCACGGCGATCCAGCACCAGATGGACCGTCGCGCTCTCGCCCGGTTGGAGATGCACTTTCGCGAAGTTTTTCAGCTCACGTACAGGTCTCCGCACGGGGGGGTCCCCGCCACCCACGTAGAGTTGTACGACGTGTTTGCCTGCTCGTTTACCAACATTCGTGACCTCGACCTCGACCTCGACCCGTTCGTTTTCGCTGACCCTCACTTTTAGGGCATCGGTCGAGAAGGACGTGTAGCTCAGACCATGACCGAACGGGTAACGGACGGGAACATGCGCAGTCGTGTAGTAGCGATAGCCAACGAAGACACCTTCTCCGTAGCGGACGTGTAGCTGTTCTCCTGGGAAGTTAAGCCAGCTCGGGTTGTCCTCCAGCCGCAAAGGAATCGACTCGGCGAGATGACCCGAGGGATTAACGCGGCCGAAGAGGATGTCGGACAATGCAGATCCACCTGCCTGGCCGAGTAACCAGCCCTCGACGATGGCATCGACTTCGTCGTGCCACCCCTCAACTGACACGACACCGCCGTTGGAGAGCACCACCACTGTCTGTGGTGCGGTTGCCGCGACGGCTAGTATCAGCTCGATTTGATTCTTCGGGAGCGAAAGGCTCTCACGGTCAAAGCCTTCGGATTCCTCACGGTCCCCGAGCCCCGCGAATACGACCGCGATATCAGCGCGATCTGCGACCTGAACCGCTTCACCGAGTAGAGCTTTGGTGTCGCCGCGTGCATCCAAGCTGAAACCTCGTGCGTATTCCACGATCGCACCGGTGGTCTTGGACTGGTCGCGGATCGCATCGAGTGCGGCGTCGACGCGTGTCGGGTTGATATGCGAACTGCCTCCACCCTGGAATCGTGGTTCAGTGGCGAAGCCGCCGATGACGGCGATCTTGATATTTTCGGCCAAGGGTAGGGCGTTGTTGTCATTTTTCAGCAACACGACTGAGTCGGCGGCGAGCTCACGCGCGAGCATGTGGTGGCCTTCGACATCGAAATCTTCGGTCGCATCGTATGGCAGTTCCGCTAGCGCGAGGACGCGTTTGACGGCGGCGTCCACCAGACGTTCGTCAAGGGCCCCGGCGTGAACGGTGTCGACGATCTGCTGATCAGTGAATCCACCACTGCCCGGCATCTCCAAGTCCATACCGGCTGCGATCCCGGACACTCGATCGCTTACTGCTCCCCAGTCCGATACAACGGCGCCCTCGAAGCCCCAACCGGTTCGGAGTACGTCGGTGAGCAGCCACCGATTGTGGGATGCGTCGACGCCGTTCAGCTTGTTGTATGAGCACATCACTGTAGCTGGTTTCGATTCGGTGACTACGCGCTCGAACGCGGGGAAGTAGATTTCGCGCAGCGTGCGCTCGTCGACTTCCGCGCTGACACGCATGCGGTCTGTCTCCTGGTTGTTGGCGGCGAAGTGTTTGACCGACGCCCCTGGCCCTATTTCCTGAAGCGCGGTCACATGTGCTGCCCCCATCACGCCGGAAAGGTAAGGATCCTCGGAGTAGTACTCGAAGTTGCGGCCGCACAGCGGGCTGCGTTTGATGTTCACGCCGGGACCGAGGATCACCGAGACCCCGAATGCACGTCCCTCTCGGCCCACTGCGGCACCAACACGAGCGGCGAGCTCGGGGTCCCAGCTGCTTCCGACTGCAACAGCGGGTGGGAAACATGTCGACGGTAGGCTCGCGTTGATTCCGAGGTGATCGGCATCCTCGACTTGGCGGCGAACCCCGTGCGGGCCGTCGGTCAACGTAATGGATGGGATGCCGGCTGAGTCGATGTTCTTTGTCGTCCAAAAATCCCGGCCTGAGAGGAGCGATGCTTTCTGCTCGAGGGTGAGTTGTGAGATGTCGATGGTCATGACTGTGCTCCCAATGCTGACGCGGCTAAAGCTGCGCGAAGGTCTTCGGTGAGTTGTTCGGACGCGCCGGGAATGTACTCGAGCATCATTGCGAGCCCCATGGCTGCTGCTTCCGGAGCGGTGCCGTCGATGGGGATTCCGGGTAGGTGAGTCTCGAAGACGGCCGTCAGGAGTCGCCATGTGTGTGAGTCTTTTGCTAATTCTGCGAGCGGTGTGTCGAAGTCGAAGGCTGGACGCGACCCGTATGGCTCGGAGAGGCTGTACGACCAGTTGTGCTGACCTTCAGTGACGGTCTCGGTGTGGCAGTCAGGGTGGAGTGGAGGTACCACCTCGGCTGTGGTTCCAGGAGGGATGACGACCTCGAGCATGGCTTGAGTGTGCTCGATGGCCCAGGTGATCGTGATCTCTCCCATGCGAGTTCGGTGCCGCAATGTCGCGTGGGTCAGCCCTGCTCCTGGTTGCGGAGCGATGCGAATCGTTTGGTAGCCCGGGCTGGTGGAAGTGAGACCTCCGATGGTGCGGTGCATCCAGTCGACGACAGCGCCGAGCGCGTAGTGGTTCAGCGATGTCATGCCTGACGGGTTTATGGTGCCGTCTGGTCGGATCGAGTCCCACCGCTCCCAGATGGTGGTTGCTCCCATCGTTACGGGGTAAAGGAACGACGGGCATTGTTTCTCGGTGAGAATCATGTACGCCTTGTCGAGGTGCCCGGTGCTCGACAGTGCGTCAGCTACCAGCGGAGTGCCGGCGAATCCGGTGGAAATGCGGTACCCCGATCGGGCGACGAGATCGGCCAGACGCCCCCCTGCGGTCTTGCGTTGCTCGGGGGAGAGGAGGTCGAATACGATCGCAAGTGAATACGCGGTTGCTGTTTCACTTGCCACGCGCCCGGCCGGAGTGACGTACTCGTTCCGAAAGGCTTGCTGCACTCGGTTTGCGAGTTCGGTGAACTCCTCGATATCACTTGTGCGTCCCAATAGGTGGGCAGTGTCTGCCATCTGTCGAGTTGTCCGGCAGAAGTACGCTGCGGCGACAAGATGAGCATCGGTCTTACCACCCGCGGGGTTGTCTATCGGAGCGTCTGGATCTAGCCAGTCACCGTACTGGAATCCTTTGCCCCACAGTCCATTCTCGTCAAGCAGGTCGGCGACTTGGCGCACGAAAGTCGACATGGAGCCATAGGCGCGGACGAGAATATCGGCGTCGCCGTACTCCTCGTACAGTATCCACGGAAGGTTCACCGCGACATCGCTCCACAACGCTGTCGGGGAAGAAGGTGTGGCGAGTACGTCGGGTACAACCCAGGGAACGAAACCTTTCGTGAGTTGCTCGGCCGCAAGATCATCGAGCCAGGATCCGAGGATGCCCCGTACGTCGTAGAGGAAGGCCGCAGACGGAGCAAAGGCGTTGAGATCTCCAGTCCAGCCCAGGCGTTCGTCGCGCTGAGGGCAGTCGGTCGGCACACCGACGAAGTTGCCGCGCATCGACCACACGGCATTGGAGTGAAGCTGATTCAAGAGAGGATCGGAGGTTTCAAGCCATCCGGTGCGTTCCATATCGGTGTGCAGGACGATGGCGCGGAGCGAATCGGTGGACAGTTCACCAGGCCAGCCGTCGACTTCGACGTATCGGAAACCGTGGAAGGTGAAACGTGGCTCCCAGTCCTGTATTCCGCTCCCATCGAGGGTATAGCGGTCTGTCGCTTTGGCGGTACGTAGTGTCTCGGTGTCGATCTCTCCGCCGGTCATCACTTCGGCGTGGCGCAGGGTGATCGTCGTCCCTTTGTCACCCAAGACTCGGATTCTGATCCTCCCCGTGATGTTCTGTCCGAAGTCGGCCACGGTTTTGCCGGATGGAGTGGTAAAGATCGCTAGAGGCTTGAGTTCGCTGATTCTCCGGATCGGAGGATACGTGGGCTCGAAGAGGGCATCAGTGGGCCATTCGAGGCTCTCCACACTCGACCATGACGAGTCGTCGTATCCATTCCGGTCCCACCCGGCTGGTTCCAAACGTGCGTCGTGTTCTTCGCCGTCGTAGATGCTGCTGACTTGGATGGCGCCTCTATTCGCTCGAAAATCCGAGTCGCTGGTGATTATCTCGGTTCGATCTGCGTACTCGAGGAGGAGTTCGAGGAACAGTGCCACCCGATCGGCGTAGTGGTTGCGACGGTTGTCCCAACCCAGACGCCCGAGCGCCCAGCCTTCGGCAACTATCGCGCCGACCGTGTTCTGGCCGATGGTCAACTTATCTGTCACATCGAAACTGGTCACTGCGAGGCGGTTTCGGTACGAAGTCCACCCCGGGGTGAGAATCTCGTTTCCGACTGTAGCGCCGTTGAGATGTGTTTCGACGACTCCAAGGGCTGTGACTCTCAGAGTGGCAGTTCGGGGGGGATCCGTGAGATAGAAATCGCGACGGAGGTACGCGGGGGGGTCGCCCTCTCGTCCGGTGGGAAACGACGGGGTAATGAAAGTAGCTCGAGCGGGATCGACCACAGTTTTTCCTTAGTTGTCAACGGACAGAACGGATACGCAACACAACAAGTCCGGCAAGCAGGACGAGTGCGCCGGCAAGAAGGTAAAGCAGCATGTAGTTTTTCTCGCCTGCTTCAGTCATACCGACAGCGAGCAGCGCGGGAGCGACAAGGGGGGCCACTGCTTGGGGGATGGCGATTGCAAAGTTTGCGATGCTCATGAAGCGGCCCGCGTCGGTGTCACGCTCGGGTAATACGTCGAGCAGTAGAGCCTGATCGACCGCGGAAAACATGCCGATACCGACTGAGACAACCAATGACCCGAGGATCAGTCCTGGCAGCTCACTAGACGCAGTCATGATAATTGCGCCGGCAGCGAAGAACACGCCTGCAAGAAGTACGAAGACGCGACGCATTTTGAGTCGATCGGAAAAGAACCCACCCCCTATCGCACCTGCAGTTGTCGCGACTATTCCGAGGATTGAGACGCTTGCAATCACGCTTGTCACCTCGGTCACGGATAATCCAAGTTTGTATGCGAAGAAGAACGACGCAAATGTGGTGTTGAGGGTCAGGCCGAAGTAAAAGAGGAAGCGGCTGAGCCAGACCAAGGAATAGTCCGGGTGTTGCACGGGATTAAACACGAACTTCTTGAGCAACACAGTCGGAGTCAGGTGGTCGGTGAACTCTGCGTCACGGGTGTCGGCCTCGTGTACGAGGCATACGAAGAGGAGGACGAGTACAAGTCCGAGGACACCTGGAACAACGAAGAGCAACAGCGCGTTTCCTGAAAAGATGCCAGCCATCGTGACGCCTAGGACGGGAGCAATCTGCGTGGCGAAGCCTGCGAGTCCTGCTACGCGGCCGCGTTGCTCCTCCGGGAGTCGATCAGCGGTCGAGAACTGGAGATTGACGAGAACCTGCCCCCACCCTAGCTGTGCGAGGACCCAGCCCATGCCGAGAATGGCGACGCTGGGCGCCAGCGCCATTACGAACAGCGAAAGAAGGCCAACGAGGAGGCCGACGATCATGTACGGACGACGGCGCCCAATCCTGCTTTTCGTGCGGTCTGACGCTATCCCGAGGAACGGTCCGGTGATCAGTGCTGTTGTTGCCCCGATACCTGTGATGTATCCGAGGTATTCCTCATGGCCGGGGGCAAGGATGGAGACTCGGATCGATAGCGAGATCGCCAGGGGCGTAATGAACGCGACGAACACGCCGAACTGAGCGAGGGTGACGAGGTAGATGTACCGTCTAGACACCTTCTGCCGACGAGCCGGTCGGTGCGCTGCGACGACTACCGCCGCGAGCGGGGGGGATTGGTCGGTACGAGTCCCTGCGACAGCAGGACCGACCGAATCTTCAGGTTTCATTCGGGACTCCGATGTGCGTTATAGGCGTGGTTCGTACCGTTGGATTAGTTGGGTGTGCGCGATCGTCTGACGGATCTCCTCCAGCGACGACGGTGCTGCTCCGCGAGAACGAGCTTGTACCAGGATGTTTCCCAGCGCCGTTGCCTCGACGGGCCCAGCAGTGACAGGGAGACCTGATTCGTCGGCGGTGAGCTGGCAGAGCAGCGAATTCTGCGAGCCCCCGCCGATGATTGCAATCGTCTCGACTTTCGCTCCGGCGAGTTCTCCGGCTGTGTGCACAGTGTGTCGGTACGCGCTTGCCAGTGAGTCGAGAATGCAGCGAGTCACCTCGGCCGGCGTTGCCGACGTCGACAGCCCCGCGGCGTCGCTGATCCGTGCAGGCATGTCGCCCGGCGCGATGAACTTCACGTCGTCGACGTCGATTCGTTTCGTTGACGGACCCACCCCTCTCGCTTCTTCGAGCAGTTGGTGCAGCTCCAACTGCCTACCCTCTCGAGCCCACGATCGTAGGGACTCCTGAAGCAGCCACAGCCCGCCGACGTTGCGCAGGAATCGCGTTCGCCCGTCCACGCCTCGTTCGTTCGTGAAATTAGCGCGGCGTGCGTCTTCGGTGACTACCGGGCGTGCGAGTTCGAGACCAGCCAACGACCAGGTGCCGCTCGAAATGTACGCGAATCGCGTGCCGGAGACGGGAACCGCGACCACTGCGGATGCAGTGTCGTGCGAGCCGACGGTCGTCACGACCGTGGACGGTGAAAGTCCGGTGAACCGAACAACTTCGGGCCGAATCGTGCCTCGTTGCGAACCTGGTTGGTCGAGTGTCGGGAAAAGCTTCTCTGAAATACCGAGATTCTCGAACAACTCCGTTGCCCACCGGCCGGTGTGCACGTCGAGTAGACCGGTTGTCGATGCGTTCGTCGATTCGGTACGAAGTTCTCCGGTGAGCCAGTACGCCAACAAGTCGGGTATGAGCACGATGTGTGCTGCTCGCCCCCAGTCGGGCGATCGCTGTTCGGCGGCAAGTTGGTAGACGGTGTTGAACGGTAGGAACTGCAACCCGTTGACGGTGTACATCGCCTGCGGATCCACGCGTGCGTGCACATCGTCGATCACGGCGTCAGTTCGGTTGTCGCGGTAAGAAATCGGTTCGGACAGCAAGTTTCCGTTCGCGTCGAGTAGGCCGTAGTCGACAGCCCAGGTGTCGATTCCGATCGACTCGACGCTCGGAAAGGATGCAGCGAGAGCGCGCAGACCGGCGAGCACCTCACCGTAGAGATCAGTGAGGCTCCAGCGTAGGTGCCTGTCCACCGCGCTCGCGCCGTTGGCGAAACGATGAACGACGTGCAGTGTAGTAGTGCCTGCGTCGATCACGCCGGCGATCACTCGACCACTCGAAGCCCCTATGTCGACCGCTGCGAAGATTCTGGCCGTCACCGGTCTACCGGAGAAACGCGGCAGCGACGCCGGCATCGACCGGGATGTGCAATCCGGTGGTGTGACTGAACTCGTCTGATGTGATCATCGCGGCGGCGTTGGCGACGTGTTCCGGAAGGACTTCACGCTTGAGAAGGGTTCGCTGCGCGTAGAACTCACCCAGCTTCTCCTCGTCGACTCCGTAGACAGCAGCTCGCTTGGCGCCCCAGCCGCCGGCGAAGATTCCGGATCCACGCACAACTCCGTCGGGATTGATGCCGTTGACTTTGATGCCGTGCTCGCCGAGTTCGGCAGCGAGCAAGCGAACCTGGTGGGCCTGATCGGCTTTGACCGCGCTGTACGCGATGTTGTTCGGCCCGGCGAACACCGAGTTCTTCGACGAAATATAGACGATGTCGCCGCCGAGGCCCTGATCGATCATCGCCTTCGCCCCGGCCTGCGCCACGAGAAAGCTGCCTTTGGCCATCACGTCGTGCTGCAGATCCCAATCCTGCTCGGTGGTGTCGAGAAGTGGTTTCGAAATCGACAGTCCGGCATTGTTCACCAGTAGATCCAGGCCACCGAAGGCCAGGAGTGCAGCGTCCACGGCAGCGTGAACTTGGGCGCTGTCGGTGACGTCGGCCTGCACGCCGATCGCGACGTCCGTGTTGCCGATAGCCTCCGCAGCAGCTCTGGCCTTCTCTCCGTCGAGATCGGCGATCACCACGCATGCGCCCTGGGCTGCCAGACGAGTCGCAATCGCTCGTCCGATTCCACTCGCAGCACCTGTCACCAACGCGATGCGGGAGGCATGCGAACGTGGTGCCGGCATCCGTTGAAGCTTCGCCTCTTCCAACGCCCAGTACTCGATCCGGAACTTCTCGCTCTCGTCGATAGGCGCGTAGGTGGACACGGACTCGGCACCCCGCATGACGTTGACGGCGTTGGTGTAGAACTCACCGGCGACGCGTGCAGTTTGTTTGTCCTTGCCGTAGGAGAACATTCCGACGCCGGGAACGAGAATGATCGCCGGGTCGGCTCCGCGGACGGGAGGAGTATCTGCGGTCGCATGGCGGTTGTAGTAGGCCAGATAATCCTTGCGATATGCCTCGTGGAGCTCGGTCAGACGGGCGATGTACTGGTCGATCGTCGCCGAAGTCGGGAGCTCGAGAACGAGCGGCTTGACCTTGGTCCGCAGGAAGTGATCAGGGCATGAGGTTCCCAATTCTGCAAGTGGTGCAAGCTTTTCGGAGGCAAGGAATTCGAGTACGACGTCGGCATCACTGAAGTGCCCGACCATGGGCCGGTCGCGGGATGCGATCCTTCTCAGATGCGGGGCGAGAGCGGCGGCCCGCGCGCGCCTTTCGTCGACGGGCAGCGGTGTGAAACCGTCGACCGTTTCGCCGAACGGTGTGGCTGATCCGTTCTCGTCCAGATACCGCTGAGCGGTCTCGATGATCCACCGAGAATTGGCTTCGGCTTCATCGCTGGATGCACCCCACGCGGTGATTCCGTGACCGCCGAGGATGGTGCCTACCGCCTCAGGATGCGTCTTGTGTATCTCGGCGATGTCGAGTCCCAATTGAAAGCCCGGTCGGCGCCACGGAATCCACACGACTTTCTCTCCGAAGACGTTCTTGGTCAGTTGTTCCCCGTCGGCGGCGGTGGCAATGGCGATTCCGGAATCCGGATGTAGATGATCGACGTGGGCGGCACCGACGAGACCGTGCATCGCGGTGTCGATCGACGGCGCGGCGCCGCCCTTCCCGTGCAAGCAGTAGTCGAAGGCGGCGACCATCTCGTCTTCGTGGTCGACGCCGCGATAGACGTCGACAAGAGACCGCATCCGGTCCAACCGGAGTGTTGCCAAACCGTTTTCGGTCAGTGTACCGAGATCTCCACCGGACCCTTTCACCCACAGGAGTTCGACAGTATCGCCGGTGACGGGATCCGTGACGTGGCCCTTGGCCGAGGTGTTTCCACCTGCGTAGTTCGTGTTCCTCGGATCCGATCCGAGCCTGTTCGAACGGGCAAGCAGTTGCGCGACAGTGGTGTTCGTCGATTCAGTCATAGCGAGATTCAGGCTCCCCAACCGGCTTGGATTCCACCCGTCCGGGTGGAGTTGATGTGGTCTGCATATCCGCTCTCGCGGTATGCCTGCATGGGTTCGGCGGGAAGACCGCGAGATACGCGCCAATCTGCCAGGTCCGAACGGACGTCGGTGTAGAAGGCATCCATGAAGATCTCGTGTGCGCCGAGCACGTCACCGAGTTTCTCCGCCTCGGTGAGGGCGGCACGGTCGACGAGCAAGGCCCGGGTGGTCATCTCCTGGACGTTGAGGACCGAGCGTATCTGTCCGGGGATCTTTTCCTCGACGTTGTGGCACTGATCGAGCATGAATGCGACTTCGCTGTCGGGCCCGTATCCACCACCACGAATGACCTCGAACATGATGCGGAACAACTGAAATGGATCTGCAGCGCCGACGATCAGGTCGTCGTCCGCATAGAATCGCGAATTGAAATCGAAGGAGCCGAGACGGCCGAGGCGCAGTAACTGAGCAACGATGAATTCGATGTTGGTACCAGGTGCATGGTGTCCGGTGTCGAGGCAGACGAAAGCGCGCTCGCCGAGGGCGACGCTGTGAGCGTACGAGGTGCCCCAGTCCGGGACGTCGGTGGCGTAGAAGGCGGGTTCGAAGAACTTGTATTCGAGCACAAGTCGCTGATGCTCGGACAAACGGTCGTAGACCTGGCGTAGCGAATCGGCAAGTCGGTCCTGCCGATCACGCAGGTCGCCCTGCCCGGGATAGTTGGTGCCGTCCGGTAGCCAGATCTTCAAGTCGCGACTGCCGATGACATCCATGATGTCGATGCACTGATGCATGTGTGCGATTGCCTTCGCACGTACTCGTTCGTCGACATGTGTGAGGCTGCCGAACTTGTAGTCGTCATCCTGAAATGTGTTGGTATTGACGGTTCCCAGTCGCACTCCGAGGTTGGCAGCGTGGGTGCCCAACTTGTCGAAGTCGTCGACGAGATCCCACGGAATGTGCAGAGCGACCGACGGTGCCAGTCCGGTCAGTTCGTGAACCTTGGCCGCGTCGGCGAGTTTTTCGTAGGGATCCCGAGGCGCGCCGGCGGAACCGAACACTTTGAATCGAGTTCCGGAGTTACCGAACGCCCACGAAGGTAATTCGATGGACTGGTCCGCGAGCGCTTCCGAGATTTCACTGAATGTAGGCATGCCGCTCCACTGAATCGAGAATGTTTGAATCGATTCAAATTATGTGATGGGCTCCACAACTGTCAACCCCAGTGCGTCTGAGTAGGGAGTAGTCGCTCGGAGGTGCGGCTGTAGTAAGCCCGTGTCAGTTCGTAGATCGTGACGAGCGACGGACGACTAGTTCGGGAGAGAAAAGTACCTGCTCATGGGCGTGTTCGGGGTCCTCGACCTCGCGAAAGAGGAGATTGGCCGCGGTCTCGCCCAAGAGTTTGCGTGGCTGGCGTACCGAGGTGAGTGGCACCGCTGCTGCTGCCGCGAACTCGATGTCGTCGTAGCCGACGATGGCCAGATCGTCCGGCACTCGAACTCCGAGGGCGACACATTGCTGAAGCAATCCGAGCGCCAACAGGTCGTTGGCGCAGAACACCGCAGTCGGGCGGTTCTTCGCGCTGAGGCCGAGAATGCGCTCGCCTGCCCCGATTCCCTCTGAGACTGTCAGCCCGGCGGTGTCGATTTCGATCAGGTGATCGGGTGAGAGCCCGGCTTCCGCAACGGCATTGAGTGCGCCCTCCCGTCGATCGCGGATCTGTCCGATCGAAGGCGGTCCGCCGACGAATGCGATGCTGGTATGGCCCATTTCGAGCAAATGCTCGACGGCCAGCCCGCCGCCCTCGACGTCGTCGACCGTCACCGAGCAGTGAGTCGGGCGTGCCCGACGTCGATCGACGATGACAACACGCGTTCCGCGCTTGGGTAACTCGTCGAGAATCGCGGCCTCCGGGTCCATCGGCGTGATGAGTACCCCTTGAACTCGTTGTTGTTCCAACCGGTTCAGGTAAGTCAGTTCTCGTTCGGCTCGGTTGTTGCTGTTGCAGAGGAATACCGACAAGTCATGGGCCTCGGCAGCTTCCTCGATGCCTTTGGCGACGTCGGTGAAGAAGGGGTTGGCGCCGTCGAGCATGACGTACGCAAGCGTATTGCTGTGTCCCGCGCGTAGCTGACGTGCAGATTCGTTACGGACGAAGCCGAGTTCGGACATGGCTGCCTGCACCCGGGACCTAGTTTTGGCGCTGACCATTTCCGGACGGTTGAGGACATTGGAGACCGTGCCCATGGAGACGCCTGCCGCCGCAGCGACATCGCGCATGCCGATGACCTGGTTCGAAGAGGACCGACCGTCGTGCACTGTCACCAAGACTCCTGTTGAAACGATCAATATCTAGGCCAATTTGCCGAGTTTACAAGGCAGGTGGTTCGGTTAAGGCTAGCGGGAGGTGTAAGAACGACCGGGCTGGAAACTCCATGCGGATACCCCGGACATATATCGCTTGCCCCGCGAACCGGGCAGTAGTGCCATTGGCGAGGTCTGATGGTCACCGCCACTCCACCTGTGCAGGTTTACTTTCAGGATCTCGATCTCAATCGACACACGTTGACATTGACCTGATCCAAGATTTCTTACCCATTTCGGCATGAAGATCTATCCTCGCTGAAAAGGCTTCGTTTCATGCCGCGGCCGTATCCGCCGGAGTTCCGATTCCGGGCCGTAACTCTCGCCCGTGCCGGCAAACCGATCACCACTGCCGCTACCGAGCTCGGCATCAGCGCCGCCGCGCTCTATGAGTGGGCGCGTCACGATCAAGTCGACCGGGGCGAACGGCCCGGTCTCACGACAACAGAATCGGTGCAGTTGTCGAAGGCGAACAAGCGCATTCGGCAACTCGAAACCTAGGTCGAAATCCTCCGCGACATTGTGCGGGCAGAATCGCCGGGCCCCACAGAGTCTTACCCGGTGATCGACTCCCTGGTCGCCGCCGGGCACCCGGTAACGGTCTGCTGCCGACTTCTCGGCGTCAGCGACCCCGGCTACTACATGTACTAGTCCCGGCCGATGTCACCGACGTGGATGCGCCGTCAGGGGCTCACTGGTTTGATACGCGAAGTCCACACCGCTTCGCGTCAGACCTACGGGTCTCGACGTGTGCATGCGGAGCTCACGCGCGGTATGGACATCGTGGTCAGTGAGAACCTTGTCGCCGTACTCATGAGGATCGCCGGCATCGTCGGATTGCCTGGTCCTGCGAAGGTCGAGCGGTTGAAGGGCGTCGCGACGGCCGACGATCTCGTGCGCCGAAGGTTTCATCGTCCTTCACCAAATAAGTTGTGGGTCAATGATATTACGGAACATCGAACTCGTGAAGTAAAAGTCTACTGCTGTGCGGCGAAAGGACGCGTTCAGTCGGGAGGTCGTCGGTTGGTCGATCGATAACGGATAACTGTCAGGATTCGATTGTGGTTGTGAACGCCTTGGATATGGGGATCAAGAATCGCAAACTGATGTGCCCTAAGTTTCGTGGAGCCGCCATATTTGACTTCAGGCTACGGATTGACGTGTGAAGTGTACGTTCTCGAACTCGATCGGTGTCAGCATCCCGAGGGCACTGTGCTGGCGCTGCCGGTCGTGGAAGATCTTGAGGTACTCGAACATCCCATTGTCCAGTGCGATCCGCGTTTTCCATCGTTTCCGGCTCAAGAGTTCGGTTGCATTCTGCCTGAAAATGATTCGATCACCGCATTGTCATAACAATCACCGATCGATCCCATTGACGGGATCAGGCCCGAGTCGTGGGCTCGGCGGGTGAACGCCCAGGACGTGAACTGAACTCCGTGGTCGGAGCGGGCGTTTGACCCCGGTTCGAAATAGCCATTCCCAGAGCGTTCGTTACCAACGTCGCCGTCTGAGAACTGTCGATCGACCAGCCAACGACCCGCCTCGAAAACGTATCCAAGTAAACAGCGCGATAGGCTTTTCCTTCGCGCGCTCGGGTGTTCCGTAATATCGGTGACCCACAGCTCGTTCGGCTCCTCACGCGTGAATTTACGGTCTACGAGGTCGCTCGCGGTCGAGGTCTTTTGCTTGGAACGCGCACGCTTGATTCCCGGAAGTCCTTTCACACCAGCAGCTCTCATCAATGACTCAATACAGCCGTGCCCTACAGCGATACCATGGCCGAGGGTGAGTTCAGCGTAGACCGGGCGGGCACCGTAGGTGTCGTGCGATGCGGCGTGAACCTCGGTGACAGCTGCATCAACCAGGCATGTCGTAGCGAGCGTTCCGAGGGTGGGTGATTGTGCCACTCGTAGAAACCGGCCCTCCAACACTGCTAGAACGCGGTACGTCGTCTGGACCTAAGTGGTCGATGCCTCCTCAGTAATTAGGTTTCTTGATGATGCATCGTGGGCATCAGGGTGTGAGAGGTACCGCTGTCTTGAGGAAGGCGAGTTGCTCGTCGATCACGAGCGGGAACATCGGTTCGACGTAGGGGTCGAAGTGGCCGCCGTGATGTATGTGGACGGTGGCGTGAGGGATTTTCGATGCGGTTTTCCGGGCAACCGAAGCTGGGGTGACGGCGTCGTCGTCCATGATCTGAACGAGTGTGGGGCATGTGATCGCGCCTGCGGTGCGGGCGGGGGAGTAGAGGCCGATTTTGAGGAGGATTCGTGCGGCTACGGTCTCGGGGTAGTCGCCCTCGCGCAGTTTGGAGGCAGTAAGGAGTCGGTCGCGTCCGTCCATCGCGTCGGGTGATGTCATCACTGCCGTGGCTCCGGGCCTTCCTACCGAATTGATGTAGTGCGGTGGTCGTTTCAGTAGGGCCCGTGTTTGGTCGACAAGAGCAGATGGCAGGACGCGTAGCGTGTTGCGCAGGCCGGTTGCGCGCACCGCCGCAGGACCGCTCACGTGTGGGACTTGCGCGATGACGGCAGCGAAGTCCTCGCCGGTTCCTGCCAAGGTGAGGACGTGGCCGCCCGCGAACGACGTGCCCCAGCCGACGATGCGCTGTTTGTCTACACCGTTCAACGATCGGGCGTAGGCAATGGCGTTGCGGTAGTCCTGGTGCTGTTTGGCGATATCGAGAAGCTGCCGCGGCTCGCCATCGCTGTCGCCGAAGTGTCGGTAGTCGAAGACGAGGACCGTGTAGCCGGCGCGGGCAAAGGCGTCTGCATATGTGTAGAGCCGGAAGGCGCGGGGGGTGCCGAAGCCGTGAGCCATGACCACGGCAGGTGTGTCGGTCGTGGCTGTAGACGGACGAAACACCGCTACTGCGCAGCGCACGCCCTCGGAATCGAACCATTCGTCGCTGCGGGTGTACTTGGCGTTGTCGCTGATAGGCATGGTGCGTCTTTCGTGTCGGCGTGATGCAGGTCGTGCGGCAACAGCGCAGGGCAGCATCCTTGATTACCGTTCAAGGCGAAGTTAGCAGTGTCTTGAACGTCAATCAAGCTAAAGTTTTGCGTGTGCCCCGGAACCGCGCGCCCGTCGACCGAACCGAGAAGCGGACTGAGATCGTTGCTGCCGCGACGTCGTTGTTCGTCGAAGTCGGCTACGACAACACGCCGATGAGCAAGATCGCGGCCGCGGCCGGGGTGACTGCGAACACCATCTATTGGTATTTTCGAGACAAGGACGAGCTGCTCATCGGCGTGCTCGACACTGTTCACGCCGAGACCCTCATCCGCTTTGCCGCCTTGGGCGAGTTGCCGCTCGGGGACCGCCTTCTCTGGGCGGTTCAGGAGCTCACCACATACCGGCGACTGGTCGACACGGTTCATGTGCGTAAGGCTCAAACTCCTGAAATAGATATCTGGCATAACGGTTTCCATTCGACATGGGAAGGGTGGATCGCGTCCAATCTCGCCTTGCTGGGTGTCTCCGATGTCGATGTCGAAGCGATGACCCGCGTGATCGTGTTCGTCATCGAAAGCATGGTCACTCATCCGAATACGGAGCTCGAGAACCGGACAATTGTCGGTGTCCTTCTGCGCATGATCGATCCGCCGCGAGATGCGCGACGGGTATGACGCTGATAGGCCAGAGGGGTACGTGGTCCGCCCTCGGCTCTCGATAGGAAAAACGTGCATCGTCCAGAAGCATGATGGACGTGGCATCACCTTCCGTTCCCCCACAGTGGGCTCGGGGCCACCCCCACCGTAGGCGCTTTCGCGGCGGTGGACAGAAATATAGGCGCAGCCGTTTTTGGGGTTTCCGCTACCCGTTGAGGTTCAGGTGGAGACGAAAATGCAGGCGACGTGCGTAACTGACTGCGGCGCAAATAAATGCGGATAGAATTTTGATGCCCGCGAGAGATTCCCGGCATCGAGCGTGGGGCGTGACCAGCCAGACACAGATCATGCTCACCGACTGGGGCAGTCAGGCCCGAAATGACTGCCGCCGCACACAGTGTTCCGGAAGTAGAACGAATAGATGTCGGTGTCGCGTGGTCTGCGCGCCCCACCGAGGCCTGGTATGAACGTGCGAGTCGGACAGTGCGTGTCGGGACTGGTGAGGTTCGGCGCAGATCACGTGTCCGTCGAGAAGGTGGCGGGGCGCATTCCACGAGCTACGACTACACCTGGAAGTCAATAACGAGATCGTCGGACCAGGGTCTTTCGAAGGCTTCTCTGACCGGAACACGGGTCGATTTCGCTAACGGTGTTTCGGACGCAGTATGCGGTCGTCTGCTCGGAGCCCAAAAGAGGTGACACCTGCGCGACGTTTGCCACCAAATTGTAATGGCTGAGCATCACGTCCTTGGGGTGTGCGGCGATCCGCGAGCTGTAAGGCAGCACCGCCAGATATTGGCGCGTTGGTTGTGTGGATTGCCGTCTACGAAACTGCGTCAGTGATTCGGCCCTGTTGAACATCTAGGCCGACCTGATCCACTCGGGCCCCTTCCACCCAAGGTCCCGGTTCCGCGATCAGCGGTGAATCGCCCAGGCGCTCGATGTCTTCGCGCATCGCACCCAACGTGGCGACGATCGTACGGGCCGAACCTGCTGCGAAGAAGCCTGCCTGTTCGTAGTCCAGGCCTCGGGAAATTCTTCGGTCGGTTGCGAAGTAGATCGATCGTTTGATTGCTTGGACCACGACCGGGGCCCGGCGTGCAAGACGTGCGGCGGTGGACTGCGCCTCGCCGACAAGCTTTTCCTCGGGGACGATTCGGTGCACGACCCCCAACTCGAGGGCTTCCTCGGGTGAGACCCCCGTCCTTCGAGTATGTGCTCGAGGGCCTTGGCCGTACCGATCATCCGCGGCAACCTCTGCGTTCCACCTCCGC
>NZ_JBWZNF010000014.1:0-147963 GCF_056945715.1 Rhodococcus sp. MurmanLake-1 | reverse complement strand
TCCTGGGCGATCGCCCACCCCGAGAAATCAGCCACACTGCTCGCCATCCCGATGCGCGGATTCATGTGGCTCACCCGGCCTCTACTGCAATCGCTGAACTCGATGGCCAACTGGCTTCTGGTCAAAGTCGGTGTGCAACCGGTCGATCACGTCGGCAGCGGCCAGGACCCCGACACCTTGCGGCACCTGGTCGAGCACTCCACCAACGTCGGAGCCCTCGACGCCGGATACTCTGCGCAACTCTCCGGCGCCCTCGACATGCAGACCTTGACCGTCCGCGATCTGCTACGGAGCAACAAAGCTCCGACCTCCGTTACCAGCTCCGCGACCATGGACCAGGTGCGGGCAATCTCGAAACAATCAGGACACCTACGAATCCTGGTCCGTGACAACGGCGTCCCCCTCGGGATCGTGCACGCCCGCGACACCCTGCTCCAACCCGACCACACCCGCGCCGAGGCCATCATGCGACCGGCATTCACCCTCGCCTCCGAAACCCCCGTCCACCTCGCACTCGCGTCGATGCGGGAAAGTCGCAATCACCTCGCCGTAGTCACAGACGAACGAACAACGGTCGGCATCATCACCCTCTCCGATGTTCTCTCACGACTGTTCCCCCGCCCCGAACCGGCGATCTGACACCGCATGAGGACGGCCTTTCTCACGGACAGCGCTCTCCGAACGGCAATTGTTCGGGGAAGCTCGCGATCTCAGATCTCCCCGTCCCAGGCATCGATGCCCTCGTGGGTATCCGGAGTTGGAATGCCATGCCCGAGTCCCCGTGCCCTCATTTCCTCGTTCACGAAATAGAACCGCGCTGTCTCGCGCGGAGTCAGGCGATCACACCGGCGGTACAGCGAGCGGTACTCCTTGACGAGATCGTCGCTCGCCATTCGGTAAACCGACAACGGCACCGGCTCACCCCACATCTGATCGCGTCCTCGGACTGCATGATCTGCCGCCCGGTGCTCGTCGCGGTTTGTCATTGGGCATGCCGTCTTCGGTCAGCTTCGCTCATGCCACCCCACGTTCCATACAGCTCGCCCGCACCGAGGGCGTACTCGCGGCACTGACCGAGCACAGGACAGGTCTGACATATCCGCCGCGCCCGCAGTTCCCGGCGGGATCGGGCATCGCCACGCTCGCCTTCCGGCGAAAAGAACACCGCCGCTTCGACCCCACCGCACGCGGCATACTTCTGCCAACAACTTGGTTCAGCGGCAAACTCTTTCCCGGACTGCGCCGAGTGCACTGCGGACATCACTGCGAATTCCTCTCTCACCCCAGGACCTCGGATCGCTGAAACCAGATCCGAAACCAGGAGACGTATCTCAAAACTTCTCTCTTACAACGCCACTGACAGGCAATCAGGCGACTTCCTACGGGTTCATGCCAGTATCAGAATGTGGCATGGCCGCCAAGTGACGCTGTGAAGACCGCCGGCCGCGGCAACGGGTGAAGGCGGTAGTAGCTGTCGAGGTTGATCGCTTCCTCCTCGGTAAGGCGCCCTCGACGGAAAAGACCAGCCAGGTGCAGGTGATCAACGAGATAGTTCATAGCGGGATCCTCGTCAGCATTGGGTGCAATCAGAGACAATCAACACGAAACAGGCTGCAACGCAGCACCTTCTCCCCATACTCCGGCCAGGATGTGTGGCCGGCCGGAGATAGAGCGACCACTGCGGACGGCGTTGCCGCATTCGACATCACAGCTACGTCCAGCCCCGGCCAACAATGACCGAATTCGATCCGTCGTCACGGTTTGTATCGGCCTGACCGACCTGACTGCAAACCGCAGGTCGATCCGATTCGGGCACCCACACCCCGGTAGGTAATCGGGCGCTGAATGCGCGACAGATCGCCATCACATGCCATGCCGTCACCGCAGCACCCGCGGACGAGCACCCAACCGGCCGCCTCCCGGGACCGGACGGGCCTTCGGAACGTCGAGGCGGGCCGGCTGTCCGGCATTGGCGTAACGCAGAAGCAAAGCGAGCACGAGGAAAGAGAGGACGAGGACAAGGGTGAGAACAATCGAACCCACGGCGGAGCTTCCTTTCCGAGACCACGAAAGAACCAAGTTCACTCAGAATCGATCACCGAACCGGCCGAGGGAGGAATCCTCCCCAGATCTTCGCGATATCCATACAGCCGAGGTGCCAATCGCGGCTCGGTAACCCTCGCCGGTCACATCATCCGCGTGTGTAGGTCGCCTCTGCTGCACGACGGAGCTTCTGCCCCGAGTGGTCAGTCACCGCGATACAGCGTCCGCAAGAACAGCAAAATCCGTCATCAGTGTCACCGCCGGTCGAGGGAATCGATTGGCAGCGCACACATCATCGAGCGCATCGTCGAACCCCCTCGACAACTCCTCCTCCCGATCAACTGCCAACTCCAGATCGGGAAGTGACATTGCTCCGACTTCGAGCACCAACTCCGTCAAGATCACGCCGGGCTCACGGCGCACGGTGGGGCGCCAACTGAGCATTTCTGATCCAGCGGGCGTGATCACCGAACTTGTGGAGACACTCTCGGACCGCGCACGTAGATTCCGGGTCTATTTGTCCTATCGGACTGCGACTTTCGAGTTTTCCCAGCACAATTGTCGCTGAAATTCCGCGGAAAGATGACCTTTTCCATGGCTCAGAACTATCCCAGCAGCAACGAGAAATCCTGCTTCACTTCCAGTCAAGTCAGTTCAATCTCGAAACACTTTTTAATAAAACGAGTTTGAAATCCTTTCTTACACGCGTACCGAGTTGACTCGACTGAGTACACTTCTCGTGATCTACCGATGCCTGGGTCGAATGAGCGACGGACCGTACGCCACAGCCGCGCACGCCGGCAAAGCTCTCCCGAATCGGGTGTGGTTGTGGCACAACTATATTCGCAGCCGAAGTGTGACGGTCGCCGACTGGGCTTTCCCAGTCGGTCGTTCAGAGTTTTTCAGCGAGAACGTCGAGGTGGCTGATTTCGGGCGGCGCAGCGAAGAGTTCGTCGGCACGTTCGCCGAGAGCCTTGCCGACCGGACCATTGAGATGTGTCTCGCGGGCAGCTTGGTCGGGGAATGCGTCGATGATGCCGAACGACGAGGGCCCGAACCGCACCGCGAACCAGGGTTTCGTGCCGGGCTCCTGCTCGACGAGTGGCAGCGCCGATCGGAGGAATTCCTCGACCGCCTCTTCCTTGCCGGGCTTGGCTTCGAGTCGGACCAGCAGCGCCTTGGTAGCCATATCGAGTCTCCTCTTCGAGGTGGTGGACACTGTCAAGCATCACACCAGCCATCGGTTAATGGAAGGAACCCAAACCCGCCGATCGAGGAAAACCGATCCCGCCCCTAGCGATCGTGGAGCCGAAAGAGGAGACTCCATGGTGAGGGAATGCGACGCCTGGAATGCAGCCTCAGCTGCGGGCCGCGACGGAAAAATGTTGGTGTGCCATTGTTTTGGCACGGCCTTGAGTTCCGTGCGCCGTGGGCCTGCTCCGAACAGCACGATTCATTCGGTCGGTCGCTCACGCGTAATCACCTGTGACCGGACGAGATCAACCGGAAACGCCGCAGCTAAGGGAGTGTCGCCATGAAAGCGCTTGTGTACGACGGGCCACGTGAGGTTCATGTGAAGGATGTGCCCGACGCGAGGATTGAGCAGCCGACAGATGTGCTGGTGAAGATCACGAGCACCAACATATGTGGGTCGGATCTACACATGTACGAGGGCCGCACCGATCTGGAGCCCGGAATGGTCCTCGGTCACGAAAACTTGGGAATTGTCGCCGAAGTGGGGAATGCGGTGGTCAAAGTATCGCCCGGGGATCGAGTGTGCTTGCCGTTCAACATCGGCTGTGGTTTCTGCCGAAACTGCGAGGAAGGGCTGACGGCCTTCTGTCTGACGGTGCATCCGGATCCGAAGATGGCCGGTGCCGCATTCGGTTTCGCGGGGATGGGTCCGTTCTGGGGTGGACAGGCGGAATATCTGCGGGTGCCGTTCGGCGACTTCAACTGTCTGCGCCTGCCCGAGGATGCCCAGGACAAGGAAACCGATTACGTGATGCTGTCGGACATCTTTCCCACCGGATGGCATTGCACCCGCCTGGCCGACATGCAACCTGGCGATTCGATGGTGGTCTACGGCGCTGGCCCAGTCGGTTTGATGGCCGCGTATTCGGCGATGATCCAGGGAGCGAGCAAGGTGATGATCGTCGACCGTCACCCAGACCGGCTACGCCTGGCCGAAGAGATCGGCGTCGTACCCATCGACGACTCGAAGGGCGACCCCGTCGAGCAAGTCCTCGCGCAAACCAACGGGAAAGGCGCAGACAAAGGTTGTGAATGCGTCGGCTATCAGGCACATGACCCGCAAGGCCACGAGGACGCCGCCATGACGATGAACCGCCTCGTGGATTCGGTGCGATTCACCGGCCACATCGGGGTGGTCGGCATCTTCCTTCCGCAAGACCAGAACGGCCCCGACGAACTCGAGCGAAACGGCAAGATCGCCTTCGACATGGGCAAATTCTGGTTCAAGGGCCAAAAGATCGGCACCGGACAAGCAAACGTCAAACACTACAACCGGCAACTTCGCGACCTCATCCACGAAGACCGGGCAAAGCCCTCCTGGATCATCTCCCACGAACTCCCGCTCACCGAAGCCGAATCCGGCTACCAGCACTTCGACGCTCGCGACGACGGCTGGACCAAAGTCGTACTACATCCCTGAAGCGGCTCGGACACGAGACAAACACAACCACGGCCAGACCTGGCACACCTGCGCCACGACGGGGAGAGAGCAAACCGACCCCTCGATCGAATTCCTGCCAAAGGATGTAGCAGAGGAACAGACAAGATCCCACGCAAGTCCCGATAAAGGGCGGAGATCGAAACTTGTTGAATTGCAACTTCTTCCAATTCGGGCGATCTTCTGACCAGTCACGGACCTGCGCACTGAACTGTGCAGCGCACGGGTTGTCGCCCCCACTCGCAACCACCTGAAACTGTCGATAGGTAGGTCATTACCTCTCTGCCACAACGAAATTCGATAGAGCCACAATGAATCCCATCCGGGTTCAACGAAGCTGCTGCCCGCTCGCTGCAAGATCTTTCGCAACGGGAGTTCTACTTATGGATGCGCCGCGGTAGTGTGGACGTACCGCAGTAGCGGCCGACACTCGAGTTTTCACGTAGCGGCCGATACTCGGAGTTTCGTGCGATGGCCGCCTCGATCGGGTTCCGGTGGACATCTTCGATCAAGGGCAGGTGTGGTTGCCGCTGCCCCGTTGAACCCCACCCATCAGGCGAATGTTGTTGACGCCCTTTAGGTGGACGAAAAGACTCATCATGGCTGGGCCGTTCGTGAGCTCAACCGGTTGACCGGCGGTCGGGCCCTGTCGGTACGCACAGGCCCGGCGAACCCCACAACATCAACGCTGAGGGGCGTGATGTCAAAGCTCAGTGATGTCAAAGCTCAGTGGCGGAAATCCCCGCTGCGGCCGCTCTTGGACCTCACGCCGTCGTCCGTGAATTGGCGTCGGGTGCCGTTGCCGGCACCCTGCTCGGCCGCTCCTGCATGGGATGCAGGAGAAGGCAGCGTGATTCACCTCAATCCAGTCATTGAAACCAGGTCACCACGAAGTCCTTGCCGACATCGAGGTCGCGGGCGGAACCGTGCACTTGCTCACCGGCCAGGCGATCGAAAGGAATGAGTCATGACAACTGCTGTAGGCATCGACTTGGGCACAACCAACTCGGTCATCGCAAGCTGGCAAGGCGGCGAGCCGGTGGTGATCTCCAATGTAGAGGGAGCACGGACGACGCCCTCGGTGGTGGCGTTCACCGAGAACGGTGAGCGTCTGGTGGGCCAGCTTGCCCGACGGCAGGCGATCTTGAATCCGAAGGGCACGATCTACTCGGCGAAACGCTTCATCGGACGTCACTACGACGAGATCTCCGAGGAGGCCAAAGCGGTCAGCTTCGACGTCGTACCGGGTGACAACGGTGAGGCCCGATTTGACGTGCGCGGCAAGAAATACGCACCAGAGGAGATCAGCGCTCTCGTGCTGCGCAAGCTCGTCGACGACGCGAGCAAGTTCCTCGGTGAGAAGGTGAAGGAAGCGGTCATCACCGTTCCTGCTTACTTCAACGACGCGCAACGAAACGCCACCAAGGACGCCGGCCGTATCGCGGGCCTCGAGGTTTTGCGGATTATCAACGAACCGACCGCTGCGGCACTCGCGTACGGCATGGACAAACAGACCCACGAAACCGTATTGGTCTTCGACCTCGGCGGCGGAACCTTCGATGTGAGCCTGCTAGACGTCGGCGAGGGGGTAGTCGAGGTTCGTTCCACGGCCGGCGACTCCCACTTGGGCGGCGACGACTTCGACCGACGCATAGTGGACTACCTTGCCGACGAATTCCAGAGCACGGAGAACATCGATCTGCGTAAGGATGCACAGGCGTTGCAGCGACTGTTCGAAGCCGCGGAGAAAGCCAAGGTCGAGTTGTCCTCAGTGACCCAGGCCCAGGTCAACCTGCCCTTCGTCACCGCCGACGCGAATGGTCCCAAGCATCTCACCACTACGATCATGCGATCGAAGTTCGATGATTTGACTGCGGATCTGGTGGAACGCTGCCTCGGCCCGGTGAAGCAGGCGATGAGTGATGCCAAGGTCGCCGCCAACGACATCGACGAAGTGATCCTGGTCGGCGGTTCGACACGTATTCCGGCTGTTCAGGCACTGGTTCGCCGGCTGACCGGCGGTAAGGACCCCCATATGGGCGTCAACCCGGACGAGGTCGTTGCACTCGGCGCCGCAGTCCAGGCGGGCGTGCTCAAGGGCGAGGTTTCCGATGTGTTGTTACTCGATGTCACCCCACTGTCCCTCGGCGTCGAGACGCAGGGCGGGGTGATGACCAAGATCATCGAGCGCAACACGACGATCCCGGCCCGGCGCAGCGAAGTGTTCTCCACGGCGGAAGACAATCAGTCCGCCGTGGACGTCGTGGTGCTGCAAGGCGAACGCGAACGTGCCGCCGACAACCGGGTGCTGGGTCGGTTCCGGCTGGAAGACATCCGCCCCGCGCCACGTGGCGAGGCCCAGGTGGAAGTCATTTTCGACATCGACGCCAACGGCATCCTGAACGTCACCGCTCGCGACAAGGATACCGGCAAGGAACAGAGCATCACGATCAGTGAACAGGGCAACCTTGATCAGGGTGAGGTCGAGCGCATGTTGGCGGAGGCCGAACGGAACCGGGGTGAGGACGAGGCGCTGCGCAAGGCGGTCGACGCGCGCAACGGGCTCGATTCGGTTGCGTATCAAGTGGAGCGGCGACTCGCCGAACTCGGTGACAGTGCCCCGCCGCATGAGAAGGCGCGGGCCGAGATGCTGGTTGCCGACGCCCGAAAGGCCGTGCAGGACGGCGCTTCACCCGCGGAGGTTCAGCCACTCACCTCGGAGCTGCAACAGCTGCTCTACGGACTTGTGCCGGACCAGTCGGACGACGGCCAAGCAGGCGGCGCTGATGCTGCGTCGTCGGATGACGGCGACGTGATCGACGCCGAATTCGATCGAAGCTGAGGGGCACGATGGAAATGTCTGCAGATCATTCGACGACTGAGCCGACTACCAACAGCGCCGACACGGATCAAAGCAAGACCGAGTCCGATCGCGCCGAGACGGCAGACGAGCTGTCTCAACTCGAGGACCGTTGGCGCAGGGCCGTCGCAGATCTGGACAACCTGCGCAAGCGATACGCCAAAGATCTGGACCGTGAACGCGCCGCGGAAGTAGCGAAGGTTTCGGCGGCGTGGCTGCCGATACTGGACAACTTGGAGCTTGCGCTTGCACACGCAGGCAGCGATCCGCAGGCCGTCGTCGAAGGTGTGAAGGCGATCCGGGACCAGGCGGTACAGGTGCTCTCACGACTCGGCTTCGAGCGCCACGACGAGGTCGGTGTGCCGTTCTCCCCGGAACTCCACGAAGTGGTCAGTGTGGTAACCCGACCCGACCTTCCGTCCGGGACCGTGGTCGAGGTCTTGCGCCCGGGCTATGGAGAGGACGGGCGACAGTTGCGGCCCGCCGCGGTGGTCGTCAGCCGCCCAGAGGGGTGAGCACCGATGGCCCGTGACTACTACGAAGTACTCGGCGTACCGAAGGGCGCCGGCACCGACGAAATTCAGCAGGCGTACCGCAAGCTGGCCCGCAAGTACCACCCCGATGTGAACAAGGATCCCACTGCGGAGGACAGGTTCAAGGAGGTCAACGAGGCCTATCAGGTGTTGTCCGACCCGGACACCCGGAAACGCTATGACCGATTCGGTGACGACTTCCGGCATGTACCCGAGGATTACGACGAACGGGTGCGGGCAAACGCCGCCGGGTACGGCGGTGGCGGGAGAAGGGTGCACTTCGGCCACGGTGTCGGTGGTGAGGGTGCCGTCGACTTCGAAGACCTCTTCGGGCAGATGTTCGGCGGAGGCGGTGGGTTCGGACCGATTCCCGGCGCCGATCAGGAGGCCGAACTGGAACTGGCGCTGGAAGAGGCCTATCAGGGCGGAAAACGCACTCTCAGACTGGACGGACGGCAGTATGACGTCGACATTCCAGCCGGCGTCCTGGACGGCCAGCGAATCCGGTTGGCCGGGCAAGGAGGCCGAGGCAACGGTGACGCGCCGCCTGGGGATCTGTACCTCGTGGTGCGGATCAAACCGCATTCACGGTTCCGCGTGCAGGGTCGGGACATCTACGTCGATCTGCCCGTATCGCCATGGGAGGCGGTTCTCGGGTCGACAGTCGTCGTTCCCACACCGGGCGGAGAGGCGAAAGTCAAAGTGGTGCCTGGCTCTTCGACTGGTAGGAAGCTGCGCCTGCGCGGAGAGGGAATGCCGAATCCGCGCGGTGCCAACGGCAACCTCTACGCCGAAATCAAGGTGATGGTTCCGTCGAAACCGACAGCACGTGAACGCGAACTGTTCGAGCAGTTGGGCGCCGAATCGAACTTCAATCCGAGGAAAGAGACATGAGCACCTCAACGCCGATCACTCAGTACGTATTGGTTCGCCGTACCGGATTGTCGCCGGACGCCTTCGCCGAACGTACTGGCCTGCACCCGGATCTGGCACGAAAACTCGTGGCTCTCGGACTGCTCGACGCCCACCGCTACGCCGGCGGAGAGATGTCGTTCGACCCATCCGAAGTGACCCACGCCGCACGCATCCAACGACTGCGGACGGGTCTGGGTCTCAACTACTCGGCAATCGGGCTCGTGCTCGATCTGCTGGATCGAATCGAAAGACTCGAAACAGCGGCCCGCAGAAGGAGGACATCCTCATGGACACCGGCAGCTTGACCGAAAAGTCACGAGAAGCCTTGCAGGAAGCCCAGAATGTTGCGACCAGAATGGGCCACACCGAAGTCGACGGAGAGCACCTGCTGCTCGCATTGGTCGATCAGCAGGATGGGTTGGTGCCCCGACTGCTCGAACAGGCCGGCGCGAATGTCGAAGCACTTCGATCCGATCTGGATCGTGAACTGTCGCGTAGGCCGAAGGTCAGCGGCCCCGGCGTGACCCCCGGTCAGGTGATGATCACCCAGCGTCTGGCCAAGCTGCTCGATGCCGCAGAGCGGGAGGCGAAGAGACTCAAGGATTCCTACGTGTCGGTGGAGCATCTTGTGATGGCCCTTTCCGAGGAAGGATCGGCCAGCGCGGCCGGGCGGGTCCTCGCCAGTCACGGGGTCACACGGGACGCCTTCCTCACGGCGCTGACGAAGGTGCGCGGCAATCAGCGTGTCACGTCGGCAACCCCGGAGGGGGCGTACGAGGCATTGGAGAAGTACGGGCGCGACCTCGTCTCCGAGGGGCGGGCAGGCAAACTCGATCCGGTCATCGGCCGGGATGCCGAGATACGCAGGGTAACTCAGATCTTGAGCCGGAAAACGAAGAACAACCCGGTGCTGATCGGCGACCCCGGTGTTGGTAAGACTGCGATTGTCGAGGGTCTCGCCCAGCGGATCGTCCGCGGCGACGTGCCCGAGGGCCTACGCGACAAGACGATCTTCTCGCTCGACATGGGTTCTCTGGTGGCCGGTGCGAAGTACCGCGGCGAGTTCGAGGAGCGACTGCAGGCCGTGCTGTCCGAGGTGAAGGCTGCCGAGGGGCGCATCCTGTTGTTCGTCGACGAGTTGCATACCGTGGTCGGAGCGGGCTCGGTCGGCGGCGAGGGGTCTCTCGATGCCGGCAACATGCTCAAACCGATGCTCGCACGCGGCGAACTGCACATGATCGGTGCCACCACTCTCGACGAGTATCGCAAGCACATCGAATCCGATGCGGCACTGGAGCGTCGATTCCAGACCGTTCTCGTCGACGAGCCCAGTGCCGAGGATGCGATCTCGATTCTGCGCGGACTTCGAGAACGCCTCGAGGTGTTCCATGGCGTGAAAATTCAAGACGGTGCATTGGTGGCCGCCGTGACCCTCTCGCACCGGTACATCACCGACCGCTTCCTTCCGGACAAGGCGATCGATCTCGTAGACGAGGCATGCGCTCGGCTCCGCACCGAAATCGATTCGATGCCTGCCGAACTCGACGAGCTCACCCGGAAGGTGACCCGTCTGGAGATCGAAGAGGCCGCACTGTCCAAGGAAACGGACGCGGCCAGCAAGGCGCGCCTCGAAGAATTGCGCAAGGAGCTGGCCGACCTGCGGGCCGAGGCAGACGCCCGGCACGCTCAATGGGAGGCGGAGCGGCAGGCGATCCGGCGGGTGCAAGAACTGCGAGGAGATTTGGAACGGTTGCGCGTCGAGGCCGAGGCCGCCGAACGCAACTACGACCTCAATCGGGCAGCCGAGTTGCGATACGGCGAGATCACCGAGCTCGAACGCCGGCTCGAGGCGGCGGAGGAGCAACTGGCCACCAGACAAGGCCGAAATCCGTTGCTGCGTGAAGTGGTCACCGAAGACGAGATCGCAGAGATCGTGGCCGCATGGACGGGTATCCCGGTCGCCCGGCTGCAAGAAGGTGAGCGGGAGAAGTTGTTGAAGCTCGACGAGATCCTGCACGAGCGGGTCGTCGGTCAGGACGAGGCGGTGCAACTGGTCGCGGACGCTGTGATCCGGGCGAGGTCCGGTATCCGTGATCCTCGTCGACCGATCGGTTCGTTCATTTTCCTGGGCCCGACGGGCGTCGGAAAGACCGAGCTTGCAAAGACATTGGCCAGCGCCCTATTCGACAGTGAAGACAACATGGTGCGCCTCGATATGAGCGAGTACCAGGAACGGCACACGGTGAGTCGGCTCATCGGTGCACCTCCCGGATACGTCGGGTACGACGAAGGTGGCCAGCTCACCGAGGCGGTGCGACGTAAGCCGTACTCCGTGGTGCTCTTCGACGAGATCGAGAAGGCCCACGCCGACGTCTTCAATACCCTGCTGCAGGTGCTCGACGACGGCCGGATCACCGATTCTCAAGGGAGGCAAGTCGATTTCCGGAACACGGTGATCATCATGACCTCCAACATCGGATCCCAGCATCTCCTCGACGGGGTCACAGCCGACGGCGAAATCAAGCCGGACGCCAGGGAACGGGTGATGGCAGAACTGCGCGGGCATTTCCGCCCCGAATTCCTCAACCGGGTCGACGACATCGTGCTGTTCTCCCCACTCACCCTGCCCCAGATCGAGTACATAGTGGAACTGCAACTCACCGACCTTCGAAACAGGTTGTCGGAGAGACAGATACACCTGGAAATCACGCCGGAGGCACGCCGACTGATCGCCGAACACGGGTTCGACCCTGTCTACGGTGCGCGGCCGCTGCGCCGATACATCGCACACGAGGTCGAAACCAAGATCGGCCGTGCACTGTTGCGCGGCGAGATCAAACCGGACGGCACCATCAGCGTCACGGTGGACGGCGGCGAGCTTGCCGTCGCGTATGCCGAACCCGCCTTCGCGGCGGCCTGAGAAGAGGTAACTGGTCATGGGATCCGAAAAGGTGAAGTGCCCGAACTGCGGCAAGACCAACAACATCCCGGCAGCAGGGGAAGGAAAACCTCGCTGCGGCAACTGCCACGAGCCGCTGCCCTGGATCGCCGCGGCGGGAGACGGTGACTTCGCGGAGATCGTCGAAAAATCCTCGGTGCCTGTGCTCGTGGATCTGTGGGCGACGTGGTGCGGCCCGTGTCGCATGGTCAGCCCCGCGCTCGAGCAGCTCGCCAGAGAACACGCCGGCCAGATCAAGCTGGTCAAGGTCGACGTCGATGCTGCACCCCGGACGGCTGAACGATTCACCGTCCGCGCCGTGCCGACTCTGCTGGTGATGGACCGGGGTGAGGTTCTCGCTCGCCAGTCGGGCGCAGCTCCGGTCCCCCAGCTGCGCACGTGGCTCGATCAGGCGCTCTCGGAAAATGCCGGCGAGGAGGCGAAGTCATGAGTCCTGTCCATGCGGACCCACATGTAACCGCGATCCGGGCCGTGGTGCCCCGTACCCCGCAGGGCTGCGAGGAATGTCTTCGCCTCGGCACCCCGTGGGTGCATCTGAGGCTGTGCCTGACGTGCGGACACGTCGGTTGCTGCGACTCTTCGCCGGGCAGGCACGCGAGTGCTCACGCTCACGCCATCGGGCATCCGATCGTCCAGTCGATGGAGCCCGGCGAGGATTGGCGGTGGTGTTATGTCGACCAGAACTTCGTCTGAGGGCGCCTCACCCATCGGGTACAGCCCGCAGGTCGACGACGAGACCCCGGACGAGGAGGGTGCCTTCCCGCGGCTGACGGACGACCAGGTCGCGAAGCTCGAGGTCGGTGGCTCGCGTCGACCGGTTCACGCCGGCGAGGTGCTGATCCGAGAAGGCGCGCCTGACAACGATTTCGTCGTCGTCCTTTCCGGAAAGATCGCAGTCGTCGACGAAGGCGACGCGGACGGCGAGCGCCGGATACTGCGCGTGCACGGTCCTGGGCGTTTCCTGGGCGAGCTCGGACTCCTGGAAGGTCAGGTGGCGTTCTTCACCGCCGAAGCGATCGAGGACGGCGAGATACTCGTCGTCCCGGCCGAGCAGGTACGCGAGCTGATTGCCCACGATCCCGTGCTCAGCGATTTGATCCTGCGCGCCTACCTTGTGCGTCGGCACTTGCTGATCGGGCTCGGCTCCGGATTCCGGATCATCGGCTCCTGCTTCTCCCCGGATACGTTGCGACTTCGTGAGTTCGCGATGCGAAACCGTCTGCCCCACAAGTGGTTCGACTTGGAACAGGACGAACGAGTGGAGCAGCTGCTACGCAGCCTGAACGTCGCACCCGAGGACACACCCGTCGTGATCTGGCACGGCGAGAAGGTGCTGCGCAATCCGACGAATGCGGAACTCGCACGCGTCGTCGGGCTTCCTGTCCCGGCACCCGTCGCGGACGCAGCCAAGGACGTCTACAACCTCGTCGTCGTGGGTGCCGGACCGGCCGGCCTGGCCGCATCGGTGTACGGCGCCTCGGACGGGTTGAACACGGTGACGTTGGAGCGGATCGCTGCGGGCGGCCAAGCCAGTACCTCATCCCGGATCGAGAATTATCTGGGATTCCCCGCCGGGGTCTCCGGCTCCGAATTGGCCGAGCGAGCCGTGCTCCAGGCCGGGAAGTTCGGCGCCCGCATCCTGGTGTCGGCAGAAGTGACCGGTTTGGGATCCGAGGCCGGGAACCATGTGCTCCGACTGGCGGACGGCGGGTCGGTACACGCCCGGGCCGTTGTGCTCGCCGCCGGGGCGCGGTACCGCAAGTTGGCCGTTCAGGGGATCGAGGCGCTGGAAGGAACAAGCGTGTACTACGCCGCAACGCATCAGGAAGCACGGATATGCGGCACCGACCCGATAGCCATCGTCGGTGGCGGCAACTCCGCCGGCCAGGCCGCCGTCTTCCTCGCCGAGCACGTCTCACAGGTGCACCTGCTCATCCGCGGCGATGACCTCGGGAAGAGCATGTCCCGATACCTGGTCGACCAGATCGAACACCATCCGCGGGTCACCGTGCACCGGCACACCGAGATTCGTGCGGTCCACGGCGAGAAATACCTCGAAGCAATTGCAGTCGAGGACAATCGCACCGGCGACCAGGACACGATTCGGGTGCGCGCCCTGTTCGTCTTCATCGGGGCGGTACCGCACACCGGGTGGCTTGCCGACGCGATCGCACTCGACGACCACGGCTTCGTCCTCACCGGTGTGGACGCGATCCACGCACGAGCGGACGGCAGCCTGCCAATCAACGGCGGCCTGTCCAGGACGCTCGAAACCAGCCTGCCCGGCCTGTTCGCGGCGGGCGACATCCGCCGCGGTTCGGTGAAACGAGTCGCATCCGCCGTCGGTGAAGGAGCGATGGCCGTACGCCAAATCCATGAATACTTCGAAAGGAGCTGACGACATGCCAGTAATGGGCACCGTGAAATTCCAGCGGTTCTTCAGGGCAGCGGCCGGACTGCAGGTCGACCGGAACGATCTCAAGCGCTATACCGATTTCATCGACGACAAGATCTACGACGTGATCCTGATCGGGAAAGCCTCCGCGAAAGCAAACTTGCGCGACGTGATCGAACCGTGGGACCTGCCGATCACCAAGGGATTACAGGAGAGCATCCACCGGTTCGAAAAACTCGACGAGGAGATCGAACTTCAACCGCTGCTCGATCAGCTCACGGCCCGCCCGCCCTTGGACGTGGCCCTCTCAGAGGAGACAGAGCAACGACTGCCGCTGATCGCAGGAGGGTTGAGCGTAGCGCTGGCGCAAACTTTCGCCACGGTCGAGCCGGACCGCAAGAACCCCGGCACAGCCCAATGGACAGTCGCCTTCGACATCTTCCACCTACTTCTGTGATTACCACCCGTCCCGGCTGACAGCGCGTCTGAGTTCGAATATGCTGTCCGGCTGCGAGAATACCGGCGCGATTCAGAACTGCCTGTCAGTTGGCGTCGACGACGGAGGATTTCCGGCGAGAGATGTGGTTTCCTCGCTCGATTCTCGAGCAGCGAGAACTCCAGTGAGGGACTCGATTACAGCCCTCAGATCTTCTGCCGTGAGCGAGTTCGGCTTACACGCCGAACCTCTGACACCGGTAGTCCGCGTGGCCAGGCGGCGAGCAGAACTTGTCGATCGCCGATCGCTCCTTCGGCTCATCTGAGAACCTTTCGTCTTCACTTTCTCGATCCCCGCATCGGGCGGGCCCTGAGCACTTCTGGGCGCGCACAGCTCAAGGCCCGGCAAGGAGACCAGTGAGGGTGATATGGCCTTGCCTTGACGAACACCCGCCCGATTGTTTGCCCCCTCGAACGGAACGGGTGCCCCCGACCCGACGAAGGTTATTGCGCACTGCTTGTAGACGACAGGGTCGAAAGTCCCAGTTCCATTGTGATGAGCAAGCTTTGACGGTAGCCGAAGTGTTCTCCCTTACAGCCGATTCGGTGTGTGCACGAACACCGACATCGTTCGCAGCGACTCCGACGAACGAGCACCCGCGATGTTCGATGCCCGATCCACCCGCAAACATCGGGAAAGACCTATTTTGCAAAAGCATTCGGAACAGACGTCTGCAAACCAAATACCAGGCACGGGCCACCTTTCCAGGCACCGCGGCTACTGCGCCGCTAGCGTGACGACCAAGATGTTCACCTTGCCATGCAAACGGCCATGTCACTTCTTGGCATCGAAGGCGACTGAACATGATTTATACCGATCGCACTGTTTATGGTTGAAGATGTGCGGACGACATGAACGTCGACTTCGCACGGATAGTGGGTCATCGGTGTTGTGTGCTCAATGCCGACGTCGGTCATACGCCCCGACTCGCACACACAGAGTCGGGGCTCCGGCGGATCCATTGCCGCACCGCCACTACTGACGAAGTGCCATACCGCGCTGCCCGAGTCGATCCGAGGCCAAAGGCGGCCACCGCTTTTGCCGAAATCAGGCAACGCAGCGATCTTCAGGGACCGGAACACTTCCCCAAAGCTTCTGGCACTCTCGGTTGCAGAGTGCTAATTCGTGTGGTTATCATGTTCTCGCACAGTGAGTTCGGTCAACCGCCACAGTGGCGGTGACCTTTCTTTTCACGACATGGGAGGTGTGTTGCTGTGCTTCGTTTCGATCCTTTCACCGACATCGATGCGATCACCAAGTCCGTCCTCGCCGCGGAAACCGGCAACGGACGCAGTCCACGGTTCATGCCGACGGACCTCTACAAGGTCGAGGACCAGTACGTCCTGCACGCCGATCTTCCCGGCGTCGATCCCGGCTCGGTGGACGTTCACATCGACGGCTCGACTCTGACGTTGACCGCGCACCGCACCGCCCTCTCCGAAGAGGGTGTGAGTTGGCTGGCGAGTGAGCGTTTCGCTGGAACCTTCAGACGGCAACTGTCCATCAGCGACGACATCGACGCCGAACAGATCGTCGCCTCGTACGACAACGGCGTGTTGACGGTGACGTTGCCGATCGCGGAGAAGGCGAAACCGCGGCGGATCGAGGTCTCCTCCGGACCGCCCTCCCGAACCGAAACCATCGAAGCGACAACACAGGTCCAGGTCGAAGCCTGATCCTACTGGCCCGGACAAGCGTTCCACGGTGGGGTGAGTTTCGAAAACACGCGATGCGTGCTCGGGACTCACCCCACCGCCCGTTCGATCCCCACCGCCGTTCGATCCCCTCTGCACCCGTATGGCCGATCGGCCCATCCACCACACGAAAGAATCAGCACTACAACCCTTTAGCCGTCATGACTGCATCAACCTTCCCCCCGCACGAGCAATCCGACAACACAGGCAACACCGAATCCCGCCCGCACACCTCGCCCGATTGGTGGGATCACCACCGCCCGATCAACAGCGACGAATACAGCGACATGGCGTTGATGCTCGGTGCACTCTCGATACTGACGTTCTGGATTTTCGGCCTCGGCATCCTCCTCGGTGCCGCCGCCATCGGAACCGCACTGGCAGCGCGCCGACCCGACACCCCCGGACACGACCCCAGCGACAACACCGCCGGTATCGTCGGAATCCTCACCGGCATTGCCGGAATCGCCTTCGGCATCGTCTTCCTCACCGCAGCACTACCCCACCTGTAGACAAACCGAATTTTGCACTAGTGGAATCGAATTGGTGCTTGTAGCAGGATCTCACAAGATCTGAAATCCGTCCCACCTTCAGGCGATGGCGGCAGCAGCTATCCCCGCGCCATATCGACGAACTTCGAGAGATGAAGCTGGTGCGCCACAGTGATTGTCGCGGTCGGGCCGTTACGGTGCTTACCCAGAATCAGGTCGGCTTCACCGCCACGGGGATCGTCTCGCTCGGTCGCGTCGGGGCGGTACAGCAGAATCACCATGTCGGCGTCCTGCTCGAGCGATCCGGACTCACGAAGGTCGGCGACCTGCGGACGCTTGTCGGTTCGCTGCTCGGGACCACGGTTGAGCTGACAGATCGCGACAACCGGAACTTCGAGCTCCTTCGCCAAAAGCTTTAGGCTACGGGAGAATTCGGAGACTTCCTGCTGACGGGACTCGACCTTTTTACCCGAGCTCATCAGCTGGAGGTAGTCGATGACGATCAGGCGAATGTCGTGTTTCTGCTTGAGCCGCCGCGCTTTTGCGCGAATTTCCATCATGGTGAGGTTGGGGGAGTCGTCGATGAATAGCGGCGCCTCACTGATCTCACTCATGCGACGCGCGAGCTTGGTCCAGTCGTCGTCGGTCATCTTGCCGGAACGCATGTCACCGAGCTTGATCTTTGCCTCTGCGGACAACAGACGCATGACGATCTCGGTTTTGCTCATTTCCAACGAGAACATGACGCTGGCCATGCCGTGCGTGATGGAGCAGGAACGCAAAAAATCCATTCCAAGGGTCGATTTGCCCACACCAGGTCTAGCCGCGACGATAATCATCTGACCAGCGTGAAGGCCGTTGGTGATCTCGTCGAGATCCTTGAATCCGGTGGGCACACCGAGGGAAATTCCGCCGCGGCTGGCGATGGAGTCGATCTCGTCCATCGTGGGCTGGAGGAGCTCGGTGAGGGGTACGAAGTCCTCGGTGGTTCGACGCTCGGTGACCTCGAAGATCTCGGCCTGCGCGCGGTCGACAACCTCGGCCACGTCCTGGCCCTCGGTGCCGGCGTAGCCGTACTGGACGATGCGAGTACCGGCGTCGACGAGACGACGCAGCACGGACTTCTCGGCGACGATCTCGGCATAGAAGGCAGCGTTGGCGGCAGTGGGCACTGTCTGGGTCAGCGTCACCAGATAGGCAGCACCACCGATACGGCGGAGCTCACCTCGACGGTCGAGCTCGGCGGAGACCGTCACCGGGTCGGCGGGCTCGCCACGGCTGTAGAGGTCCAGGATCACGTCGTAGACGGACTGGTGGGCGGGCCGGTAGAAGTCACCCGGACGCAGTACCTCGAGGACGTCAGCGATGGCGTCCTTGCTCAGCAGCATGCCGCCGAGCACCGACTGCTCGGCAGTCATGTCCTGAGGTGGCTGGCGTCCGAACTCCTGGTCGGGCTCGGCCTCGGGAGGGCCCGGGTAGTCCGGCCCCGAGAAGTCGGAAGGTCCTCGATCATCTACAACAGCCACAAGCGAGACCTTCCCGTAAAACACTCGACGACACTGCCAGAAACCGCAGCGCCCTCATCATTTGTACCTGCCCCCACCGACATCCCCTAGCCGCATTCGGCCGGGCTGTAGATAGACGCCGAGATGACGTTAGGGACTAGTAGGTCCGCATACAAACCGGACTGTGGATAAACCTGTGGATGCTTTGTGGAAACTCCCGCCCCACGGTGTGCACCGCCTGTGGAGCATTTGGGGACTACTTTGCCTAGCAACCACAAAAGACCAGGTAGATGGCTATCCACAATTTCACAGGCCTGTTGATGAAAATAGTTTTTCCACAGTCGGCGCGTCGGCGTGTCGGGCGTGTTGCCTCGCCCGATTCGTCACTGATCACCAAGTCGAACATCACAGTGTGAGAGTTATCCCCAGGTCCGATTCGGGACGCTGTCAGGCGGCACACCGCACCCCGAAACAAAACGTCGGGCCCCACACACCGAAGTGTGCGGGGCCCGACGAGACGAACAGTCGACTATGCGCCGACGACGTTCAGGTTGAACTTGGCAACCACATCGGGGTGCAGGTTCACGACCACGGCGTGCTTGCCCGTGTTCTTGATGTGAGCCTTCGGCAACACGATGGAGCGCTTGTCGACAATCGGTCCACCGGCAGCCTTGATCGCAGCAGCGACGTCAGCGACGGTAACCGAACCGAAGAGCTTGCCCGAGCCACCGGCGGTCTTGACCGTCAGCGTTACGGACTCGAGGCCCTCGATAGCTGCCTTGAGCTCCTTGGCGTGATCCAGGCCGCGCACAGCGCGCGCTTCCTGTGCACGACGGATGCCCTCGACCTGCTTCTCGGCGCCACGGGTGGCGACGATTGCCAGTCCGCGGGGGAGCAGGTAGTTACGGCCGTAGCCGTCCTTGACCTCCACGGTGTCGCCAGGCGCACCGAGGTTGTCCACGTCAGCGGTGAGGATGAGCTTCATGTTCTTTCCTCCCTTTCCTTAGCGAGCCACGGTGGCGTAAGGCAGCAGTGCTACCTCACGTGAGTTCTTGACGGCAATGGCAACGTCGCGCTGGTGCTGGACGCAATTGCCGGTGACACGGCGAGCACGGATCTTTCCGCGATCGCTGACGTACTTACGAAGCAACGTCGTGTCCTTGTAGTTGATCTGCGTGTTCTTCTCTTTGCAGAAGGTGCAGACCTTCTTCTTCATAACCTTGTCGCGCAAGGGCGGCTTCGGCATGTCTTTGCTCTTTTCTGGATGTTCCTGATCAGGTACGGATCAGAAGGGCGGTTCGTCGCTGCCCGCACCACCGAAGGAGCCCGAAGCCTGAGGCGCACTGCCCCAAGGATCGTCTCCACCCGAAGGTGCAGCGCTCGGACGTCCGCCACCCGATCCGCCGGAGGAACCGCCGAAGTTGCCGCCTCCACCGCCGCCACCACGGTTGGCCTTGTTGACCTTTGCCGTGGCGTACTTCAGTGAAGGACCGATTTCATCGACTTCGAGCTCGACGACAGTTCGCTTTTCGCCCTCGCGAGTTTCGTACGAACGCTGCTTGAGCCGGCCGCTCACGATTACTCGTGAACCACGGGTCAAGCTCTCCGCGACGTTCTCGGCTGCTTCGCGCCAGATGTTGCAACGCATGAACAGCGCATCGCCGTCTTTCCATTCATTGGAATTACGGTCGAAGGTGCGGGGCGTGGAAGCAACCGTGAAGTTTGCAACCGCGGCACCCGCCGGGGTGAAACGAAGTTCAGGATCAGCCGTCAGGTTTCCGATGACGGTGATGATGGTGTCGCCAGCCATGTGGTTCCTCCTGCATTGATGTAAGACCGTTGGGCGCGAGAGTAGAGCTCGCTACCGACAGTAATTACTTGTTGTGGCGCAGAACCTTCGTGCGCAGAACCGACTCGTTCAGACCGAGCTGACGATCGAGCTCAGCGACGGTGGCGGGAGTGGCGTTGATGTCGATCACCGCGTAGATACCTTCAGCATGCTTCAGGATCTCGTAGGCGAGACGACGCTTACCCCAGACATCGACCTTGTCGATCGTGCCGCCGTGCTGGCGCACAACATTGAGGAACGTATCCAGTGAAGGAGCGACAGTGCGCTCGTCCAGGCTGGGGTCAAGGATGACCATCAATTCGTAATGACGCATAAGACCTCATCACCTCCTGTGGACTAAGTGAAAACGGCCACGGACTATCCGTGGCAGGAGGGTCGTTGCGTCAGCAACCCTCGTAGGTTACACGAGGGGCCTTGACCAGGGAAATCGTCCCGGCCCTCCGGGAAGACCACCAGATCGATGCGCGACGCGTGGTGCAGACGCATCACCCCGCGAGCCACTGCGCCCCCTAGGGTGAGAATCATGCGAACAGACCGCAAGACCCCGGCGTCGATCCTGGCGTTGGTCGTCGGATTGTGCGGGCTGACGATGGCGCTGGGCTATTTCAACAAGGCCAGATGCGGCGGTGCACCGTTCGCGCCCGACGGCCGAAGCCTGAACTTCGACGTCAACAAGAACATCGACGTCTGCTACTCCGACATTCAGCTGCTCTGGCTCGGACGAGGCATCGATCAGCATCTGTTCCCCTTCGTCACCGGCGGCATAACGCCCGAAGGATTCCTGACCGGCGGAACCGTCGAATACCCGGTGCTCAGCGGAATTCTGATGTGGCTGGGCGGTATCGGCTCACACACCGACACCGATTTCCTTCTGCACTCGGCCCTGATCCTGGCTCCTTTCGGACTGCTCACGGCGTGGATGCTCGGCAAGATGAGCGGCGCGTACGCGCTCGTGTGGTCGGCGACTCCGCCTCTGGTTCTGTACGCATTCCACAACTGGGAGCTCCCGGTGGTGGCCACCAGCGTCGGCGCGATCTTCCTGATGACGTTCGAGCGGATCCCGCTGCGAACTCGCGCGGTTCTGGCGGCCGTCATCCTGGCGATCGGTTTCTGTTTGAAGCTGTACCCGGGAATGTTCGTGCTGCCGCTCATGGCCTACGTGCTCCTACGCGGCACCGAAGGCAAGCGCTACGACGTTCGTGGGGCGCTGATGACGGCGGGCGCGGCGATCGTCACCGTCGTCCTCGTCAACCTGCCGTTCGCCCTCATCTCGTACGAAGGCTGGCGCGCGTCGTTCAGCTTCCAGGAGAAGCGAAGCGCCGACATCACCACCAACTCGGTGTGGTTCTGGGGTTTGCGCCCGTTCTACGGTTTCGGAGTTCGCGAACTCAACGCCGACTACGACGCACTGGTGAGCATCCTGTCTCCGGTCATGATCCTGGTCTCGTTCGCGCTCGCGATGTATCTGGGTTGGCGCCGCTACGTCCGTGACGGCTACTTTCCGTGGATTGCAGTCAGTGCCGCGATGTTGTGCGGATTCGTGTTGCTGCACAAGGTCAATTCACCGCAGTACACACTGTGGATCCTGCCGTTCCTCGTACTGTTCAAGATCCGGTGGTTCTGGATCGTCGCCTATCTGATCGCCGACGCGGCGTTGGGTATCGGCATCTTCCGGTACTTCTACCAACTGGACATGAATCTCGATCCGAGCAAGTACGAAGCCGTCGTCCAGGCGAGTGTGTGGGGCCACGTCGTCCTGCTCGCCGTGTTCTTCTTCTTGTTCCTGCGAGTCCCACTGCGGTATCCGCTTGCCGGTGGGACCGATCAGATTGCGAACTCCGACAACAACCTTCCGACTCACTCACGGGAGCACGCCTGATGACTGCATCATGGTTCGAATCACCGACGCTGACCGGTGATCGTGTCCGACTCGAACCCCTGGGCTTCGCGCACACCGACGCTCTGCTCGCGGCGGCCGACGACGCGGCGATCTTTCGTTGGACCGCAGCGCCCATCACCGATCGGGAACAGGCACAGAGGTACATCTCTGCAGCCCTCGACGACCCGAATCGGATCGCCTTCGCGCAGGTGAACATCGCGACGAACGCCGTGGTCGGCACTACGTCCATGTACCAGATCGACCCGGTAAACCGCAGTCTTGCAATCGGATACACGTGGTTGTCGCGATCTGTTCAGGGAACCGGGATCAATCCCGAATCGAAGCTGCTCCTGCTTCGCCACGCCTTCGACCAGCTCGAGGCCGTACGCGTCGAGTGGCACACGGACGAGTTCAACGAACAGTCCAGGGCAGCGATCGCAAAGCTCGGCGCTCAGTTCGAGGGCCTGCTGCGCAAGCACCGACGCCGCGTCGACGGCAGTTGGCGTACAACAGCGCTGTTCGCGATGACCGACGAAGACTGGCCGACCATCGCACCTCAGCTCGAGACACGTACCCGAAACTAGCGATCACCTGCACTCTTCGGCCAAGTCCATGCCAAGATTCACCTCATGAGCGATCAGGGTGGGTACGGGTACCAGGGCAATCAGAATTGGCAACCGGCTCCGTACGGGCAGCCCGATCCGTACGGCAGGCGCCCGACGAACACACTCGCGGTGCTCGCCCTCGTCTTCGCGTTCCTCATCGCGCCGTTGGGGATCGTCTTCGGGCACATCGCTCGCGGCCAGATCAAACGGACCGGCGAAGAAGGCGACGGACTCGCCCTTGCCGGACTGATCATCGGCTACATCTTCACCGCACTCGGCATCCTGGCCGTGATCGTGTGGATCGCGTTCTTCGGGCTGCTCGCCGCCGCTTTCGGCAACGCCGCCAATGACGCGAGTTCGCGGAGTTTCACCTACACGACGCCGTACTCGTACTCCACGACCACGACTCGGGCACCGAGTGCACCCACCACAGCGCCGAAAACGACGACGCCACCACGCGTCACAACCTCGATCGGTCCGGCGCCGACCGTCTCTGGCACCGACCGTCAGGGTTTCATCTCCGGCGGCCCCAGTTGCAACTCCACCAATCCTGCCGTCGCCATCGCCGTCACGACCGGATCACGAATCGTCATCTGCGAAACGGGAGTCGGCCGCTACTACTACAAGGGTCAACGGCTGAGCGACGGCGCCACCATCGAACTCGACGATCCGACGCCCACCGGCAACGGATTCACCGTCACCAACAAGGACGTGACGTACCAGCTCACCTCCGCCGGACTGGTGATCACCGGCAGCGGAGGCGAGCTGGGTCGGGAACCGGCGCTCGAGTTCTGGATGAACTGACCCACGTCAGCCGGCGCACGGATCCTGATAGGGAACACCGGGCAGGTAACGCTCCCATTCGGCTTCCGTGATGGGAGATCCTGCGGTGCGGCACAATCGATCAACGACGCTGTCGGGGTCGATTCCCCACAAGCGAACGGTCTTGTCCGACCCGCTGCCCGCGATCATGTCACTCTCGCCGGCGAACTGAGCGTCGTTGACGCGACCCGGGTAGGCGGACAGCGTCGCAAATCGTGTTGACCGCGAGGGGGTCTCGATATCCCAGAGCCAGACGGTTCCGTCGCCGACACCGGCAGCGAGCCGATCACCGGCGCGGTTGAACGAGATCGAATAGATTGCGCCCTCGGGACCGAGAAGACGAGCGAGCTCCTCGGGTGCCGACGGTGTGCGTACGTCCCACACGGCGACCCTGTGATCCGCACTTCCGGCGGCCAACAACGTCCCGTCGGCGCTGAAAGACACTGCTAGTGCGTAACTTTCGAATCCACCCACCGTCGCCGCCACCCGGGGCGACGCTGGGTTCGACACATCCCACAGATCCACTTCGTTCTTGGCGTTCGCGATCGCCAGGATGTCGGCGCCCGGTTGAAATGCCATCATCTGCGGGTAAGAGCCGACATCGGTCGACGACAGCAGCTTCGGTTCCGATGGATCGGAAACGTCGACCAACGCAATGCTGTTGTCGTCCTGCGAGGACACCGCCAGCAGATCTCCGGCGGGATTCAACGCGACGACCGCCACGATGCCCTTCACGTACACCGCGGGTTCGCTGTAGATCCGTGGCGACGCCGGATCACTCAGGTCCCAAAGATATGCACCGCCGCCGCCGGTGCCGCTCACAGCCAGGTTCCCGTCTGCCGACACCGCCGACGCACCGCTGAAAGAGTCGTCCCCTTGCGGTTTCAACTCCGGCATCACCGCGGGGCGATCGAGATCCTCGGTGTTCCACGCCAACATCGCGCCACCCCTGGCCCCGACGCCGGCCACCAGACGCGAGCCGTCCGCGGCAAAGGGACTGGTGAAAATCGTGTCCCGAGGTCCCGCCCAGACCGGACCCGGTAGAGCCCACACGCGAGTCACACCGTTGAGTCCTCCGGTGACCAGGTTGCGGCCGTCGTCGCTGTAGTCGACGGTGGTCACCGCCCCACTGTCCGGAAGTGTTTCGATCAACGCCCCGGTTCGTGGGTCCCACACGCGCACGGAGTTGTCGGAACTTCCTGCGGCAAGACGTGTTCCGTCTTTGCCGTAGTTGAGTTCGTTGACGTAGCTGGAAAATCCCGTCAGTGCCGGCAGGGGAGTGGGGCGCGCCGGATCGCTCATGTCCCACCGAACCACCTCCCTGCCAGTGGTTCCCGCCGCAAGCTCGCGTCCGTCCGGACTGAAGGCGACACCGAGGTAGTGGACGGTGGTGCCGTTCGGCTCGGTCGCGAAGATCGGCGCCGATTCCTCACCCCACTTCTCGACGTCCCACACACGAAGTGTCGATTGACGCCCGCCTGCCACGAGGAAACGTCCGTCAGGACTGAACGTCGCGGTGACGATGCCGTCAGCTGGGTGCGGAAGAGCAGGCAAAGCAACGGCATTCGCGGAAACGTCGATGTTCCATCGCAGGACGTCGGGCGTCGAGGTACCGGCGACCAGCTTGGTTCCGTCTGGACTGAACTCCATGTCCTGCACTACGCGTTCACCGTCGACGGGAAGAGTTCCACGGACCGGATTCTCGGGATCCGACACGTCCCACAGCGCAGCGCCGCCGGCGCCACCGGTCGCAAGCAGCCGTCCGTCCGGGCTGTAGGCGACGGCAAAGAGCGCCGTGCCCTCCGAGACTCCGAGGAACTCCGCCTGCGGAACAGCTGAGGCCACACCGTCCACCATCGGATAAAGTCTGACCTTCCCATCCGAACCACTTACCGCCACAACAGTTCCGGCTGGGTTTATCCGGGCCTTCATCGCGCCGGGCGGTCCGATGATGCGAGTAGCCGAATGAACGCCCGACGCATCCAGCAATGCCGAGCCGGCTTCGGTTGTTTCGTTGACCGCAAATGCCGCCAGAGCAAGCTGCGACGCCAGCGACGGATCCCGCTCGCGCATCCTGATCGACTCGGTGGCCACCTGACGCGACATCGCCTCGTCTCGCGCGGTATCTGCTTGGACACGTTGACGATTGGCTCCGATACCGGCGACGGTCGCAACCACCGCCAACACCAGAGCGATCACCGACGCAGCTGCCAACGCAGTCACGAGCCGTCGCAGAACGCGTGTACGTCGGCGATCGGCAAATTCCTGCTGATCACGATGCTCGATGCTCGCAGCGAGGTACTCCCGCTCGGTGGCGTTGAGGTCGGCGGCGCGGGTCCGACTCGGTTCCAGTGGGAGACCGAGTTCACCCGAGTTCAGCCATTCTTCCGTCAGGTGAAGACGTGCGGGTCCGAGCAGCGCGCCGGGGTCGCGTCCACTGTCTTCCCACACCTGCGCCGCGTAGGTGAACCGGCGATGCACCGCCAGGCCGGCGCGGTCCGAGTCGATCCAATCGCGAAGCCGACTCCACGCTGACAGTAAGACCTCGTGCGAAACCTCGACCGTCTCTTCGTCGACGGTGAGAAGGCGCCGTAAGGCGAACCGGTCGATGACGGTGTTCACGTCGTCGACGTCGTCACCGAGGAAGAGTTCGGTGCGCGGTGCACGCCGACGCGTCTGCGTCACTTCGTCGACGTTGACCAATCGGAGGAAGATCCTGCGCGCCAACTGCTGCTGCCGCTCTGTGAGCTCGCCGTACACTTCCTCCGCGCTTTGCTGGACGGCTCCGGCAATCCCGTCGGTGGCGTAGTAATCCGAGACGGTCAGAGTTTTACGCGTCGACCGTTGCCAGGTCCCCAACAGTGCGTGTGACAGCAAGGGCAAAGCTCCGGGGTCGCTCGCCGTACGCGAGCCGCGTGGTGTCAGCTCGGAGACCAGAACCTGAACCAATTCGCTCTGCACGGTCATCCCGGCCTTGACCGCCGGCTCGACGATCACCTCGCGCAATTGTTCGTCGGTCAGTGGCCCGACCACCATCGGCGAATCGTCGAGCAGCGGCACCAAAAGCGGTTCCTCCGCCGCGAGACCGTAGAAGTCGGCGCGCATTCCGATGACGGCGATGGTGTTCTCACCGAGTTCCGCGAGAGTCCGCAGTATTTCCTCGCGCCGATCACCGTCGCACTGCGTCCACAGTTCCTCGAACTGGTCGAGGATCAAGACGGTTGGTTCGTCGGAAATCGACGACGGAATTCCTCCCGTACCCGGCTGCAGGATTTCCACCCGCCAGCCGTCGAACCGTGAATCGCCCTCGGCAACCTTGGGGGCGAGTCCCGCCCGCAGCAACGACGACTTACCCGATCCGGAAGCACCGATCACCATGAACTGACTGCGGCCGACACCTCGTATCGCCGACGCCACCCGTTGGGCCAAGTTGGCAGTGAGTTCGTCTCGACCGAAGAACCACTCGGCGTCCTCTTGTCGGAAAGATTCGAGACCTCGATACGGAACGGTGGCGTCGCCGCGTCGTCTGGCCGTCAGCTGCCTCACTCGTTGCACCGCACCGATCCAGCGCTGCCGCTCATCCTCGGAGTCGACACCGCAGGCCTCGAGGAGCGCAAAAAACATCGGGGTACTCGCCGGCGTCGGCAGGTGTTGGCCGGCGAACCATCCGCTGACGGTTCCGTGCAAACCACCCGAACGCTCGACGGCTTCGCGGACCGTCAGTCCGGCTGCCTTCCGCAACGCCGTGAGCGCCTCAGCAAACTGTCCACGCGACTCGATCTGGCCCGGATCGACCTGATTGTGCCTACCGGCTTCCGCCTTCGAGTTCATAGCGAGGCACTCTATCGGAGCAGGTAGGAGATTTGTCCGTTGTATGGACTCTGTATCGAGAGAGTTGCGTCCGTTCCACTGAGACGCCTAGATCGAAATACTCGTTCTCAGTCGCGCCCCATCTCAGCAGCCCTTCTGCAAATACGGCAGTCGACGCCCATTCCCTCCGTCGAAAGGCGCTGCGCGCATGTCTTCAATCGGCTTTTCTCCGAAGATCGAGGCAAACGTGTCCCGAGTCGGCAACCCCAAGCACGGCAAGCACAAGCCGAAGCTGAGCGTCCGCGAGATCGAAGTACTTCTCGCCTGGCTTCGTTCGGATTCCAAGTCCGAGGTCGCCGAGACACTCGGCCTACGCGTCTGCACCGTCAACACACACATCACTCGGGTACGCACGAAGTACAGCGACGTCGGGCGGCCGGCTCCCACGAAGGCAGCGTTGTTCGCCCGCGCGGTCCAGGACGGGTACACCACCCTCGACGAGTGGTGACCTCAGACCGCGACGGTTTCCGGTTCCTTCGCTTTGGACGGCTTCAACCAACCGGGTAGCCAGGCAGGTTGTTTGTCCGGAGCCTGATCGAGAACACCGCCCGCCGGATCGTCGATGAACCCGTACCGCACGAGATCCTCCGACGGCCGGTAGATCTGACGGAGCACCAGCGCGCACAGAACGAGTACCGCGATGTCCCGGATCACGACGGTTCCGGTGAACCACTGCTCGGGCAGCCCCTTGTTGGACACCCCGAGGTAATACATCATTCGAGGAACCCAGACCAGGGCGTCGATGGTCATCCACGCGAGCAGGAGTCTGCGGTGCGGCAAGGCCAACACGGCCAGCGGCACCAGCCACAGAGAATACTGCGGGCTCCACACCTTGTTGGTGAGCAAGAAGCCCGCCACCAACAGGAAGCACAACTGCGCAACGCGCGGACGACGCTGCGCCGTCAGGGCGACGTATCCGACACCGATGCAGACGGCCACGAACAAAAGCAGAGAGACGGCGTTGAGATTCGACGGTGACTCGCCCTGTGCGAGAGGACCGTCGAGGCCCTTCCACGACGTGAACGACGCGATCACGTTGTAGAGGGAATCGGGATCGGCCCCGCGCTCGGAGTTGAGCCGGAAGAACTCGTACCAACCATGCGGGTACAGGGCGGCGATGGGCAGGTTCACCGCAAGCCATGCCGCGACGGCGCTGAGTGCGGTCACCAGCCAGTCCCTCGTCTTGCCCGCGCGCAGACACAGGACAAAAAGCGGTCCGAGTAGGAGCAGCGGGTAGAGCTTCGCGGCGCCGCCCAGGCCGAGCAGAATTCCCGCGAGCACGGGCCGCTTGCGTGCCCACGCCAACAACCCGCCGGCCGCGAACGCCGTCGCCAGAGGATCGAAGTTCGTGAACACGTGCACGATCACCAGGGGCGAACAGGCGATCAGCGCGCCGTCCCACACCCGTCGTCCGGCCAGCAGGGTGCTCGCCCACACGGTGACCAGCCACGCCAACGCCAAACCGAACGCGACGACGTTGAAATAGAGCGCCACCTGAATCGCGCCCGGCAGCCAGGTGATCGAATCCCACGCCTTGGCGACCTTCATCGCGCCGTACTGATAGAGCCCCGAGATGACCGGATACTCCATGTACCGCATCTGGATCGAACCGTCGCCGCGTACTTCTTCCCACGACGTCTTGTACGGGAATGCTCCCTGATCGAGGCGTTCGGCTCCGTACAGCGGAACGGTGTCGGAGTAACACATCGCCACGTACTGACGGCTGCCACTCCAGTCGAGGCCGACCTGCCCGCTCTCGCCGACCGGCGCCTGCTGAATACAGCCGGCCTTCGCGAACCAGCCGAAAGCCAAAAACACCACGGCGAGCAGAAGGATCACTCGCATCGGGGTGAAGAAGCGAGTGCGTCCGATCAGTGCGTGACGACCTACCGGACCGCCGACGGTTCCCGACAGCGCAGACACCATCGCGTCGTTGCGACTGGGAACGTCCCGCCAATCCGCCGAACGAAGATCTTCGGCCAGCGGAGCGGGGGAGGTCGGTTCGGCATCATCAGCATTCGCGGCCACTCCGCGAGGTTACCGTCTTTCGAACCGACCACCCTCCAACTACTGGCCGGGGCTCACACCTGCCGGTTCTTCCTCGGTGGTCTCGCCTGCCCCTGGTACCTGCGGCGTGGTTGTCGTCGGCCGGGAGATCCCCGGAATCGGGATGGTGATGCCCGGCAGAACCTCGACCTGCGTCGTCGTCACCACGGGCGGCGGAGTGGTTTCCGTCGTCGTCGGTGCGGTGGTCGGCGGCGCCGACGTCTTGGGCGGTGCAGGTGCCGTGTACTCCGGAACACCACCGGCTTGGCCGTTGATCTTGCCCGGCGTCGGGAACTTCTCGTTGTCGGTGCCGTCGAGGGCGCCGTCCATCGTGTCCTTCCAGATGTCCGAAGGCAGACCCGAGCCGTAGATCATCGCGCCGCCCGAGTTGGTGATCGCTTCACCGTCGGGAGTTCCGACCCAGACCGCGGTCGAGAGTGACGGCGTGTAGCCGACCATCCATGCGTCCTTGTTGGCTCCGGTGTCACCGAGCTGCGCAGTACCTGTCTTCGACGCCGACAGACGTCCGCCGGCCAGGTTGTGACCGCGCGAGTACGCCGCGATCGGCTGCATCGCAGCCGTCACGTTGTCCGCCACGGCAGCGTCGATGCGGTCCTCACCAGCGGGTGCGCCGCGGTCCAGCAGCACGGTGCCGTCGGCGGCAACGACCTTCTGGACGAAGTGCGGTGCGTGATACGTGCCGGATGCGGCGAGCGTCGCGTACGACGACGCCATGTCGAGCACGCGGGCCTGGTACTGGCCGAGCACGATGCCGTTGTTGGGACCGGAACCGTCAGCCTCGGTGAGCGACGGGCCGACGCCCGGGATGTCCTTCGGGATGCCCGCTTGGTGTGCGATGTCCGCGATTGCCTGCGGGCCGTTGCCGTCGAGGCTGAGCATCTGGCGGTAGAAGCTGGTGTTCAGCGAACGCTTGAGCGCCTCTGCGATGGTGCAGGTGCCGCAGCTTTCACCTTCGACGTTGCCGATGGAGATGCCGTTGACGGTCAGCGGCGAGCTGTCGTACATCTGCGAGAGCGGGATTCCCTGATCCAGGGCGGCTGCGAGACCGAACACCTTGAACGAGGAACCGGTCTGAAGTCCGGCATTCGCGAAGTCGTATCCCGCGCCGTCCTCACCGCCGTAGTACGCCTTGACGGCTCCGGTCTTCGGGTCGACCGATACAACGGCGGTGCGCAGGTTCTCCGGCTCACCCTCCATGTTGGAACGGGCTGCCTCGACCGCTGCGGCCTGAGCCTGCGGGTCGATGGTCGTGGTGATCTGCAAGCCCTCGGTGTTGAGCAACTGCTCGCTGATTCCGGCGTCGCCGATCTCCTTGAGCACCTGACGCTTGATCAGGCCCTCGGGTCCGGTCGAGCCTTGGCTGCTGTTGTCGACCTGGGCGAGCGGGATGTAGGCGGGGTACTGCATCGGCGTGCGCGCGGCCTGATCCAGCGTGCCGGCGGACACCATGCCGTCGAGCACGTAATCCCAACGGGACTTCGCGCCGGTCGGGTTGGTCTCGGGATCGAGGAGCGACGGAAGCTGAATCGACGATGCCAGGACGGCGCCTTCTTCGATGGTCAGCTGGTCGACGGGCTTACCGAAGTAAGCCTTGGATGCTGCGCCGATGCCGTATGCGCCGCGACCGAAGTAAATGGTGTTCAGATACGCGGCGAGGATGTCGTCCTTGGACCACTCGTTGGCCATCTTCGAGGAGATGACGAGCTCTTTCATCTTTCGCGTCAGCGAACGCTCCGAGCCGACGAGCGCCTTCTTCACGTACTGCTGCGTGATGGTCGAGCCACCACCGGCACTGTCGCGACCGAGGACGTTGTCTCGGGCTGCGCGTGCGAAACCGGAGATCGAGAAGCCCGGGTTCGAGTAGAAATCGCGGTCCTCTGCGGCCAGAACGGCGTTCCGAACGTGAAGCGGTACCTGATCGAGCGAAACCTCGACGCGGTTGCCGTCCGGCGGGACGACAGTACTGATCACCGTGGTCCCGTCGGCGGCGAAGACCGTCGCCACCTGATTGGTCTTGAGGTCACCTGGCTTGGGGACGTCCTGCACGATGTACGCCGCCATGAAGGCAAGGACGGGCAGAACAAGACCGAGCGCCACCAAGACGTAGGCCGAGCGGCGAACTGTGCGCCACTTGGACTTCTTCTTCACGGTGCTCTTTCTTCCCTTCGGGGGTTGTCCGTCATTGCCACCGCCACCGGAGCCACCTGTCGGCGGCTTCGTCGGCGGAGGTCCGACCGGCGGGCGGGTGCCCGCGTTGGTACGGGTGGTCGCTGCTGCTGCCGCGACGCGCTGGGTCGGTTCGTTTGCCTGAGCGCCTGCGGCGCGATCTCGAGGCGGCGGGCCGGCAGGCCGGCCTTGCGGCGGACGACCCTGAGGAGGGGGACCGGCGGGGCGGCTCTGAGGAGGCGGGCCCGAAGGTCGACCTTGCGGCGGACGACCCTGGGGCGGGGGTCCCATCGGACGGCCTTGCTGCGGACGACCCTGAGGGGGCGGACCCATCGGAGGGCGTCCCTGCGGTGGTGGGCCCTGCGGCGGTGGACCCATCGGACGTCCCTGCGGCGGACGACCCTGAGGAGGTCCGGCGGGACGGTTGGGACCGACGGGACGGCCACCCGGGTTGTTGCCTCCCGGGTTGTTGTTGCTGGGGGAACTCACGAATCAAATCTCCAGTGGTCACGGACCGATCACGTGCAGACTTCGATCGGGCCCTTCTTCGGGTGTGGCGTTACTCGCTGGCGGTGCGCCGGCTTGGTGGGCGTGCTCGCCGCGGTCGCGGCGGCGCAGGTACTGCGCCGAGCACATAGGACTGCACCAAGTGGTTCCAACTGCAGGTACGGCACACCTCTACAACGTGCACCGTGAACTCCTCTGCTGTTTCCGCAAGCCGAGCGAGCTCGTCCGAGGTTCGGGCCGATCCCGAAACCTGACCGAGCTTGTCGCCGAACACCCAGGACACGAGCGTCAACTGTTCCTTGCGGCAAATGGGGCAGACGACGTCGCTGCCCCGGCCGTGGAACTTCGCGGCTCTGAGTAGGTACGGATCGGCGTCACACACTTGCTTGACGTCGGTCCTACCCGCAGACACTTCGGCCAGCACAGACCGACGCGCGAGCGCGTAGTCCACAACTTGCCGCTGTATCCGCACCTGACCAGCGTACGTGCGTCCGTGCCGCCACGGACGGTTCGGGAGGGTCACGATGAACACATTTTGCGGTCCGGACGCATGGCGACCAGCAATTATCATTGGAACCTGTGAGTTCTTCCAAGACGCCGGCCACCCGCGCACGCGATACGGACCGTATCGACGCCTGCGCCAGACTTGACGCCGCTTACGCCGAGGGACAACTGGGCGCCGCCGAATACTTCGATCGCACCGAGCAAGCGCGAACTGCCACGACGGTGGTCGAGTTGGCGTCGTTGATCGGCGATCTACAGGAAGCTGCACCTCGTGCGCGCGTGAAATCTCCCCACGTGACCTTTCGACGAAAAGTGCTCTACGTTTCGCTGGCCGCTGCGGCGGTGGCGGGCGCGATTGCACTGGCTGCAGCCCAACGCGGTCCGCTCGAGCCGCCGGCCGAGGTGGTCGAACGGTTCACAGCAAGCACCGAGCCTGCCGATTCCCCGTTTACTCCCACCGGCATCGACGACGTCTTCGCGTCGTTCGTCGCGACGTACGGTTCCGAGACGGTGCGGGTTGCGACGTTTTACCCCGATCGAGCGGTGGTCGGCCGCGTCGACGGATCAGGGAACTTCCGGAACTTCGATTTCCGCGGCACTCTCACTCCGTCCGACGAACCCGCGTCGGTGGCCGGCAGCACGGACATGGACCTCACCAACGTGAACCGCGACGCCTTGGTATCGGTGATCGCACAGTCCCCCGCCGCGCTGGCCGGTACCCGCGTGGACCACATCACCTTGGCCGATTCGGGTGCGCCGGTGATAAGCATCTACGTCGTCGACGACACCGGGGCGTACACGGGCGTGCGCAAGATGACCTTCGACGGCAGGGTGTTCTGACGCACAGGCCTTGAATTTAGGATTCTCGGCATGGCCCAGAAATATCCGCCGAACACCCGCGCCGCAAACCGGGACAGGGAGACAACCGCGGCCGTCGTCGATGCGGCGTTCGGAGACGGACAGTTGAACGCCGCCGAGCATCGCGCTGCCGCGCAGGCGGTGGCGAAAGCGCGCACTCTCGACGAACTGGCCGCCATCGTCGCCGACTTGCAGGGCGCAGCGAATCCGCCGTCCGATCGACGTCGCCCACCAAAACGACCGGTGCCGTGGTTCGCAGCGGCAACGGTGGCGGCAGCGCTGGTCGTCGGCGTCGGGGCTTATTCGCTCACGCACCGAGATCCCGTGACGCCGCCGCCCGCAGTTGCGCCTGCCGTTGTCCCGAACCCGGAGCCCTTGGTCATACCCACACCCTTCATGGCGAGCGCGGAAGGGATCGCCCTCTTACGTGACCGGTTGCGGGAAAAGTTCGGCTCCACCGTCGTCGACGAGATCACCTTCAACAACAGCGCAGCCTATTTCTCCCTCGCTGTTCCCGGTCAACCCAACCGGAAGATCAAGTACTCCTTTCGCGGCGGCTTCACTGCGGACGGCGATCCGGAAAGCCGTAAGATCGACACTGCGACAGTCGATCTCGACGCGATTGATCTCGAAGCCGTACGACGAAACATCGAGGCGATCCAGCGGCACGTCAATGTGCCCGACGCCCAGGTCTACTACATTTCGTACACTGCCGGAGAAGAACCGCTGCTGGATATTTCGGCGAAAAACAGCTTCGGCGAAGGCGGATTCGTCAATACCACCTCCGCTGGCGAACTCGTCCGCGTCTACGCCTTCACCGATTAGGAATCAGATCATGCCGTCGAGTCCCTCCCCGTCTAAACGTGCACGAGATTCCGACCGAGCCGATACCTGTGGGGTGCTGGACAACGCCCTCGCAGACGGGCAGCTACATGCCGGAGAATACGAGTCTCGAACATCAAAAGCAATGTCCGCCAAAACAATTCACGACCTTCAGGTTCTCGTGAATGACCTTCAGATCCCCTCTCGATATCTCGACACCGAGGTGGTCCGGCCCCGCCTGCCTGCGCCACCGAAATCGGTGAAAGCTGCTGCGGCCGTCGTACTTGTCGCCGGTGTCGTCGGGGCGCTGATCGGTTCGGCCACCAACCCGGACACGTCACCGCTCGGGACCGACGCACCGATCCCGAATCTGATGACCGGCCACGGCGTGGCGCAGTTCATCGACGATTACCGGGCCGAATTCGGCGACACCATCGCCGATACCGTCTCGCTCAGTACCGAAAACGCAACCGTAGAACGAGTGGCCCATGATCAGCCCGGCAACTACGTCAGATACATCTACGATGGTGACTTCAAATCCTGGTCGACACCTTCACCCCGAAAAACCGGGACACGAACAATCGACCTGTCGACGGTCGATCTCGAGGTTCTGGCGCGGCTGATCGCCGGCGCTCCGGAAACGCTCCGGGTTCCGGGCGGAGTGGTCGACCAGATCCGTTTCGAATACCCCACCATCGGCCGAGCCAACGAGCCGACTGTCTCTATGTACGTGAGAAACGAGGCCGACGACTCCGGCCACCTGGAGACCACACTGTCGGGCGAGCCATTGAGCGTCTACCCATTTGCGCCTTGATCTGCCAGACGCCCTTGCACCCACGCCACGATCAGATCCCGGGTGGGGGCGAGCACGTCATCGGAAAATGTCGCCCGCGCAGAGTGATTCGACGGTAAGTGGCTTTCGTCGCTGGTACGGGCCCCGACGAGCAGGAAGACACCGGGCACTTCGCGGAGGATCCACGAGAAATCCTCGGAGATTCCGATCGGCTGCTGCAATCGAGTGACCGACGTGCCGACTCCCGCGGCGACCGCATCCAGTCGGTCCAGTTCAATGCCGTTGCTGACTGTCGGCACAGTGTCCTGGGTCAGCACCACTTCAGCCTCGACGCCGTGCGCGTGTGCGACGCCGTCGACGGTACGACGCACGATCGACTGCAGACGCGCATCCGTGTCCTCCGAGAAACTGCGGATCACCCCGGACAGAGAAGCGTTGTCGGGTATGACGTTTCGCGCCTCACCGGCGCGTAATGCACCGAACACCACCGCAGCGGGCTCGAACATCGAGACGCCGTGTGACGCCGCGATCCCCACGGCACCAACAGCTTCCGCCGCCGCTGTGAGTGGACTACGCGCCAGGTGAGGGGAGGAGCCGTGGCCGCCACTGCCGGTGATGGTCACATCGACGAGCGTCGAACCCGACAGCACTGCACCCTCGCGTGACGCGAATTCACCGGCGCCGAGCAGATGAGCGAGGACGTGCAACCCCAGTGCGGCCACCGGGCGCGCGCCGGAAACGCCCAGGAGGCCTTCCTCGAGTGCCAGTTTCGCACCGCCGTGGCCTTCTTCTCCCGGCTGGAAGAAGAAGATGACGTCGCCGGTCAGATCGGCTCGCCTCTCCTGGGTTTCCAATGCCGCCGCGAGGACGATCGCCATGTGCGCGTCGTGACCGCACGCGTGCATCGCCCCGTTGCCCGACGCCCAGTCGAGTCCGGTGTCTTCGGCAACAGGGAGAGCGTCCATGTCGGATCGCACCAGGACGGTGGGAACCTGAGACGGGTTCGAGCGATCGACCCTGCCGCCGCGCACCACGGCGGTTACCGACGACATCGCGGTGCCGAGCGTCAGTTCGATTCCCGATTCGACGAGTCGGTCCAGCAGGTAGGCCTGGGTCAGCGGGAGGTCGAGGCCCACTTCGGGCATGGCGTGCAGATCGCGACGTACCGCGACGATGTCGATGCTCACAGAGTGCTCCAGATGTCGTTGGTGACGCTCAACTCGTGCCCGTCCGCGTCGTCGAGGGCGAACGAGTGAAGGGCTGCGGGTCCGCGGGTCGTCACCAGTTCAGTGGGTCCGTTGCTCAGACCGCCCGGTTCTTCGGGTCCGCGCAGGTGGATCTCCCGCAGTCGGCGCGGCTCAGATGTCGCGCCGGGAAACGCCTGGCCGCCGGGACGCTCGAGCCGGAAAGGTAGGTCAGGGCGAATGATCGCCTGGTCGCAGCCGACGAGGCGGACGCTGACGCCGGCGCGACTAAGCGGCACGGCGTCGTCGCCGACAGTGCCTGCCACTGCCCACGCCGCCAAGGCCCGGTCGTGTTCAAGTGCGGCAGAGACCAGTCGTCCGAAGGGGTGCTGCGCAGCGGCGACGGGGTCGTTCACAGTCGCCAGTTCCAGGTACGTCTCCCCCATCGGAATGATCAGATTGCTGGTGCCGACTCCGTCGTGGCGGCCACCGCCACGCACCTCGAGACCTGTCACCTGCGACACAATTTGTGCGGCTTTCTTCAAGTCGCCATGTACGAGAACTATATGATCTACGCGCACGTTCACCGTGATCCGTTTCCCCTTTCGTGAGGTCGAGGTCCATGTCTTCAACCAGTTCCCCGAATCGTCCGGACGAGCCGGTGCCGAAGTCTGCAACCGATGCCGCGATCCTCAAGATCGGCCACGTGGCCAGCATCGTCGGCGTGTCTACCGCACGAATTCGGTTGTGGGAGCAAGAACGGCTGATCACCCCTCTTCGCACCGAGTCCGGGCAACGCATGTATTCGATGCAGGACGTCAAACGGCTCGAGAAGATCCGCAAGCTCCTCGAATCCCGCTCCATGACCGTCGTCGGTATCCGACAGGCGCTTGACGGCGACGTCGAGGACGACGCCCCACCCGCCGAAGACGACATCGGCGCCATAGGCGCCCGAGTCAAGGAGCTTCGACGCCGAAATCGGATGAGCCTGCGTGACCTTTCGCAGGAAATCGCGGTCAGCCCTTCTGCGTTGAGCGCATTCGAGCGTGGACTGAGCAAACCCAGCATCGGACGCATCACACAGATCGCACATGCGCTCGGAACGACCACGCCGGAGCTCCTCGGTATGCCGGCCTCCGAGGATCGGATGATCGTGCGCGCCGACGAGCGCGAAGTCCTTCCCCTCGAAGCCGAAGGCGTTCGAATCGAGAACCTTTACCAGTCGTCGACGGTGTTGCAGTCCCAGATGGTCACCATCGAGCCCGGTTTCGGCAGCGGTGAACCGATGACTCATGCAGGAGAAGAGTTCCTCACCGTTGTCGCCGGCAGCGTGGAGATCGTTCTCGACGGCGTCGAAACCGTGTCTCTGGCCACCGGCGACTCGATGACGTTTCCCAGCACTCGCCCGCACACTTACGCCAATCATGGCACCGTCACCGCCCGCGTAGTGTGGGTGAACACTCCACCGACCTTCTAATTCCTCCAGCCCTGTGCGTGGTTAAGGAGTCTCCGGACTCCCTAACCGCGCACGGGGGATCGCGACGGCCCGAATGGGCGAGCCGGTGCCGCCGACGAGGTGCAGTGGCAGGCCGAAGTAGTCGAAGCGGGTGTTCACCAACTGTCCCAGATTCTGCAAATGCTCGGTGTTCACGATCCCGTACTTCTTGCACACCATGTGTCCGGCGAAGCTGTTGTCGAGACTGTTGTCGATCGCATTGCAGTCGGTGCCGATGTTTACCACACCCTTCTTCGCGAGGTATTCGGCGCCCTCCCAGGAGAATCCGGGATTCTCGTCGATGTACTTGCGTTCGGGGAACCAGCGATCGCCGTAGTCGAACCAGGCCAGTACGATATCGCCGGGCCTGATCTCCTCACCTGCCTCGGCCAGCGCCCGCTCGGCGATCTCGACGTCCTCGATACCCGCCGATCCATGTGTCATCGGTTCGGGGCCTTCGAATTTCACGTGCGATAGATCGAGACAGACGGCCGAACCGTAGTAGTACGCCAACGGGGTGTTGTCGATGGTGGCGCCGTCGGGGTCGTACTCGATGGTCGCGTCGGCGTGGGTGCCGGCGTGCTCGCTGATCACGAGATTGCGCGCGTAGAACCCATCCTTGGTCCCGTACATCGCCTTGAACTGCTCGTGTGTCTGGTTCACCGGAGTGAAGGTGCGCTGATGGCCGAACCACATCGGCATCCCTTCGTACACCGGCCTGGTCAGATCGACTATCGGTTGACGGTTCTCGAGTAGCCGATCACCAAGCAGTGGGCTCTGCTGTCTGGCAGCCGTATCCGGTGTCGTGGTCATACGATCCCTCCTTCTGGGTCTCCCACGGCGAACGAGCCGAAGGTGCGGTCGAAGTACGTCAACGGTCCGGCAGTCTCCGCGTGAGCGCCTGCACGCGCCGAGACCACGTCGGCGACAACGAGGACGTGGTCGACAGCTTCCACCATGAAGACCACTGCGCATTCGATGTTGTACAGGGCCCCGTCGATCGCCGGCAGCGAGAACCGCGGTCCAGGGCTGCACAGTTGTTCTTCGGCAATGAATTTCGGCTTACCAGGCGCAGCGAGATCGGCGGCGAGCGCCATCTTGTCGTCGGAGAGGATTGCGACGCCGAAGCGCTCGCGCTCGGCGATGTAGCGGGCTGTGACATTGGTCTTGTTCACCGACAACGAGATCCGGGCCGGATCAGCCGAGAACGAGGACACCGAACTGAGCGTCAGCCCCCAAGGTCGCCCCTCGACCTCGGTGGTCACCACCACGATACCGCTCGCCAGCTTGCGCATCGAGGCAGCAAAATCCTCGGCGGGCACACATGGGTGGGTGGCGCCGGCTGCTGCACGAAGTGATGCGGTGCGTCTGTCCATCACCGGCGCGCCCATCAGGCGATCCCCACGTAGTCGCGGACTCGCCGAGCGGCTGCGGTGCGATCGGTCTTGGAGTAGACGAGGTTACGGACGAAGGCTGGCGGAGTGGCGTTGACGTTCTCGAACAGTCCGACGCGGCCCGCGTGAGCACCCGCGACCAGGTCCCAGACGAAGTTGAAGAAGGTGTTCTTGTCCCGGGCGGAGACCCCGGTTCCAGGAAAGAACTCTTCCATCCGGGAGCCGAATTCCGGATGATCCCAAACTTTTTCGGGCCAGCGGGCGACGAGCGCCTGCCCGCACAGATCGCGAAGCAGATAGGTGATGCGGGGATAGTTCTCGATCGAGTAGAGACGGCCTGCCGTTGTCAGTTCCGGGTTCGGTACATGCAGGCCACACCATTCCACTGACTCGTGAACGGTGGCGAGCGAATACGCCTTGAGGGTTTGTGCGTAGAGCGTGATGTCGGCGACGGCAGCCTGCACACCGGGAATCTTGTCGGTGCCGAGGATCTCGGTGATCACCTGCGCCACACCGGTGAACATCTCTGCCCGGAAGGCCAGGCGCGTCATCACCGACCACAGCGAATACGCACAGGATTCGTAGTACAGGTCGAGCAATCCCAGGTTGTACTTGCTGAAGACGTACTCACGCGGGATGAACACCTTGTCGAAGATGATCGTCTGATCGAGTTCTTCACCGGCGTGATCGAGCGGGTGATCATTGCGCGGCGTGTTCATCTTCGCCGTCGGCTCGCGCAGGATGAGCGAGAGACCGGGGGAGTTGACCGGGATCGCCGCCCAGATGGCCGCTTCCGGCCCGACTCCACCGCCGAGAGTGGTCGAGAGAGTGAAAAAGTGTGCGAGGGAACCGATGCTACCGGCTACCTTCGCACCTGAGATGACGATTCCGTCGGGTCGGTCTTCGATAATGCGCAACTGCGACGGGCGCTCGTTTCGCGGAATACTCTTGTCGGACTGCGGGTCTGCGATCAGATCTGTGCTGAGCAGGTTGTGATCACCAGATATCTTCACGAAATCGCGTATGTTCTGCGCGAATTCAGGGTTCTCCGCTTCGATCCTGTCGATGGTCGAGAGGAAGCCGAGTGCCATCATTGCGCCGTAGTCGTTGGGACGGCCGTACATGCCCATGGTCTTCTGCGTGATCAGCCGCGTCGCTTCACGTTTGGCCATCAGGTCAGCGCGAGTGCGGGGAATCTGCCATCCGATGGCGCGTCGGCCACCGTCGTCGTCCACGTAGGTGAGAACGTCGCGGGTCTCCGACGCGAACTGGGCATCCTGAATTCCGGCCAGGGTGTTGACGGCACGCAGGTCGGGATGGGTGGTGACATCCTCGACATCCTCACCCTGTGAGGAGATGATGCGGCGGCCGTCGCGCAACGAGGCCTTGTACTGATCACCGGTGAGCAGGTGCCCTCCGGTCTGCGAGAGTTGTTCGGTGACCTTGTCGATGCGCAGTCTCCGGGCGTCGAGCGTGGGGTTGGTCATGATGTTCCTTTCGGTGATCAGCCGCGGATGACCGCGATGGCTTCGGCCTCGATGAGAAAGCCGTCGTACATGAGTCCGGCGACGCGTACGCCGGTACCGGCAGGCCCCTCTTCGGGGAGGAATTCCATCCGAACGCGGGTCATGGTCTCCCAGTTCTCCTGAACCTGGTCTCCCGAGCCGTCGAAGCAGTAGTAGGTATTGAGTTTGACGACGTCGCCCCAGGTGGCACCGGCCTCGGCCAGTACTGTGGTGAGCGACTCGAATACATTGCGGGTCTGCGCCTCGATGTCACCCTCTCCGAGGACGTTTCCGTGTTCGTCCGCCGAGAGTTGGCCGCCGGTGAAGACGAGGTTCCCGATCCGCCATCCCTGTGAGAACGGAGTCTTGATGTGGTGAGTCCAGGTGCTGTTCATCAGACGCTGGCGGTCAGTGCCGTCGCCGACGAGGTCGGCGAGTTCGGTCCCGGTCATGAATATTCCTTTCGGTGTTCAAGTTTCAGGCAGCGGCTGCAGCGAGAGCCGGAGTGCGCTTGGCGGAGAGTCGAACGAGCGCGAGATAGAGAAAGAAGCTGGCCACGGACCCGACGAGCCAGGACACGTCGACCCCGTTCATGGCTGCGGCCACCGGTCCGGTAAAGAAATCGCCTGACATGAAAGGCATTTGGATGACAAATCCGAGGATGTAGGTAGCCAGGGCCGGTATGTTGAAGGCCCCATAGCCGGCATTGACGTCACTGAACGCGGCAATATCGTACTGTCCCTTGGCGATCATGTAATAGTCGACCAGATTGACGATGCTCCAGGGGATGAGCAAGCACATCAGGAAGTGGATGAAGTTGGAGTAGTTGACGAGAAAGTTGTCAGCGAACAGCAGGGCCACCATGAATGCGATGACGGCGGTGCAGGTGGCGACGAGGTTACGCGCGAAAGCTCCTGGTTTCCAGCCTGTTCGGAATGTTTGCATCAACGTCAGCGTGCACAGGGACGGGCCGTAAAGGTTGATCACCGCCGCGTCGATGGCGCCGAGGAAAAGCATGACGAGAACGAAGACGCCAATCGGACCTGGCATGATGTCGAGCAGTTGAGCGACGCTTCCGTCGCCGCCTGCCGCGGTCACGAGGAGCGCACCGAGGGTCATCACCGGAATCGCGCCGACAACGGCGCCGAGATAGGTGTACCAGAACGCCTCGCGCGAAGGAGTCGCCGCGGGCAGGTAGCGAGAATAGTCGGAAACGTAAGGCGCGTAGGCGATCTGCCATGTCGCGGCGATCGACGTCATCCCGAGGAAACCTATCACGCTAAAGCTCGTATCCGCCGATGTCGCGGGCCCTCCACCGGCGGCTTGGAAGGTGAACACGGCGATCAAGATGACGGCAATTCCGAAGAGAACGAGCAAGGCGCGGTTGAGTCGGTGAATGAACTCGTAACCGAAGATGACTGCCACCAGCGTGAGACCAGTAGTCAGCACCAACGCAAGCGAGGGGTTCAATGCGGGTACCAACGCAACAAGTGTGTCTCGGGCAAGCACGATGATAGACGCGAGAAAACCCAGGTACATCAGGATGACGACGACCAACACGAGCAGCGAGCCGTACATACCGAATTGTCCACGTGCCTGAATCATCTGCGGCACACCAAGTTTTGATCCCTGCACCGAGTGCAATGCCATGAAGACCGCACCGATCAGGTTACCGAGGACGATCGCGGCAATTGTCGAGGCGATGTCGAGTCCGTACACAGTCGGACCCAGCACACCCATCACGAGGGTAAGGGGCATGATCTGGACGCCGAACCAGACCGAGAACAGATGGCGGGCAGTACCGGTGCGGCGCTCTTCCGGCACAGGTTGGATCGTGAGGTCCTCGATGAGTGAGGAATCAGTGGTCTTCATTGGCACCTCTGCAGTGCGTGAGTAGTGAGAATCGGAACCGATCGAGTGATGTACGGATAATCTACAACTGTGCAGTAAGAAATATCTACGGAACCGTGGAGAATTTTCTTTGCCGAAACATCCTCGAAACAGGGCAATTTCCCTGTTTAACTCACTTCAGACGGAGAAGATCGATGAAATCTGTGCTAAATACCTCATATTGTGCTGATGGATCTGTGGGCGCACACACGTCCATGTCCGAATTGTTTTCGATAGGCATAGGTCCGTCGAGTTCACATACCGTCGGGCCCATGCGTGCTGCCGCGTCGTTCGTGGCGGGACTACGCAACGCACACCTGCTTGCACGGACTTCGCGCATTCAGGTACGGCTTCGCGGCTCCCTCGGGGCCACCGGAGTCGGCCACGGATCTCCCGACGCAGTCCTCGCGGGCTTACGCGGATGGTCACCGCACGACTGCGATCCCGCTGCCGTCCACGGATTATGGGAACATTCGCGTTCGCTGCACGAAATATCAGTCGACGACCACTCGGTCACCGTCGCTTACGAGGACATCACTCTTGCCCCGTTCGACCCCCACCCAGATCACCCGAATGCGTTGGAGTTCACTGCGATAGCGAACGACGGCACAGTTATCGAGGACCGCACTTTCCTATCCGTCGGCGGCGGTTTCGTAGTGACGGTGGGCCAGACGCAACCATCGCCACCACAGATTCCGTACCCCTACCGCACGTTCGACGACCTTCTTACACTCAGCGCATCACGGGAAGTGACCGTCGCAGAGATTGCCGCGGCAAACGAGTGGGCGCTCGGCCGAGACCCCCAAGCCGACGCGGTCGAGATCTGGGAAGCCATGCGGGCGTGCATCGGCGCCGGTCGCACGCGGGCAGATGGCACACTCCCGGGAGGTCTTGCCGTTCGCAGACGTGCCCCCGGACTCGCCAGGACTCTGGACAGCCAACCCACGCACGAACTGACCGCAATTTCTCGGATCCAACTCGCAGCATTGGCCGTCAACGAGGAGAACGCATCGGGATTCCGGGTGGTCACCGCGCCGACGAACGGGGCAGCGGGAATCTTGCCCGCAGTTGTGGAGCATTACCTTCGGACGCCAGGTGCCGACATGAATGGCGTCGTCGACATGCTCCTGACCGCGACTGCCATCGGCAGCGTCGTGAAGGCGGGCGCTTCCATCTCCGGGGCAGAGGTCGGCTGCCAGGGCGAAGTGGGTTCGGCGTGCGCGATGGCGGCCGGAGCCTTGTGCGCGGCCCTCGGCGGAACGCCGGCACAGGTGGGAAAGGCAGCGGAGATGGGTCTGGAACATCACCTGGGCCTGACCTGTGATCCGGTGGCCGGACTGGTACAGATCCCGTGCATCGAACGCAATGCGATAGCTGCCGTCACCGCGGTTCAGGCGGCGACACTCACCCTGAACGAGGAGGATCAGCCACACCACGTCTCACTGGACACCGCCATCCGCACCTTACGCGACGTTGGCGCCGACATGCACGACAAGTACAAGGAAACTTCACGCGGCGGGCTTGCAGTCAATGTCGTCGAGTGCTGAGTTGTCCACCCAGCCCGCGGCCAATCGAGGCCGTCTATCCGTGACACCTTGGTACACGTATCGGGCCGCAGTGTGGTTTTATATATCGGCGCGATATAGTTGGTTATCGCATCAAGCGGTTAGGTTCAACGACTCGGGAGGTTTGTCAGTTGCTCGAACTCGCAATCCTCGGGCTGCTCCTCGAGTCACCGATGCACGGATACGAGCTGCGTAAGCGGCTCACTGGTCTGCTCGGCGCATTCCGCGCGTTCTCGTACGGATCGCTGTACCCGGCACTGCGGCGCATGCAAGCCGACGGATTGATCTCGGAAGACGTCGACACTGCCACCGGCACGCTCAAGCGTCGGGCGCGTCGCGTCTACCAGCTCACTCCGGAAGGTCGGCAACGTTTCACCGAACTGGTCGCCGACACCGGGCCGCAGAACTACACCGACGACGGTTTCGGCGTTCACCTCGCCTTCTTCAGCCGCACCCCCGCAGAAGCGCGGATGCGGATCCTCGAAGGCAGGCGACGCCAGGTCGAGGAGCGCCGTGAGGGGCTCCGCGAGGCCGTCGGTCGGGCCAGCGGATCGCTGGACCGCTATACCCGTCAGCTCCATCAGCTCGGACTCGAATCGAGTGAACGCGAAGTGCGTTGGCTCAACGAATTGATCGCAGCCGAGCAATCGACAACAGGAACATCCCGGAAAGAAGGAGAACCCGACCATGGGTGAGAACAGCACCGCGGTGCGCGTAGCCATTGTGGGCGTGGGTAACTGCGCCTCGTCCCTGGTTCAGGGCGTCCACTACTACAAGGATGCCGACGAGACCCAGACGGTCCCCGGCCTCATGCACGTCAAGTTCGGTAAGTACCACGTCCGCGACGTGCAGTTCGTCGCTGCGTTCGACGTCGACGCCAAGAAGGTCGGCTTCGACCTCTCCGAGGCGATCCTCGCGAGCGAGAACAACACCATCAAGATCGCCGACGTCCCGCCCCTGGACGTTCCCGTTCAGCGTGGCCCGACCCTCGACGGCATCGGCAAGTACTACGCCGAGACCATCGAGCTGTCCGACGCCGAGCCCGTCGACGTCGTCAAGGCACTCAAGGACGCTCAGGTCGACGTCCTCGTCTCCTACCTGCCCGTCGGTTCCGACGACGCTGACAAGTTCTACGCACAGTGCGCGATCGACGCAGGCGTGGCATTCGTCAACGCCCTGCCCGTCTTCATCGCTTCCGACCCGGAGTGGGCTGCCAAGTTCAAGGACGCCGGCGTCCCGATCGTCGGCGACGACATCAAGAGCCAGGTCGGCGCCACCATCACCCACCGCGTGATGGCGAAACTGTTCGAAGACCGCGGCGTCGTGCTGGACCGCACCTACCAGCTCAACGTCGGTGGAAACATGGACTTCAAGAACATGCTCGAGCGTGATCGCCTGGAGTCCAAGAAGGTTTCCAAGACCCAGGCCGTGACGTCCAACCTGACCGGCGCACTTGCCGGCAAGGTTCACGACCGCAACGTCCACATCGGTCCCTCGGACTACGTGGAGTGGCTCGACGACCGCAAGTGGGCATACGTCCGCCTCGAAGGCCGCGCCTTCGGTGACGCTCCCCTGAACCTGGAGTACAAGCTCGAGGTCTGGGATTCGCCCAACTCTGCCGGCATCATCATCGACGCCGTGCGCGCCGCCAAGATCGCCAAGGACCGCGGCATCGGTGGACCGGTTTACCCGGCTTCCGCTTACCTGATGAAGTCCCCGCCGGTCCAGATGGCCGACGACAAGGCTCGCATCGAGCTCGAAGCGTTCATCATCGGAGCCGACGAGGCCTGATTTAGGTTCACGCTGATTCGGGGTCTTGCGCCAACGGCGCAAGGCCCCGATTCTGTTATCCGCAGGGTGTTTCCGCATCCGCGCGGGTAATCACGCCTGCGGCTGCCGAATCGCCGCGCGGGTCCGGGTGCCGATCAGCGTGGAATGATGGACATCAGAACCATCACACGGATCGAGGACCCCATGTCGATTACGTCGCTGCCAGTGCTCGATCTGTCGCTGGCGCACAACCCCGACACCGCCGAGCAGTTCCGCACTCAGCTCCGCGAGGCCACCCACGAGGTCGGATTCTTCTACCTGGTCGGCCACGGAATTCCCGACGAACTGCAGCGCCGCCTCCTCGCCGTCGCCCGCGAGTTCTTCGCGCTACCGACTGCCGAGAAGCTCGCGATCGAGAACGTCCGCAGCCCGCACTTCCGTGGGTACACCAGGCTCGGCGGCGAACTGACCGAAGGCAAGCAGGACTGGCGCGAGCAGATCGACATCGGCGCCGAACAGCCCGCGGCCGAGCGCACCGACACCTCACCGGCCTGGGAGATCCTGCAGGGCCCCAACCAGTGGCCCGACGCCCTTCCCGAACTCCGCGACGTCATCACCGAGTGGAACGACACACTCACCTCGATCGCACTGAGCCTCTTACGCGAATGGGCGGTAGCCCTGGGCCAGGATGCGAACATCTTCGACGACGCGTTCGCTCACGATCCGTCGATCCTCATCAAGGTGGTGCGTTACCCGGGCCGCCCGAAAGGTGCCGGCTCCCAGGGCGTCGGCGGGCACAAGGACGCGGGTGTACTGACACTGCTCTATGTCGAACCGGGCAAGGGCGGTCTGCAGGTCGAGCACGACGGCGATTGGATCGACGCACCGCCGATCGACGGGGCGCTGGTGGTCAACATCGGCGAACTTCTCGAGGTCGCTACCGGCGGCTACTTGAAAGCGACTGTGCACCGGGTAGTTTCACCCGAGGGCGACGGCGAACGTATCTCGGTGCCGTTCTTCTTCAACCCGAACTACGCAGCGCAGATCCCGGAGTTCGACCTACCACCCGAGCTGGCGGCGCGCGCCACCGGCGTCACCGTGGACGCGAACAACCCGATCCACGATTCCTACGGGGCGAACGCCCTCAAGAGTCGACTACGCGCGCACCCCGATGTCGCGGCCCGATGGTGGCCGGACATCGTTGCGGCACAAAGCGCTACCTAGAGGATGGGTCAAAGATCCATCGCAACTTTCCACGCCGTGTGCATCGCACCTTCGATGTAGTCGACGTTCACCGCGTCACCGACCACGTGCACGTCGGAGACGACGCCGATCAGAGCGTCGGCCAGCGGCGCTTGCGCTGACACCCCCGATGCGACGACAACCATGTCGGCTGGAGCGGTCAGTGTCTTGTCACCGGAACGGAATTCGACGTGCTCCTTGGTGATTCGCTGCACCGTTGAATTGCGGTGAATGTCCACACCGACATGCTTGGCGTGGCGCACAGCCGTCCAGCGGCGCGGCATCGCCATCGGAATACCCAACTGCTGGCCTTCTTCGATCAGCGTCACATTGCGACCTCGCTCGGCCAGGAACTCCGCAAGCTCGAGTCCGACAAGCGAACCACCGATCACGACAACGTCCTTACCCATGGGCAGGAACTTGCGGGTCACAGCTCGGATCGCCGCGGGGCTCTTGGTGATACCGGACAGCTTGCCCAACTTGGCCATCGTCCGCAGGACCGGCGGCACCTGTGAGACGTCTCCCGCTCCGGTCATCAACGCGCGCAACGAATCACCGGTGTGCACGTGCGGCAAATCGCCGCCCGGAACACTAGGCCGCTCACGGACTGCACCGGTGGCCACGACTACGGCGTCGGGGTTCAATGCCCGGATCGAAGCAACCGAGGCTTCGGTCTTCAGTCGAACATCGACACCGAGACGCTCGATTTCCACTTTCAACCAGCTGAGCAGACGCCCGTTGTCCGGGGTAGTGAGGCTCGAGAACCACAGGGTGCCGCCGAGACGATCGGATTTGTCCAACACCGTGACTCGGTGCCCACGTTCAGCGGCCACGCGAGCCGTTTCGAGACCACCGGGGCCCGCTCCGACCACAACAACGTGTTTCGGGGTGCTGGTCCGAACGAAGGGGAGCAGCGCTTCGTTGCCCAGGGCAGGGTTCACCGCGCACAGCGGGGTCTCGTCCCAGAAGTTCTCCTGCACGCAGACGTAGCAATTGATGCAAGGCCGAACCCGCTCGGGTACACCGTCTTTGAGTTTGTTCACCAGCTGTGGATCGGCCAGGAGCTGGCGGCCCATCGCGGCGAAGTCCGTGCGACCTTCCGCGATCATCTTCTCGCCGACCTCGGGGAGCATACGTCCGACCGTGATCACGGGGATCGATATCGCCTGCTTGATTCGCGTTGCATTGTCCATGTAGTAGCCGACCTTGTCGGGCAGGGGGCCGTCGGTGAAGTTGGCAAAAGCATTCAGCGCGGTACCGGTGACGTGAATGGCGTCAGCGCCGGCCTCTTCGAACATCTTGGCGGCCGCAGCAGCCTCGTCGACGGTCAGCCCGTCGGTTTCGCCGTACTCTTGACCGGCCAGACGCACGATGACGGCAAGCGCACCACCGACCTCCTCCTTGACCGCCCGAATAACCTCACAAGCCAGGCGAGCACGGTTCTCCATGGAACCTCCGTACTCATCGCTGCGCTGATTCGTGTACCGACTCAGGAACGCTCCGAGGACGTAGTTGTGGGCACAGTGAATCTCGACGGCGTCGCCGCCCGCCGCTTTCACCCGTCCGGCAGCCTCGGCGAACATGCGGACGAGCCAATCAAGATCTTCCTTGGTGGCCTCGTGGTAGGTCGCCCTCTTGCCCTCGTTGATGGCAGCCATCTTGCCCAGTTCTTCGGGCGTGCAATCGGCCATCGCACTCATGTCACCCGGCGGCTTCGGTGTGGACGGGACCAACTGGGGTCGGCCGTCGAGGGTATCGATGCGCGCCACCTTGCCGTGGTGTGTCATCTGCACACAGAGCTTGCTGCCTGCGTCGTGCACCGCGTCGGCCAGCGCTTTGAGTCCGGGGATGAACCGGTCTTCGGAGAGCCCCGGTTCCTTGCGGCTGGTGCAGCCCAGCGGGTACGCAACAGCGCAGCAACCGGTGATGATCAGACCCGTTCCACCGGCCGCACGAGCCACGAAGTGGTCGATGTCGCCCTTTTCGATTTCCCCGTCTTCACACAGGTTCATGTCCATCGCAGGGAGAACCACGCGATTGGGCACGGTCATCGGGCCGATGGTGCCTGGTGCGAGCAGGTGCGGAAAGGTCTGGCTTCGGATCGTCACGAGCAGACGCTAGAACTGGACCACGCCCATCCGTTGCCGCACTCCCGATCAACGAGACTTCACGCGCTGTGACGTGCGAGGCACTCGGCTATCACCTCGAGCACATATTCTAGGTCCGCGGATTCCACTCGCCCGTAGCCGATGACCAATCCGCCGGGGTCTCCGTGCGTTCGGGTGGACTCGACCAGGGTGGGCACTTCGACGCCGTGTTCAAGTGCCTCGCGAGCGACGGTGGCTGCCAGATCCGCGTCGAGCATGAGCGTCGTGTGCATGCCGGCGCCGAGTCCGCGCAGTTCACCGAACGATGACAGTGCTTCCTCGACCGCCCGATCGCGCTCGCGGTACCTGCGCCGGGCGGTACGTACCGCTCGATCCCATTCGCCGTCACGGAGCAGGGACAGGAGTGCTTGCTGCAGCGGAACCGACGGGAAGTCGCCGATTCGCTTGCGGTGTAATGCTATGCGGTCGACCAGGTCGAGGGGAGCTACCAACCAGCCCAACCGAATTCCGGCGCCGAGCGTCTTGGCAACCGTTCCGAGATACACCACCCGATCAGGAGCCAACTGGGCAAGCGCAGGTAAAGGCGCTACGTCGTAACGGAATTCGGAGTCGTAATCGTCCTCGAACAGGACGACGTCGCGGGCGCGTGCGAACTCGATCAACTGGTTGCGCCGACCTACCGGAAGCAGCCCACCCGTCGGATACTGATGGGACGGTGTCACATACACACCGCGGACGCTCTCCGACGCCGTTTCGAGTTGGTCGACACAGAGACCATGAGCGTCGACGGGCACGTCGAGCAGCGACCATCCACAGGCTGTTGCGGCCGAGGACGCATACCGGTATCCGGGATCTTCCATCGCCAAGACAGCATCACGGGTACGCAGAGCCGACAGGGCGAGGCCGAGACCATGCGTGGCACCTGAGGTGATCAGGATTCTCTCGGGTTCAACCGACATTCCGCGGGCTCTTGCCAGCAATTCCGATAGTGCCGAACGCAATTCGTAGTCACCCGCAGGATCGGGATCCTCGAATGGTGGCGGTTTGGACCCGACGTCACGCCACGCCCGCCGCCACGCTGCCGATGCACGCGGCGGCGTCCACGGCACGCCTGGCCGGAGCTGCACCCTGGGCGACATCTTGTCGGCGGTCTTCTTCGGTGTAGTCGTGGGAGTGACCACGGGAGAGGGCGCCTCGGCAACGAAGGTGCCCGAGCCGTGCACAGCGACAAGCCAACCCTCGGCGATCAACTGCTCATACGCCCGTTCCACGACGCCCCGCGCCACCTCGAGCTCCGCCGCCAGCTTCCGGGAACTGGGTAACCTCAGTCCCACTGCCGCCTTACCACTGCGGATATCAGCTCTGAGGTGGTCGGCAATCTGGATCGGGAGCGCCCGCCGATCTGTCCGGTCGAGGACGACGGCTACCGCCGAAGGAAGAAACATTCAGAACCCTCTCGGAAGTGGAAATCGAAGTGGCCTATCGAAGTCTCCACTGATTGGACCATGACTTGAAGCCACTTTGCCACCAGCATTGTCTGCATGACAGATTCCGTTGTCTTTGCTGCCCCTGCTCCTGCCCCCACTGCACCTATTCCGCTGTCTCCGACAGCACGTACGACGCACAAGCGCGCCCGCCACCACGGCGTCGCAGAACGCGCGGCACTCGTCGACGTCTTGCAGTCCGCGAAGCTGTGCCACATGGGCGTGAACGTCGGCGGAGTTCCCATGGTGTTTCCCACCGCGTACGGGTTCGACCTCGACGGCCCTGACCGCGGCGGGTCTATTTATGTTCACGGCTCGGTGGCCTCGCGAAGCTTGGCTCCGGACAGCGAAATCTGCATCACCATCACGATCCTCGACGGGCTCGTGTTGGCTCGGTCGGGCTTCCACCACTCGATGAACTACCGCAGCGGCGTCATCGTCGGATCACCTCGAGTCGTGACCGACGGCGACGAGCGAGTGAAGGCTTTGAATCTGATCGTCGACCAGGTGGTTCCCGGACGTTCCCAACACCTTCGGGATCACACGCGCAAGGAAATGGCGGCAACCATCGTTCTTGCACTGCCGTTGTACGAGGCTTCCGTCAAGGCCCGCACCGGCGGCCCCGGCGACGATGCCGCCGACATTGGTGTCGAAACCGTTTGGGCTGGAGTAGTTCCCGCAGCTACGCACTTCGGTGAACCGATCCCGTCCGAGGATCTCGACTCAGGTGTCGCGCTTCCGGACCATATCTCGACGATGCTCTGACCGCACACGCCGTACACCGGGGCATGGCTATGCCCCGGTGTGTGCGTATTCAGTTGCGCCCGTTCAGGCTGCTGTGGGCGGGCTGTTCCCGCCGATCGGATGCTGGTGCGGATCAACCGACATCGGTGGGTAGAACACCGTCTTCCGATCCGGGCCGATCTCCACCCGCCATTCCGTGTGGTGCATCGTCCGATGATGATGACCACATAACAAGATCAGATTGTCGAGATCCGTTGGGCCACCATCACCCCAGTGAACAATATGATGAGCATCGCACCACCCCGACGGCGTCCCACACCCCGGAAACGCACACCCGCCATCCCGAACCGCAAGAGCCCGGCGCTGCGGAACAGTCGCCGTTCTCGCTTCCTTACCGCAGTCGAGCGGAACACCGTTCTCATCCAACAAGATCCGCGTCACGGTGCAGTCGCACGCCAGCATCCGGGCAGTATCGATACTGATCGGACCTACCCAATCCGTCCACGCGAACCCCAGTTCCTCCGTCGACGGCAGGAGGTCTTTCAACGCTTGCAGATCTGTCATATCTTTTGCCGACGCGGTGACCGTGATGTGTGGTTTCACGCCGCCTTCGATCGGACCCAACCCCGCCCGCTCGTACCGGCGCAACAATTCGCAGAACCCGTCCGCCCGTCGTAATGCAGGCGTGCGCGTGTCCTTCACGCCATCCTTCTCCGGCGTCGGAGCCGACAAACTCGACAGCAACGTGATCAACCGTGCCCCGTTGATCGCATCCAAATCACCCTTCACAGTGACCCGCCCGTACAGGCCTTTCGAGGCGTAAAACTCGTTCCGCTCCGAATCCTCGCCGACCGGAACACCGTCCTCACGCTTGCCGTACTGCTTCTCGATCCGCCGAATCGCCGCCCGCACCGCATCACAATCCGCGATGTTCTTCGACGCCAACCCCAACAAGATCCCGCGAGCCTTGCCGACATCCGCCAGGGTCATGTTCTTCGGTGGATGCTGACAAAACGACGCCACCTGCCGCGCCTTCAACGCATCAACATCACCCCGGTGAAACGCATCCGCCACAACAGGTTCGAGCATCAACAACCGCGCCAACCCGACCAGCAGACTGCACTCACCGATCTCCAAATTCGTCGAACCATGCAACCACTGCGCGATCGCCCGAAAACCCTTCCCACCGAGAACCTCACGGGAAAACATCTCCACGATCAACAACACCAACCGCGACTGCAACTCGTGCCGAGCGTGCACCAGATCGAGAACCTCACTCTTGAGGTCCTCGCCATCCAGTTGCCACGCATCCCGACTGTCCATGCAGCAATCGTATTCGAACACAGTTTCGAATACAAGAGAATTTCGAGATGAAACTAGCTGCTAATCAACAACTTTCGCATTCCAGACAGAACGGGCATGTTCTTGGGTGACTGTGGAAACCTCCGCTTGGCCGCCCATGAAGGGCCGGACAAGATCCAGCGGCAAGGGGAAGACAACGGTGGAGTTGTTCTCGCTACCGATCTCGTGAAGTGTCTGCAGATATCGCAATTGCAGGGTGGTCGGATTGCGGCTGATCACCTCGGCCGCCTCGGCGAGCTTGGCCGAAGCCTGAAACTCTGCGTCGGCGTTGATGATCTTGGCTCGACGTTCACGTTCGGCCTCTGCTTGCCTGGCGATGGCGCGCTGCATGTTGGCTGGAATCTCGACGTCCTTGATCTCGACGGTCGTGACCTTGACGCCCCACGGTTCGGTCTGCTGGTCGATGACTTTCTGCAGATCCTCGTTGAGGCGTTCACGTTCGGATAGCAGCGAGTCCAGCTCAGCTTTACCGAGGATGGAGCGCAGTGTGGTCTGGGCGATCTGTGAGGTGGCGGCCAGAAAGTCCTCGACTTCGACTATCGAACGGTCAGCGTCGACGACCCGAAAGTACGTGACGGCGGTGACCTTCACAGGAACATTGTCGCGGGTAATCACTTCTTGGACCGGTATTTTCAGCGTGACGGTTCGCAGACTGACCCGTTCCATACGATCGATCGCCGGCACCAGAATCACCAGGCCTGGGCCTTTCAAGGTGATCAATCGGCCGAGGCGGAACACCACCGCGCGCTCGTACTCGCGCAGAACTCTCACCGACATTCCCACAAGGACTGCAATCAGCACGACAAACACGGACAACACGACAAGCACGGTGGTCATAGCGGCAGCTCCCACGGTTCACGACGGCGCACTCTCAGAGTCAGGCCTCGTACCTGCTCTACGACGACGGATTCGCCCACGGCAGGCACAGAGTCGTCGTACCCGAATTCCATTCGAGCACTCCATAATCCGCCGTCAAGCTCGACCTGCCCCTGCACGCCCGTCCAACTGCGAACGGTCGCGTCGGAACCGACAAGAGATTCCGTCCCGGTACGCACGGGAGCGCGGCGCGCGGTAAGCGCTTTTCGACTCGCTACCGCCACCACGCCCAGGCCGACTACCGCGACCCCCGCCGTCACCGGGATCGCGATCAATTGCCCGATACCGTCGGATGTGAAAAGCATCCAGACGCCGGCCCCGATCATGAGTGCTCCAAGCACACCGAGCACCCCCGCGGTTGGGGCATGCGCCTCGACCACGATCAACAGGACGCCCAGCAGCAGGGCAACGACACCGATCGTCGTCATCACTCGTCTCCACGCTCGCGAGGACGCGGTCACGTCGCGTAGCCATTGTGCGATCGCGCCCTCGACTTCAACGGTAATCACGTTCGGCCGGATCTGCCACAAGCGCTTCACGCCAGTTCAGAGAAGCACTTCACCGATCTGTCGCGCAGTTACCTTGGCAAGATCCGCGAGGAACGGAATCCGTTCGTCGATCATCAGCTCGACCGGACCACGAAGCCCGAGAGCGTAACGCACAGTGCCGGATCCATCGATGATCGGAATTCCGATCGTTCGGTAATCCGGGGTCAACTCCTCGTCGTTGAATCCGTATCCTCGCTCACGAGTCAGTTCCAATTCCCGGCGGATACCGGCAACATCGGTGATCGCACGCTGAGTGGTCGCTTCACGTGGCAGCGCAGCGAGCTCGGAATCGTCGACATCGGACCAAGCCAGAAAGGCTTTCCCCAGTGCGCTCGCATGCAAGGGAAGGCGGACACCCTGGAGCACGTGCCCGTCGGCCTCGCGCCATCGGCTGAATCCGAGCAACACCACCTCACTTCCGCTTCGCACTGCCAGGGAGGCGGATGCTCCTGTCGTCGCGGCCAATTGCTCCAAATAGGGCTCGGACAGATAGATCCGATGCTGCCGGTAGGAGACCTGTCCGTATGCCGCCAGCGCCGCGCCGATGCGATACCGACTGGTTGCGTCGTCCTTCTCGAGGAACCCCGCGTCGACGAGCGACTGCAGCAATCGATGCGTGGTGCTGACCGCAAGCTCTTGTCGCCGCGCAACTTCCGAGACTCCCAGTTCTTCGCCACTGCGAAAACATGTGAGCATGGTCAGGGCACGGGTTACCGTCTGAACTCCCGCGCCGCGTGCGTCCGTCACGAACGATCCTTTCGCTGTGGCCTGATCGACCTGAGAATCGGACGCTAACACGGACCCAGCAGTCCGGCCATCCTTTCCATCAGGTGGAAAGGAACCAGACGACGGTCCATAAAAGCCCAGATGAACAGACTTCCGATGTTGTCAAGATTTCCAATCTCCAGAAAACAAACGGGGGTAAAACGGACAGGCACCCAATAGCGTCATCGTCGTCAGTTCTGACGAATCAACGCCTGAAGGAGCCACATACATGTCCCGCTTCCGCCGACTGCCACGAGCTGCCGCTGCGCTCGCCATGATCCCGCTGGCCGGGTTGGCGGTGGCGTGTGGGTCTTCCGATTCCGACAGCGCCGCAGGCAATTCCAGCGCCGACTTCACGCTCAAAGTCTTCGATCCCGGAAACTCCGGTGCCATCGCCGTCGGCAAGCGTGACGGAACCTACGACGAGGCGCTGGCACCGCTGGGCGCAAAGATCGAATGGGTCAAGACCACACCGGGATTCAGCTCCAACCTCAAACTGTTCAACAGCGGTGAGCTCGACATCCAAACCGGCGCATACAGTCCCGTCGTCGGCGCACTGTCCAAGGACGTGGGTGTCCGCATCTTCGCCACGTCCGACCCGTACAACAAGGACCAGGCCGGCATCATCGCCACTCCGGAATCCGGAATCAAGACCGTCGCAGATCTGGCCGGCAAGCGCATCGCCGTCAACCCTGCAGGTAAGGGCGAGTACATCACGCTCAAGGCCTTGACGCAGGCCGGAGTGCCGATCGATTCCGTCGAACGTGTTCCGCTGCAACAGGCTGACGCGGCGTCGGCGTTCTCCACCGGGCAGGTCGACGCGTGGGCATCGTTCCTGATTCCGTATCAGGAGGCCAAGGCCAAGGGCGCGGTCGAGATCGCAACCGAGGCGAGCATCGACTCCGTGGACAGCACCATCATCGCCGGCCGCACCGCAGTACTCGAAGCGCATCCCGAGGTGGTCCAGAAGTTCCTCGAGGTCACCCAGGAACTCACCGCGAAGCAGCAGGCCGACCCAGCAGCCTTCGAGAACGTCTTCGAACAGACCGGTCCGCGTGCACTCTCCGGACAGCGGCTCGACGACGCGATCACCCTGGGCGGCCAGATCACCAACTTCCGCTATCCGACCGCAGCGGATGCCACCGACCTCGAATCGATCTCCACACTGTTCGCCGAGAACAAGGTGATCCAGCAGCCGCTCAAGGGCAGCGATGTGATCTTCGACCTCCAGGGTGCTGTGGCAGGTTCGGCAGCGGCAGCGCCCACCACCGAGGGGAAGTGACCCGATGGTGACGCTGACCCGGCCCGCACGAACTGCGTCGCCGTCAGTGGAGCATCCGCAACTCGAAACGCCCCGCTACCGGCGCAATCGCAGCAGGCCCAAGTGGGTCTCGATCCCCCTCCGCTTCCTCGTGCCCGCGCTGCTGGTTGCCGGATGGTGGATCGGATCCGCTACCGGACTGATCCGCGAAGAGATCCTGGCCGGACCTCCGGCGGTGTGGACGGCATTCGCCGAGCTGTACCAGTCGGGTCAGTTGGTCGACTTCGGTCTCGCGTCGCTTCAACGTGCTGCACTCGGTGTTTCGGTCGGTGTGATCGTCGGATTGGTGCTCGGGGTTCTGTCCGGTCTCTCCTCGCTCGGCGAAGAACTGATCGACTCGACCATGCAGATCAATCGCGCGGTTCCGTTCCTCGCGCTCGTTCCGCTGTTCATCGCCTGGTTCGGTATCGACGAAACTTTCAAGGTGGTCCTGATCGCGGTCGCGACCGTCGCCCCCATGTACGCGTACACCTACCTGGGAGTGCGCGGAGTCGATCGCAAGATGGTGGAAGCGGCACAAGGTTTCGGCCTGACGGGTTGGCGACTGGTGTTCGGAGCGATTCTTCCGACCGCCCTCCCCGGTGTTCTGATGGGGCTTCGAATCTGCCTGTCGCTCAGCATCACCGGATTGATCGCCGCCGAGCAGGTCGGCACACGTGAGGGCATCGGATATCTGGTCACCCTGGCGCAGGAATACAACCGCACCGACTACATGGTTCTGTGCATCGTCATGTACGCGGCACTGGGACTCATCTTCGACGCAATCGTCAGACTGATCGAGCGGTACTCCATGCCGTGGCGGAGATTGTCGGTGGCGCGATGACAAATACAACCATCGGCTCGCTGCCATCCACCGAAGCACCTCTGCCGCCGTTGGCAGCCCGTGAGCGGACCGGCACCACCGCGGCCGAGCGACGTGCCGGATCACCGGTAGCGGTCTCGCTCACCGGAGTGCGTAAGTCGTTCGGTGACAAGACTGTTCTAGGTGGTATCGACCTCGAGATCACGCGCGGCGAGTTCGTCGTTCTCCTCGGCCCCAGCGGTACCGGCAAGACGACCCTGCTGCGAGTGCTTTCCGGTTTGGAAGCACCGGACAGCGGTGATGTGCTGGTCCCACGCGACCGCACGGTCGTCTACCAGGAACCGCGATTGATACCGTCGAAGCGAGTTCTGGCCAATGTCACAGTCGGACAGAAACGGTCACGTCAGGTGACCGACAATGCACGCAACGCACTCTCCGAGGTCAACCTCGCGGACAAGCACCGTGCCTGGCCGGCCACCCTCTCCGGCGGCGAGGCCCAACGCGTCGCATTGGCGCGCGCTCTCGTTCGCGAACCTGAACTATTACTGCTCGACGAACCGTTCGCGGCCCTCGACGCTTTGACCAGGCTCCAAATGCAAGACTTGGTGGGCGATCTGGTCGCCCGCCACCGTCCGGCTGTACTACTCGTCACGCACGACGTCGACGAAGCCGTACGACTTGCCGACCGCGTGCTCATCCTCGACAAGGGCGGGTTTGCCGTGGACGTCGACATCGACCTGCCACGCCCCCGCGATCGGAACGATCCCGAATCTTTGCGCTACCGAGCGAGTTTCCTGAAGGAACTCGGTGTCGGCCGCACCTTCCCCGACGGACAGGACAGTCATGACATTGATCGCTGATTCCGCAATCGACACACTCTGGTACACCCGCTGCCCCGTTCCCACCGCCAGCGGTCTCGCCAACAGTCTCGGTTGGCTCGACCGGACGGCAAACGAATCCGGAGTGCGTTTCGGCGTACTGCAAGATGCCGGACCGGAATTGGCAGTGCGCCATTTCGATCACCACCTCTCCGGACTCATTCGCGAGGGCGGCAACGTCCCCGCACTGGCCGCGCGTGCCAGTGGTTCTCCGACGCGGCTCATCGGGCTCACCTGGATCGACGAGGCCCAGGCGATCCTGGTGCGCGGAGACTCCGACATCCGAGAAGCAGGTCTTCTGGCCGGCGCTCGGATCGGAATCCCGGCCTGGGCTGCGGATCAGGCCAGGAGCTTTCCTCGCGCCATGGCCCTGCACGGCTTCGCCTCCGCACTTCGACTGGGCGAGTTGAGTTTTGCCGACGTCACCCTCGTCGAGGTTGCGACGACCACAGCCCCCGAGGTCCGCACCGCCTCGTCCACCCGCAACACGACGTGGGGTGTCGAATCCCTGCTCCGCGGCGACGTCGATGCCATCTACGTCAAGGGCGCCCGCGCCCAGGAAGTTGCCCGCGAACACGGCCTCGCCGTGGCCGTCGATCTCGATTCCACTGCATCCCTCCGTGATCGCGTGAACAACGGCACCCCACGACCGATCACGGTTCATGCCGACCTACTCGAACAGCGCCCGGACATCGTCGTCGGTTTCCTCGCCGAGAGCCTGAGAGCAGCGGACTGGGCCGCAGCCAACATCGACGAGGTCCGAGCCGTGCTGCAGACCGAAACACAGTCCGGGCCCGAAGGTGTGGTGGCAGCCTACGGCGAGAACTTCCACACCGGACTGCATTTGAGCCTGTCGGACGAGCGTGTGGACCTGCTCGGCGTGCAGAAACAATTCCTGTATGCGCACGGCTTCCTTGCCGCCGACTTCGACCTGCAGTCCTGGGTGGCGCACGAACCACTGGAACAGGCACGCGCACTTGTCGCCGCGCAGAAGGGCACAGAAGAATGACGGACGTCTACTGGGAGCTGCCCTCGCGCGGTGACGGACGCCGGGCCGTGGCCGCGCTGAACAGTCGCGGCGGCTTCGGGCCACAGCGACCGACTACCGTCGCGACCGATGTTCGCCCCGGAAACTTCGGGCCCTTCGACGAATTGGCACAGATCGTTCTCGCAGCCGAACTGTCGGGCGTCGACGGCGTTGTCGCACCGTACGATCCGAATGGCGAAGAATCCTGGATCGTTGCTGCCGCCGCCCTACGTCAGACGCGTCATTCGCGAGTGGTCGTGGAGTTTCACCCCACTTTCGGCACCCCCGTCTACGCCGCCAAAATGTCGGCGACACTTCAGCGCCTGTCGGCAGGTCGTCTCGAATGGCGAGTGAAGGTAGAGACGGACCCCGAAGACGCCGCTGCTCGCGGAGACGTGGTTCGAGGTGCCGACCGCTACGCGCGCGCCGCGGAGTTCCTGACCGTCGCACGCGGTGTGTGGAACGAGGAACAGATTCTCCCCGGCGGATTCGGCGGCACGGGTTACGACTTCGACGGCGAGTACTACGACGTACTCGGCGGCGGATTCCGAGGCATCTTGTCGGGACTCCGCTTTCCCCGAGTACATCTGACCGGAGACTCACCGGAAGCTCTGGAACTCTCGGCCCACCATGCCGATGTCCATCAGTTCACCCTTGCCGGTGACGAGTTGTCGACACGGATCACCACCCTCGACGACCGAGCATCCGAACTCGGCAGGAACGTCGAGAAGGTCCTGCGCATCCCGATCATCGCGAGGGAAACAGCCGACGAAGCCTGGGCTCGCGTCGAACGGCAACTGAGAGAAACCGATTCCGCTGCACTCGAGATCGATCGGGGCGGCATCCTGTGGTCCGGATTCGACCGCATCGGCTACGAGCACAGTATCGGCCTCGTCGGAAGCTACGAGGAAGTGGCGCAGCGATTGTCGTCGTATCGCGATCTCGGCGTGGACGGTTTCGTCCTGTCCGGCCGGCCACACATCGAAGAGCTGCACCGGGCGGGCGAGCATCTCCTGCACCTGGTCGATCCCGAGGGTCGGATCCGCAAGGAAGAGAAGGCCACCACAGAAGAGAAGGCCACCGCATGAGCATCGATTTCTATTGGCGGATCGGGATGGAAGGCGACCACGCGTCGCTGCGTACTCCGCGTCGCTACAACCGCGGCGATGCCGGTGGATACGGGCCGGGCAACATCGCTCCCGCGATCCGCGGCGGCGAGTTGGACGGATACAGCTACATCGACCACATGGCCGCGGTGGCAAAGGCTTCCGAGTCTGCCGGCTTCCTCGGTGGACTGCTGCCGTCCTTCCCGATGACCGAGGATCCGTGGGCGACCGCAGCAGCGTTGGCCGCCGAGACCACCACGTACCGTTTCATGGTCGCGTTCCAACCGGGTTTCCTTCACCCGGTACAGGCCGCGCGGATGTCGGCCAGTCTGCAGCGAGCAACTGGCGGACGTCTGGTTTACAACATCATCAGTGGCGGAGGCGGAGCGCCTCAGCTGTGGTGGGGCGACAAGGTCGACCATGACGATCGCTACACCAGGACGTCCGAGTTCCTCGAGGTCCTCAAGGGTGTGTGGGACGGCGAACCTTTCGACTTCGACGGTCGCTTCTTCCAAACCCACGGCGCTGCACTTCCACCCGGACTTGCCGGCCAGCCGTTTCCCGAGGTGTACTTCTCCGGGTCTTCGGCAGCAGCCGTCGCCGCCGCCGGACTGCACTCCGATTACTACCTTTCCTGGCTGGAGCCGTACGCCGATCTGAGAGCCAAGATCGACGGCGTGCGGGAGAACTCGGCCAAGCTGGGACGCACCCCGAAGTTCGCCGTACGCATCGACGTCGTTGCCCGGCACACCGAAGAAGCCGCGTGGGCCGAGATCGAGAAAGGCTGGGCTTTCGTCGACAAGGGGGCCGCCGACCGCGCAGCGCAGGGTGATTCGGTGGGCGCCGCCCGCATCAAGGGGTGGGTGCCCGAACACATCACCGGTTACCGAGATCTGGAAGTGCAGCCCAACGTGTGGTGTGGCTTCAGCCTCATCCGCGGCGGACCGGCGTTCGGACTGGTCGGCAGCTACGAACAGGTCGCCGAAAGACTCGACGAGCTGCGCGAACTGGGCGTCGACGCCTTCATCCTCGCGGGTAACCCGCATCTCGAAGAGGCATACCGCGTCGGCGAAGAAGTTCTTCCCCTCCTGCAGCGCACCCCGATCACACCTTCTGGACTGGAGACTCGATGACCACCACCGAAACTCGACTCGACGCCGATACCGCAGCATTCGTCGAAGAAGCGCGCAAAGCAGCAGACAAGGCATTCGACGTCTTCCGCAAGACCGGAACGGTTGCAGCCAACGGGACCGTGAACTTCGTCGAACGCGTACCCGGCACCGAAATCGCGGTCGCCCTGAACGACCCGGGACCGTGGGCGGATGACCCATCGGTGTCACCGGTTGTCGCTACGTTCGATGGAGAGGTGCTCTCCGGCAACGGATCGGCTGGTTTTGTCACCGGCTACGCGTCCGTCTTCCGTCAGCATCCGGAAATCACCAGCGTCGTCCACATCCACACTCCGTGGCTCGGCGGTTGGGCACAGACCCATCGGACGCTACCCATCCGCTATGCGGCTTCGCAGAGGCTGACGCTCTCCCGAGAGATTCCGCCGCACATCGATCGATCCCGTTCTGCAGGCGAGTTCATTCTCGAGCGTCTCGAACACGATCCCGATCTGGTGGCGATCTTCGAAGCCAACGGCGGGGTCAACGTCATCGGCCGCAGCGGGTTGCTCGACCTCGCGAAGTTCGTCGTCCTCCTCGAGGAAGGCGCGCAGTTCCAGGCGATCGCCGAAACCCTCGGCGGTTCGGTCGAATTCGATCCGTCCAACCTCACGGTCCAGTGGGGCCGTAGCGGACTCGCCGACGAGGCGCGTCGACGCGGCCTCATCTAGCCACCCCCATCACTGATTCAGAACAGGAAACCGTAGATCTCATGACCGTTCGCGTCGGATACTTCCCACACAACAATTCGCTGTTCGTACTGCGCCACACCGGAATCCTCGAACGCCGTCTCCCCGATGTCGAGTGGGTGGACCTGCGTGAGCTTCCCGCCAAGCCTGCAGTGAACCCGGAAAACGCCTTGCCGACCCTGCACTCGGACTGGCTGTTCGAGGAGGGCGGATACGACGTGATCGGAACCGGCTTCACGCCGCCCGTCACCGGATTGGCCCAGGGCCGCGATCTCGTCTACATCGGAATCTCCGGCCCCCGCGTGGAGAACGGGCGCCTGGTAGTCAAGGCAGAGTCCGAGATCAACACGGTAGAGGACCTGCGCGGCAAGCGCGTCGGCATCGCGCACGGATCGTGGCAGACCACACTGTTGTTGTTCGCCTTGGATCAGGCGGGGCTGACCTGGTCCGACATCGTCCCCGTCGATACCGACGTGCGCGGTGGTGGAGCGGACCTCGTCGACGGCACCATCGATGCCTGGGTAGGGGCGTACCCGGGGCTGACCGACATCGAAGCGAACCACGAACTGCGCACGCTGATCGCCACCGACGGACTCTTCAGCCACCCCTCACTGTGGTTCACCCGGCGCGATTTCGCGGATACCAACCCGGAGGCCCTCCAGGCGATCATCGAGGCCCTGCAGGAATCCGACGCCTGGATCGAAGCCAACCCCCGCGAAGCCGCGCAGATCTTCGTCGACGACATCGAGAAGCGTGGCGGGTCCGCGAGCATCGATGCCTGGGAAGCTGCGCTGCGCGGGCGTCCTTTCGGTGTCAACCCGGTCACCGACGAGTTCCTCGACGAGCAGCAGCGAGCGGCCGATCTCCTGCTGAGCAACGGGCTACTGCCGAAGGCGGTCACCGTCCGCGAAGCAGTCGTGCCGTGGATCAGCGAGTTCGTCGGTTCGGATCGTTCGTCGATCTGAGAACCCACACCTGACAGATCCGCTTCACACGTGACAGATACCGGACGGTCTGCCATTGTGAAGGGATGCGGCGGCGCGTGGGTGAGAGTTGGTCCACGCGACCAGTCTCAGGGGTAACCCCTGGGTCGGCCAGAAGAATTGGATACTGCGTCCACCGGCGTTCGGCACGCTCCGCGTGCTTGCCGCCGCACCGGACAAAGGATTTGGTCACCCCGCCCCGTCGCATCCCGGAGTCGAATCATGCGTGACTTCGAGCTCGATCCCGAGTTGGCGCGTCGTCTGGCCGTTGCGGCTGCTGACGCTCCGTGGACCCTCAGCGGCCTCGAGGAGGCATTCGGAACCGTCTTCGGCGTTTCCCCGACGCTCCTGGCCGTGCGCGTTCTCGACCTCATGCCCGCCCCACCGTTCGAACCGCAGACTCTGTACCGATTGCTACGCGAACTACCTCGCCTGCGGCCTGTTCCTCTCTCACTGGACACCAATGAATCCTCGGTGTGGCGGTTCGACGTTCCTCGCTACAACACCAGTGTGGACCTGGCTCGTTCACTGGATCTGACGATCTCCGAACTCGAGTGGTTTGCCGACCGAGGGGAATGGCTCCGCACGAAACCCCTACCGCTACGCCACTACCGGCCCATGCAGATCAGCAAGAAGACCGGCGCTCGCCTCCTCGAGGTACCGAAACCTCGATTGCGCGAAATTCAGCGCAAGATTCTGCGCCGCATACTCGACCTGGTGCCCCCGCACGACGCGGCACACGGATTCGTCCGTGGTCGAAGCCCTCTGACTTTTGCAGCGCCGCACGCACAGTCGGAAATCGTGATCGGTGTGGACCTCGCGCAGTTCTTCCCCTCGATCAGCGGCAGCCGCGTCCACGCCGTCTTCACCGCCCTCGGCTATCCACCCGCATTGGCAGGAGTTCTCACCGGATTGTGCACTGTTGCAACACCTGCCGATGCCCTGCGCGGCCTACCGTATGCACAGGCATCACAGCTACGCACCGCGCATCTTCCGCAAGGCGCGCCAACTTCGCCTGCACTGGCGAATCTCGTCGCGCGCAAACTCGATATCCGCTTGAGTGGACTCGCACAAGCAAACTGGCTCACCTACACCCGATACGCCGACGACCTCGCCTTCTCCGGAATCGAAGTAGCCGACGTCGGAACCCTCCTCTGGAGCGTCGAGCAGATCGCCAGGGACGAAGGGTTTGCCATCCATCCACGAAAGACCAAGGTGATGCGCCCTCATCGACGCCAACACCTCACCGGACTGGTGATCAACGACCAACCGTCGTATCCGCGTGACGACTACGATCGCTTGCGTGCCCTGCTGCACAATGCCGCCAGTACTTCTGCGCAGGAACAGAATCGGGACGGTATCGAGAACTTCCGCGCCCACATCTACGGCCGGATCGCGCACATCGGCGAAACCAGCACTACGCGCCGACGCACATTGCTGCGCCTGGCTGAACGTGTGGATTGGGACGGTTAGTGCCCGCGAGCAGTCAGACCCGCGGTGTGTAGGCCATGCATTCGACTTCCATGTGCGCACCCAGCGCCAGTCCGTCTGTTCCGAACGCACTGCGGGCCGGCAGTCTCGACGCCGGGAAGTACTCGAGGTAGACCTTGTTGAACTCCTGCCAACGAGACATGTCGTCAAGCATGACAGTGCATTTGAAGATTGCTTCGACGCCGGAACCGTAAGCGATCAGCGAAGCCACGATGTTCTCCATGGTCTGTCGAGCCTGCGCTTCGAAGCCGTCGGCCAAAGTCCCGTCCGGGAGCATGCCGATCTGACCCGACAGATACAGAACGTCTCCGACGCGCACTCCGGTGGAGAACGGCGTATCGAAAGCGGGTGGGATGAACTCGACGGTCTGAGATGAATCCATTAGATCTCCTCGGAGTTGGAATATGCGTGACGAGTTGGTGTTTCAGCGCACTGGGCGGGCACGAACATCGGCCAGGAAGTGCGCCACCAACTCGTTCCACGCGTGTGGGTCCTCGAAGTAGGGGGAGTGGCCGCGGTCGGCAAGTTCGACCACTTCGGCGTGGGGCAGGAACTCGGCGGCGCTGCGAATCCGCTCGGGTGTCATCAAATCGTCCAGCTCACCCGCGATCAGCAGAACCGGCGCCGTCACCGCGGCAAGATCGCTCGGCGAGTAGTTGTGGGCCTTGAGAATTCGGAAGAACTCGGTGTCAGGTGGGCGATGACCGAAGGTGCCGAGAGCTTGGTACAGGTATGCCCTCGCCATGTCCAAGCTCGGCAACCGTCCGCCCACAGCGGGGTGTTCCCCCAGTGGCCGCGCCGTGACGGGCGCCGCGGTGAGGGGAGGTGCGCCGTCCGGACCGAATCCGACGGGAATGCCGCCGGTCGTGCAGGCCAGGACTACCGACTCCACCCGCTCCGGAACAGCGATCGCGGTCCCCAATGCGGCCCAACCGCCCATCGACTGGCCGACCACGTGCGCTCGATCGACCTCCAACAGGTTCATGATTTCGATCAGATCCGAGATTGCCGCTACCGGGCCGTGGTTGCCCTTTTCGTTGGTGGACCGGCCGAATCCTCGCTGATCCCAGCTGATTACCCGATAATGCTGAGCGAAGTACGGTACCTGTTGGTACCAGACCGCGGCGTTGCCGCCGAGACCGTGCGTGAGAATCAGATCCGGGCCTTCGCCGGCAGTCTCGTACCAGACCCGTTCGCCGTCTGCGACGGTGATGAAGCCCTCGGTCCGTGAAATCATCCTTCTTCTCCTGTGTCGGACGGGCGCTTGCCCGAAGTGTGGTCAGTGAGGAGTTGCTGCACTTCATCGGTGGCCCGCAGCAGGTGTTCTTCGACCATTCGCGTCGTTTTCGCATCGAAGTCGGTATCGAACCCGATCACCGTCAACGCGCAGAGCGGAGATCCCTTGCGGGAAGACACTGCACGCGAGACCGAACCGATGATGTCCTGAGATCGTTTGTGTACAACGGCGAATCCGGTTTTCTGCGTCTCGGCTATGTCGGCGAGAAAGCCGGTGGGGCCTTCCAGTGGATAGCCGCTCTTCTCCACCATCGCCAGGTAGGGCGCCCGGGTGTTGTCCTCGAGTGCCGCGACCAACGCGAGCGGACCCGCGAACCGGTGCGGCGGAAGCAGATCCCCGAGCATCCGAGTGATCATCTTGAGTCTCTCGGGACGCAGCGCCGCGATGATCCGCGTTCCGCCGCTCTCGAGAACCTGCAGATTCACCATCATGTCGGTGCTCTCGGACAGCACCCGCATGGTCGGATCGCACAAGGCCGCCAACGAGTGCGCTGCCGCTTCGTGGGAAACCTGCAGTGCAGCCGGGCCGGGGAGATAGCGACCGTCGTAGCGGAAGACCCAACCACGGTTCGCGAGTTCTCCGAGCACTCGGTGCGCAGTCGGGCGGAGCATCCCGACTTCTTCTGCCAGTTCGCTGAGCTTCATCGGCGTGGTCGAGCGCGCGATGGCCTCGAGTAGATCCAGCGCTTTGTCGACGGCGGACGCAGAACCCTTCGTCATCCGATCCCCTCCCGGTGCCGTGGATGTACCCGGCGATCCGAAATCTCGTGTTCTTGGAAAACCCTTGGCATTCGTCTTGGAAATTACTATAGTCACAACAATCGTTCCGGCGTACGGAATTCTTTGAGCGTCTTCACCTTCCCACCGGATTACCGGCAAGGAAGTCATATCTTTCCCAGCGAGAGGCTTTCGGACATGACGGTTGGACATACCCTTCGGTCGACACCACGGTTCAGAGTTGTTGCCCTAGCTGCGGTCGCGACCGCAGCATTGGCACTGACCGGCTGCTCGAGCGACGCCACGGCCTCCGACGACGGGGGCACCCAGACCACCACGATTCGAATCGCACCTCAGCCGATCGCAGACTTCGCACCGATCTGGCTCGGAATGGAGCAGGGATACTTCACCGACGAAGGACTCGACATCCAACTCGTCGAGGGCGGCGCCAGTTCCTCGGCTCAAATTCCGTTGCTGCTCAGCGGAAATGCAGATATGGCAGCCACGACCGCCGCCGCCGCAATTCAGGCACGCAGCCAGAACATGCCCGTCACCATCGTCGGAGGACTCACGAATTTTGCCGCGAGTGACGGCGTCGACCAGTCCGGCCTCGTCGTCGCCAAAGACAGTTCCATCAGCGGCTTCCGTGACCTCGAAGGCAAAACCGTTGCGATCAGCGGATTGAAGTCCGTCAGCGAGGCAGTCATCTCTGCTGCGGTGGAGAAGTCCGGTGGAGCAGCGGACAAGATCTCGTTCATTCAGGCGCCCATGCCCAACCTCGGCGACCTTGTTTCCACTGGCGGAGCCGATGCGGCATTCCTCATCGATCCGTTCCTGAGCAAAGCAACCGACTCGGGGCTGAAGATCCTCGGCCACCCCTTCCCCTTGGCCGCGCCCGGTGTGCCAGGGACCTCGCTGGTCGCTTCGGAATCGTTTGTCGACGCGAACCCGGACTCACTCGCCAAATTCCGCACGGCGCTTGCCAAATCCGTCGACTACGCCAATCAGAATCCGGGCGCCGTCAAGGCTGCACTCTCGACACAAGCCAAGATTCCGCTCGAAATGCTGGCCAACAGCAAGAATCCTCAGTTCGTCGCAGTAGTGGAACCGGGTGCTCTCGGCACGGAGATCGAACTGCTGGTCAAGTACGGGGTACTGACGGATTCGGTCGAGGCCGATTCCTTGCTGACCCCGGCCAACTGAGTTGTCCGCCTTGACAACCCTGCAGACTCGCCGCAGGCAGGTTCTGCTCGGTCGGCTGCTGACGCTCTTCGCGTTGGCAGCCGCCTGGCAGATCTTCGGAATGCTCGGCGACGAGGACGTCAAAGGTATTCCGAAGTTCAGCGACGTGGCAGTGGCCCTTGTGAACGAACTCGGCACATCCTCGTTGTGGACATCACTGGGACAAACGGTGACCACCACAGCGATCGGATTGGCGCTGTGCCTGGTCATCGGGATCCCGGCAGGACTGCTGCTCGCCGCGCACCCGTTCCTGACGGTCTCCTCCCGTTTCGTCATCGACTTCTGCCGAACCGTTCCGCCGCTCGCAATCATTCCGCTCTTTCTGCTGATCATGGGCCCGACCCAACGGATGGCGGTGGCGCTGATCGTGGCAGTAAGTGTGTGGCCGATTCTGCTCCAGACGATTCACGGTGTGCGCAACGTCGACCCGGAACTGCTGGCGACCGCACGCTCCTTCCGACTTCCGCTGTGGCGCAGCCTCGCTCTCGTCGTCGCACCGGCGTCGATGCCCTACATCTTCACCGGAATTCGCATCTCGGCAACACTGAGCTTGCTGCTGACCATCGGTGCAGAATTGATCGCCGGCGTGCCGGGACTCGGTAAGGAGATCCTGCTGAGCCAATCCGTCCCCGATCGAATGTTCGCACTGATCATCGTCGCCGGACTACTCGGAATGCTGCTCGCCTTCGCCGTGATGGCGATCGAGAATCGTTTACTTGCTTGGCATTACATCCCGAGGAGGATGACGACGTGAAGATGATGTCAGGACTTCGACTCCTCGCGTGGGAGTTGTGGCTGCCGATCTTGATCGTCGTCGTATGGTACTTCGGTTCGGAGTCGAGCAAGTCACCCTACTTCCCGCCACTGTCGCGTATCTGGAAAGCGTTTGTGGACAACTGGTTCGGTCCGGGATTCGCCCACGACGTCGTACCGAGCTTGACCAACCTTGCCTTCGGTCTCACCGTGGCACTGGTGGTCGGCATCGGCGCCGGTCTCCTGCTGGCCCTGTTCCCGCTGGCTGCCGATATTGCCGATCCGTTTCTCCAGTTCTTCCGCGCCATTCCGGCGCTGGCCGTATTGCCCGCCCTCTTCATCGTTTTCGGAACCGGTTCGACGGGTAACGTTGCCGCCATCGCCTTCGGCGCGGTCTGGCCGATACTCCTCAACACCCTCGACGGCATTCGCTCCATCGACCCGAGTATCCGATTGGTGGCGCGCAGCTACCGGATCCGTACACCCCTCCTGGTGACGCAGGTACTCCTCCCCGGAGCGATGCCGCAGATAACAGTCGGTATCCGTACCAGTCTCGCGATCGGTGTCGTCATCATGGTCGGCAGCGAAATGTATGTCTCCACTGCAGGAATCGGTCACTTCGTGATCGTCGCGCAACAGACATTCGCCATCGCGGACATGTGGTCCGGAATTCTCCTGCTGGGAATCATCGGATACGTGCTCAACCTCGGATACGGCGTGATCGAACGATGGTTGCTCAGATGGCAGCCGCGGACCCACGACGCTCTCGCAGTGAAAGGAAACTGATGTCATCCACAGAATCTGCGGCATCGATACCCGCAGTCGAACTGAACGGCCTCGGGGTGACCTACGGCGGCCCCACCGGCCGCGAAGTGCTCCGCGGGATCGACCTTACGGTCGCACCGGGAGAAATCGTCTGCATCGTCGGCCATTCCGGCATCGGCAAAAGCACGCTGATTCGTTGCATCGCCGGTCTGCAGAAGCCGACCACCGGTGAGGTCCGCATCGCCGGGATCGCGATCGATGCACCGCCCGCCACTCTGGCTCTCGTGTCACAGGACTACGGACGCACACTGATGCCGTGGCTTCGAGTGGGCGAGAACGTTCGCCTGCCGCTGCGGGGCAACGGTCTGGCGCGGAAGGTTCAGAACGAGAGGGTTACCGATGCACTCGCCGTTGTCGGTCTAGGCGGTGCTGCGCGTTCCTACCCCTGGCAGTTGTCCGGCGGAATGCAGCAGAGAGTAGCGATAGCTCGCGCTCTCGCCTATCGGCCGCAGGTACTCCTCATGGACGAACCCTTCGCGTCGGTCGATGCGCAGACCCGCGCGGAACTCGAAGACCTGCTGCTGACGCTTCAACGTGATCTTGGTATCACCGTCCTCCTGGTCACCCACGACGTCGACGAATCGGTGTACCTGTCCGATCGAGTGGTCGTACTCGGCGGAACGCCGGCATTGATGCAGGACATCGTCGACGTCCCGTTGACCGGAGCTCGAGATCAGCTGACCACCAAGGCGGACCCACTGTTCATCGAGTGCCGTACCAGGGTGCTGTCCGCAATCCAGCAGTCCAAAACGGTGGCGCCCGTGTAGTGGGCACCTCGCCTAGTCTGGCTCCGTGATCCTTCTCCTCATCGGCCTCGCGCTGCTCGGATTCTGCGGCTACCGGTTCAGGCAGGATCGGCGGAGGCTGAGCAACGGCGTCTATCTACTTCTCGGAGTGATCTTCACCGGTCTGTGGATGCTGCAGTCGGGTGCACCGGGGACCGAGATCCCGTCGTTCGTCATCGCGACGATCGCTCTGCTCTCGCCGTTGCTGGTGCTCCTGCTTGCAGGATTCCTGATCGTCAACGGGGTCACGATGCTGCGGCGCGAGGGATTCAGCGTGGCGAACCTGCTCTCCCTCGTCGCCGGACTCGGACTGCTCGTTCCCTACGTTCTGCTCGCATCAGCGTTGCTGACGCAGAGATATTGGCTCGCAGTCGTTCTCGGATCGTTCAGCCTGGTCGCGTCGTACCTGGGGTTTCTGTTCACGAGCTTTCTGCTCTACTCCTACGTGTACGGACGCCAGAAGTACCAGCCCGGGATGGACGCGATAGTGGTGCACGGCGCCGGGCTTTCGGGTGCCGACGTGACGCCCCTGCTGGCCAGCCGTCTGGACAAGGCCGCGGACGTCTTCCGCGCCGAGGTCCGCGAAGGACGTTCCCCGCTGTTGGTCGTCAGCGGCGGGAAGGGATCGGACGAGGTGGTCAGCGAGGCTGAGGCAATGTGCGTCTACCTCGTCGATCACGGGATCCCGCGCGAGAACGTGATGCTAGAGGACCGTTCGACCACCACGCTCGAGAATCTCGAGTACACCAGGGACCTTCTCCGCGCCGACACCACGAAGCCTCGAATGGTTCTGGTCACCAGCAACTTCCACATACTCCGAACCGCAACGTTTGCCCGAAGCCTCGATCTGGATGCAGAAGTCATCGGTTCCCACACCGCCCGGTACTACCTGCCGAGCGCTATTCTGCGCGAGTTCGCCGCCGTCACGGTGGAACACAAGTGGCTCAACGGAACGGTCTGCCTGATCCTCGCCGCCCTGCCCCCACTGGTTGTCTGGGCGGCAGGAGGCATTGCGTAGCAAGCCTCACCGAATCAGGCTCTCGACGCCCATCGGTCGGCGACCCAGAAGCAGTTCCACGGCAGCACTGCCCGCAAGGAAGTCGTGGTGGTTGTAGAACTCGAACATCGCCGCCAATCGTGAGCTGGCGTTGACGTCCAGGCCGCTGCCGATCTGTTCACGCCATTGATCCACGCTGATCTGTGCTATCGCGACGGTACGTGACGTCTGCTTCTCCACCATCTGTGCCACCTCCATGACGCTCAGAGCTTCAGGGCCCCCCACCTCGTACGTCGCTCCGTGATGCTCGCCCGGGCCCTCGCTCAGGACGACCGCGGCAACAGCTGCCACGTCCGCCAGACTCACGAACGAAAACCTCGTGTCCGCGCTGTACGGCACGACGATGGTCTCTGACCGACCCGTGAGTACCGCTTCGAAATTCTGCGCGTACGCACATGGTTGCAGCACAGTCCATTTCAAGGGAGAACGATGCAGTTCGTCCTCACACCTGGCTTTGTCCAGGTGATGCGGCATTGACGGGCTGAACGGCCACGCCACGGAGTGATAGACAAAGTGTTCCACCCCCGCCGAAGCCGCTGCCGTCAGCGCATTGCGAAGCAGTGCCGGCTCGTCGGGATGGACGTTCGGAGCAATGAAGTACACCCCTCGGCACCCGGCGAGCGCCTTGCGCAGCCCTCTTCCCGTTTCGAGTTCTACCTCGAAGTCCCCGTCGACACGCGCCTTTCGCACCAGTCGCCGAACTGTCACGCTCGGCGGCAGTGCAGCGACGACTGCTTCACCGGTCTTACCCGCGCCGCCGATCACCGCGATGTCGGCGCCGCGAGCAATTCCGTTCTCCATGAGAGTTTTCCGTCCTAGACGTAGTCGTAGACCGCTGAGGTGGCGCCACCGGAAAGCTGCGCGTAGCCCGGACCCCGATCGAAGAAGGGTTCGTTCTCACCGCGCTCCGAGCGCAACTGATCCCGTAGCTCCGTGGTAGCACCCTCGTCGACGGACGGCTCGTCACCCTCGATCACGACAACACCGTAGTCGTCGCGTGCACCCTCGACGGAAACCTTGCGCCACTGAATGTCTCGCAAGACCTCTTCGATCGGGCGCTCCAGTGGATCTCCCCAACCGCCACCACCGGTGGTGCGAATCCGTACGACCTCGCCGGCCTTGATCGGCTCGGCATCGGTCAGAGCGTCGAACTCACGCTCGTTCGGTCCACCCGGATCCAGCACCACCGAGAACGGCCGACCGGCCTTGCCGCCCTTGACGCCCCAGCAGGCGAGGATCGAACGATCCGCAATGGACATGAAGTGTGCATCCTTGAGCATCCGGATGTGCTTCTCGTATCCCAGGCCGCCGCGGTAGCGTCCGGCTCCGCCGGAATCCATGGCCAGACCGAGCTTCTCGACGATGAAGGGGAAACGGCTCTCGGTGAATTCGGTCGGCAGGTTCCGTGAATCGGGAACGACGTGAATCGTGTCCTCACCGTCGGCGTAATAGCGTCCGCCCGAACCGCCGCCGAGCACCTCACGCATGAGGTACGAGTGACCCTCGAAGTCCTCACCGTAAACGCCGGTGTACCTGATGGTCTCCTGATCGGCGGGCATGTTGCCGTCCACAGCCTTGGCGACAACGCCGGCCAGCACTCCGAGCAGACGGAGGATGACAAACGTGCGAGCGTTGGTGGGGGCAGGGAAGATCGGGGTGATCAATGTTCCCTTTTCGGGGAACTTCATCTCGATCAGCGGTACGACGCCCTCGTTGACATCCAGTTCGGCCATGCGCTCCGGGGTGTCCGCGAGGTTACGCAGAATCGGGGCCAACCACTTGATGAGGAAGTTTCCGTCCGCGTAGTCACCGCAGTGGTTGATCGGGCCCTTTGCCTGCGGTCCGGTTCCGTTGAAGTCCAAGATGAGTCGCTCGCCGCCCTCGTCCTCCGGTCGCGTCTTCGTGAGCGTGATGCGCTGGATGTGGAGCATCGGCTCGTCGACGCCGTCGTGCTCGGCGTAGTCCTCCCACGTGTACTCACCGACCGGGATCTTGCTCAGGATCTCGCGGCGGTACGTCTCGGTGGTCGCGTCCATCATCGCGTCGAAGCACGACTCGACGGTGTCGACGCCGTAGCGCTCGAACAATTCGGTGAGTCGACGCGCACCCATCAGGCACGCCGAGCACTCGGCGTCGAGGTCAGCTGCGAGAGCGTCCGGCATGCGGGAGTTACGCGTCATGATGCGCAGCGCCGCCTCGTTGGGAACTCCCTGGTCCCACAGTTTGATCGGCGGAACCATCAAACCCTCTTCGTACACCGTGGTGGCGCCGGACGGCATGGAGCCGGGGCAGCAACCGCCGATGTCGTCGTGGTGACCGAACGCCTGAACGAACGCAACAACCTTCGGCTCGGCATCGGGAGTGACGCGGGCGAAGACAGGCACCGTGACGCAGAGGTCGGGGAGATGGCCGATGCCACCTTCGGACAGGTAGACGTCGTTGTGGAAGTACACGTCTCCCGGCTTCATCGTCTCGAGTGGGAAGTCCCGGGCGATCGGATGCACCAGCGCGGAATACGAACGGCCCGTGAGCTTGCGGAGGTTCCGGTCGTGAATACCGGCGCGAAAATCGTGAGCGTCACGGATCATCGGCGAACGCGAGGTGCGCGAAATGGAGGTCTCGACCTCCATTTCCACGCTGGCGAGGTAACCGGCGACGATCTCGACCAGAATCGGATCAGGTGACGCGCCGTCGGTAGCGGTGAGTCGGTACGGCTTGGCCGCGGTGGCAGCAGCAGCATCGAGAATGGCGGTCATCACTTCACTCCGTTCGAGTCGGAAGACTTCGAGATACGAATGTTCCCGAAGGTGTCGATACGTGCCGAGAATCCGGGGTGGATCGGGACAGTCGAGCTGAACTCCTCGATCACGGCCGGTCCTTCGATGACGTCACCCGCACCGAGCAGCGTGCGGTCGTAGGTAGCAGTTTCGACCCAGCTGTCGAAATACGATTGCCGCGAACCGGTTCGGGCGGTGTCGGCGCCAGTGCCGGCGGGGATCTCCTTGAGCGTCGGCCGCTTGATCGGGCCGATGCCGCTCACGCGCAGGTTGACCCATTCCACGTGCTGCGACGGGTCTCCCCGGAAGTCGTAGCCGTACAGTTCGCGGTGCGCCTGGTGGAACGCCTCGGCCGCGTCGTCCATGATCTGCGCCGTGACGGTACCTTCCGCCACCGGGACGCGTACCTCGAAGGCCTGACCGAGGTAACGCAGATCCGCAGTACGGGAGTACTTGCGCTGCGTCTCGTCGAATCCTTCTTCGGCAAGCGCGATCTCGGCCTCGCCGGCCAACGCGTCGAACTGGCTCTGCAGGTCTTCAGCCTTCAACCGGTCGTGACGACTGACATGCGTCTGGACGTAGTCGTTGCGGACATCGACCGTCAGCAGACCGAACGCGGAGACGTTACCCGGATTGAGCGGGACAAGAACGTCTTTCAGACCCAGGATGTCGACGAGACGGCAGGCGAGCAGGGAGCCGGAGCCGCCGAACGTCACGAGGGTGAAGTCGCGAACGTCGAGGCCACGCTTGACCGTGATCTGACGCAGGGCGTTGGCCTGGTTCCACGCCGAAACCTCGAGGACGCCGACCGCACACTCCTCGAAGCCCAGACTGAGCTGTGTTGCAAGCTCTTCGAGGCCCTTGCGTGCCAGTTCTGTGTCGAGGGGAATTTCGCCGCCGAGCAGATGGGGTGGGATGCGCCCGAGCAGGACGTGCGCGTCGGTGATGGTCGGTTCGCTGCCGCCCTTGCCGTAGCACAACGGTCCGGGATCGGCGCCCGCCGACTGAGGGCCGACTCGGAGGGTGCGTTCCGGCGTCATCCACGCGATCGAGCCACCGCCGGCGCCGACGGTCACGACGTCGATCATCGGGATCTTCGAGGGGTAGTTGCCTACTCGCCCTTCGGTGGTCAGCGCGGGTTCGCCGCGAACCACGACGGTGACGTCCGTCGATGTTCCGCCGCCGTCACAGGTCAACACCTGCTCGACGCCGGCCGCATCGGCGATCAGCGCAGCACCGAGAGCTCCGGCAGCCGGTCCCGACAGGACTGTCGTAATAGGCTGGTGAACAACCTCTTTGGCTGACAGGACACCGCCGTTGGACTTCATGACGTAGAACGGTATGTCGCGGGGTTCGCCGTCGGTGGTCGAGAACTCACGCAGACGATTCGCGATGTTGTTCACGTAGTTTCGGATGTTCGGCTTGACCGCGGCGTCCACGAGAGTGGTGATGGACCGCTCGTATTCGCGGTACTCACGAAGCACCTGGCTCGAGATGCTCACCGTCGCATCGGGGAAGACCTCGAAGAGGATGTCGCGAACGCGCTCCTCGTGCGTCGGATCGGCGTACGAGTGCATGAGGCAGACGCCGATGGTCCGGATGCCGCGGTCCTTGAAGAACTGCGCTGCGCTGCGAACGCTCTCTTCGTCGAGCGGACGAATCTCGCTGCCGTCGAAGGAAAGCCGTCCACCGACGGTGCGTACACGATCGGCGGGAACGATGCGTTCAGGCTTGACCCAGAAGTACGAGTTGCCGTAGCCGTCCGGCACCGACTGACGAGCGATTTCGAGAACGTGCTCGTAGCCTTCGGTGGTGATGAAGCCGAGGTTCTCGACCTTGCCTTCGAGCAGCTTGTTGGTCGCAACGGTCGTGCCGTGGCTGACCGCACCGATCGAGTCGCCGCTCTCGCCGAGCTTGGCGAGCACTTTCTCGATACCGGCGAGAAAGCCCTCGGCGGGATCCGCCGGGGTGGACGGGGTCTTGGTGGTGACGATGGCGCCGGTTTCGTCGTCCACTGCCACGATGTCGGTGAACGTTCCGCCGGTATCGATACCGACCCGAATCTTCCTGGGTTCCACGCTTCCTCCTGAGATCTTTGGCTCGTCTCGTCTGGTACCGATCGACGGTTGTGGCCTAGCCGGTGAGTGGCTCGTACCTGACGTGTAGTGCTATTCCACAGGTTCGGAAGGGCGGATTCTTTGTCACAATTCGCCGAATCGGGGGACCAAGGTTCGGCGCACGATCACGAGCGGATCTTCGGCGGCGCCCCCGTGGGTTACGCGGACGTGAAAAACGCCCCGAACCTGGTCGGTTCGGGGCGTTTCCCTCATCGTGAATCAGCTGTTGACGCCTGAGTGAACTACTCGCGACAACCAGAACGCGCCAGGAATCCGCCTATAGCAACACCTGACAAAGCAATGGCTGCGCCGACGACGGCGCTGACCATCACCGTGCGAGCATCTGTGCCACCCGCTGTCGGTGCAGCGACCGGAAGAACCGCCGGTGCCGCAACAGCTCCGGAAATCACCGGCGCGCCTTCGACCGCCACTGCCGGTATTGCCGCCGCCACGGCGGCAGTGACCTTCTCGGGGATGCCGTTGGCAATGACGCCGTCGATGCTCTTGAAGAACACCCCGGCCATCTTTTTGGCTACACCGGTGATCATGCGCTGCCCGACGCCGCCGACCATCCCGCCGACCACGGCATCGGCGTCATACGAAAGCAGCGTGCCACCCTCGTTCTCCGTCAAGGTGACCGTGACGTCCGCCTTCACCGTGCCGGGAGCACCAGCCCCCGAAGCCGTCATGACAAACGAATTGGGCCGATTCTGTTGCGACAGAACAACCTCGCCGTCGTAGACGCCCTTGATCGACGCAACTCCGGCCATGATGGAGAGCTTGTAGTGATTGTCCGTGAGCTGCTCGAGCGACTGCACACCGGGAATGGTCGCGGCCAGTACACGACCGTCCTGGAGCTTGTCGTAGACCTCTTCGCGAGGTGCCGTCAACTGCGCGGTGCCGGCGATTCTCATGAATTCTCCTCTGATGACGAACCCGCATGTGCGAGTCGAAGTTCGAACAGTTCGGACGGTGAAATGGGCATGGACGTGATCGAGATTCCTTCGGCGTCCTCGATGGCGGCCGCGATGACGGCACTGGTGGGGATCACACCGGCCTCACCGGCACCCTTCATTCCGAGTGGGTTGAGCCCTGACGGCGTGACGGTGTGATCCATCTCGAGCGAATCCGGCATCTCGGTGACGAACGGCATCAAGAAGTCCATGTACGACGCGTTGAGCATCTGCCCGTGCTCGTCGTAGACGATCCGCTCGTAGAGTGCGCCGCCGATACCTTGCGCAACTGCGCCCATGACCTGACCTTCTACGATGCGGGGGTTGATCACGTTCCCGCAGTCGTGGATGACAACGTAACGACGGACCGTGATCTCGGCTGTCACGGGATCAGTTTCGACGATCGCCGCGTGCACTCCCGAAGCGAAGGTGGAACTGGGCGGCGAGTAGTAGCCTGTTGCTTCCAGACCGGGCTGCTCACCCTCGGGAATCGGCGGCTTCGACATGTCCGTGTCGGTCTTGGCGAAACCGGTGGCCAGCTTCGACTCACGGTCGAACGCATATCGTAGCGGGTTCGACAGCACGGCAACAACACTCAGCGGTACGGACGTACCTTCCACACCGGCTTCGGTGCCGATCTTGCACACGTGGCCTTCCCGGAGTTCCAGTTCGGTTTCCGGCAGATCCAAGATTCCGGAGGCGATCTTCTTCGCCTTCTCCGCGACCATCTGCGCCGCGACATGGAAGGCCGAACCCGACATGACCGCACCACGCGAGGCGAAAGTGCCGACGGCATAACCGAACCGGCGGGTATCACCCGTGACGATCTCGACGTCGGAGACCTTGACTCCGAGATCGTCCGCGACGATCTGGGCGAAGGCGGTCTGATGTCCTTGGCCTTGCGTCGTCAAGCCTGTTGCCGCCTTGACCTTTCCGGACGTCTCGACCACGACGTGTGCACCCTCGTAAGGTCCCGGGCCGGTTCCCTCGACGTACGCACCGATACCGATGCCGACCGACCGCCCTTCGGCGCGAGCCTTCCTCTGGTACTCGGGAAATCCGTCCCAGTCGATGAGCTTCTTGAGCTTGTCGATGCCTGCCTGGTAGTCGCCCGTGTCGTAGATCAACGGGCGTCCGTCCTGGAACATCAGGCCGAAGTCGTACGGCATGTCCTCAGGGCGAATGAAGTTCGCCTCCCGCACCGCGATCTTGTCCTTGTTCAGGTACTTGGCGATGGCGTCCATGGATCGCTCCATAGCGAACACTGCCTGCGGACGTCCGGCGCCGCGGTACGGGGTCACGATGACCGTGTTGGTGTACAGCGAATAGGCGTTGACCCGGAACGACTTCGGCTTGTACGGCCCGAGAACCTGCGTCGCGGTGTTGATCATGACGATGATCCCGTACGGCAGGTAGGCACCGTTGTCGTGCCAGAACGTGAAGTCGAACGCCAACAGGCGACCCTCGTCGTCGAATCCGATGTCGACCTTCTGGATCTGCCCACGCTCGTGCGCGCTCGAGATGAAGTGCTCACGGCGATCCTCGACCCACTTCACCTCACAGGAGATGCCGGCCTGGCCGAGGCGTCGAGCGGCCCACGTGATCATCACTTCTTCGGGCCACGGGTGAACGATCTTGACGCCGAATCCACCGCCGACGTCAGGAGCGATGCAGTGAACCTTGTTCAGCGCCATCCCCAATCGCGCGGCGATTGCGGCGCGGGCGGACGTGGAGGTCTGGGTGGAGGTCCAGAACGTGAGGGTGTTCTCGTCGCCGTCCCAGCGCGCGTAGACACCCTTGCCCTCCATCGGCATGGAAGCCGAACGCTCGATTTCGAGATCCAGCGTCAGTCGGTGCGGCGCGGCGGCCAGTTCGGCATCCAGATCTCCGAACCCGTGCTGCAGGTGAGCGGCGACGTTGTCCGGAACGTCGGCGTGGACGGCGTTGGCGGCAGTGCGAGCGACGTCGATCCCCACTACAGGCTTCAGCGCCTCGTAGGTGACGTCGATCTTCGCGCAAGCGTCCTCGGCGATGTACCGGTTGTCGGCGACCACCATGGCGATGGCTTCGCCGACATGCTTCACCTCGTCCTTCGCGAGGGGATACCCGTTGCGCGGAGCGATGATTCCCGGATGCGGAATGAGCAGTGGCAGGTTCTCCGCCATTTCCGGCGTGTCGGCCAGGAGATCTTCGTAGGTGTAGATGGCATGCACACCAGGCACTTCCAGCGCCTGGTCGATGTCGATGTCGATGATTCGCGCATGAGCGTGCGGCGACCTGACGAATGCCGCGATCAGCGCGTTGTGGCCCAGATCGTCGAGGTATCGCCCCTGACCGCTGAGCAGACGCGTATCTTCCTCGCGCGGAATCGGTTTACCGAAGAACTTGCCGTCGTCGGCAACCGAATGATCGGCCGTCGAATGATCGGAAGCGGGGTGCTTCGCCCCGTTGCGCTTTGCTGGTTTGACCGGAGTACTCATGCCTTACCCGCCCGTCCTCCGACGGGATTCGTCGTTCCCCGCACCTTGCGATCCAACGCCTCCCGAGTGGACGCGTCGTCGATTCCGAGCGGGAACTGCCCGGCCCGTTCACGCTTGATCTCGGCTGCGCGCAGAACCGACGCCCTGATGTTCTGGTATCCCGTACAACGGCAGAGGTTTCCCGCGATCGCGTCGGTTGCTTCCTCACGTGTGGGATTGGGGTTCTCCTCGAGAAACGCCGCGATGGTCGTCACGAATCCCGGAGTGCAGAATCCGCACTGCAAACCGTGACAATCCTTGAACGCCTGCTGAACCGGATGCAAAGTACCGTCCGGCTCGACGAGGCCTTCGACGGTCGTGATCGATCGACCTTCGAGGCTGGCAGCGAGGACGAGGCAGGACCGAACCGGCTTTCCGTCGAGCAGCACGGTGCACGCACCACACACGCCGTGTTCACAACCGACGTGCGTGCCCGTCTTACGGAGGTGGTGACGAATGGCATCCGAAGCCAAAGTGCGGGAGGGAAGAACGACGGTGCTCGTCACCTCGTTGAGCGTGAACGTCACGGCCACATGGTGCTCACCGGTGTCTGCTGCCAACTCGGCAAGTTGATCATCGATGGAGCGATCGTTTTTGGACATTGTCACCACTTTCCTGCCAGTACTGCGTTCTCACTGAGAGCATCCGTTGCCGCCGCGAAGCCGACCCGCGCCGTGAGCGCGGACACCAACTGCGAGCGGTACGCCGCCGTCCCGTGAATGTCTGCCTCGGTATCTATCTGCGCGCGGGCGCATTCTCCGAGAGTGCGCCATCGCGGGTCTCGCTGATCCGTCGCGGACGCCCCCGCCAGCACGTCCGTGTAGTCCACGACCTGCCCCAGCTCTCCGGCGGACACGTACGTCATGTGCGCTTCGGCCACCAGACCGTCGACCACGCGAATCCGGGCGACGACGCCGACCAGTGCGTAGTCACCGTGACGACGCGCGATCTCGTCGATGGCGGTCCCCACTCCGGGTTCGGCGCCGGGCACCGACACCGACACCGCGATCTCGTCCGATTCCAGGCTCGATTCGAGAGGACCGGCAAAGAGATCCGTCGACGCGATCTCGCGGGTGCCACGCACCGACTGGACGGTCACGCTGCCGCCGAGCAGTGTCAGGACTGCCGGCATCTCCGCCGACGGGTCGGCATGGACGATGGAACCGACGCTCGTCCCGCGGTTACGGATCGTGGGGTGCGCTACCAACTGCAGAGCACGGTTCAGTAGAGGCTGAACTCGACGAGCACCTTCGTCGGCCGCCAGCACCGAGTGCGTGGCCAGGGCCTGGAACCGCACTCCTTCGTCTTCGGACGAGGTCACCGAAGCGAGGTTCGGGATCGATCCGATGTCGACGATGTGGGCGGGCGCGGCGAGGCGCATGGACAGCAGCGGCACAAGCGATTGCCCACCGGCGAGCACCTTCCCCTCGTGAGAGACCTCGGAGAGGATTCGGCACGCGTCCTCGACCGAGGACGGTCGGTGATAAGTCAGCGGCGACGGTTTCATTACTCAATCCTGCCTCTATGAGTCACTTCACGTTTTGTGCAGATGTGACAACGGTCACGGGTCATACCTGGCATACATTCAACTTGGCATCACGTGAGCTGCGCCACGGGCTCTTCCCGTTCGTCATCTGACGTATCCGGACCCGTCGTGGAGCCCGGTCGCCTGCCGGGCTCCGGCCTGTTCAGTTCGGGGTTCCTGGACCCGACGAACTGGCAGAAGTGGTACATCACGATCAAGACGATGGTGCCGAGCGCGATGCCTCCGAGTGAGAACGTGTCACTGAACTTCAGAGCCGTGTCGCCGATACCGATGATCAGACCGGCGGCGATCGGCATCAGATTCAGCGGATTCCCGAAGTCGACACCGTTCTCTTTCCAGATCTTGGCGCCGAGCAGACCGATCATGCCGAACAGAACCACAAGAATTCCGCCGAGAACGCCGCCGGGAGTCGCCGCCATGACCGCCCCGAACTTGGGGGAGAAGCCGAGCAGGATCGCGATGACACCCGCGATCACGTACGCGGCGGTCGAGTACACCCGAGTGGCCGCCATGACACCGATGTTCTCGGCGTGTGTCGTCGTGGGAGAGCCGCCTACTGCGCTGGCGATGGCGGTGGCAAAACCGTCACCGGCAATTGCGCGTCCGATGTACGGGTCGAGATCGTCGCCCGTGATCTCGGCGACGGCCTTGACGTGACCGGCATTTTCCGCGACCAGTGCGATGACACCGGGAAGGACCAGAACGATGAACGTGAGGCTGAACGAGGGAGCGTGGATACCGACGATTCCGTTGGCTTCGTCCGAGAACGGCGGCAACCCGAACCACGACGCCGAGTGCACCGAATCCCAGTTGACACGAAAGTGCTCGGTGGGTGCTCCACTACCGCCGGCGGACGTGATCGGACCGGAGACCCGGTCGAGGACCCACGAGAAGATGTAGCCGAAAACCAGCGCGACGAGAATGGCGATACGTCCCAGGAAGCCGCGTAGCGCAACGCTCATCACGATCAGGGCAACCATCACGATCAGCGCCACCCATTGGTCCTGCGGCCAGTACAACCCCGCGACAACGGGCGCCAGGTTGAAACCGATCAGCATCACCACAGCGCCGGTGACCACCGGCGGTAGCGCTTTACTGATGACGCCACCGCCGAGAAAGTGGATGGCGATGCCGACGAATCCCAGAACCAACCCCGACACCAGAATCGCACCGGTCACTTCCGCCGTCGTTCCACCCTGAGCACGAATAGCGGCAACGCCGCCGACAAAGGCCGCCGACGTACCGAGGTAACTGGGGACGCGTCCTTTGACCACCAGGAGGAAAAAGAGCGTACAAAAGCCCGACATCATCACGGCAAGTTGGGGATTGAGACCCATGATGATCGGGAAGACGAACGTCGCGCCGAACATCGACACGACATGCTGGCCACCCAACCCGATGGTTCTTCCCCAACTGAGTCGCTCGCCGGGAGCGACCACTTCACCGGGTCCGATGTTCTTTCCGTCTCCGTGCAACGTCCAGATCGGCATGACGAGACCTTTCGCGAAGGAGGAAGGTGTTCGAAATGCTTTGTGCCCCAGCTCACAAACACCGTGTCTGGAGTGAAACGCTAATGCAGCAATCAGATTTGGACGTGATGACAATCTGCCAGAACCCACTCACCGAGATTGGCAACAATGGTGGCAGATGACGCGGGCAGGGGTCATCGTCAGTGCTGGAGACAGTTTCGACCCAAATGAGGACCGCTCCGCGAAGGGCCCAAACATTTTCTTCGGCTTAATGATTCCGTAACACGATGTCTGTCAACGGAAACGAGGTACCTAGCCGAGGGCTGCGAGGATTCCTGCTGCCATCTCCGCGACCTGATCGTCGGTCATGACGAACGTCGGCGAAATCTGCATCGCACCCTGACCCGCCGCGCGACCCGAAATACCGTGCTCACGCAACGTCTTCACGAACGGCAAAGCCTCCGCCGGATCAGCCAACTGCACCGCAGCGACCGCACCCAGTCCACTACGAACCTCCGCCACCCGCGGATGCTCGGCCAACGGCTGCAGATGCGTATGCAACGACGCCTCCAGACGCTTCGACTCCCCAAGCAAATTCTCACGCTCGAGAATGTCGAGGTTCGCCATCGCCGCCGCAGCAGCACCGGCATGCCCACCGTACGTGTAACCATGACGCCACCACGAACCCGCATAGAACGGCTCCGCCACCCGCGGCGCGATGAACACCGCACCCATCGGAACGTAACCGGACGTCAAACCCTTTGCCGTGGTCATCATGTCGGGCTGCAAATCGAAACGAGTAGACGCGAACCACTCGCCGCCGATACGACCGAAACCGGTCACCACCTCGTCGACGACAAACAGAATGTCGTGCTCGCGGCAGATGTCGCGCACCTCCGCCAAATACCCCTCCGGCGGAAGATAGACCCCACCCGCACCGATGATCGGCTCCGCGAAGAACGCGGCGATCTTGTTCGCACCGATCCTCTCGATCAACTCGAGCAGACTCTTCGCATCATCCCAGCCGACCGTGGCCGCATCCGCCATCAGCTCGCCGTAACCCTCACGGTTCACCGCAATACCCGCCAGAGCCGTTCCCGCAACATGCATTCCGTGGTACGCCTTCTGACGACCGACGATGATCGCCTTCTCCGGCTGCCCCACCTCATGCCAGTACCGGCGAGCGAGCTTCGCCGCAGTGTCCACCGAATCCGAACCACCCGAAGTGAAAAAGATCTTGCTCCCGGCAACCGGCGCGATCTTCGCCAACCGCTCCGCCAACACCTGCGTGGTCTCGGGAACAAAATCACCGAAATTCGAGAAATGAGCGATCTTCGACAACTGAGCCGCCACCGCATCCGCGATCTCCGTGCGCCCGTGCCCGACATTGGTGAACCACAGGCCCGCCGTCGCATCCAGATACCGAGTGCCCTCGCGGTCCCAGATGTACGCGCCCTCACCGCGAGAGACGACAAACGCGCCGTTCTTCTCCACAGCGCCCATGTCCGCGAACCCGTGCCACAATGCCGAAGCCATCGTCGTTCTCTCCCAACTGGATACGTTCGAAATAGATTAGGTCAGTTCACGCGGAGTGCGGGAGGAAGAACCCGCTCGACCCACTGGGTTGCCTGCTCGAATGCGTAGGCGAGTTGGAGTACGTCCAAGTCGGCTCCGTGCCGACCGATGATCTGGATACCCATGGGAAGCGAACGATCGTCGAAGCCGACCGGCATCCCCGCAACCGGAACCCCGGCCATCGTCCAGGGAACAACCGTCTCCATCCACCGGTGATACGTGTCCATCGACCGCCCGTCGACGGTCTCGGGCCAGTGAGTGTTCTTGTCGAAAGGAAACACCTGAGCACTCGGCGCGAGAATGTAGTCGTAGGTTTCGAACATCTTGGTAATGGCCGACAGCCAGCCGTTGCGGGCCTCCGCAGCCTTGGTCACGTCGAGTGCCGAGAGGGTGACCGCATGCCCGAGTTCCCACAACAGTTCGGGCTTCATCAACTCACGCAAACTCGGATCGTTGTACTGATCGATCAAACCGAGCTGCGCCCACCAACGCCATCGCAGGAACAGTTGCCAGATGTCCTCGGGTTTGAAGTCAGGAAGCGCAGCCTCGACGCGGCACCCCAACTGTTCGAAGACCTCGAACGAGGATTCGCACAACTCGAGAACTCCAGGTTCGGTTGCCAGGTACCCGTTCCAGTCACCGACCCATGCGATCCGAGAGCCCTTCAGATCCCGTGCGAGGCTTTCGGTGAACACAGCGGGATTCTCACGAATCCCCAACGGTGCATAGGCATCCGGCCCCGCCATCGTAGAGAGAAGGTGAGCCACGTCGGTGACGGTTCGGCCCATCGGACCCACAACAGCGCCCTGAGCGATGAATCCCGTCTCCGGTATCCGACCCCAGGAAGGTCGAAACCCCACAACGTTGTTGAACGCCGACGGGTTTCGGAGCGAACCCATGTAATCACTTCCATCAGCCACCGGCAGCATGCGAAGCGCCAACGAGGCTGCGGCGCCTCCGCTGCTACCGCCGGCAGTGCGCGAATTGTCGTACGGCGACACCGTCGTACCCCACACCGGGTTGTACGTCTGGGATCCGAGCCCGAACTCCGGTGTGTTCGTCTTGCCGATCACGATGGCACCGGCAGACTTGATCCGCTTGACGAACAGGTCGTCCTCTTCGGCGATTCGATCCGCGAACATCGGCGACCCGGACGTGAACGGCAGACCCTTGGCTGCCGAAAGATCCTTCACCGCATGCGGAAACCCGTGCATCCAACCGAGATATTGCCCACTCGCCAACTGCGAATCACGCTCGCGCGCCTCCGCCGTCAATGCTTCCCGATCCCGCAATGCGACGATCGCGTTCACCGCCGGGTTATGAACTTCGATCTGGTCGAGGTAGCTGTCCATCACCTCGACACACGACACTTCACGCCTGCGTATCAGACCACTGAGCGTGACCGCATCGGCCATGACGAGCTCGCGATTCTCGGGCGCACCGGAAACGCTCTCGTCGACAGGGTCAGCAGCATGAACCATCGTGAATCCTTTCAAGCAGTGAAGTGGGTTGCGCCGGCAGAATCTCGGTCGGATTCGCCGCCACCGGCAACTGATTCGAGGACGAATTACCGGTGGCGGCGCGCGACTGTCGAAGTTTCCAGCGAGGTTCTTACCGGCTACTGACCGAGATCGACGATGGCGGCGACAGGGCCGCCACCCTCGGGGCCCTGATGCGCTGCCGAGACCGAGACGAACACTGCCGGATCACCGGTGACAGCTGCCGTGACTCCACCTACGCACGACTTGATCTGGCGGTGCCAGTGCACATCGGAGTCGTCGAGCATCGCATTACGACGGCCGCGGACCGTTCCGTCCTGGCTGGCCTCGCACTTCAAGAACACGTTGACGAGTTGACCGTCCAGGTCGCTCGAGTGCGGCCGCTCCGGAAGTTCGAGTCCGGCGTCACGGATCGCCGCCCAGATGCCGTCCTGGTCGAGCGGATCCTTCATCACGCTGTGGCCGATCCGGTAGCGTCCGCCGACGCCACGTGCGTTACCGACGACAACGATCTGAGCACGGTCCAACTCGACGCCGGACGAGCAGGATGCAACAGAGGAGAAGAGCTCGCGGCTGTGCATGACATCCTCGTCGGTCGGCATGTCGATTTCGCCGAGTGCAACCGCGATTCCGAGCGCCGTACCGCCGTTGGACAGGTCCATCGACTCATGAGTCTGTTCGGTCCACACGGTCTTGCCGCGACTCTTGGCGTCACGGATGGTGTGGATTGTCAGCAACGGAGTCTTGGTCTGTACGTAGTGCACGTCGGCGGGATCGGTGATTCCGGCATCGGCCATCGCATCTTTCACTGCCGCAGCTACTTTGGTGATCATTGCGGTACGACCGATGTCCTCGGGCAGCAGCTGCTCACTCATGGCGACACCCACGGTCAGTCGCGGCTCGTCGGTCTTGGTGACCTTGTCTGCCGGTACCGTCGCGAAGATCGTCGCGTGCGGGCTGATCACACCGTCCGTGCCGCCTGACCAGACGATCGGCACCTCCGCCACCTCTTCGGGGCTGCGATTACCCTTGGCGGAGAGAACCTCTCGAAACGCTCGGTCCGCGATGATTCGCGTGTAGTCGTTGACGCCGCCGTTACCCTCGGTTTTGCCGATGACTGCAATGACGCGGTCGGCCTCGAGGACACCGTCGTCGATCAGCTTGGCGAGCTCACTGGCGTCGGAGACGCTGTGTAGCGGAACCTTACGGACCTCGATTGCTTCGGGCATTGGCATCTCCTTGTATAGGGAATCGTGGAGGCAAAATTGGGCCTTGACAGCTCCTGGCGCCCAGCCCAGCCGAGCGGTTCGGAACTGCCATGCCGACCACGCTATGACGACTCGAACCCTTCGGCATCGTCAATAGTTGCCCAAACGAAAACCGCGATTGGTTATTTCGACTCCAATTCACCGGTTGTGCGCCGCCCCATCGGTTCTCACTTACGATTCGACCATGGACACCACTGTTGTCGACCATCCGCTGGCGGCATCGCTGCTCACGACCATGCGCGACGCTCGCAGCGACAACGCAACTTTCCGGTCCGCCTTGCGCAGACTGACCCATATGTTGGTCTACGAGGCCATGCGCGGCGCAGAAGTTGAACAGTTCGACATCGAGACGCCAGTTGCTCCGACGCTGGGAGTGCGACTGGCAAATCCGCCGCTCCTGGTACCGGTCTTGCGAGCGGGCCTCGGCATGGTCGAACAGGCGAGCGCCCTCATTCCGCAGGCAGGTGTCGGTTTCGTGGGAATGGCACGAGACGAGAAGACACACCAACCGGTTCCCTATCTGGAGTCCCTGCCCGCTGATCTGTCGGGCACCCCCGTCTACGTCCTCGATCCGATGTTGGCGACCGGTGGATCCATCATCCGCACAATCGATCTGCTCATTGCACGCGGAGCCACCGATGTGACTGCAATATGTGTCGTCGTGGCTCCGGAGGGGATCGAAGCACTGAGGAACTCCGGACATCCAGTCAGGCTCCTCACTGCGAGCATCGACGACGGCCTGAACGAAAATGCTTTCCTGATACCTGGACTCGGAGACGCGGGCGATCGCCAATTCGGACCACGGTAGTTGGCAGACATACGGAGAACCACTCATTTCGAGAGGCTATTTTCGTCAACTGTTGACAATGTTCGTCGCGTGATCGAGCGTAGTCTCGCGACATGGATAGATCTGCCAAATATTCGAGCGAAGAGCTTCAACATTTGCCAGAAGGTGGCGACTACAGACTGACGGTTCGGGATGTCCTCGAGCTACCCAGTCTGCGTGGAGCCGAAGTCCTTGCCGGGCACGGGGGCTTGCGCCACCTCGTTCAATCGGTGAACGTGATGGAAGTACCGGACATCCTCGCTTGGGTGAAGCCGAACGAACTGTTGGTGACAACCGGGTTCCCGCTGCGTTACGGGCGAACCGGAGAGCTTCTCGACGATACAGATCTCAGCGACCTCGTCGACGGTCTCGCACGCCGAGGAGTCGCGGCACTTGCCGTTAAAACGGGCCGCTATCTCGACGAACTGCCGGAAGCCATGCTGCACATGGCAGAGCAGCGAGGGCTGCCGTTGTTGGTTCTTCCCGTCACCGCGGGATTCGACGAGGTGATCTCGGAGGTCTTCACCAAGTTGGTGGCGAAGCAGTCTGCGGCACTCGACATTGCCGATCGTCTTCACCGCTCGTTGACGTCGATCGTCTTGGAAGGTGGCGATCTACCCCAGATTGCCGCGGAATTCGCCGCGCTTTTCGACGTCAGCGTTCTCATCTGCTCGCCGGACGGAAGAGTGTTGACGGAGGCCGGAGATTCAGCCGCGCTGAACGCGCTTCCGTTGTTCGAAAGCACCGGTCGGTTCCTGACCGAACGGGTCGCTGTCGGTTTACAGAACGCGCCCAAAGGATTTCCTGGTCAGTTGGCGCTCACCCGGGTGGTGGCCGGCGGCACCGACCACGGCCGAATGGTCGCGTACGCCGGCACCCACGAACTCGGCGCAGTTGTCGTCCAAGCGCTGGAGCGAGCGGCCACCGTTGCTGCGCTGGCCGTCACCAAGCAGCTGGCAGTTGCGGCAGTAGAATCCAAATTCCGCGGCGACTTCCTCCGCGACGCACTGATAGGTGAAGCCGGCTCGCCGGCGGAAGTGAGCGCGCACTTCACCCAGTTGGGGTGGGATGTCACTCGTCCACTTGCCGTAGTGGTTGCAGAACTCGACGTCGATCACCCGGAATCCCAGCACGCGAATTCCACGCGCACGGACCAAGATCGACTCAGCGACGGCTGGCAACAAGTGGTACGCACCCACGAGCGGACGGCACCCTCCGTCGGGTTTCGACACGAGGTGGTCACGCTTTTCCCGACCAGCACCGACCGTGCAGTTCGGGACATCGAAGGGTTGGTGCGCAAGGTTGCCGGAGATCGCACCAGCGGCCGCCGCTCCTTCAGCACGGGAGTGAGCCGGGTGATCTACTCCCTGGCCGATCTACCTGCTGCCTACGACCAAGCCTGTACGGCCGTGGTCGTCGGCCGACGTATCAACGGGCCGGGCCAGATCGCGCACTTCGACGAACTCGGCGTACACCGACTCCTCTCGCTCCAGACGGACAAGAGCGAACTGCGTTCGTTCACCGATGACGTTCTGAAGTCACTGTCGGCGGACAACGCCGAAGCCGCAGATTTGCGTCTGACTCTCCAGACGTTGCTCGACTGCAATTGCAATGTCGCCGAGGCGTCCCGGGCACTGCATATGCACTACAACACTTTGCGATACAGAATCGGAAAGCTGGAGAGCGTCGTCGGATCGTTCACCGACGACCCCGTCCTTCGATTGAACGTCTCACTCGCCCTGCAGGTCATGAAGATGCACGAAATGTCATGAAGATGCACCAAATAGGCTGACAGAGCGCCCCGATTACGGTTCGATACAACCGCAATCGCGCCATGCGTTGAGCGTTCGTCACTTCTTACCCACCACTGATACCCGTCATCGGCAAGGTTACCCATGTGCCGTTGACCGGTGCGCGCTTACGGTTCGAAAGACGGGCCGCACATACCTCCTTCAGTGGCCCTGGCCGATTTCTCGGTCCAGCGGACCGGAGTCGACCGAACTACGGAGGCCTCAACCACCAACTGGCTCAGCCAATTACACCAGAACACGGCGGTGCGACATGAACTCGACTTCGAAGCCTCACAACACAAGTGCTCGTAGTGGTCCGTTACACGACGTGATTGTCGTCGACCTCACGCGCGCACTCGCGGGTCCTCACGCGGCAATGATGCTCGGCGATCTGGGTGCCGACGTGATCAAGGTCGAATCACCTCACGGTGGCGACGACACCCGTGGGTGGGGGCCGCCTTTTGTGGAGCCACCGCTGGAACCACCGAACACGCAACGGGAATCGACGTACTTCCTCTCCACGAACCGGAACAAGAAGTCGATCACGCTCGACCTCAAATCCGACAGCGGGCGCGCAACCCTCGAAGATCTTGTCTGCCGCGCCGACGTTCTCATGGAGAACTTCCGCACCGGAGTTCTCGATCGACTCGGATTCTCCACCGAGCGGCTGGCCGAACTCAATCCTCGACTGATCGTCCTGTCCATCAGCGGTTTCGGCCACGACGGCCCGGAAGGTGGCCGCGCCGGTTACGACCAGATCGCCCAGGGGGAAGCCGGACTCATGTCGCTGACCGGCTCGAGCCCGGACGACGTTCAACGAGTCGGAGTTCCGATCGCCGATCTTCTCGCCGGGATGTACGGGGCGTTCGGTGTCGTCGCGGCTTTGAAGGAACGCGAACAGACGGGCAGAGGCCGTGTCGTTCGAACGTCTCTCTTGGCCAGCGTGGTCGGCGTTCACGCGTTTCAAGGAACGAAGTGGACCGTCGCCGGCGAGGTAGGCACAGCGCAAGGCAACCACCATCCCTCGATCGCACCGTACGGGCTCTTTCGTACCGGCGATGGCGCAGTGCAGATCTCGGTCGGCAGCGAAAGCCTGTGGAGAAGATTCTGCGAAGGGTTCGAACTCGATCCCGATGCCCCCGGTATGGCAACAAACGCCGAACGCGTCGAAAATCATTTCCAGGTCGTCGAATTGATCGAACGTACCTTCAAACCGTATTCGCGTGACGAGCTTCTGACCGAACTCGACCGCATCGGAATACCGGCAGGACGGGTTCGGACGATCTCCGAAGTGTACGAATGGGAGCAGACCCGATCACAGGGATTGCTCGTCGACGTCGACCACAGCACGCTCGGCAACATCACTCTGCCCGGGCCGCCGTTGCGATTCTTCGATCCGGACGGAACAGAAGTGACGGAGACCCGGCACACCGCACCGCCGGTACTCGGTGAAGACACTGACGAAGTCATGTCGTGGCTACAAGGATTCACCCGATGAACCGCCTGACGGCTCGCGACTTGCTCGACCTGGTGATCGATGCCGGCACCTGGGAGTCGTGGGATACCCCTCCGATCCCCGTCGCGACCGACTCCGATTACGCCGAAGCACTTCTGCGGGCCCAGGAGAAGACCGGACTCGACGAGTCCGTCCTGACCGGAAGCGCCTCCGTCCGAGGCCGCCGTGTGGCAATCATCATCTGCGAGTTCGGTTTTCTCGGCGGATCGATCGGCGTGGCGGCGGGCGAACGCCTCGTCGTCGCCATCCGTCGAGCGTCGCAAGAGCAGCTGCCCCTTCTTGCGCTTCCCACCTCCGGAGGAACGCGTATGCAGGAGGGGACAACGGCATTTCTGCAGATGGTCAAGATCACCGCGGCGCTCATCAAGCACAAAGAAGCGCACCTGCCCTACATCGTCTACCTCCGAAACCCCACCACCGGAGGCGTATTCGCGTCCTGGGGGTCACTCGGTCACGTGACGATCGCGGAGCCAGGAGCCCTCGTGGGATTCCTCGGCCCCCGGGTGTTCGAGGCTTTGTACAACTCACCTTTCCCCGTCGGTGTCCAGACAGCGGAGAACCTTCACGAGCACGGACTCATCGATGCGGTGAGGCCGCCAGACCAGCTCGCCGAAATCGTCGACCGCGCATTGCGCATCATCACCTCGAGACGTCGTGGGTACTCGTTGCCGAGTGACCCGTGCTCGTACGACTGCCCGCCCGATACGTCAGCCTGGGAATCCGTCGTCGCATCCCGACGCGAAGATCGACCGGGGATCCGGGAAGTGCTGCTCAATTCTGCCTCGGACATGCTCCCGCTCAACGGAACCGGCCAAGGAGAGAACGATCCCGGCATCATGCTCGCGCTCGTTCGCTTCGGCGACATGCCCTGCGTCCTTCTCGGACAGGACCGACGCGGGCAGACTGCTCACTCCCCACTCGGCCCCGGCGCTCTGCGGGAAGCTCGGCGAGGGATGCGGCTTGCCGCAGAGCTCGACCTGCCGTTGGTGACGATCATCGACACGGCAGGCGCGGCACTGTCGAAGGAAGCCGAAGAAGGTGGACTGGCCGGCGAGATCGCTCGGTGCATAGCCGACATGATTTCACTCGAGGTCCCCACCATTTCCCTCCTGCTCGGGCAGGGCACCGGCGGCGGCGCCCTGGCACTGATTCCGGCCGATCGAGTGCTGGCGGCCCGCCACGGTTGGCTCTCGCCCTTACCTCCCGAGGGGGCGAGCGCGATCATGTTCCACGACATCACGCACGCTCCGGAGATGGCGGCCGGTCAAGGGATACGGTCCTTCGATCTGCTCACGGGCGGCATCGTCGATCGGGTCATCCCCGAATTTCCCGATGCCGCGGACGAATCCGCCGCCTTCTGCACTCGCGTCGGAGCGGTATTGCACTACGAGCTGAGCGTGCTCAGTGCTACCGATCCGACCGAACGGCTCGTCACCCGCACCGAACGCATCGACCGTATCGGCCTGGTCGAAGCCAGCACTGCCGTCTGATCGATCAGTACACAGAACACGCACACACCGCGAAAGGCCGGACATCCTCCAAGGAGGATGTCCGGCCTTCGACAATCGAGCACACTCAGCCAAGTGTCACGTGAGCTGCGGGGCGGGTTCTTCCCGTTCGCCGCCGGGAGCCTTCGAATCCGGCTTGTTCGGTTCCGGATTCTTCGTATTCAGCTCCGGGTTCTTCGAACCGATGAACTGGCACAGGTGGTACATCCCGATCACGACGATGGTGCCGAGCGCGATGCCGCTGAGCGAGAACGTGTCACTGAACTTCAGAGCCGTGTCGCCGATACCGATGATGAGGCCGGCCGCGATCGGCATGAGGTTGAGCGGATTGCCGAAGTCGACGCCGTTCTCCTTCCAGATCTTGGCGCCGAGCAGACCGATCATGCCGTAGAGCACCACGGTGATTCCGCCGAGAACACCGCCGGGCGTCGCCGAGATGACGGCACCGAACTTGGGGGAGAAGCCGAGCATCATCGCGACGATGCCGGCAACTGCGTAAGCGGCGGTGGAGTACACACGGGTCGCTGCCATGACACCGATGTTCTCGGCGTACGTCGTGGTGGGCGAACCGCCGACGCTGCTGGCGATAGCGGTGGCGAAACCGTCACCGGCGAGCGCGCGTCCCATGTACGGGTCGAGATCGTCGCCGGTCATCTCTGCGACTGCCTTGACGTGGCCGGCATTCTCCGCGATCAACGCGATGACACCGGGAAGAACCAGGATGATGAATGTCAGGCTGAACGACGGGGCATGGATGCCGACGATTCCGTTGGCCTCGTCCGAGAACGGGGGCAGGCCGAACCACGACGCCGACTGCACCGAATCCCAGTTGACGCGGAAGTGCTCGGTGATCTGACCGGTGCCTGCGTCGTAGGAGGTGATCGTGCCCGAGACCCGGTCGAGGAGCCAGGAGAGGACGTAGCCGAAGATCAGCGCCAGGAAGATGGCGATGCGCGCCATGAAGCCACGTAGCGCGATACTCATGACGATCAGGGCCACCATGACGATCAGAGCCACCCACTGGTCCTGCGGCCAGTACAGCCCTGCGACGACGGGTGCCAGGTTGAATCCGATCAGCATCACCACTGCGCCGGTCACCACCGGGGGAAGAACCTTGAATACGACCCGGCCACCGAGGAAGTGGATCGCGATACCGATGGCTGCCAGGACCAGTCCGGACACCAGGATCGCGCCGGTCACCTCTGCGGACGTTCCGCCTTGGGCACGAATGGCGGCGATACCGCCGACAAAGGCCGCCGACGTACCGAGGTAGCTGGGAATGCGTCCCTTGACCACCAGCAGGAAGAAGAGCGTACAAAAGCCCGACATCATCACGGCAAGTTGAGGATTGAGCCCCATGATGATCGGGAAGACGAACGTCGCGCCGAACATCGACACCACGTGCTGGCTGCCCAGCCCGATGGTTCTTCCCCAGCTGAGCCGCTCGCCGGGAGCGACCACTTCACCCGGTCTGATGTTCTTTCCATCTCCGTGCAACGTCCAAATCGGCATGATGGGACCTTTCGTGCAGAGGAAGGCGTCCGAACGCTGAGTGTGCTCCAGCTCACAAAACACCGTGACTGGAGTGAAACGCTATTACAGCGCAGGGGTATCGACGTGATGACAATCTGCCAGAACCCACGGACTCGGATTGGCAATATTAGTGATTGATGCCGCGCATCGCGGTTATCTTCAGTGCTAGAGACAGATCCAGCCGTAGCTCGGGTCGCGCCGTGAAGGGTCCAAGCATTTTCTCCAGCTTAACGACCCTGTAACGCAGTGTGTTGTAATGGAAGTGGAGCTTGCGCGCTGTCTCGGCGATGTTGATGTTGGTCGCGAGCAAGACTTCCAATGTCTTGCGCATGTCCTGCGCTTCGGCAGTTTCCTCCGTCAGTTCCCGCAATGTCTCCCGCGCGAACGTCTCCAGCTCGTTTTCGTCCTCGACCAGACTGAGCAGTCTGTACACACCGAGATCGTCGAACTGAGTCACCGTCCACGGACCGGAGATCCGGCGTCCGACGGTCAGTGCGGTGCGCGCCTGACTGTAGAGCGCGGGGACGGCGTCGATCGCCGCTGTCGGCCGGGACACCCCGACACTGAACGGCCTTCTCCCGCCGCCACCTTCACCGCGAACGACCGTGACGAGGTCCCGCACCAATGCCATCGTGTCGGTGCCGACGCCCATGACGATCACCGTCTCGCCCGTCAGCGCGGTCACCGCCGCACCGGGATCGCGGTGGGCGATCGCCCCGGAGAACGCCATCGCCTGGCGATCGACGACGGGCAGCCGAGCGGGCGCCGCAGAGGCCGGTTCGTCGATCGGGTCCGGCTCGATCGAGACGATCACCAGCGGGCGATCGAAGTCCCAACCGAACGTCTTGGCGTGGGAGACAACGTGATCGTGGTCCCCGGCCCGGCCGAGGAGCAGGTCGTGAACGAAGTTGGCGCGATGGCGTTCTTCCACCGACGCCACGGCCTGCTCACGGGTGATGACCAACGCGCACACCGACGCCGCTCGCTCGACCAGGTACTGGTCGTAACTCGTCATCACGCGCTCACCGGTGAACAACGCGAGACGCCCGTGGTCGATGTGATTGGCGGAAATCGCGGACACTGCGATGAATTGACCGTCGAACTCGTGCAGACCCAACCCGCCCTCGACGGTATCGGTCCGCAGACGACCGGTGGAATCGACGGCGGGACAGGCAGACAGATGCTTGCGCTCCGCGGCATCCCCGGCGCGGCAGATCTCGCGTCCGTCCGAGGTGGTGATCAGGGCGGCGCCCTTCATCTCCCGTGCGATGACCTCGGTCAATTGTGGGAGGCCGCCGCCGCCCATCACGACGTCGACCAGCAGCCGTCGCAGGCGCTCGGCCCCGAACATGGCGTCGATCTGGGCCGACTCCGTCTGCTCACGGTCTCTCGCCGCAGGGTGATCGCACGCACCGTGAAAAACCAGGAGCGGGAAGCCGGCGCTTTCGGCCGCGTCGACCAGTTCCGGCGCGAGAGTGTCCCCGTCTGCGCCGAATTGGACGGCGAGGGCTGCAACTCCGCGCGTCGACAACCGTCCGACAAATGCTTTGAAGGTTTCGGTGACCCGGGCGAGGGTTTCCGGCGTGGTGATCAGCAACTGTCCGTGTCGCAGCCACGGTCCGATGTCCGGAACCGCCATGAATCCCACCCGGGCTACCGTCGGGTCTTCGCAGCCGCCGGCGACCTTTCGAACACCAGGAAGGAGCGGGGTTCGAAGAAGTTCGGAGAGAACAGCATTCACCTCGGATGCCGGTACGGCCGGGTTTGCCACTTGGCAGGCACCTCGATTTCATTCGGATCACGGAAGATGGTTCACGAAAGAAACGATCCTATCCCCACCGAACACAAGATGTCCGAATTCAGCGCAGTCGACTCAGGCCGTTCGATGCAGGGCGGTCGGATTCTCCTGAGGTGGCGGGTGGATCGGCCCCTGCAGATCCCGCAGTTCCAAACCGGAGGCATTGCGCAGGGTCTTGGTCATCTCGGCGAGGATCGACAATGCAGTCTCCTCCGGCGTCCTGGCGCCGAGATCCAACCCGATCGGTGAGTGCAGACGCCCCAACTCGGCGTCGGTAACGCCTCGCTCCTTCAACAGCGCCACCCGACGCTCATGCGTCGCACGACTTCCCATCGCGCCGACGTACGCAGCCGGCGAACGCAGCGCGATCTCGAGCAAGGGGATGTCGAACTTCTCGTCGTGGGTGAGCACGGCCAGGACGGTTTTGTTGTCGATCGGTGCGGTTTCGAGGAACTTGTGTGGCCACATCACGACCAGATCGTGGGCGTCGGGGAAGCGCGCCCGTGTCGCGAAGACCGGCCGTGCGTCCACGACGGTCACTCGGTAGCCCGCAAAGGCGCCCAACGTACACATCGAGGCGGCGAAGTCGATGGCCCCGAACACGTACATCCTCGGTAGTGGCGCGAAGATCTCGACCAGCAAGTCGTGCTGCGAATCGATGAGGGTTCCCGCCGGCGCGACAAACGCTACGGACTCACCGGTGTCCATCGTGCGCAACAGGATGGAGACCTCGTCCTCCGTGGCATCCAGATCCCCGCTGCGTCGGCCGTGCTCGACGACGAGGTGCCGCGCCGGCGCTCCCGGACGCACTTCGGTGACCACGACGACGGGCGTATCGGCCTCGATTCGTTCACAGACCTGACCGAACTCGGCGAAATCGGCTCCGACGGCCTGGACAAACACTTCGATGGTTCCGCCGCAGGTCAGCCCTACTCCGATGGCGTCGTCGTCGGAGACGCTGAAGACCTCGACGCGGCTGGTGCCGTCGGCGAGAACCTCCTGGGCGATCTCGTACAGTGCACTCTCGATACACCCGCCCGAGACGCTGCCGACCACCTCGCCGGAGCGTGAGACGGCCATCGAAGCACCGGGCATGCGCGGTGAGGATCGCCAGGTACGGACAACCGTCGCCAGTGCAAAATCCTCGCCGCGGGCGTGCCACTGCGCCAGCTGAGTGGAAATGTCGCGCATCGCCTCGCCTCCCGCTTGCATCGCCGTCCGTAGAGAGTTCACGGTATCGGCCCACCGCAATCCTGCCTGTCACACAATGCGCCTAAATCCGGGCCCTGCAGTTGTGCAATGTCGCCGTCGCATCACCGTGCGCTCTCGACCAGTGTTGTCACCGAGCCCAGCCGAAAGCAGGCCTGACCTTCATTCTTCCCCTCTCCGACGATCACTGCAGCGGTAATTCACGCAGATGGTGCGACGGATCGAGTGGGCGACGTTGCACACCACAGAACCGAGGTTTCTCCCATGGACCAATTGCTCAGCGGTATCAAAGTTCTCGACCTCACCCGCGCTCTCGCGGGCCCTCTGTGCACGTCGCTGCTCTCGGACTTCGGCGCCGACGTGGTCAAGGTCGAAACCCGTGGCTCCGGCGACAGTTCGCGTCAGTGGCCGCCGTTCGACGGCGATCGAAGCCTCTACTTCGCTTCCGTGAACCGCGGCAAGAGGTCGATCGCCATCGACATGCGCAGTGACCGCGGGCGGAAACTGCTTCGCAGCCTGGCCCTCGACGCGGATGTGCTGGTCGAGAACTTCCGTCCGGGAGTGCTGGCCGACATGGGGCTCGATCCCGATTCGCTCGAGCAGGAGAATCCGGGTCTCGTCGTGATGAGCATCAGTGGTTTCGGCCCGGTGGGCCCGGACCAGTTCGCGCCCGGACTCGATCAGGTGGCCCAGGGCATGTCCGGGTTGATGTCGGTCACCGGCGCCGGGGAACAGACCCCGATGCGGGTCGGTATCCCCATCATCGACACGGTCTCGGGCATCTACGCGGCGCTGGGTATCACGGCGGCGTTGGCTTCGCGCGGACGCGACGGTCGTGGGCACCGCGTGCAGACCTCGTTGCTGGAATCCGCGATCTCGATCATGACCTTCCAGGCGCAGGACTACCTGAGCACCGGGCGGGTGTCGACGCCGAACGGCAATACGCACCCGACGATCACGCCGTACGGCGCTTTCGACACTGCCGACTTCCCGATCAACATTGCCACCGGCTCGGACAAGCACTGGATCGCGCTGTGCTCGGTTATCGGCGACCCCGATCTCGCCTTCCGTGCCGAATATGCCACGGGTAAAGAACGTTTGGCGCACCGAGACCAACTGACCAAAGAACTCGAGGACCTACTGACCACGAAGGGCGCGGCACAGTGGATCGCCGAGATCCGCGGTGCCGGAATCCCCTGCGGCCCGATTCATTCGATCGATCAGGTGTTCTCCGACCCGCAGGTCGAGGCATTGCAGATGGTCGAGCAGACCCAGAGCGCCGACGGAACATCGATTCCCGTTGTCCGCGGACCGTTCTGGGTGGACGGCAAGACCCTTCCCGTCAGGAATGCGCCACCCATGACTCTCGGCGGTGACGTCGACGGCGTACTCACCGACTTCGGCCTGCGCCCGGAGGAGATCGAGGATCTTCGCGCAAATTCGGTGATCTGACCGCACACTAGTAACAGAGCAGACGCTCTGTTACTGTGCGTTCATGCCTCGGCCACGCGTCCACGATCTCGACACGCTGCTCGACGCTGCCGAAAAACTTGCCGCCACTGCCGGGCCGAGCGCTGTCACGGTCAGGGCGGTCTCCGACGCCACCGGTGTATCCAACGGGGCGATCTATCACGCATTCGGCTCTCGCAGTGGACTGGTCGGTAGCGCGTGGCTGCGTGCCGCGCAACGATTTCTCGCGCTTCAGCAATCGAGAGTGGACGACGCTCTCGCGGACCCCGCGCCGACCTCCGCGGTTTCCGCCGTCGTCGCAGCCGCCGAAGTTCCGGCCGTCTTCGCGCTCGACTACCCACAATCCGCGTTGCTGCTGCTGACGATTCAGCGCGACGAACTGCTCGGCACCGACGTCGCTGCCGACATCGCCGAGAAACTCACACAACTCGACCGGTCTCTGGTCGACTTGTTCATCCGGTTGTCGACCGCGCTCTGGGGCCGCAAGGACGGCCGAGCCGTCGAAGCAATCGAAGCCTGTGTTGTCGGCCTGCCTACCGGGCTGCTCATTCATCCCGCCAAACGCGCCGACGGTTGGCGAGTCCCCGACGCCGCAGCACGCGCGCGGTTGGATGCCGCCGTTCGAGCGGTTCTGCATCTCGACCCACCACTGCCCAAGCCCCGCAACAGGAAAGGCCAATCATGACCGCAACTCTGCGCTTCGAAGACAAGATCGCCGTTCTCGATCTCGGCGAGGACGAGAATCGATTCTCGCCGGATTGGCTCGATTCCGTCGACAAGCTACTCGACCAGGCTTTAAGCGAAGGCGCACATGCCCTGGTCACCACGGCGACGGGCAAGTTCTACTCCAACGGACTCGACCTCGACTGGCTGGGCGCGAACGGCGACAAGGCGAAGTGGTATGTGCAGCAAGTCCAGTCGCTGTTCGCCCGGATGCTGACGTTCCCCATGCCCACCGTCGCGGCGATCAACGGCCACGCCTTCGGAGCCGGCGCCATGCTCGGCATCGCGCACGATTACCGCGTCATGCGCGATGATCGCGGCTACTACTGCTTCCCGGAGGTGGACATCAACATCCCCTTCACCGAAGGAATGGCAGCTCTCATCCAGGCCAAGCTCAGCCCGGCGTCGGCAATCGTCGCCATGACCACGGGGCGGCGATACGGCGGAAGTGACGCATTTGCAGCCGGTTTGGTGGACTTCACAGCTTCCGTCGATGCTTTGACCGCGAAGGCCATCGAAATGGTTGCGCCGATCGGCCCGAAGAATGCGGGCACACTTGGGGCAATCAAATCGACGATGTTCGCTTCAGTGGTCACCGCTCTGAACACCGACGGCTAAGAGCGCTGGACTGCGTTCTCGCAGAGCCGCTTCCAGATCATCGGCAACACTTTCGGGATCGCGGCCTTCTGTGCTCAGAACCACGTCGACCCCACTGAGCGTCGGCATCGAACCGGCCAGCAGTTGTGACGCTTCCACCAGATCGTCCAGCCCGGCCCAGCCGGCCGGTTCACGTTCGACGATTCTGGCGAGCAACGTATCCGGATCGGCCTCGAGGCGCGCCAGCAGGTACCCCTCGGCGCCGGTCGCGGCCAGCAAGGCATGCCCGTAGTCGTCGTCTTCGACGGTCGCCGTGAGGAACAGGAGTTCGTACCCCGCTTCCCGGTACGACGCGCACAACATCCCGACGTGTGCGATTGCCCGCTCGGTTCCCAGCGGCGGGTAGCACCGCTCGAGTTCGTCCACCTCGATCATCGCGTTGCTCACCCCGGCCTCGCCGAGTCGATCGTGAAGCGCGGTCAGCACGGAACTCTTCCCCGCGCCCGGCGGGCCTGTCAGCAGTAGTACGAACACGTCCTCCACTATTCCAGAGCCTTGTGCAGGCGCGGGGCGGCGAGAAGGCTGGAGAAGACAGATTGACGTGCACAACAGCCCTGATCGGAGCACAGCGATGACCACCACGATCACCGAAATCGCGCCGGACATCTACCGACTGTCGACCTTCGTGGACGAAGCGAACCTCACGATGAACCAGTTTCTCGTCGACGGCGAGGAACCTTTGCTCTTCCACACCGGGCAGCGAGCGTTGTTCACCTCAGCTTCCGACGCACTCTCCACGCTGATCGACATCGACCGTCTGAAATGGATCACGTTCGGTCACGTCGAGGCCGACGAGTGCGGGTCCATGAACTCCTGGCTTGCGGCGGCCCCCGAAGCACAAGTGGCGCACGGCGCGATGGGGTGCTTCGTTCAGGTCAACGATCTGGCCGATCGGGCGCCACTTCCCTTGCAGGACGGCGACGTACTCGAAACCGGCAGGCGCCGCGTTCGGCACATCGACACCCCGCACGTCCCGCACGGTTGGGACGCGGGCCTGATGTTCGAGGAGACGACGTCCACGCTGTTCTGCGGAGATCTCTTCACTGCGTTCGGGCACCACCCCGCGACTACCGAGCACGAAATCGTCGGTCCCGCTTTGGAAGCCGAGGACTTGGGCCACGCCACCTGCCTCACCCCGGATCTCGAACCCACGATCCGCGCCCTGGCCGACCTCGAGCCGCGGATTCTGGCTACCATGCATGCACCGACGTACTACGGCGACTGCGTCACCACGCTTCACGACCTGGCCGACTCGTACGCAACACGTTTCGCAGCCGAAACCGAAAGATGGAAGTCAGACTAGAGCTTGCGCATTCGACGTGATTCGCGCCGCCACGGACAGCGCAACATGCTCGTGGAACGGTCGCGCCACCACCTGCACTCCGATCGGTAAACCGTCGCGGGAGAGTCCTACCGGAACCACGACCGACGGAAGGCCGAGCACACTGATCGCCCGGCAACTCGCGAGCGCGTCCATCCACGTGAGTTTGCGACCGCCCACCTCGAAGCTCTCCACACCGAGCGGCGGAGCGAGCACCGACGCAACCGGCAGAATCAGGACGTCGCCCACCTCGCCGAGGAAGTCGGTGATCAACACCGCGCGATCCGCCCACAGCGCTTCCACCTCGGCGGAACTCCGATCATGGCCTGCCGCAAGCATGGCGGCGATGTCCGCGTCGAAAGAGTGCACTGAACCTGCTGCGAGAGAGTGGATGTCCGCGTGAGTCTCGACCGATCGCAACGCGCCGAACAGTACGTTAGCCCGCGGCAGAGCCAGACCGTCGTACTCGCTCGCATCCAGACTGTTCGCCGCCGAGCGAACCGCCGCCAGGATTTCTTCGTCGACAGGCATGGTCCCTTCGCCGGGTGCCCAGCGGATGTCGAGGTGTTCGACGTCGACCGACTCCGGCTCGGTCCACGAGAAATGCGGCTTCGACAGGACGCGCAGCGCAAGCGTCGCATCACCGAGGTTGCGGGCCAGTGGGCCGATGGTCTGGATCGTGCCGTGCATCGTCGCAGGATTGGCGAGTACCCGTCCATCCGAAAGCACGCCGGGGTATTGCCCTTCCGGGTCGATACGGCCGAGCGTCGGGCGAACCGAAATGAGGCCGGTGCAGTGGGCGGGCCAACGCACCGAGCCACCAAAATCCGTACCGAGTCCGAGCACGCTCATTCCGGCAGCGACCGACGCGGACTCGCCGCCACTCGATCCGCCGGGGGACCGGACGACGCCGTCCGGTCGCACCGGGCTGGCCGTGGTTCCGAACAATTCGTTGCGCGTCAGGCCGCACGCGCCGAATTCCGGCGTGTTGGTCTTGCCGATCAGGATTGCGTCGGCAGCCTTGAACGCTGCAACGGCCGGGGCGTCGACGGCCGGTATGTTGTCCGCCAGAGTGCGAGAACCGGCGGTGGTACGCACGCCGGCAGTAGCGATCAAGTCCTTGACCGTGAACGGAACCCCGGCAAGGGGACCGAGTGTCTCGCCGAGAAGGCGACGTTCATCCAGGTTGTCTGCGGCCGCACGCGCGTCCTCGGCGCACACGGTGACCAGTGCGTTGAGTTCGCCGTTGCGTTCGTCGATCCGTGCGAGATGTTCTTCGACGACGGTCCGCGCCGACGCCTGACCCGACCGCACGGCTTCGGCGATGGATCGGGCATCACGGCCCACCCAGCTCTCACGACTCATCGCACGCCTCTCCTCGCCGGACTCCTCTGCCGAGCGTAAGGACAGCGAGCAACCCGAGAAACGACCACAATGCACATACCGACGGCTCCGGCGATGTGAGGTTTTGCCACAACGTCCGCGGTTCCGGAGGGATCGGTCAGGTGCTGGTACCTACAAGCCCTGCCTGATGAATGCAGCAAGCTTCTCGATCTGTTGCTCGTTTCGTTTGTAATGCCTCCACTGGCCGATTCGTGTGGTGGTGACCAGATCCGCAGCCTGGAGTGCGGCCATGTACTGAGACGCAGTCGATTGCGACACCTTCGCCCTCGCTTGTATGTGCTTGAGGCACACTCCGACCTCCTCGGCAGGCTCGAGCTGAGGGGGAAAGCTCCCGGGGTCTTTCAACCACTGCAGGATTTGTACACGCATCGGGTTGGCCAGCGCCTTGAACGCCGTTTCCCACTCGGTTGTTGCGTCTTCCATGCTCGAGATCATACCGCTAGATCGCGAAATGCCGATATATATGGTTCACTCCCTATATCGCAACATCGCGATATTCCAATGGGAGGCTGAAATGGTGCATCACAATAAAGTCGCACTCGTGGTCGGAGCCCGAGGTGTGATCGGTGGGAACTTGATCGATCACCTCGAATCAACCGGCGAATGGAAGATCATCGGACTCTCGCGCCGAGGCGGCACGAACACCGACCGGGTCGAACACATCGCAGTCGACCTGCTCGATCCTTCCCGGACTGCAGCGGCACTGAGCGGACTGGACGACGTCACCCACGTCTTCTACGCCGCCTATCAAGACCGCCCGACATGGGCCGAGCTGGTTCCGCCCAACTTGGCGATGCTGGTCAACACTCTCGACGCCATCGAACCCGTTGCCGGCGGACTCGAGCACGTCAGCCTGATGCAGGGCTACAAGGTTTACGGGGCACATCTCGGACCGTTCAAAACTCCGGCCCGCGAGAGCGATCCACCGCACATGCCACCCGAGTTCAACGTCGACCAACAGCAGTTCCTCGAACGCAGGCAGCTCGGCAAGTCGTGGACGTGGTCGGCGATCAGACCCTCGGTCGTCTCCGGATTCGCGTTGGGCAACCCGATGAACCTCGCGATGGTCATCGCCGTCTACGCGACCATCTCGAAGAAACTGGGTGTCCCACTCCGATTCCCCGGCAAGCCCGGCGCGTACACCAGCTTGATCGAGATGACCGACGCCGGACTCCTGGCCGAAGCAACGGTCTGGGCCGCGACCAATCCCGAGTGCGCAAATCAGGCGTTCAACATCAACAACGGCGACCTGTTTCGCTGGCAGGAAATGTGGCCGAAGATCGCAGCCTTCTTCGACATGGACGTCGCACCTCCGCTCCCGATGTCCCTCGATGTCGCAATGGCGGACAAGGAGTCGGTGTGGGATGAACTCGTCGAGGAACACCAACTTGCTCGGACCCCGTATTCCGATGTCTCGTCCTGGGGGTTCGGTGACTTCGTATTCGGATGGGACTACGACTTTTTCGCTGACGGATCGAAAGCTCGGCGGTTCGGATTTCACCGCCACGTCGACACCGAAGCGATGTTCCTCGACATCTTCGCCAATCTGCAGGCTCGGAAGATAATCCCCTGACTACGAACATCGTCACTTCGGATCCTACGAACGCTGTCACTGTCGGACCCCGGGACTACCGTCGTAGGCGGGGTTTGAAAAGCAGGGGTTTCGGCGAGTCGTCGGTAGGGCCCCATGCGCCCCCCGGACCAGAGGAGCGACGATGTCGGACAATACTTTCGATCTGGAAATCCTGAGTGCCTGGACTACTTTCGAGACTCATCTCGCTCGCTACATCTCCGTGATGGAGGACGACGACACTCTCGTGGTGGAGTCGCATTACGACAGCATGGACGAACTGGCAGACGCACCCGCGTGCATCCAGTTCTTCGCGTGGAACCAGACCTCCGTGCGCTGTGAAGTCCCTTCCAACAGGTTTCTGCATCCACTGCGGATGCTCGAACCGGAAGACCATTCAGCGCTGCTCGACATGGGGTTCAGCGCTCCCGATCTGTGCGAGCACGAGCCCGAGGGCAACGGGTCCATGTCCTTCTACATCGACGTCGACCGCGCTCGTCCCGAGGAACTGGTGACAAAGGTGCTCCGCGTCTTCCGCGAGATGTGGAGCATTGCGCACCCGTCGTTCCTGCGTGCCAGCACCAGTGGACGCGAGTCGACGCCGGCGTTCGCCACGACGCCGTCGCACGCTCCCTCGGGTTCGGGTGACATGCTGCGGATCCTGGTCGACGGAGCCGTCGAACGCCTTCTCGGTCATCCGCCCAAACGTGACGACGACGGCGACATCCCGCTGGTCCGCGGTGAGCAGGTCACCTATGTTCGTGTCCTCGAGGACGACGAGTACGTGGAGGTGTTCTCGCGGGTCGTGCATTCGGTGGAGAACGTCGATAACGCTGCTGTTGTTCTCGCCCAGCTCAATCGGCAGTGGCCGACCATCAAACTCATTCTCGTCGAGCAGAGTGTGCTGGGCGTGGTCCGCGTAGACGGCGCACCCTTCGTCGCCGAGCACCTCCTGCGGGCTCTGCGCTCGTTCGCCGAATTGGCCGAAGCATCGGACGAACTCGCCGAAGAACTGGGCGGGCAACCCATTCGCGCTACCGGAGACACCGCCTTCAACGACGGGATGGCCTCCGAGCACGAAGATCCCGGTGCCGAATACGAATCACACGAGTGCCACGAATTTCCTCCGGCGCTCATGGCGCTCCTCGAACTCGACGCGGACGGAACGGGCGAGCTCAGCGCCGAAGAGGTTGCCGTGATCTGTGAGCACGACCGCGACACCATTCTCGACTACCTGAGGATCAGCCAGGAGCAGGAGACGGCCTGGCACGAGGCGTTGACCGAGTCCATCCGGCGCAAGGACGACGACACCGACCTGTGTGCGGGCGAGAAGCGCGCGTGGACGCACGCGATCCGCAACCTCAGGCGCGGACTGCGCGTCGTCGTGCTTCCCGCCAAGGATGCAGCGCCGACCCAGCTCGGCCTCTTCGACGATCAGGCCTGAGAGCCGGAAATCGAGCGCTACGGCTCAGCCCGGTAGCGGGATGACGATGCCAGGCAAGATCTCGATCTGACGCGGCAACTGGGGAAGCTGCGGCACTTCGATCGGCGGCAGGCCGGGCACCTCGATGGGTGCTGGGGGAGCGGCCGCGCCCGTCGTGGGCGTGCCCGTCCCGTCACCCGAGGTCACACCGGAGTTGGCGGGAACGCCGGCCTGCCCGCCGATGGGGTCGGGCCACGGGAAGCTCTCCCAGTCGGATCCCTTCAGGGCGCCGTCCATCGTGCTCTTCCAAATGTCCGCAGGCACTCCGGAGCCGTAGATCAAGCCGCCGTAGGAGTTGGTGATGGCCTGAGCGTCGGAAGTTCCGATCCACACCGCGGTGGACAGCGACGGCGTGTAACCGACCATCCACGCATCCTTGTTCTGCCCCGTGTCACCCAACTGCGCGGTGCCGGTCTTGGCAGCAGACGGGCGTCCACCGGCGAGCGCGTGACCGTTCGAGTACGACGCGATCGGCAGCATTGCCTGCGTGATGTTGTCGGCAACGGCAGCATCGAGACGACGCTCACCGGGAGAGACCGGGCGATCGAGCAGGACTTCACCTTCGGCCGTCACGACCTTCTGGATGAAGTGCGGCTGCTGGTACACACCGGAGTTGGCGAGCGTCGCGTACGCGGATGCCATGTCGATAACACGAGACTGATACTGGCCGAGCACGATTCCGTTCTCCGGCGGGCCACCCTCCTGTGTGAGCGTCGGGTAGTCGAGTCCGGGAATCTGTTCGGGGATGCCGGCCAGATGGGCGGCGTCGGCGATCTTCTGGGCACCGTTCTCCATCGAGAGCATCAACCGGTAGAAGCTGGTGTTCAGCGAACGCTTGAGTGCCTCGGCGATGGTGCATCGACCACAGGATTCGCCGCCGACGTTTCCGATGGTCACACCGTTGATCGTGAGCGGTGAACTGTCGAACCGTGCGGACAGCGGAATGTCTTCCATCAATGCTGCGACCAGGCCGAAGACCTTGAACGCTGAACCGGTCTGCAGCGGCGCCTGGGCGTAGTCGAATCCCGCTCCGTCGTCACCGCCGTAATAGGCGTCGACGCCACCGGTCTTGGGGTCGATGGACACTACTGCGGTCCGCAGGTCTTCCGGTTCACCGTCGAGATTCCGCTTGACGGCGCCCAGCGCAGCTTCCTGCGCAACCGGGTCGATGGTTGTCGTGATTTGCAGACCAGCGGTGTTCAGCGTCTGGTCGCTGATACCGGCCTCGGCCAGTTCCTTGAGTACCTGAGTCTTGATGTGGCCTTCGGGTCCGGGCGCCTGGTTCAGATCGGTCGGCCGATTGGCGGGGGCGACAGCCGGGAACTGCATCGCGTCGCGATCCGTCTTGGTCAGGCTGCCCAGTTCCACCATGCCGTTGAGAACGTAGTCCCAGCGCGCTTGCAGCGCGGACAGATTGGTCTCGGGGTCCAGGAACGACGGGCTCTGGATGACGGAAGCGAGAACTGCGCCTTCCTCGACGCTCAGCTCACTGACCGGCTTGTCGAAGTACGCGTTCGACGCGGCGGCGATGCCGTAGGCACCGCGACCGAAGTAGATGGTGTTGAGATACGCGGCAAGAATGTCGTCCTTGGACCATTCGCGCGCCATCTTGGCGGAGATGACAAGCTCACGCAGCTTCCTGTCGATACTGCGCTTGTCACCGACCAAGACGTTCTTCACGTATTGCTGAGTGATCGTCGAGCCACCGCCGGCGCTTTCCTTGCCCATCACGTTGTCTCGGGCAGCGCGAGCAAATCCGGAGATCGAGAAGCCGGGGTTGGTGTAGAAGTTGCGATCCTCCGCCGAGAGCACCGAATCGCGGACGTGAATCGGGATGGCCGACAACGCGACCTCGGTGCGGTTTCCCTCCGCCGGCACCACCTTGCCGAGCACGGTCGTGCCGTCGGCCATGTAGATGGTGGACACCTGATTGGTCTGCATGTCCGAGGGGCGCGGGACATCGGTCCGGCTGTACGCGACAGCAAAAACCGACGCAGGCACGATGATCATCAGGAGCACGAGAACGTAGATGGTCCGCCGGACGTACCGCCACTTGGAGCGCTGCTTCTTCTCCGGCTTGGCCGACTTGCTCGACCGTGGGGAATTAGCCGACTTGCCCGATCGAGCCGACGACTGATCGCCACCCGTCGCACTCGATCTGTTCGATGGACTCACTCAACACTCCCGGTCGTGGATCCGGACTTACCGGCACCATTCCACCAGGGTGATATCTCGATCAGATAACTCCCGGCAACTGCGATACCGAAATGTCACCCTACCGGGCTGGCTACTCGCGACGTTCTGCTCGGACCGCGTTCCGATATCCGCGGAACGCCAGCCCGAGAGCGACGACGCAACCGAGCAGCACCAAAGACGGCATCACGCCGGGGTCGCCCTTGACGATCGCGACCACAGCGCCGATCAACGCCATGAGGGCGAAGACCGAGATGAAGCCGGCGATCAGCTCCATGCGCTGGGCGCGCGAAGCCCGCCTCATCGATACCGCGCGCCCGAAGCCCGCATCACGACTTGACGCCGCCTGCGGTCAGACCGGCGATGATGCGTCGCTGGAAGATGAGAACCATGATGACCAGCGGGATCATCACAAGGGTTCCGCCGGCCATGATCGAGGTGTACGGCGTGACGAATGGGTCGGTTCCGGAGAATTTGGCCATCGCCACCGTGACGGGCGCGGTTTTGTCACTAGAGAGTTGCAGCGAGAGCAGGTACTCGTTGACCGTTGCGATGAAAGCCAAAATCGCGGTGGTGAACAGGGCCGGCGCGGCGAGCGGCAGCATGATCAGACGGAAGGCCTGGCCACGGGTGGCGCCGTCGATACGCGCCGCTTCTTCGAGCTCCCACGGAAGTTCGGAGAAGAACGACGTCAGCGTGTAGACCGTCAGCGGCAGCACGAACGAGATGTTCGGGATGATCAGCGCTTTGTAGCTGCCGATCCAGCCGATGTCGGTGAACAACTGGAACAGCGGGGTCACGAGGGCGACGACCGGAAACATGGACGCGCCGAGGATGATTCCGGTGACGAAGTATTTGCCACGAAAATCGAATCGCGAGAGCGCGTACGCCGTGAACACGCCGATGACCAAGGCGATCAGCGTGGTCGCACCCGCGATGATGAGGCTGTTCATCAGTGCCCGGGTGAAGTTCACCTTCGCGTCGGGATCGAGCGCCGCGGTGAAGTTCGACAGCGTGAGATTGGTGGGCCACAGCGACGTCGAGAACGTGTCAGCCGGGTCGCGCAACGCCGTCACGATCATCCAGTAGCAGGGAGCGAGTCCCCACACGATGATCAGTACGACGCCGATGTAGGTGCCGATCTTGCCGCGTAGTGCCTTGTTCATACCGGCTCCCCCTTCCGCTGCTTTTCCTGCGTGCTGACCGCATTGGCTCCGAGGAATCGGACCAGGATGAAGGCCACAGCGAAGATGATGAGGAACGTGATGGTGGACAGGGCCGACGCCGAATTGGCGCCGACGCGCATCTGATCGACCACCAGAACCGAGATGGTGGAGGTGGCGGGATTGGATCCCATCATGATCGCGGGCAGGTCGTACATGCGCAGCGCGTCCATCGTGCGGAAGAGCACCGCCACCATGAGTGCGGGCTTGACCAGCGGAAGCGTGATCATGCGGAACCGCTGCCACGCCGTCGCACCGTCGACCTTGGCGGCCTCGTAGACGTCGGCGGGAATCATCTGCAGACCCGCGAGAATCAGCAACGCCATGAACGGCGCGGTCTTCCAGACGTCGGCGACGACGATCGCGAATCGTGCCGGCCAGGGATCCGCCGTCCACAGGATGTTGGTGCCGAGGATCTTGTTGGCAATGCCGTCGTTGGCGAAGATGAAGAACCAGAGCTTCGCGGTGACGGCGGTGGGGATGGCCCAGGGAATCAGCACGGAAGCGCGGAGCAAACCGCGGCCGCGGAACGTCTTGGCCATGATCAGCGCCATCGACAGACCGATCACCGTCTCGAGCAGAACGGTGACGACGGTGAAGCCGAACGTATTTCCGATCGACTGCCAGAACTGCGATCCGAGCGTGCCGGGCGGGCATGGAATCGAGCCGTTGGCGGTGTTGCAGGACTCGGTGATCCAGTTTTTGTAGTTCTCGAACCACGTGAACTGACCGGTGACGAACATGCCGGTCTCGGGGTCGAGCTTCTTGCCGTCGCTGTGCATCGACATCCAGATCGCTCGTCCGAGCGGATACAGAATGATGACGGCGAGAACGATCAGCGACGGTGCGACGAACGCCCACACCGGAACTCGTCGACGCTTCTTCGGCTTGTCGGCCGACGCAGGCGGGGGCGAGGTCGGTGGGGGTGGAGTAGCTGCAAGGTCAGGCAGAACCTTGGTCAGGGATGTCCCTGCTGCCTCGGATGCCGACGGCTCTTCTAGCGGTTCCGGTGCACGGTGTCTCCCACCAACGCCCGAACGGTCGGGACCGGTTGAACCGGCCCCGACCGTGGGGTTGGTAGGCACAGCCGCGGAAGGATCCTGCGGTTCTGCCATTGCTTATTGCTCCTGGTAGATCAGTTACCGGCGGTTTCGATGCCGGCCTTGGTGTCCGCCAAAGCCTGCTCGACGGTCTTCTCGCCGCGAATAGCAGCGTAGGTGTTGTCGGAGATCGACTTCGACACCTGCGTGTAGTACGGCGTGACGGGGCGCGGCTGAGCGGTAGCGAGTGCTTCCTTCAGGGTCGCGAAGTACGGGAACTGGGCGAGCACTGCCGGGTCGTCGTAGACAGCCGAGAGGACGGGTGCGCCGCCGACCTCGGTGAAGTACGTCTGCGACTTCTTGGTCTGCATGAACTCGAGGAAGTCACGAGCCGTTGCCGGCGCGTCGGAGTACGCGCTGATGCCGACGTTGTAGCCGCCGACGGTCGAAGCGCCCGGTCCGTCGACACCCGGAAGAACGGTGTAGCCGTACTTGCCGGCAACCGAGGTCTTCTCACCGTCGACCGAGAAGCCGGACCACGTGCGCATGAAGAGTGCCTTGCCGTCACCGAACGCGGTCTGCGACTCGCCCTCGGAGTAGGTCAGTGCTTCCTGCGGGATGGTGTTGTCGGCGAAGTTGTCGACGATCGACTGAACGCCTGCCTTCGTCTTGTCGTCGATGGCCGGGGTGAGTCCGTCCGGGCCGACCCACGGGCCGTCGAAAGCGTTGGTGATCTCGGTGGTGTTGACCGTCAGGCCCTCGTAGTTCTTGAACTGACCGATGTAGCAGGAGATGCCGGCTTCGACAGCCTTCGGGCAGTTTTCCTTGAGCTCGGCCCACGTGGTGGGAGCCTTCTCGACGAGGTCCTTGCGGTAGTACAGGAACGCGGCGTTGGTGTTCTTCGGCGCTGCGTAGAGCTTGCCGTTGTAGGTGCCCGAAGCGACGGTCGACGGCAGGAGGCCGGACTCGTCGATCGCGAGGTCACCCTCGAGCGGCAGCAGCCAGCCGTTTGCGGCGAACTGAGCGGTGTTGACGACGTCGACGCCGATGAGGTCGTACTCGTCGCTCTTGGCCTGCATGCGCTGGGTGATGTCGTCGACCTGCGCGTTGGCTTCCTTGGCCAGCGGCTTGAGCGTGACCTTCTCGTCCGGATGCTCCGCATTCCAGTCGGTGATGATGTTTTCGAGCGCCTCGTTCAGGGCATCCTGCCCCTCGACGATCGTGATGGGTCCGCGGCCTTCGCTCGAGGACGATCCCCCGGATGCGGCCGTGGTGCTGGTTCCGCTGTCCTTGTCCGAATCGGACGAGCAGCCTGCCAGTACCAGCATGGACGCTGCCGTGGCTGCAATTGCAGCGCGGCGCATCGCCTTCGAGTTCAGAACCATGGATTCGCTCCCCGTATGTGTATGACAAATAGACGGTCACCGAGAGCCGGCTCACGGCATGCGCCATGGGTGCCGGCTCCCGGCATCGGCCCCTACTGTGGCACGAGACACCCCTACTTGTGGGTATTACGCCGAACCTGAATCGGTCATGTGTCGTTTGACAGGTCCGCCTAACCCAGGCGACGCCCGTCGGTGGTGGCAAAAATGTGCACCTTCTCAGGGTCGACGCGCAGGTTGACTCGCTCGCCCTTCTGCGGCGGGTTGCGCCAGTCACCACGCGAAACGATCTGCTGCAACCGCCCGCCGATCGTGGTGCGTCCGTAGACGTAGGCGTCGGAACCGAGTTCCTCGACGACGTCGACCTCCATCGGCAGGCCTTCGGCGGCGATCTCGAGGTGCTCGGGGCGAATACCCAGAACAACCTCGGTTTCGACGACACCGTTCATCGTCTCGCGCGGAACCGGAACGATCCCGTCACCGAATGCGACGCCGCCGTCGACGACGGGGAGGGTGAACAGGTTCATCGCGGGTGAACCCATGAAGCCGGCGACGAAGACGTTCTTCGGCTTGTTGTAGAGCTCGCGCGGCGAGGCGCACTGCTGCAGGATTCCCTTTTCGAGGACGGCGACGCGGTCACCCATCGTCATGGCCTCGACCTGGTCGTGGGTCACGTAGACCATCGTCGTCGCGAGGCGTCGTTGCAGCTGAGCGATCTGCGTACGCGTCTGCACACGGAGTTTCGCGTCGAGGTTCGAGAGGGGCTCGTCCATGAGGAAGACCTGCGGCTGGCGGACGATGGCGCGGCCCATCGCAACTCGCTGACGCTGACCACCGGACAGCGCCTTGGGCTTGCGGTCGAGGTACGGCTCGAGATCGAGCATCTTCGCGACCTCTTCGACGCGGGCGCGGATCTCCGTCTTGTTGGTTCCGGAGAGCTTGAGCGCAAAACCCATGTTCTCGGCCACCGACATGTGCGGGTACAGCGCGTAGTTCTGGAAGACCATCGCGATGTCGCGCTCTTTCGGTTCCTGACCGGTGACGTCGCGGTCGCCGATGAGGATGCGCCCGCTGTGGACGTCTTCGAGCCCGGCGAGCATGCGCAGGGTGGTCGACTTTCCGCAGCCGGATGGTCCGACGAGGACGAGGAACTCGCCGTCCTCGATCTCGAGGTCGAGCTTGTCCACTGCCGGGGTGTTCGATCCGGGGAACAGGCAGGTGGTGCTCTCGAAAGTCACTGAAGCCATGACGGGGTTGATCCCTTCTACCGGCAGGAACGTGCCGGACGATCCAAGTTGAGGGTGAGCGTGTGCGCTAGCAGCATAAACGTCCGTGTCGGCGCGCGAGCGTAGTCTTTCACGGTGAGTTCGGAGAAGATGCTGACCCGCATCGGTGCGCTGCTTCGCCAAGCGGAGTCCACCGACAATCCACACGAAGGTGAAGCCTTCATGGCCGCCGCGCAGCGGTTGGCCACCGGTTCCGCGATCGACCTGGCGGTCGCGCGGGCGCACACCGCGTCCTCGGAAAAACGTGCGACACCCACTCAGCGGCTCATCACCATCGGCGAACCGGGCAAGCGTGGGCTGCGAACGTACGCCCAGTTGTTCATCGCGATCGCCGCTGCCAACGACGTACAGTGCGACATCGCGCAGACGTCGGCCGTCATCTACGCCTACGGCTTCGCCGGTGACATCGACGTGTGCGAAGCGCTGTACTCGAGCCTGCTCTTCCAGATGGTCCGTGACTCCGACGCGTACGTGCGCTCCGGGGCGTACCGCGGCGAAACATCCGTGCGGACCGTCGTCGAAACTCGTGGACGACGACGCGTCAACACGCAGGTCCGCAAGCCGGTGGCCGGAGTGACGGCGCGCCTGAACTTCCAGATGGCGTACGCGTCCCGCATCGGCGCTCGGTTGGCCGAGACGAAGCAGGAGACGGAGAAGGCGGCGATCGCAGAATCTGCCACGTCGTCTTCGGAAACCGCACTCGTGCTGCGCAACAAGGAAATCGAGCTCAAGGACTACTACTCGTCCAACTCCCAGGCACGTGGGACGTGGCGGGGCGGTGGTCGCGCGAGTGCCGGGCACTCCTCGCATGCTCGACGAGCGGGTGATCGGGCGGCGCGCTCCGCACGTCTGGGAAACCTGCCGGAGATCGGCGGGGTGCGCGGGCAGCTCGACTCGTGAGGGATACGCAGCGGAGCGCCGTCTACGAGGCAGAGACGTTGGTGCGCACCATGTTCGATCGCGCCGACGAGCGCGGACTTCGGAGCGTCGAGGTCATGGGTTCCACCATCACGTTGCCGGTCGAGCGCAAATTCGGTTCCGTGGAGTCGGTCCAGGCGTACTGCGATCAGCTACTCGGGCTGAACTGGGTACTCGCGACCTGGCCTCGCGCAACCGTTCCGGTGTCCGTACGCTCCCGCGCCGGCAATGCCGCCGCTCACTACTCGAACGACGTCATCGCCGTCCCGGACGACCGTGACGGCCGGTGGGCGCTACGCGAATTCGTTGTCTTGCACGAACTTGCGCACCACCTCGGCGACCCCACTTCCGACGAGGCCTCCCACGGGCCCGAGTTCGTCGACCGCTATACGAGCCTGGTCGGTGAGATCATCGGACCCGAGGCGACCTTCGTTCTTCGAGCGATGTTTCTTGCTGGTGGTGTTCGAACGGACTAGATGTCAGCCCTCGGTGAACCGGGTGGTGTGCGAACCGGTCGGCTGGAATACTCGGCCTATGGATGCGCCGCGCAGACTGGTCCTGGTCAAGGGTGAGTCGGAACTCCCCGATCCGGCTGTCGCCGTGCGCAAACCCCCGCTGATTCGTGAAGCCTACGGACGAGTGCTGCGGGAGGTCAGACGCGATCAGGACCGAACTCTCGACGACGTAGCCGCAAAGGTCGGGATGTCGAAGCAGTACCTCTCAGAGATCGAACGGGGCAAGAAGGAACCGTCGTCGGAAATTCTGCGCGCCATCTGCGAAGCGCTCGGGATGCCGCTCGAGCACCTGCTGTTCCGAGCGGGCAACAGGATCGTTGCGCTCAACTCCCTCACCTTCGGACATTCTCCCGCACCGATCTCCGGTCCCGTCCTGATGGCAGCCTGATCAGTTCCCTTCGATGAGGGTGTCAGCCAGTCCGTAGGAGATAGCGTCGTCGGCAGTGAAGATCCTGTCGCGATCGGTGTCCTTGCGGAGCCGCTCGACGCTCTGACCGGTGTGCTTACTCAGAATCGCCTCGGTCTGCTCCCGGATTCTCAGGATCTCGGCTGCTTGAAGCGCGAGGTCCGAGATGGTGCCGCTACCTTGCGTCGACGGTTGGTGCAGCAGCACCCGCGAATGGGCAAGAACATGCCGATGGCCCGGAGTGCCTGCGGCGAGAAGCACTGCAGCAGCCGAAGCCGCTTGACCCATGCAGTACGTGGAAATCGTCGGTTTCAAGAACTGCATGGTGTCGTAGATCGCGAGCATCGCCGTGGTGGAACCGCCGGGAGAGTTGATGTACAAACCGATTTCGCGATCCGGGTTGTCGGCTTGCAGATGCAGCATCTGAGCCATCACGACGTTGGCGACGCCGTCGTCGATCTCTGTGCCGAGAAAGACGATGCGTTCGTTGAGCAGCCTGCTGAAGATGTCGAAAGATCGCTCACCCGTTGGTGTTCGCTCGATGACACTGGGAATCGTGTACTGGGACATGACGTCACAATCCGATCTTGGGGAAGGTGGCTTGCGGTGCGATCTCGGCGAAGGACGTCACGACGCGGTCGACGATTCCGTACTCACGCGCCTGCTCGGCGGTGAACCAGCGATCCCGATCGCTGTCGGTCTCGATCTCTTCGACGGTCCGGCCCGTTTCGGCGGCGAGGATTTCCTGCGATTGACGCTTCATCAGCTCGAGGCTCTCGGCCTGGATCGCAATGTCCACCGCAGTGCCACCGATACCTGCCGAAGGTTGGTGCATCATGATGCGGCTGTGCGCCAGGCTGATTCGCTTGCCGTGGGTGCCGGAGCAGAGAAGCACCTGGCCCATGCTGGCGGCGAAGCCCATCGCGACCGTCACGACGTCGTTGGGGATGAGCTTCATCGTGTCGTAGATGGCCAGCCCGGCAAACACCGATCCGCCGGGTGAATTGATGTAAAGCACTATGTCGCGCTTGGGGTCGGTGGTGGCGAGGAGCACCAGTTCCGAACACACACGTTCGGCCATGGCGTCGTTGACCTCGCCGGTGAGCAGAATGGTTCGCTGTCGGAAGAGCCTGTCTGTCAACAGGTCACGGTAGCCGGTATCGGTGGGCGCTTCAGTAGTCATGAATCCATTCCTACCGGCGCGGCAGTGCCGCGGCCCCGCCTGTCTGCTGTGGGCAGACCACCCCTGTTTTTACCCGCCCCCTGTTTTTACCCGCCCCCTGTTTTTGCCCGCCCCCTGTTTCTGCCCGCCCCCCCCTGTTTTTGCCCGCCCCCCCTGTTTGAGCGAACGGCACGTTCAGTCGATCTAAGGCGCCGAAAGTACCGTTCGCTCGAAAAGGGGTGGGTACAAGTGCGGGCAAACCCGTCACCGACGGCGGCGGTAGCGGTACCGCGCACACCCGGCCATGATGGGAGAAGACAACCATTCCTCTCGTCAGGAGCGTGGCATGACTCGTCCGGTACGCATCGGTGTTCAACTCCAACCCCAGCACGCACCCGATTACGGGTTGATACGCGACGCCGTCTTGCGGTCCGAGGACGCCGGGGTGGACATCGTCTTCAACTGGGACCACTTCTACCCGTTGACCGGCGATCCCGACGGCGCCCACTTCGAATGCTGGACCATGCTCGGCGCCTGGGCCGAGCAGACCGAACGCGTCGAAATCGGCGCCCTGGTCACCGGTGGTGGCTACCGCAATCCGGATCTGCTCGCCGACATGGCGCGAACCGTCGACCACATCAGCGGCGGACGCCTGATCCTCGGCATCGGTGCCGGCTGGTTCGAGAAGGACTACGACCAGTTCGGATACGACTTCGGCACTCCCGGTTCACGGCTGAAACTGCTGGGCGAATACCTCCCCCGCATCACGGGGCGCCTGGCGAAGGGCAACCCGCCGCCGACGCGCAACATCCCGGTCCTCATCGGCGGTGGCGGCGAAAAGAAGACCCTGCGCCTGGTCGCCGAATACGCCGACGTCTGGCACAGCTTCGGTGACCGTGAGACACACCTGCGCAAGTCAGACATCCTCTCCGACCACTGCGCCGACGTAGGCCGGAACCCGCTGGAAGTAGAGCACTCGGTTCCGTGGCCTGGGCTCGAGAATGCTGCTGACCTGGTCGCCGACGGCGTCTCGCTCTTCACCGTCGGCGTCAGCGGACCGGACTACGACCTCACGACGCTTGTCGAGGCCATCGGTTGGCGCGACGACAACACACCGCCTGCGTTGAGCGGGCTGGCCTGAGCGGTACCAAGGACTTCGTCGTTGTCGGCGCCGAGAACGGGCGGCGCCGACGTCAGACGTGGCCTCTGGCCGGAGAAGTTGACCGGAAAGGCCACTTGCTTCAACGGTCCGAGCGTCGGATGGTCGACGGTTCCGACCATTCCGAGCGCGGCGGTGTGGGGATCGGAGTAGATCTCGTCGAGATGGCGGATCGGTGACACCGGCACGGCGCGTTCGGCGAGAAGAGCGCACCAGTGTTCGACGGTTTCCGATGTGAAGGCGCTGGTGAGTTCTCGTTCCAGACTCTCGCGGTTCTCCACCCTGTCGCGGTTGTGGACGAAACGCGGATCGGTGACCAGTTCACTCCTTCCGATGGCCTCGCACAGCGACGCCCACATCCCGTCGTTACCGACAGCGATGACGAAGTACCCGTCGCTGGCAGGAAATGCTTGATACGGAGCAAGATTCGGATGACCGGAGCCCAACGCAGTCGGGCGCTCACCGGTGGCGAAGTAACTGGTCGCCCAGTTCACGTGCATCGCGAGTTGGCACTCGTACAGCGACGTGGTCACGTACTGTCCCCGCCCGGTCCGGCCTCGCTCGACCAATGCGGCCAGGACACCGACCAGTCCGAAGAGCGCTGCGCCCAAGTCTCCCAACGCAAACCCGGATTTCATCGGAGCACCACCCGGTTCACCGGTGAGCGACATGAGCCCACCCGCGGCCTGCGCGATCATGTCGTACCCCGGTTCGTCGCGCAGCGGTCCTTCTTCACCGAAGGCAGAGATGTGCAGGGTGATCAGATGCGGGTATCGCTCGGACAGCGCCTGGTAGTCGAAGATCTTCTGTAATCCGCTGCCCGGCTTGAAGTTCTCCACGACTACATCGGTCTCTTCGAGCATGCGGTGGATGATCTCCTGTCCTTCGGTGGACTTGAGGTCGATCGTGACCGACTTCTTACCGCGGTTGATCGCGAGGTAGTAGGCGGCATCTACCCCGACGAAGGGAGGCCCCCACGAACGCGTGGGGTCGCCGCCTTCAGGGTGTTCGATCTTGGTGACGTCGGCACCGAGATCGGCAAGCGACATGGTTGCGTACGGCCCGGCAAGGATCTTCGACAGATCCAGAACACGGACACCGGCGAGGGGTGTGGGGCCTGTTGGAGAGTTCACCGATGACCACCTGCTACAGAGAGGAACTCGGCTACGACGTCACGTGCATCATCCAGCTCGACGTCGCCGCCGTCGGTTATCACGTCGAGATTGCCGAGCGCAGCCGACGGCACCTTCCCGGCAAGACCGGCCAGGTAGGAATTAGCCACCAGCAGTGACCGGTACCCATTACCGTGTCGGATGCCGTGATCCGCAAGATCGAAAAGCAGGGTCGCCATGACGGCACGAGCGAGCTCGTCGGCATACTTTGCGCTGGCGGCCTGGGCGGCATCGTCAGATCCGGAGATCAAACGATCTCCTTCCTCTACCAGTTCCTCCCAGCGCCGCAACAGAACTCCGGCCCCGGCTTCGCAATCCGGTCCGACGGTGGACAAGATGTCCGTCATCGCTTCCGCGACCGTGCGGTGCGAGTTGAACTTGCGTAGGCACCGAAGTACGTCCAGCGCAATGACATTGCTCGAGCCCTCCCAGATCGAGCCCAAGTGGGCATCCCGCACTAGTCGCGCGTTGGCCCATTCCTCGATGTAGCCGTTTCCTCCGCGCACCTCCATGGCCTCGCCGGTGACCACCCGCGCGCGTTTGCAGACAAAGTGTTTGGCGATCGGCGTCAGTACCCTGATCAGTGCGTGCGCCTGTTCGTCGCCGCCGTCTGCTGCCTGAAGACACTGTGCGCTGTACGCGACCAGGGCCAGCGAAGCCTCGGCATCGAGAGCAAGGGGAAGAAGCGTCGCCCGCATCAGAGGCTGGTCGAATAGCTTCTTACCGAACACGACTCGGCTCTTCGAATGTTCTACGGCTTCGCGGACTGCTCGGCGCATGAGAGCGCTCGAACGCATCGCATTGGAGAGGCGAGACGTGTTGACCATCTCCGCCATCTGGCGGAACCCTCGATCGAGTTCACCGACCTGGAGTGCGTGCGCGCGGTTCAGCGTCACCTCGCCGCTCGGCATGGAACGCGTACCCAGCTTGTCCTTGAGACGATCGATCGTGAGGTTGTTGCGCTCGCCGGATCCCAAGGTCTTGGGCACCATGAACATTCCAACTCCACGCGTCGAACCATCCTGTCCGCCCGGGAATCTCGCGAGGGTGATGATCACATCGGCATCCGGGTTGGAGGCGAACCACTTCTTGCCCGTCAGAACCCATCCGTCACCGTCGGGCTCGGCGCGTGTTTCGGTGCAGGCGATGTCGGTTCCTGCCTGAATCTCGGTCATGAACATCGCACCCGTCTTCGCCTGCTCGGGGTCCGTCGACGTCAACGCGTCGATCCAGGGCGCGAACACGGCCGGATCACCGAACATACGCAGGGTCCGCGCAGCAGCATCTGTCATCGACACCGGACAGGCCAGCCCGAACTCTGCCTGCACGAAGATGTACGACGCGAGGTACTTCGCGAGTGGCGGATGCACGGAGTCCCATCCGTGCAACCCTTTTCGGTGCGACATGGCGGACAGGCCGTACTCGTTGTACGCCGCCCGGCACAGTTCCAGGTAGGCCGGGTGATAGGAAATCCGGTCGACGCGGTCACCGGCCTTGTCGAATTGCTGCAGCACCGGCGGGTTCTTGTCTGCAATGTCGGCAAGCTCGGACAAACGGCCGGCGGCATCTCGGCCCAGTCGGTCGAGCAATCCGTTCAACGTCTCTCGGTCCGCCCCGGCGGTCCATCTGTCCACTACCGCTGTCAGAGCGGGGTCGGTGTGTGCAAAGTTCATCAGTGGTCAACGCCTTTCAGGGTGGAAACATCGGTCATGTTCGAGGAGCTCGTCGACTCCAGCCCTTGCGCGTGCAGCGCACTCCTGCGCAACAATGCCGTCATACAGACAAGGGAGAGAACGACATACACGAGCCCAAGAGCGACGACCGGCCAGATCGAGTTGGTTCGCGTCAGCAGATACTGGCTGACCATCGGGGCCGTTCCGGCAAATACGGCGGTCGACAATTGGTACGACAGAGAGATGCCGGTATACCGAACATTGGTGGGGAAAACCTGCGCCGGGATGCCGGCCAACGCGGCGTAATACATTGCGTGAGGCGCCGTCGCGAGGACCATACCCAGAATCGCCAAGGGCACGGAGCCCGTCTGAACCAGCACGAACATCAGTGGTAGGAGCACGATCTCCGGAAGCAGCATCCAACGGACCGCTTTCGACGGATCGATCCGCGTGGCCAGCACAGCGCCGAAAGGCTGTACGAGCGCCTGGGCTACCAGTGCCACGGTGATCACGAGGAGGAAGTCACTGCGCTCGAAGCCGAGATCCGTTGTCGCCCAAGAGAGCGCAAAGGTTGTCTTGACGTACGTGATGGCAACACCGGCAACCACAGCGCCGACGCCGAGAGCAAGTTCGACGGGATGCGAACGCAACACTTCGACCAGCGGCATCCGTGTACGTTCCTGTGCCGCAACAGCCTTCTTCATCTCGGGTGTCTCGGAGATGTGCAGTCGGATGTAGAGAGCGACGATCACCAAAGCTGCGGATCCGAGGAACGGCAGACGCCAACCCCACGACTCGAACACGGAATCCGACATCAACGTCAGGCCGAGGAAGGCCAGCGTCGCGAGCAGGTTGCCGACCGGTGAACCCTGCTGCGCAAACGCACCGTAGAGCACCTTTTTCTTCGGGGGAGCGAACTCGGTGGCGATCAATACGGCGCCACCCCATTCGCCGCCCATGGCAATGCCCTGGAGAACACGCAGTGCCACAAGCAGTATCGGTGCCCAGATCCCGATCTGGGAGTACGTAGGGAGGAGGCCGACACCGACAGTTCCCAACCCCATGAGCGCGAGGGTGATGATCACGGCGTTCTTGCGACCGAACTTGTCTCCGAAATGACCGAACACCACTCCGCCGACCGGACGAGCCACGAATCCCACGGCAAAAGTCGCGAAGGCGGCGAGTGTTCCCACCGCCGGCGACGCATCCGGGAAGAACAGCGGGCCGAGCACCAAGGCGGATGCGGTTCCGTAGATGTAGAAGTCGAACCACTCGATAGTCGTTCCGACAAACGCCGTGATTCCGGCCTTGCGCGCCTGTTTGGTGTTGTATTCAGGCGGATTGGTGTCTTGACCTGGGTGTTGATCCACGGTTCTCCCTGATTCTCGCGTCGGGCATCACCAAGGGATGCAATGTGAGGCGTGAATCACTATCGTCCGAAATCCATGTAGAGTCCAAGACTTAGTTCGACTCATTTATGTGAGAGAACCACATAATGAAACCCGGGAGGAGCGACATGGAATTGCGTCAGCTGCGCGCGTTTCTCGCAGTCGCCGACGAACTTCATTTCGGCCGGGCCGCCGAGCGACTCCACATCGGGCAGTCGCCGCTCAGCCAGACCATTCGGGCGCTCGAGCGCGAACTCGGCACCGACCTGTTTGTCCGGACCACCAGATCAGTGCAATTGACCGCAGCCGGCGAAGCCTTGGTCACGCCCGCACGAATCATCGAAGCGCAGATCGCCGTGGTACGGGATATCGCATCAGCGGCGTCGACCGGGGAAACAGGCCGTGTCACGGTGGGTTTCGGCGGAACGGGCGGCTACACGGTGCTGTCGGCCCTCACACGATCGGTGGCCGACTCCCATCCGGGAATCGAACTGGACCTACGGCCGCAGATGTACTCGGGTGAGGTGCTCGACGCTCTCCGACGCGGAACACTCGACATGGGCATAGTCGGCCTGCCCATTCCGCGCGGATTCGAGACTCACACTGTGCGCGAGGAAACCTTGATGGTCGCGGTCCCGGCCAGGCATCACCTCAGTACCAGGGACTCGGTGTCACCGGAAGACCTGGCAACCGAGCGATTCGTGATGTATCCCGCCGAGCACGGCTCGGTGGTGCGCGATGCGACGTTGTCCGTCTGCGCCACAGCAGGTTTCACGCCCACCGTCGCGCACGAAGCCCCCGATCCGTACAGCCTGTTGGCCATGGTCGGAGCGGGGGTCGGGATCGCCGTCGTCGTGGAGTCGACGGCGCATCTGTCCATGGACGGGGTCGTGTACCTGCCGATCGCCGGGGCCACGCCCACGCTGAAAATCGCGATGGCATGGCGACCGAACAATCCGACGCCGGCAGTACACACCGTCACCAGGGTACTGAGGGAGCAGCCTTAGGCTCTCGCGAGAATTCCGGCGAAATCTGTTCCCACAGGCAGAGTTCCGTACTCGTGACCACGGTCGGCGCCGAGGCGAGCGGCAATGAACGCATCGGACGAGGCGGCCGGGGAGTGGCGCACCATGAGCGAAGCCTGCAGCGCCAACGCCATTGCCTCGACGACGGTCCGAGCGCGGAGCTGGGCGTCGGCGGGTGCCATCGTGGCGAGCTCACCGAGTTGGCGTCGTACCCGATCGAGGTGCTGATCGAGGACCGGGTTGTTGCCGCGAGCGAGGTTGACCTCGTGGTCGAAGGCGGCAACGGAATCGGGTTCACGGGTCATCGCGCGCAGGACATCGAGTGCGATGACGTTGCCCGACCCCTCCCACACGGCCATGACGGGCTGCTCACGGTAGCGACGGGCAAGCGGGAAGTCCTCGGTGTAACCGTTACCGCCCAGGCACTCGAGTGCCTCGTAGGAGTGGTGCGGGCCGCGCTTGCAGATCCAGTACTTCGCAACAGCCGTCGCGAGTCGGCGGAACGCCTTTTCCTGCTCGTCCGCGTCCTCGTCCTGCGCGCGAGCCAATCGCAGTGCGGTGATGGTCGCGGCTTCGGATTCGAGAGCCAGATCGGCAAGCACCGACGTCATCGCCGGCTGATCTGCCAGGACGGCACCGAAAGCGCTGCGGTGCCGTGCATGCCACACCGCTTCGGCGACCGACTGACGCATACCTGCCGTGCTGCCGAGGATGCAGTCGAGTCGCGTCTGGGACACCATTTCGATGATGGTCCGCACGCCACGACCCGGTTCGCCGATCATGGTGCCGACGGTGCCGTCGAGTTCGATCTCGGACGACGCGTTGGACTTGTTGCCCAGCTTGTTCTTCAGACGCTGGATACGGAAGACGTTGCGTGTGCCGTCGGGCAGGATGCGGGGGAGAAGGAAGCAGGAAAGTCCCTCGCCGGCAGCCCCTTCGGCCTGAGCGAGAACCAGGAAGGCGTCGGACATCGGCGCGGAGCAGAACCACTTGTGTCCGGTGAGCAGGTAGTCCGCACCCGGGCCGCCACGTCCGGCCGGCTTGGCGATGGTCGTGTTGGCTCGCACGTCGGAGCCGCCCTGCTTTTCCGTCATCGACATTCCGAATATCGCGGATGCCTTTCCGGGAGCATCCAACTCGGGGGTGTAGCTCCGAGAAAGGGCACGCGGGGTCCAGATGGCGGCCACGTCGGGTTGCAGCTCGAGCGAGGGGATCACAGCGTGCGTCATGGAGATCGGGCACGCGTGGCCCGGTTCGACCTGGGAGAAGAGCATGAATGCCGCGGCCCGAGCCACGTTGGCGCCCGGCTTCGGGTCAGCCCAGGCAGAGGTGTGAGCACCGTGCGCAACGGCGGCAGAGATGATCCGGTGATACGACGGATGGTATTCGACCTCGTCGATGCGGTTTCCCCAACGATCGAAAGTCTTCAATTCGGGGATCACCGTGTTGGCCAGCTCGGCGTCGTGCTGGAATCCAGCACTGCCAACCAGTTCACCAATATCGGTGAGTTCGCTTGTGGCCCAATCGGCGTCGTGGCGCGCGACGCCTTCGACCAGGACCGTATCGAGCTGGAACTCGTTGACGTCCGTGCGCGGTACCGACTGGTTGAGCACTGCATGGGTGCGATGCGGAGCCGGGTGGGTGACGGTCTTCTCGGAAATATCAGTCATGACAGGCCTTTCAGCTCGCTGCGCGGATGAGGTGCTTCTGGATCTTGCCGGTCGGTGTACGCGGAAGAATGGTCGCGAACACCACTTCACGCGGAATCTTGTAGCGCGCCAACTTGTCCGAGAGGTAGTCCTTGATGTCGTCGGCGCTGATGACATCCGGTTCACGCCAGACGACGTGTGCGACGACGGTCTCGCCCCATTCTTCGTTGGGTTTTCCGACAACGGCGACGTCGACGACGTCCGGGTGGCCGGAGATCACGTCCTCGACCTCCTTGGAGTAGACGTTCTCACCGCCCGTGATGATCATGTCCTTCGCGCGGTCGACGATGAAGAGGTAACCGTCCGCATCCTTGCGCGCCAGATCGCCGGTGCGATACCAACCTCCGTCGGCAAAAGCAGCCTTCGTGGCAGCGGGGTCGTCGAGGTACCCCTGCATGACGGTGTCGGCGCGCAGCCAGATCTCACCGATCTGATCGGGCTCCGCGTCGGTGCCGTCATCGGCAACCAGGCGCAGGTCGACGCCGGCCAGCGCGACGCGGCCGATCGAGCCCGCCTTGCTCAACTGCTCCTCGGGGTACAGCACAGTGCCCACCGGCCCGGTCTCGGTCATGCCGTAGACCTGCCGGAATTCGGTGGTGCCGTACGACTCCACCAGTCGCCGAGCGACATCCGCGCCGATCGGTCCGCCGCCGTACAACCACGCACGAACGCTACCGAGGTTGTAGTCGGCAAAGTTCGGCACGAGGTTGAGTGCAGTGGTGTAGATGACCGGCGGGCCGAAGCAGAGGGTAATACGTTGTTCCTGAACAGTTTCCAGGAATTTGACGGGATGGTACTCGCGCAGCAGCACGACGGTTCCGCCCATGTAGAGCGTGGACATGAACCAGTTGTTGAGCGGGGAAGCGTGCCAGATCGGGACGGCCATGAGCAGGCGCTCGTCCCGAGTCGTCGACACGGCGAGGGCCGCGGTGACGGCAACACCGACGACGTTGCGGTGGCTGTGGACGCAGCCCTTGGGCGAGCCGGTAGTCCCCGAGGTGTAGAGGATTTCAGCCGGATCGTTCTCGTCGATGTCGATACCGTCAACGCCCTCTTGGCGGGTGATGGCGTCGTCGAAGAAGTCGAAACCGTCTGCGACAGAGTCCGTGCTGATCAGCTTGGCCGTTGTCTCCAGTCGACCGACAACCGGCGCCAACTCACCGTCGAAGACGCACACCGACACCTTCGCGTGTCCCAGCACGTAGGCAACTTCCGGAGTCTGCATCTTGTGGTTGATGGGGACCACGACGGCGCCCAAGCGCCAGGCACCGAGCATCGCGTACACGAATCCCGGAGTGTTGTAACACATCAGCGCGACGCGGTCGCCCGGCTGCACGCCCAGCGACTGCAAATAGCCTGCGGCGCGTCGACTTCCGTCCTGAACCTGGGAGTACGTGTGATCGTGACCGTCGAATATCAGGAAGGGTTTGTCCGGGGTCTTGGTGACGTTGCTGTCGAATACGCGAACGATGTTCATCGAAGTCCTTGTCGGAGAATCACGCTCGAAGAGAGTTCATTCCATCGAGCTGTTGAGTACGGCGTCGGGTATCTGGAGAGTGGCGAAGATGACGGCGACCGCCTCCTCGAGGGAGTAACCGAAGCTCTCGCCGGTGGCAGTTTTCTGAATGACGAGGCCGAAGATCGCAGACCAGAAGGCCTTGGATTCGACGTCGATGCCCGCGCGCAGCTGCCAGCCGGTGCGGATCAAGGTACGGAGTAGGGCTGTTTCACCCGAGGAATGCAGAGTGCGAAGCGTCTCGGAGATCAGATCGCGGAGTTCACCACGGCGACCCGTCATCATCATCGCTTCCACGAACAGTTCGACACTGGGAGCGCCCGAGCCGAGGAGTGATCCGACCAGCTTCTCGGTGTAGTCGCCCACGGTGTCGGCGTCGGCGGCATCGACCTCGGCACGCTTGCCTGCGCGCAGAACGGCTGCACACGCCACCTCGACGAAGAGCTTCTCTTTTGAGCCGTAGTAGTAGGTCACCTGGTTGGGATGGGCGCCGGCGGCGGTGCAGATATGCGCGATGGACACGCTGTCGCCATGTTCGAGGAAGAGCTCGGTTGCAGCGTTGAACAGTGCCATGCGCGTCTGCTTGCCCGACTCACGCGTCGCGCGCGCTGCGGGAACTGACTCGGTGACCATCACGAACTCCTACTTGTTTGTATGACAAACAATAACTCGGCGTTGTTTGTATGGCAAACAATTTCTCCCGACGTGATGACATGTCGACTCCTATCGACATGTCCGATGTGCGGGATTACTCTCTGAACATCGAGCACCCGAGAACTTCGGCTTTTCTGCGAGGAGGCGCCCTGCAATGCTCGCGCGATCCGGCTTCTCCCTGCCCACACGCACGACTCTCACGGGCGACTGGGCAGATTTGTTGCGTGAGCATTTTGTCGCGCTCGACGTATCCGATATCGAAGACGGCGATGGATTCAGCGGGGCCGTGCACTCGGCCCAACTCGCACACGTTCGGGTGTCCGCAGTTCAATCGATGGAACAACGAATAGTCCGTAGCAGCAGCCTGATCAAGAGCGACGGTGCGGACTATCTGCAAATCGGGATGATCCGCCGCGGTAGCGCGGTAGTGCGGCAAGACGACCGCGAATGCGTCCTGCGACGTGGCGACTACGTCCTGTACGACACCACGCGCCCCTTCGATTGGCAGATCGAGGGACACGCACACGACGGCATCTGGGGACTCGAGGTGTTCACCTGGCCACGGTCATACCTGTCACTCAGCGACGCGGAGGTCACGAGCTTGACCGCCATTGCCTTCGACGGACACGCGGGCCTGAGTGGCCTGCTGGGTCGCTTTCTTCACGATCTTGCCTCCGTCCGCATGACGTCCGACGCGAGCGGAGACGAGGAGGAAGTCGTCAACGAGATCGGCAGCCTGGTCAAGTCGGTTCTTCACGCAACCGCGCGTCCGATCGTCTCCCGGCGAACTGGCCTGTACGAATCCGCTCTGTCGGCCATAGACGCCCGCCTCGCTGACCCGGCCCTGTCACCGGTGGACATCGCGGGATCAGTCAAAGTCTCCATTCGCCAGTTGCACCGAGCCTTCGCCGAACACGGCACAACGGTGTCGCGTTCGATTCGCAGCCGTCGACTCGACGGTTGCCGTCGTGAGATCGTGCAACGCCACGGCGTAGAGCGGTCGCTGACCCAGATTTCTCACCGCTGGGGATTCACCGACCTGGCCGCCTTCAGTCGCGCATTCAAGGCGGAGTTCGGGATCAGCCCGCGGCAATACCGGTCGCAAGCAGTGGCCCCCACAAGCACTGCCCGCTGATCTGTAACATCCTCGGACACTTACCCATTCAACATGATGTTCAAAACGTTCTGTCGCCGACGCCTATCCACAATTCTCGGCGCGGTAGGCCAAGTATCGGGCGCTGACGGCCAAGTTTGCTCGGCCTCGCGGGCGTAGATTTTCGGCACGGCGTTGCCAAGTGCCAGGCACCCGATCCGACCACCTACATCACAGGGAGCACTCATGGAATCTGCAATCGGTGAACATCTTCAATGCCCGCGCACGCTGACCAGGCGCGTTCCGGATACCTATTCGCCACCATTTCCCATGTGGGTCGGGCGTGCGGACGACACATTGCACCAGGTCGTGATGGGCTATCTCGGCGTGCAGTTCCGCGGCGAGGATCAGCGCTCGGCAGCACTGCAGTCAATGCGGGATATCGTCGCCGGCTTCGACTTGCCGGACGGACCGGCACACCACGATCTCACTCACCATGTCGACAACCAGGGCTACGAGAATCTGATCGTGGTCGGGTACTGGAAAGATGTTTCTTCCCAACATCGTTGGAGCACATCAGCTCCGGTGGCCTCCTGGTGGGAGTCCGAGGACCGCTTGTCCGACGGATTGGGGTTCTTCCGGGAGATCGTGGCACCGAGAGCCGAACAATTCGAGACGCTCTACGCGTTCCAGGACGATCTCCCCGGAGTGGGAGCCGTCATGGACGGTGTCAGCGGCGAGATCAACGAGCATGGCTACTGGGGTTCGATGCGCGAGCGCTTTCCGATCTCTCAGACCGACTGGATGCAGGCCTCGGGCGAACTACGGGTCGTCGCCGGTGACCCCGCCGCAGGTGGACGCGTAGTAGTGCGGGGACACGACAATATCGCACTGATCAGATCCGGGCAGGACTGGGCCGACGCGGAAGCAGACGAGCGCAGCCTCTACCTCGACGAAATCCTGCCCACTCTTCAATCGGGCATGGACTTCCTCCGCGACAACGGCCCGGCCGTCGGGTGCTACAGCAACCGTTTCGTACGCAATATCGACATCGACGGAAACTTCCTCGACCTGAGCTACAACATCGGTCACTGGGCCTCACTCGACCAACTCGAGCGGTGGTCGGAATCCCACCCGACCCATCTGCGGATCTTCACGACGTTCTTCCGGGTGGCCGAGGGCCTGTCGAAATTACGTCTCTACCATGAGGTCTCGGTATTCGATGCCGCCGATCAGCTGTACGAGTACATCAACTGCCATCCCGGGACCGGGATGCTGCGCGACGCGGTGGCCATCGCCGCGCACTGACCGAAGCCGCCGGAAATCTTCGGCCACGTTCTTTCCCTCGGAGGCAACTCGAGATATGTTGACGAGTGTCGACATATCTCAGTAGAGGCCATCGAGGAAGCGCGGACAGCACACAGTGACTACTCAAAGAAACGAAGAGTTGGCGTTTGCTGTGCTGGCCGACCAGGTGCGCCGACAGATTCTCGACACTCTGGCTACCCACGGCGAATGCAACGCAGGCTTCATCAGCGATCAAATTTCGACGGTCGGTCGCACCACGGTATCCACACATCTCAAGGCGCTGCGGCTGTCCGGAGTTATCGTCGAACGCCGTCAAGGACGTCATCGCTTGTTTTCGATCGATCCGTCTGGGCCCGCCAACGATGCACTCCAGTTCCTGCGCGACGTCCTCGGGCGAGCGCTGGAAGCAGGTTCGAACGCCTCCGAGTTGCCGACCACGGCGACTGAGGATTCCGACGCGGCTTCGGTGCGTCGCCGGGCTTGAGGCCCTGTTTGAGCCCCAGCATCTATTTCAGGCAGGAAGTAGAACGTGCCAGGTCTCTCCGTAACGGCACAGATCGTGACGACGGACCCACCAGGGTCAGCCTTCGAGCGCTTCGAAACGGGGCAACTGCTCGAACTCGAATGTGAGCAACTGACGGTCGGGGCCGCCGTCGCCATCTCCCTTCCCGTCGGCGACGGCGCACGCGCAGATGTAGCCGGAATGCCGATCACTCTGTTGGGGTACGTCGCCGGCGTGAAGCGGGGCCGCTCGGTCGTGATCGTGCACCACCAACCGTGGCGCGGCCGTCTGACGATCCGGTTCTTTCCCGACGGCACCGGCACCCGACTCGTTCTCGAGTCCAGCCTCGATCAGGACGGCATTTCCTGGCTTGCCAACAAGCGCGGATTCGCTCCACCCGAACCTCCGCGCTCCGACCGACATCGGATCGGACTGCTGGTCAGCAAATCCGGCTCGGCGGCTGTATTCGCCCAGGCCACAGAAACACTCGCTGCCCTGGCGGTGGAAGAGATCAATGCAGACGGCGGTGTCGGCGGCGTTCTCGTCGACTTGGTGATCGGCGATGACGCTTCCGACTCGGCGGCCGGAGCGGCGACCGCACTGCGATTGGTGAAAAGCGGATGTCGCGCCATTTTTGCGTGCGTGACGTCGTCGACCTTCAACGCCGCCGCATCTGCGTTGCAAAACACCGGTGTGTTGTTGGTACACACAGTTCTCAACGAAGGAGGTCGATCGCGTCCGGGGATCCTTCGATTGGGTGAGCGGCCACTCGACCAGACGCGAGCGGGCATACCCGCAATGATGTCCGATACCGGTTCTCGCACTTGGTTCCTGGTCGGTCAGCAGTATTCGTGGTCGTTCGGAGCACATTGGGCGGCTCGGCGTGTGATCGCCGAATCCACAGGTTCGGTGGCCGGCGAAGTCTACGTACCGTTGGGAACAACCGACTTCTCACGGATCATCGAGTCGATAGTCGACTCCGGGGCGGAACTGATTCTTTCCACCCTGGTGGGCCATGACGAGGTCTTCTTCGAACGGCAATGCGCCCAGCACGGACTGCGGGCCACCACGCGGACGTTCGCGCTGGTCCTCGACGAGGCCACTCAGCAGCTCATCGGCAATTCCGATGCCGACGGAGTCTGGGCGGCATTCGGCTACTTTCAATCCGCAGCCGGCGAGCACGACCTCGAAAAGCGATACAGCGCAAGCTCGAACGAACTCCTGCCTCCGCTCAGTTCCCTGTCGGAGACAACGTACGAAGCGATCGTCGCTTACGCACGCGCAGTCGAACGAACGTCGGCGGGCGATCCGGAAACAGTACTTCGGCAGCTTGTCACAACGTCGAAAAGCTCGACGGACACCGGCGTTCCACTGCATCGCCCGATCCTGATCGCTGAATCACGCCATGGGCGTCTGTACCCCCGCTCTCTCTGAGCGCGCGTAACCCGAACTTAACGAGTCAATATGTCGATACCTATTGACGCAATTACTGATCCGGCCCTAGTCTGAAAGACAAGTGAAGCCGATCACATCAGGAGCACACTTCTCATGGCGACAATCCGACCTGACGATAATGCAATAGACACCGCTGCAAGGCATTACGGCATCACTCTCGACCAATCAGCCCGGCTCGAGTGGCCGGCACTGATCGACGGAGCACTGGGCTCCTACGACGTCGTCGACCAGTTGTACGCCGACGAGGCAACCCCGCCGACCACGTCACGCGAGCATGTGGTGCCAACTGCGAACGAAAACCCCTTGAGCGCTTGGTATGTGACCACAAGCATCCCGCCGACGTCGGACGGCGTCCTGACCGGCCGACGCGTGGCGATCAAGGACAACGTGACCGTGGCCGGAGTTCCGATGATGAACGGATCTCGGACGGTAGAGGGATTCACTCCGTCTCGCGACGCAACTGTGGTCACTCGACTACTGGCGGCCGGTGCAACCGTCGCAGGCAAAGCTGTGTGTGAGGACCTGTGTTTCTCCGGTTCGAGCTTCACACCGGCAAGCGGACCGGTCCGCAATCCATGGGACCCACAGCGTGAAGCAGGTGGATCATCCGGTGGCAGTGCAGCTCTCGTTGCAAACGGTGACGTCGATTTTGCCATCGGCGGAGATCAAGGCGGATCGATCCGGATCCCGGCGGCATTCTGCGGCGTCGTCGGACACAAGCCGACGTTCGGGCTCGTCCCGTATACCGGCGCATTTCCCATCGAGCGGACAATCGACCATCTCGGCCCGATCACACGCACGGTCCACGATGCCGCACTGATGCTCTCGGTCATCGCCGGTCGCGACGGTAACGACCCACGCCAAGCCGACTGCGTCGAAGCAGGTGACTATCTGTCCACCCTCGACTCCGATGTGGATGGTCTGCGAATCGGGATCGTTCGAGAAGGTTTCGGGCACGCGGTCTCACAGCCCGAGGTCGACGACGCAGTCCGCGCAGCGGCACACAGTCTGACCGAAATCGGTTGCACGGTAGAGGAAGTAAACATCCCGTGGCACCTGCATGCTTTCCACATCTGGAACGTGATCGCCACGGACGGTGGTGCCTACCAGATGTTGGACGGCAACGGATACGGCATGAACGCCGAAGGTTTGTACGATCCGGAACTGATGGCACACTTTGCTTCTCGACGCATTCAGCACGCCGACGCTCTGTCCGAAACCGTCAAACTAGTGGCCCTGACCGGCCACCACGGCATCACCACCCTCGGCGGCGCGAGCTACGGCAAAGCCCGGAACCTCGTACCGCTCGCCCGCGCCGCCTACGACACTGCCTTGAGACAATTCGACGTCCTGGTGATGCCCACACTGCCCTACGTCGCATCCGAATTGCCGGCGAAGGACGTGGATCGTGCAACCTTCATCACGAAGGCTCTCGGGATGATCGCCAACACGGCACCATTCGACGTGACCGGACATCCGTCCCTGTCCGTTCCGGCCGGCCTGGTAAACGGGCTTCCGGTCGGAATGATGATCACCGGCAAGACCTTCGACGATGCGACGGTCCTCCGAGTCGGGCGCGCATTCGAAAAGCTTCGCGGCGCGTTTCCGACGCCTGCCGACCACATCTCCGACTCTGCACCACAACTCAGCCTCACCTAGTCCTGTATCCGCACTTGCACAAAAAATTCCACCGATTCACACATGATCAGCCCGCATAGAAAAGGTGAACCAGATGTCAGTAACGATCGACCACACAACGGAGAACGCCGCACCGGCCCAGGCGCCGGTCTCCGATCGCGCGTGGGCCCTGTTCCGCGCACTCGACGGTAAGGGATTGGTACCCGACGGTTACGTCGAGGGATGGAAGAAGACCTTCGAGGAGGACTTCAGTCCAAGGCGCGGAGCGGAATTGGTCGCGCGGGCTTGGACCGACCCCGATTTCCGGCAACTGCTTCTCACCGACGGTACCGCCGCGGTTGCCCAGTACGGATATCTGGGCCCCCAGGGCGAATACATCGTGGCAGTCGAAGACACCCCGACCCTCAAGAACGTGATCGTGTGCTCGCTGTGTTCATGCACCGCGTGGCCCATCCTCGGTCTGCCGCCGACCTGGTACAAGAGTTTCGAATACCGTGCACGCGTGGTCCGCGAGCCACGGAAGGTTCTCTCCGAGATGGGAACCGAGATCGCGTCGGACGTCGAGATCCGCGTCTACGACACCACCGCCGAAACTCGGTACATGGTCCTACCGCAACGTCCCGCAGGAACCGAAGGCTGGAGCCGGGAACAACTGCAGGAAATCGTCACCAAGGACTGCCTGATCGGCGTCGCAGTCCCGCAGGTCCCCACCGTCTGACCACCCCGACAAGAAAGAAGCACACCATGGATGGAGTACACGATCTTGCCGGAGTTCAAGGCTTCGGCAAAGTCCCGCATACCGTCAACGCCGACATCGGCCCCACCTTCCACGCCGAGTGGGAACACCTGCCGTACAGCCTGATGTTCGCCGGTGTCGCCGAACTCGGGGCCTTCAGCGTCGACGAAGTTCGATACGTCGTCGAGCGGATGGAGCCCCGCCACTACATGATGACCCCGTACTACGAGCGGTACGTCATCGGCGTCGCGGCGCTGATGGTCGAAAAGGGAATCCTGACGCAGGAAGAGCTCGAAAGCCTTGCGGGAGGACCGTTCCCACTCTCCCGGCCCAGCGAATCCGAAGGCCGACCGGCTCGCATCGACACAACCACCTTCGAGGTCGGTCAGCGAGTACGTGTGCGAGACGAATACGTTCCCGGGCATATTCGAATGCCTGCGTACTGCCGAGGACGCGTGGGGACCATCGCTCACCGGACCACCGAGAAGTGGCCGTTCCCCGACGCAATCGGTCACGGCCGCAACGACGCCGGCGAAGAACCCACCTACCACGTGACGTTCGCTGCGGAGGAATTGTTCGGCAGCGACACCGACGGCGGCAGCGTCGTTGTCGACCTCTTCGAGGGTTACCTCGAGCCTGCGGCCTGATCTTCCAGCATTCCAGGCGGCGGTCACGCGATCGCAGCGGTTCGCGTGACCGCCGCCTGATCACAACGATTCACTCATTCGGAAGGACACTGGAAATCATGGTCGACACACGACTTCCGGTCACGGTGCTGTCAGGTTTCCTGGGCGCCGGGAAGACGACGCTACTCAACGAGATCCTGCGCAATCGGGAGGGCCGCCGGGTTGCGGTGATCGTCAACGACATGAGCGAAATCAACATCGACAGTGCAGAAGTCGAGCGTGAGATCTCGCTCAGTCGCTCCGAGGAGAAACTGGTCGAGATGACCAACGGCTGCATCTGCTGCACTCTGCGAGAGGATCTTCTTTCCGAGATAAGCGCCTTGGCCGCCGATGGCCGATTCGACTACCTTCTCATCGAATCTTCGGGCATCTCCGAACCGCTGCCCGTCGCGGAGACGTTCACCTTCATCGATACCGACGGCCATGCCCTGGCCGACGTCGCCCGACTCGACACCATGGTCACAGTCGTCGACGGCAACAGTTTTCTGCGCGACTACACGGCTGGGGGTCGCGTCGAAGCCGATGCCCCGGAAGATGAACGAGACATCGCGGATCTGCTTGTCGATCAGATCGAATTTGCCGATGTCATCCTGGTGAGCAAGGCCGATCTCGTCTCGCAACAGCACCTGGTCGAATTGACCGCGGTCCTACGATCTTTGAACGCAACTGCTGCGATAGTTCCGATGACTCTCGGCCGTATCCCACTCGACACGATTCTCGATACCGGCTTGTTCTCGCTCGAGAAAGCTGCTCAGGCCCCTGGATGGCTACAAGAACTCCAAGGTGAACACACCCCCGAAACCGAGGAGTACGGAATCGGTTCGGTGGTGTACCGCGAGCGCGCGCCCTTCCACCCACAACGCCTGCATGATTTCCTGAGCAGCGAGTGGACCAACGGAAAGTTACTTCGGGCCAAGGGCTACTACTGGAATGCCGGCCGGTTCACCGAGATCGGGAGTATTTCTCAGGCCGGTCATCTCATTCGCCACGGATACGTCGGCCGTTGGTGGAAGTTTCTACCCCGTGACGAGTGGCCGGCCGACGACTACCGTCGCGACGGAATCCTCGACAAGTGGGAAGAACCTGTCGGTGACTGCCGACAAGAACTCGTCTTCATCGGCCAATCCATCGACCCGTCTCGACTGCACCGAGAACTCGACGCGTGTCTACTCACCACAGCCGAGATCGAACTCGGGCCAGACGTGTGGACCACCTGGAGCGACCCCCTGGGCGTCGGCTATACCGACCAGACCGTTTGATATTGGTCCGATTTGCCGTAAGTTGTGCGCAATGGGGCTATCACGCAACCGAACTCGGGCGTTGTTGATCGTCGCGGCAATCGCAGCCGGGACCGCTGCCGCGGCAATCGCAGCCGGGACCGCTGCCGCGGCGACGCCGGCGGAGGCCACCTGGACAACACCGCCGATGTGCGGCGATTGGCAGGTCGAGACCGTAGCCCAAGGGTTGGAACAGCTCGAAAACCTCGAGACCGATGACAACGGCGGGTTCTACCTCTCCGGCGAGTCGAAGATCTATCACGTCGACGCCGAAGGACAGATACGAACCGTCCTCGACGGCATGGCTGCTCCTGGCGGTTTGCAGCTCGACGGTTCGAGGCTGTCCTTCCTCACCAGACAGGACGGCAAGCTGTGGCAACTGGACACCACGACGGATCAGCTGTCCGCACCCGCCGACTTCGCGGGCAACGGCTTGCTCCGACTTCCCGACGGCGATCTGCTGACCACGTGGGTCGGAACGGAGGGCGGCCCGTCGAAGGGCGTGTCGCGCTATCAACATGACTCCCGAACCGTCGTACCCAATTGGGCCGCAGTGCCACGTTCGGAGGGGCTCGCGCTCAGTCCGGATCATCGAGCCGTGTACACCGATGATCTGTTCACAGGTCAGATCATTCGAGTCCCTGTGGATACCCCTGATGCGTGGGCCGTTGTCGCAACCGTCCCGAGCCCGGTACCCGGTCTCGACGATCTGACCGTGTCGCGGGATGGGATGCTCTACGTCGCTGCTCACCTCGAGGGCGCGATCTATCGTGTAGATCCCGAGACCGGGCAGTCCTGCGTCGTCGCTTCGGGTCTGTCGGGTGGGTGGACCGGGCCGAGTTCAGTGCGTATCGGCCGGGACGGCGACGGCTGGGCGCTCTACGTCACCGGCTTCGACGGGACACTGCGCCGCCTGGTACCTCCGGCGGGCGTCGAACTCGCACCCGTTCGGTAACTCCGTTCTCTTCGAGACGGGATTCTCCGACCTGGCGATACTTAAAATCACGCTGATTTGAAGGCATGCCCGCAGCGCAGCGGCCGCTTGTCCGAAAACTGTCAACAGTTCTACACGGAGAAATGGCTACCCTTAGGTTTACGCTGCTCGCATGTTTTCTTCCGTCGCAGCGAAGATCCGCCTGGTGGTGGCACTGCTCCTCACTGCCCTCCTGGCGCTGACTCTGTCATCGTGCTCGAGTGGTTCGGATTCGTCGGCAGCCCCCACAGACCTGTGTGCACCTCCGGGAGTGGGAGCCGCAACCGCGGCCCCCACCAATCTGGATGCGGCAGCGGGTGCGGGCGCCGAAGACCGCTACACCACGGCCACCGTCACCCCGGTCGATCGGATCGACACCTCGAAGCTGAACTTGATCAAACCCGGGGTCATCACGGTCGGCACGCTCGGTGACGCGCCCCCGAGCATCTGCGTCAACTCCGAGAATCAGTACACCGGATACGACAACGAGCTGCTGAAGGCCGTCGCGGACAAGCTGGGCCTGAAGGTCGAGTTCGTCGGCACCGAGTTCGCCGGGCTCCTCGCCCAGGTTGCCGGTCGACGCTTCGACGTCGGCTCGTCGTCCATCACCACCACAGACGACCGTCGCAACACCGTCGGCTTCACCAACGGTTACGACTTCGGATACTTCTCCCTCGTCGTGCCTAACGGCAGCCCGATCACCGGCTTCGGAGACCTGGACGCATCAAAGCGCATCGGAGTCGTACAGGGAACCGTGCAGGACGACTACGTCGTGAACACGCTCAAGCTCGATCCCGTGAAGTTTCCCGACTACGCCACGGCGTACGCGAACCTCAAATCCGGACAGATCGACGCCTGGGTAGCTCCGTCTCAGCAGGCCGAAGGCGCAATCGCTCCCGGTGACCCGACCTCGATCATCCAGAACACCTTCTCGGTCAACAACTTCGTCGGCTGGGCGGTGAACAAGGAAAACCAGCCGCTGATCGACGCCCTCAACTCCGGCCTCGACGCAGTCATCGACGACGGAACCTGGTCTCAGCTGTACGCCGACTGGGTACCGCGCCAACTCCCTGAAGGCTGGAAGCCCGGATCCAAGGCCGCGGCCACTCCGGAACTGCCCGACTTCGCAGCCATTGCGGCAGAAAACGCAGCAAACGGTGACGGTGGCGATACCGCGTCGTACCAACCGAAGTCGACGCTCGAACAGCTCAAGGACACGTTCTTCGACTGGGATCTGTACAAGAAGGCATTCCCCGATCTCCTCAAGACCGGTCTTCCCAACACCCTGATCCTTGCGCTCGCGTCTGGCATCATCGGCACGGTCCTCGGCATGCTGCTCGCTGTCGCCGGCATCTCGCGCACCCGTTGGCTGCGCTGGCCAGCCCGCGTCTACACCGATATCTTCCGTGGCCTGCCCGCCGTCGTCATCATCTTGATCATCGGGCTCGGCGTCGGACCGATCGTCAAGGGAATCACCGGCAGCAATCCGTACTGGCTGGGCGTCGCGGCGCTGTCACTGCTCGCGTCGGCGTACATCGGTGAGATCTTCAGATCCGGTATCCAGAGCGTCGAGTCCGGGCAGCTCGAGGCTTCACGCGCCCTCGGCTTCAGCTACCGCAAGTCCATGTCGCTGGTCGTCATCCCGCAGGGTGTACGACGCGTTCTGCCGGCGTTGATGAACCAGTTCATCTCGCTGATCAAGGACTCGTCGCTGATCTACTTCCTCGGTCTCCTCGTCACCCAGCGGGAACTCTTTGCCGTCGGACGTGATCTCAACGCCCAGACCGGCAGCCTGTCCCCGCTCGTTGCGGCAGGCTTGTTCTACCTTGCTCTGACCATCCCGCTGACGCACCTCGTCAACTACATCGACAACCGACTCCGGACCGGACGCGCCGACACCTCAGGCACGTTGGATCCGCTCGAGCAGGCCATCGTCGTGGAAAGGGGCTGAGGACATGACCACCAGCTCTCAACTGAAGTCCGTATCGCTCACCGGCAAGGACCTGCATCTGTCCTTCGGCACAAACAAGGTGCTTCGCGGCGTCAACCTGCACGTCGACGCCGGAAACACCGTCACCGTGATCGGGCCCTCCGGTTCGGGCAAGTCGACGCTCCTGCGCGTGCTGAACCGTCTGCACGAGCCTGAGCAGGGTGACGTGCTGCTCGACGGGAAGTCCGTCTTGAAGGACAACCCCGACGAGCTTCGCCAGCGAATCGGCATGGTGTTCCAGCACTTCAACCTGTTCCCACACAAGACCGTCGCCGAGAACATCGCGCTCGGGCCGAACAAGCTCAAGGGGTTGTCCAAGGAACAAGCTCGGGCGCTCGCGCTCGAGCAGCTGGATCTGGTGGGGCTCAAGGAGAAGGCGGACTCGCGGCCCGGCAACCTTTCCGGTGGTCAGCAGCAGCGCGTCGCCATTGCCCGCGCCTTGGCGATGAAGCCCGAGGTCATGTTCTTCGACGAGGCGACGTCAGCTCTCGACCCCGAACTGGTCAAGGGTGTTCTGGCGTTGATGGCCGATCTCGCGAAGTCCGGTATGACCATGGTCGTCGTGACGCACGAAATGGGCTTCGCGCGTTCCGTTTCCGACAAGGTGCTCTTCATGGACCGCGGCGCCGTTGTCGAAACCGGTACTCCGGAACAGCTTTTCGACGATCCCGAGACCGATCGACTGCAGGCGTTCCTGTCACAGGTTCTCTGACCCAGGACGCTTCAGAGATCGACGGGCGTTGATCCTCGACGCCTGAAGCATCAGATGGTCACGTTCGGCGAGGTTGGATGCCTTGTGCGCTGCATCGGCATACAACCTCGCCGCCGTCTCCAGGTCTCCGTCGCGTTCACGGAGATAGGCCTCGACTGCGGCATGGCGCGGAAGTGAATCGTCCAGCGCTGCAAGAGCTGCCAAGCCGGCGCGTGGCCCGTCCGCCTCGCCGACCGCCACCGCTCGGTTGAGCCGGACGATCGGGCTGTCGGTCAGGGCTGCGAGTTCGTCGTACCACTCCACGATCTGCACCCAATCGGTCTCGTCTGCTGTGAGAGCGTCGGCATGAAGTGCGGCAATCGCGGCCTGGGCTTGGAACTCACCCAGTCGGTCGCGAGCGAGGGCTCCCTGAAGGATCACGACCCCTTCCGCGATCGTCTCGGTGTCCCACCGTCCGCGGTCCTGCTCGGCAAGCGGAACCAGGCTGCCGTCTGCGGCAGTGCGCGCGGCGCGGCGAGCGTGATGAAGCAGCATCAGAGCGAGCAACCCCGCCACCTCGGGATGATCGATCGCAGCGGCGAGCTGCCGGGTGAGCCTGATGGCCTCGGCAGCCAGGTCGACGTCGCCGGAGTACCCCTCGTTGAAGACCAGATAAAGGACACGTAGAACGGTGGCGACATCGCCGGGTTGCTCGAACCGCACGCCGGAGACCGTGCGCTTGGCTCGGCTGATGCGCTGAGCCATCGTCGCTTCGGGCACCAGGTAAGCCTGCGCAATCTGGCGAGTGGTCAGCCCGCCGACAGCGCGCAGCGTAAGTGCAACGGCGGACGACGGCGTCAACGACGGGTGAGCGCACAGAAAGTAGAGCTGGAGTGTGTCGTCCACGCCCGGCACCGACCCGCTGACCGGCCGCTCGCCTGGCTGCTCGTCAACCAGAAACTCCCGCTTGCGACGAGCCGCATCCGACCGGATCCCGTCGAGGAACCGCCGCCAGGCCACTGTGACCAGCCAGCCCTTCGGGTCCCGCGGCGGGTTGTCCGGCCAGGTCCTGACCGCCTCGAGCAGAGCATCCTGCACGGCATCCTCGGCCGACGCGAAATCTGCTCCGCGGCGAACGAGGATGCCGAGCACGCTCGGAGTCAGACTTCGAAGCAGCGTGTCGTCCATGAGAGTCGTCAGTCCGTGATGGTCGGCGGCTCGGTCAGGAACGGGCGCAGTTCGAGCCATTCGTGAATCGGCTTCCCGCCTGCGCCGGGCGCGGCCGAGAGCTCCCCGGCCAATTCGACGGCTCGGTCGTAGTTGTCGACGTCGATCACCATCCAGCCGGCAATGAGGTCCTTGGTTTCCGCGAACGGACCGTCGGTGACCGGCGGGCGACCCTCACCGTCGTACCGGACAAAGGTGCCCTCAGGAGCGAGAGCCTGACCGTCGACGAACTCGCCCGCCTTCTCGAGCCGATCCGCGAAGTCCTGCATGTACTTCACGTGGGCCGTGATCTCTTCCGGTGTCCACTGGTCCATCGGCACGTCGTTGACTGCAGCCGGAGCGCCGCGGTAGTGCTTGAGCAGCAAGTACTTGGCCATCGTGAATCTCCTCTGTGTCGGTGCCACCCATTCTGGTCGCACGTCACTACAGGGACGAAGCAAGTCGGGGATTCTCGACATCGCAGGGCCTTCGGCCCTGTGCGCCTTTTTGGTAGTGCCCGCAACCAGAAAGGCGCACGGGGGCCGGAGGCCCTAAATCCACCCCTGCCGGCGGGCGATCACTGCAGCTTCGTGCCGATTGGCCGCACCGAGTTTGGTGACAGCTGACGACAAATAGTTTCGGGTGGTACCCGCAGACAGATGTGCCCGGGAAGCGATCTGCTCGATGGATGCCCCGTCGGCCGCGTATTCGAGTACGTCCGCCTCGCGCGGAGTAAGCGGTGAGTCGCCGGCGCCGATCGCCTCGGCAGCCAACGACGGGTCGACGTACCTCCCGCCGGCATGGACGCTGCGGACCACCTCGGCGAGCGTCGCCGCAGGCGTCGTCTTCGGTAGAAACCCGCGGACACCTGCTGACAGTGCCTTCTTCAGGTACCCAGGACGCCCGTGGCTCGTCACGATGATCGAGACGCACCCCGAGACCGTCTGCGCAATCTGCTGCGCTGTCTCGATGCCGTCGATACCCGCCATCTGAAGGTCGAGCACGGCTACGTGAGGTTGATGCTTTGCAGCAGCGATCACGGCATCCTCGCCGGATTCGGCTTCTGCCACGACAACGATGTCGTCCTCGAGCGACAACATCATGGCCAGAGCCGAGCGGATCAGGTTCTCGTCGTCGGCCAGCAGTACCTTGATCGGCTCGGTCACCGAGACTCCTTCGTTCGGGACGGAAAGTGGGCGGTGAGGGTGAAGCGATCTTCGTCCTGCACGATTTCGACAGTTCCTCCGACGGCGCCGACGCGCTCGCGCAATCCGTTCAGGCCGGTTCCGTTGTTCGGCTCTGCGATCCGTGCGCCGTCGTTGGCAATCACGACGCCGTCCGCGGACACCTCGATGCTGCAATTCTCGGCACTGGAGTGCCGGAGAATGTTGGTCACGCCTTCACGGACGACCCACGCGGCGGCCTCGGCCAGTTCCACCGGCAGTTGATCTGCCGATCCACGTATCGCGGTGGAGATTCCGGCGGCCTCGAGCAGAGACTGCGCACCAGCCAACTCGGACGCCAAGGCGATGGACCGGTATCCCCGAACCAACTCGCGCGCTTCGTCGAGAGAATCTTGCGCAAGTTCGCGTACTTCGTCCATCTGCGCGGCTGCACGATCGTCGCCGCGTCGTGAAAGTGTCGCTGCTAGTTCGCTTTTCACCGCAATTGCAGACAGTGCCCGCCCGACGACGTCATGGAGATCGCGCGAAAATCGCAATCGCTCCTCGGCGACGGACAGGGCAGCGGCAGCTCCGCGAGCCTCGTCCAATTCGGTGACCATGCGAAGCAGCCACACCGACATGTAGACGGTCAGCCCCATGAAGGCGGCGACGATTCCGACGGACACGCCGCTTTCCGGACCCGCAAGCAGTCCCAGTACAACCCCGGCGGCCACCGAGCCCACGATCAGCCAGCGCAACGACGTCAACCCGGCAAGGGGCACGACAAGGATTGCCGCCAGCCAGAAGTACGGACCGTTCTCGCCATTGCTTCCCAAGGCGATTCCCGCCGAGCAGAACGCCGACAACGTCATCACGGCAAGAGGAATCTGGACGGGCTTGGCCACGACTCCACCCAGATCTGGCATCCGAGACACGGCGATGGCGCACGCAACGGCACTGATCCCGAGGAAGACACCCGACAGGTACCGATCCGCAACGATCTCGGTGACCGCACCGAAGCCACCGAAAACCACTGCGACCATGATGAACGATTGCCGCGTGTAGAGGCGAACCTTGTCGACGTTCGACGCGGTTCGCCACGTCCGTCTCGGATTCCAGCGTCCGAAGTTCTGCGCGATCATGCCCACTACCTTCTCAGAGTTCTACGAACGCGGTTCCCAGCGGAAGTGGACGTTCGCGATCAGAACCGAACCGACGATCCACGCCAGCATGACCAACAGCGGTTGCCCAGCCGAACCGAAGGTGTCGACAAATCCGGCCGCCGCACCGGGCGCATCGCCCAGATCAGCCAGTTCGCCAGTGGTCCGCCCCAGCCATCCGAGATTGAGAAGGTCGACTACTGCGGCCAGCGGAGTGAAATCGAGAATGCGAGCAATGTTGTCCGGCACGACATTCCTGATCGAAGACATACCTGCCGTCGCCAGAATCAGAATCGGCATGCAGGTGATCTGCGCCGCCTCTGCATTTCGCGTGACAGCCGAAGTGATCAACGCCAGCGCCGTGAAGAGCGCGGCGCCGCCGATCACCGCGACCAGCACCAGCACCGGATTGACCGGGGCACTGCCGCCCAGAACCATCACAGCGATTCCGATGACCACCGTCAACAGCGCGGTGAGAACCCACGACGGCACTGCCGGGCCCGCCAGGATCTCGGCGTCGCTGCATTCCCCGGTCCGTAGTCGCTTGAGAACCAACTCGTCACGACGCGTCGCGTACACCGACAGCAAGTTGTAGAAGACCACGAAGACGAGAAGGAACAGCGCAAATACCTCGAGGCCTGCCGACACCGACTTGTCCGACAGCCCGCCGTCTCGCGACAGGTACAGCATTCCCACGGGAAAGATCAGCGGGAGGACGATTGCATTGAAGAGCAACAGTCGATTTCGTCCCAGGAGCGTGAACTCCGAACGAGACAGGGTTGCGATGCGGTTCATGCCGACGCTCCTTCGAGAGTTGCGTGATGATCGAATTGGTCTGCAATGGAGAGGAATACTGTCTCCAGGGACGCCGCTCGGGCATCCAAGCCGGTCAGCAAGACATCATTGTGCTGCGCCCACAGCAGCAGTTCCGTCAGCGTCTCCTGGACGGTGCGAGTGGTGATCAGCACCAGATCGTTTTCGACGCGCACCTCGGCGCCGGCCAGCGCTGGGAGCGGAAGGCCTGGGCGGTGCAGTTTGATCTGGGCGGGATGATCTGCGACGACGTCCGCCACGGTTCCGCTGCGCACGACCGATCCACGGTGCATGATCGCCAATTGGTCGCACAAGGATTCAGCTTCGTCGAGATAGTGCGTCGTCAACATGATGGTGACGCCCGACGCTTTCAAGTCAGCGATCAATTGCCAAGTGTTACGACGACTTTCGGGATCCAAACCAGTAGTCGGTTCGTCGAGGAACAGTACGAGTGGCCGGCCGATGATCGCGCACGCCAGATCCAGTCGGCGCGCTTCACCGCCCGAGAGGAACTTCACGCGGGTATCGCCACGGTCACGCATGTCCACGCGCTCGAGCACCTCGTCGACGGGAAGCGGATTCGAGCACGTTCCGGCCCACATCGCCAAACTCTCACGAGCAGTCAGGTCTTGGGGAAGCCCACCCTTCTGGAGCATGATGCCAAGCGACGGTCGAATCTGCTTGCGGTTGCGCACCGGATCCATTCCCAGAACGCGCACCGTACCGGCGCTGGCTCGTGAAAGGCCCTGAATCACTTCGAGAGTGGATGTCTTGCCGGCACCGTTTGTTCCGAGGAGGCCGAACAGCTCGCCTTCCTGAACACTCAGATCCAGATTGCGAACAGCATCGAACGCCTCCTTGCCGGAGCCATAGCGCCGCGACATTCCGACTACGTCGATCACGGGATCGCCCTTCATCGCTGCGCCTCCTCTCGGTTCCAGCTGCGCAGTCCGATCGTGAATCGAATGCCCGCGTAGACCGCGAGAGCGGCAACAAGAATCCAGGACACCGGATTGGAGCCGATGATCGCGAATACCCCTCCGATGATCGCGATGTTCACCACGATCACAACAAGTTCGCGGCCCATCGTGGGTGCGGGTCCGATGTCCATCAGGTCCGTCAGGAGGCTTCCCTCATGTGGTTCTCTCATGCCTCCAAGCCTCGCGGGAAGTCCGCGACGAAAACAGTGCACCGCGTCATCACCTGCGGTGACACCGTCATGGATCGGCGATGACAAATGTCATGCGACGTCCCCGCGGGGACGCGTCGTAAATTGCAGGTAAGGGTCGCCTCGTTGTTTTGCCGTTCATTTTTACGTTCCTTTACCCTCGCTTAGAGCTTCTACGGTTCCCGAAGTCCGTACATCGAATCTCGGGAGTTCACGGTGGCTATCAAGCCTTTGGCCTTGTTCGTCAAACACGACGGCGTGTCTGCACGCGCGTCGATCACCTGCCAGTACAAGTGCGGAAACGCGTGCTCTCATGAGGTCCCCAACACCTCGGGCGGCGAATACTTCCGCGATATCGCACGCACGGCACTGACTCGTCGCGGCATGCTCCGGGGCAGCGGCATGGCAGTGCTCGCGGTGGGAGCGGGCAGCGCCCTCGTCGCATGTTCGGACGAATCCGCAAGTGCCGAACCGGGAACCGGTTCGACGAGCGGCAGCAGCGGCGGAACCACACCAGCGGGGACGAACTTCGACGCCGTCGCGCCCAACAAGGAAGACAAGGTCACCGTCCCTGACGGATACGATCAGGCCGTCGTCATCCGTTGGGGTGACGCCGTTCTCGCCGGAGCCCCGGCATTCGACTTCGACAAGCAGACTGCGGCTGCACAGGAACTGCAGTTCGGATTCAACAACGACTTCGCCGGATTGCTCCCGGTCGACGGGCAGCCCAACACCTACCTCCTCGTGGTCAATCACGAATACTCCACCGAGCCGGCGATGTTCCGCGGCTACGATGCGGAGAACCCGACCGAGGAGCAGTTCAAGATCGGCCTGGCCAGCCACGGACTGTCGGTCGTCCAGGTCAAGGGCGAATCCGACAACGGCAAGCTGGTACCGGAGATCGGATCGAACAACCGCCGCATCACCGGAACCACGGAGTTTGTCGTGACCGGCCCCGCTGCAGGTAGCGACTTCCTCAAGACGAGTGCCGATCCCACGGGAACCAAAGTGCTCGGCACCCTCAACAATTGCGCTGGCGGCGTCACACCTTGGGGCACAGTGCTTTCCGGCGAAGAGAACTTCAACCAGTACTTCGCGAACGCCGAGGGTGTCACCGATCCCACGGTGGCAGCCCGGCTGAAGCGCTACGGTCTGGCCGGAGCCGCTTCCGAGCGAAAGTGGGAACGCTTCGACAAGCGGTTCGATCTGGTCGCAGAACCCAACGAGGTCAACCGATTCGGATACGTCGTCGAGATCGATCCCTGGGATCCGTCGTCGACTCCGATCAAGCACACAGCGCTCGGACGTTTCAAGCACGAAGCCGCCACCATTTACATCACGTCGGACGGCACCGTCGTTGCATACAGCGGTGACGACGAGCGCTTCGACTACATGTACAAGTTCGTCTCGAGCCGAAAGATGCAGGACGGCAAGAGTCAGGCAGCCATGCGCCACAACATGACTCTGCTCGACGCCGGAACACTGTACGTTGCAAAGCTCAGCGGAAACTCCGCCGGCGAGATCGACGGAACCGGCAAACTCCCGTCGGACGGCAAGTTCGACGGAACCGGCGAGTGGGTAGCCATCCTGCGCACCGGCGAAGACGGCAAGGGCGAATCGCTGGTAGACGGTATGAGCGCCGAAGAGGTCGCCGTCTTCACCCGCCAGGCCGGTGACAAGGTCGGGGCAACGAAGATGGACCGCCCCGAGGACTTCGAGGCAAACCCGAAGAGCGGCAAGGTTTACGTCGCACTGACCAACAACACCAAGCGCGGAGTCGACGGTGGCGCCGTGGCCGACGAGGCGAACCCTAGGAACAACAACAAGAACGGCCAGGTCCTCGAAATCACCGATGACCACGCCGGCACCACCTTCGGCTGGAATCTTCTTCTCGTCTGCGGAGATCCGGCCACAGCCGATACTTACTTCGGCGGGTTCGACAAGAGCAAGGTCAGCCCCATCTCATGCCCGGACAACCTTGCCTTCGACCCGCACGGCAATCTGTGGATCTCCACCGACGGCAACGCACTCAAGTCCAACGACGGACTGTTCAGCGTTGTCCTCGAAGGCGAAAACCGCGGTGAGACAAAGCAGTTCCTCACCGTTCCCGTCGGCGCCGAAACCTGCGGCCCCATCGTGGACGAGAAGCGCGTCATCGTCTGCGTCCAGCACCCCGGCGAGACCGACGACGCCAGCATCGAAAGCCCCGCATCCCATTGGCCCGACGGTGGTTCCGCCCAGCCTCGCCCGTCGGTAGTTGCAGCCTGGAAGAAGGACGGATCTCGGCTCGGCTCGTAACACACACGAAAACGACTGTGGGGCAGATCGCATACTCTGCGATCTGCCCCACGTCGTTTACCTCAGATTCTCAAGAGAATCAGTTGTCACCATCCTCGCGACGCTTACGCGTCAGGAGAACAACACCCGTTCCCAGCGCCAGCAGCAGAACCAAACCGCCTGCCGCGAGCAACCCGGTGTTCACGCCACTCTCACCAGCGCCACCACCCGAGTTGATCGTTCCACCCTGAGGAGCAGACGTCGGCGGCTTCGGCTGACCCGGCTGACCCGGGTTTGCTGTCGGCGGCTTCGGCTGTCCCGGAACCGTGCTCGGAACCGGCTGACCCGGAACCGTCGGCGGTACGACGATCGGAGGCACAACGACGATCGGGGGAATGATGATCGTCGGTGTAACCGGCACCGTCGTGTTCGGAACCGTCGTGGTCGGCGGAACTGTCGTGACCGGCGGCGTTGTCGTCGGCGGCGTCGTTGTCGTCACGCCACACGGATCCACAATCTCCTCCGCGACAACTTCTTCTGTCGTGGTCTCCTCTGTGGTGGTCTCCTCCGTGGTGGTGGATTCCTCCGTACCGGTCACATCAGCGTAACCGGCAGTGGTCGCGCTAGCCGTCGTCGTCGCAACCGTTGTGGTCGGAACCATCCGCGTGGTCGTCGTCGGAGGAACACAGGGCTCCGTCGTGACCGGCGGCGTCGTGGTGGTCGTCGGAGGCACCGTGGTGGTGGTCTCCGGCGGGTCCACCGGGTGTTCGGTGCAGAGAGCGTCGCCCGGGACACAGTCCACCGGCGGGTTCTCGCCACCAACCACCAAGTAGTTGTTCAGGACGCCCGGAGTGAATCCGGGACCTGACAACGTTCCGATCTCAGGATTGACCTTGACGGTGTACGTCACCGTCGCGCTCTCACCCTTGGCCAGCTTTCCGGTGACCGTGAAGACGTTGTCGTCGACACCCGAAACAACCAGCGTGGAAGTAGTAGCCGGATTCTTCGTCATTACTGCATCGTCGAGAACATCGGTCAGATCGTCGTAGAAGGTGATCTCACCATCCGCGGTGCCCACATTCTTGAACGTGAGCGTGTACGTGATCTCCTGGCCGCCAACCACACGGTTCGTGGTGGACGGGTCAGAGGACTTCAGTACCTCGATTGCGGGAGTGCCATCAACCGGGTGTTCGGTCGTGACCGGCGGAGGAGTGATCTCCGGACCGGTCGGCGGCTTCGCAGTACCGGTGACCTTGTTGTTGATCAGAACCCCGCCGGCAACACCGTCGTTGATCTTCACCTGGTAGGTCAGAACAACCGACTTACCGGCCTCGAGTGCACCCGTCCACGAGAGCGTGGTGCCCTCGAGGGTCGGAGCAGTCGCGTCGACACCGTCGACCGTTGCCTTGAGCGAACCGTCCACCAACGCCGCGTTGTCGAGAACCTTCGACAGATCATCGGTCAACACCACCGGATCAAG